>JBIKWN010000028.1:0-30587 GCA_044356295.1 Bdellovibrionota bacterium
GCGGACTAAGCGGAGTATCTGGAGAGTCAGGAATATCCGGCGTATCAGGAATCACAGGAATAAGTGGATTGTCAGGAGTATCCGGAGTAACAGGTATTAGCGGATTAAGCGGAGTATCTGGAGAGTCAGGATTATCTGGCGTATCAGGAATAACTGGAATAAGTGGATTTTCTGGAGTATCCGGAGTAACAGGTATTAGCGGATTGTCCGGAGTCTCTGGAGTAACAGGAATAAGTGGATTATCAGGAGTATCCGGAGTAACAGGAGACAGCGGCTTATCAGGAGTGAGTGGACTATCAGGAGTAAGTGGAATTACTGGAATAAGCGGCTTATCTGGAGTAAGTGGAGTCTTAGGATCAGGAATAAATCCATTAGGAGCATGGACGAATGGAGCAAACTACATATTAGGAGATGTAGTAAGTTTCAGTGGCTCATCATACATATTAATAACAGCGAGTTTAAATAATTCAATAGTAGATCCAGCGACAGATACAACGAACTGGTCAATCTTTGCATCGATTGGAGTAAGTGGAGTATCAGGAGTATCAGGAGTATCAGGAGTTACTGGAATCAGTGGCTTAAGTGGAGTATCCGGAGTCACTGGAGTTAGTGGATTAAGTGGAGTTTCAGGAGAGAGTGGATTATCAGGTGTCTCAGGAATCATCGGAGTAAGTGGACTATCAGGAGTATCCGGAGTAACAGGGATTAGTGGGCTGTCTGGAGTCTCAGGAGTAGCTGGTGTAAGTGGATTGTCAGGAGTAAGTGGAGTAACTGGGATCTCAGGTGGAGCAATGTACTCAATTCGAGCAAACGCAGTAAACGTAGCAAGTAGTGCAACAAGATTTATCGGAATAAATGGAGCCTCTGAGCCTAATGCAGCAACTTCAGGCGCAGTTGATCAGTTAATTGTTAATACATGTACTGCCTCAACTTTAAGAGCTCGCGCAACAACAGCTATTGCAACGGGTGAATCGGTAACAATTACGATTCTTGAAAATGGATCATCTACTGCTATTACATGTGCTATTACTGATTCACAAAATCCATGCTCTGATTTAATTAATACAGAATCAGTAACAGCAGGTGATAGGCTTTCAGTTCAACTAACTGGATCAGCAGGGGCTCCGTCATCAGTCGATATTCAAGTTGCATTCGTCTGTAACTAAACTAATTCATAAGGCCAATCAGGACGGAGCTGTTTAAAAGTTTTAAATGCTTCATTTGCAAAAGCAGTTTCATTTCGCTTGAGTCCGTATTGTGCGAGAAAATACCAAGCAGGAGCAAACTGCTGATGGCTTTGGATTATCTGTTTTAGTTCATTTTCAGTAGTATCTTTCGAGATTTTCCACCATGAAGTAGGAAGTGAGCCAAGGAGATGCTTAACAGATTCCAATGCGGATACGTCAAAGCGAGGTGCATAACTCAACTCAATACGCACTGATTGAAAAGGCTCTTTCTCCCCAAATAAAAGTAATTCATGAAAGAGCTTTGCTTTTTGATAAGGATTAAAGAGCGCTGAGTTGATTTTGTCTCTTTCTATTACAGCATTTCTCACACCAGAATTCTTTTCGCCTGGTATTAACCATCCTTTAGCATTTGTTTTTAATAAAGTTTCAGAGAGGAAGTTAAATTGATTTTGCGCATGTAGGTCACCAATTTCAGGTAGTATTCCCTTACGTATACCAAAAGGGATAAATTCAAACGGATTATTAAGAAGTGCATTTGGATCAATGATACCGCTTTCAATATTACAGAGCCTTGAATAGGCATCACGGGAATCGTTGCTAAAATATACAATTGCACCATACACATCATGAGCAAACATATTCATGATGTGTGTCGAAAAATGATGCTCAACTGATGCAGTTGAAGGAAGTATACTGAGAATATTTCCAACTGCTTCAGTAAACCCAATTTTTAAAGCCTCTTCAAGTGTTGCACCGGATGCTTTTCTGTATCGAAGATTTATAAGAGTTGTTATTTCCTCAGTTTCCTCGATAACATCTTTAATTGCGCTACTTTCCTGTGGATTAGTAAGTGTATCAATAACAGTAATATGGAAATTTTGAAGCGGCTGTTGAATCAGTTGATCTAAGAGAGCCCCGAATTCCTTAGTTAGTTTACAGACTGGTATAATGACTTCATGAGGACGCTCTGAAGGGAATCTGCGAGCATAGCTTTTGCGAAATGCTCTACCTAGTTCACGTTGAGGAGATGCGAAAGTTTTACCGGTTAAATTGTCACCATACACTCGAAAAGAAGAGAGCGTTTTTGGAATATAATTTAAGAAAGAATATTTTTCAGCTAGTCGAAGCCACAGATCAAAATCCATCGAATACTTAAACGTTTCGTCTAAGTATTCTCCATTTGGAAGTTTTACTGATTCAAGTGCTTTTCTACTAAAGAACACACTTGGTTGTGAAAGCCATGCTTTAGGTACCCAGTATTTTTCAAGATCGAAAAGAGTTCTAGCTTTATTTGAAATAACTTTTATGGGATTACCCTGTCTATCAGCTTCAAAAGAATCGCCTAAAACGATATCGTTATTCTTCATCGCTTCAGCGACTGAATGAAAAGCATCTGGTTGATAGAAATCATCGGAGTTAATCCATGCAATGATATCACCAGTGGCCTTCCTCATACCTTTATTGAGTGCATTGGAAAGCCCTGAATCTTTTTCAGAAACCCAATTGAGGTGAGGATACTTTTTTAGAATTTCAACTGTTCCATCAGTTGAGCCACCATCAATAATTATATGCTCAAAGTCTGGATATTTTTGATCAAGTACAGATGTTATCGTCTTTTCGATAAACTCTGCATGGTTAAATGAGATGGTTATAACTGAAAATTTCATTAGTAGAGGTTTTCTGTGCCTCTCTTATCCTAACGATATTCGAGGAAACAAAATATCCTCTTTTTTAATCTCAAGCCCTTCTTTTAGCACTCCCCAAACCTGTGCATCAGAAAGAGTGGGCTTCTTTGAAATTCCAAACTGTAGAAGTATTTTTTCGCACTTTTCTGGCATTACAGGTGATAAGAGGACTGCAGCAATGCGAAGTACCTCAAGGCAAACGCTCAGGCATTCACCTGTTTTTTCTTTATCTTCTTTGACCAGTTTCCAAGGGGCTATCTCATCTATGTATTTGTTTGTTGCAGTTAAAAGTTCAATAACTACTCCAATAGCAGCTTGAGGAGCCATTCGAAGAATTTCATCTTTTACCTTTGAAGCTGTTGATAAGGCTAACTCTTGAATTAACTTTGATTGAGGGAGTAAACCTTTCTCTGCTGGTTTTTTACAGTCGTAATATTTTTCAACAAGATTGGTAATTCGACTTAATAGGTTACCCAAGTTGTTTGATAATTCACTGTTAATCCGATTAACGACAATTTGTGGAGAAAAAGAAGCATCGTTTCCTAAAACTGTTTCTCTAATAAGAAAATAGCGAAACGGATCAGTACCAACAAGGTTTTGCATATCAAGAGGACTCACTACTTTACCCTCTGATTTACTCATTTTTCCACCATCATCATTGAGCCACCATCCATGTGCAAAAACTTGTTTTGGAAGTGGAAGACCAAGTGCCATGAGCATTGTCGTCCAATAAACGGTGTGTGTGATTAGGATATCTTTTCCGAGTAAATGAACTGTATGAGGCCATAAACGGTCAAAGTTCTTTTGCCGTTCCTCACCTTGCTTTAAACCGATTGCGGAGCAGTAGTTAAGGAGTGCATCAAACCATACATAGGTAACAAAATCCTTATCAAAAGGAATTTCAATTCCCCAAGATAGCCTTGCTTTGGGGCGACTAATACACAGATCTTGAAGCGGCTGTCTTAAAAACCCAAGCACCTCGCTTCTTTTACCATCAGGTTGAATAAAAAGAGGGTTCTTATCAATGTAATCAATCAAAGCTGCTTGATACTTTGACATTTTAAAGAAGTAATTTTTTTCAGAGATCTTTGTTACATCTTTGCCCATTGGGCTTTTCCCGTTTACAAGATCTTTTTCTGTATAGAAAATCTCTTCACTAACTGAATACCACCCTTCGTATTCATGGGCATAGATATCACCTTTATCAAAGAGCTCTTGCAGGCAGTCTTGAACTACCTTTGTGTGATATGGAAAAGTTGTTCTCATAAAAATATCATAATCGATATTTAATTCTTTCCATGCTTCTTGAAAACGAACGCAAAGTTCATCGCAATGCACTTGTGGGGGAAGTCCTCTTTTTTCTGCTGCAGCTTGTACTTTTTGACCATGCTCATCTGTGCCAGTAAGAAAGAATGATTCTTCGTTGAAGAGCTTGTGATATCTGTGTAAGACGTCTGCGACAACGGTAGTATAAGCATGCCCAATGTGCGGCACATCATTTACATAATAGATTGGTGTTGTGACATAAAAAGTCATCGTTTAAATAAACCTCCCAGATTTCCAATTCCCTTCATTCCGCCACCCATCATATTCATCATTCCACCGAGTCCCATCTTAGAGACCTGATTCATCATTTTTTTCATCTCGGTAAATTGTTTTAACAGAGTATTAATATCTTCAACTCTTGTGCCAGATCCTTTTGCAATACGTTTACGACGACTGCCATTTAAGATTTCGGGTGCTGCCCTTTCTTTTGGAGTCATTGAAAGAATGATAGCTTCAACTTTGCTCATTTCTTTCTCTGCTTTTTCAGGATCGACTTGTTTCACGAGTTTATCCATTCCAGGAATCATTCCTGCAAGGCTTGTGATACTTCCCATTTTTTTTATCATTTTCATTTGATTGAGGAAGTCTTGTAGATCGAATGTATTTTTCTTGAACTTTTTTTGAAGCGCCAACGTTTCTTCAATACTTACTTCTTTTGAAGCTTTTTCAATCAAGGTCAGAACATCGCCCATGCCAAGAATCCTCGAAGCGATTCTTTCTGGGTGAAATACTTCGAGACCATCTAATTTCTCAGCAACACCAATAAATTTAATTGGCTTGCCGGTTACAGCTCGCATTGATAAGGCGGCTCCACCTCGTGCATCACCATCAAATTTTGTCAGAATAAGGCCGTCGATTTCTAAAGCGGCATCGAACCCTTCTGCCACACGGACAGATTCTTGTCCAGTCATAGCATCAGCAACTAATAGGATTTCATGTGGCTCAATCGCGGCAGAGATCTCTTGAAGCTCTTTCATGAGATCCGTATCTATTTGAAGTCGACCTGCAGTATCTATGATGACAGTATCGAGGCCATGATTTTTAGCGAACTGGACAGCGTTCTTTGCAATCTCAAGTGGATCTTGGTTTTCATTTGAATCAAATACTTGCACACCAGCTTGAGCTCCAAGAGTTTTTAGCTGAGTTATAGCAGCAGCTCTGTAAACGTCTGCAGGTACTAATAAAGGAGATCGTCTTAGTTCTTGTTTAATGTACTTGGCAAGTTTAGCGCAGGTCGTGGTTTTTCCTGATCCTTGAAGTCCAACCAACATGATGATTGCAGGCGGAGCCACTTTAAGATCTAGTTCAGTCGATTGTGCTCCCATCATTTCAATGAGCTGTTCGTGGACAAGTTTAATAACTTGTTGAGCAGGAGATAAGCTTTTTAAAACTGATTCACCAACAGCTAAGCTTTCAACTTTTTGGCAAAATTCTTTTGCAACTTTAAAATTTACATCAGCTTCCAAAAGAGCTACGCGAACTTCTTTGAGAGTTTCACTAACGTCTTTTTCAGTGAGGGTTCCACGCCCTCTAATTTTATTAAAAGCTGCCTCGAGCTTGCCTTGGAGTGAATCAAACATAGCTATTATGGTAGCTTTTATTGCAATTTCTTACAAAACGAGCTCACCCTGAACGCCTAAATAACTTTCAGTTAAGAAAAATCCAAAGAAAGTGGAGAAGGCCCTTTTTGGGTCACAACACCAAGAGCAGTTGAGGGGTCTAAGTTTGCTTCTTTAGCAACACTGACTGAAACTCTGAAAGCGTCGTCTTCAGACCTTATAGCACTTGGTCTTTTTAAAGCTTCAGTTTCAACTTTAACGCCTTCAGTTGCACCCATAACCGATTCTCTAAGCGCGGCAAATTGAGCCTGAGCTTTTGCAACAATATTTCTTGTCATCAAAACTCCAGCTCGCGTTGATAATACAAGACTTGGAGGTTGAGCCGGCGGTTCTGGTACGATTGTTTCAAGCGCTTGCTCTGAAGATGAAGAAACTGAAGTAGGTACTGATTTCGTAGAGACAGTAGTTCGTAATCCAGATCCAACTTTCTGAATTTCTGCCATAATCTCTGTAACTTCTTGTTGCAGTTTGTAAACTTGATCGCTTGATGCGTTGGTTACTTGACTTGTTATTCCTGCAACACTTCGAAGTAGTGCTGAGATCTTCTCTGCTTGCTCTGAAAGAACATTAATTGATCCTACAGAGATATTAGCTTTTTCAAGCTTCTGATTTCTGAGCGTTACAGCAACAGTTCTATCATCTGATAGATCTTTACTATCAACTATACTAACTTCTTGAGGAATAGCTTCTTTGATTTTTTGTTCTGATTGAACTGGCACAGTTGAAGAAGCAGAAGCGCCATTTATATTATTTTGTACATCCTTTACATCCATACTACCTCCATCACGTCCTTGTAATGGTACTTACACAACAAACTTGTCATGTAACAATATTAGTCGGCAGAATTTTCCATAGCTTAACAGATAGGCAAAGCGCCAAGTTGAAAATCTATATATTTCGTAGAAAAAATATCAGCTCTTACATGACGCCAATAAGCGATCTGATCATCGAGTAGGGGATTTTCTTACAAGTTATTCGAATTCCATCTTGGGTTTGCAGTATTGAAAAGCAGTCCCACCGTTCAGCACCAAGCTCATTGAGCCTTCCTTCAACCGTTTGCCCAGAGTAAGGGGTCTGTATGGTTTCAACTCTATATTCAATTTTAAATACTGCCTGGGCGCCATCAGTAGCTTTTTCAGAGATAGATCCTGCTATAGGAGCAATCTGACTTGATAAATTACTGACCTTAGATTTCATTTCATCCAGAGATTGCTGATTGATTGGATCTTGGCATCCGCAAAGGTGAACTACTAGAAAAGTAAAGATAAAGAAGAAGCTTGATACTTTGCTCATGTACGATTTTTAGCGTACTTAGATAGAATTCACCAGCTTCTAATAGTTTTTTACACCAACCCCGTGACCTTGAGCGTAGGCGTGAGCGTGACCTAGATTGTTCGCTCACGCCTACGCTCAGGCTCACGGTCACGGGGAAAAGAAAACTTTATTTTATGATACTGGAATAAGACAGCAGAATTACCAGTCAGGTAATTTATCAGATTGATATTTTTCTTTATTTAAAACATCCCTTAATTGTTCAAGAGAGTGAAGAGTTTTTCTTCTCACTACTTCCAGCTCTTGATTCGCTGTTGCTTGAGAAGTGATAATCCCAAGTTTAATCACGCAAGCAGTAATGTAGGTATTTGCCCGCTCCTTCCATTCATACAGGGAGTTAAGACGTGCATTTGTAAGAGATGTAATTTCTTTAAAAGGTTTTTTTCTTGGATTATCAATATATGATATTAATTTTTCTGCAGAAGCGTAGTTGTTATCATCAATAAATTTTTTGATGTCATCATTAGCTACTAAAAGTTGGTTCCTAATCTTAATTGCCTCAGGAAGTCCTGCTTCATTTAGTGTTTGAAAGTATTTACCAGCATTTTCTTCGAGTAGAGAAAGTTGATTAAAGAATGCCTGCTGTCTCCTACGGAGCTTCAAGAAGCTTGCTTCAACTTGCTCCTTAGTCGAGTTAGAACCAGACTTGCTGTGAAAGTAACAGGTGAGGGTATAGGCAGTACTCATTACGAGAATAACGTATGTAGAAAGTTCAAGATTCATCACGAAGAATACCCTCAGTTTAGCTTTTCATTTTGTAAGATTATTGTCGGAATTCGTCAGGATAAGCTAAAGTGAAAAATACAATCTTTAACAGAATATAGGAATTAAACTTAAGTCTTCTATATTTTACTATAATTTACAGTGTTTTAAGTATAGATCTCTCGATAATTAACTTATGCTTTTAATATGTTACTAAATTTATCCCTATCTCGGTTTTTACCTTTATTTTTACTAACACTAGTAAGTTTGCTCGGTATTTTTCTGTCTGAACAATCAGTACCGGAGCTAGCCCTAGACCCTCGATTATTATCAGCGGGAGACACAGCCTGGATGCTAACAGCTACAGCTCTAGTTTTATTAATGACTCATTGAAAAGATTCATTCGCAAGATGCAAGACTTGCTCCGCACGTTCCTCAGGCTGACCAAAAGCTGCAGCGATTGGTGTTGGAATAACACCAAGTTTTTTCCATGAGGATTTAATTGACCATCGAAGTAGTGATCGAATTAGCTCGTTTTGTGGTCTTCCCGAACTTGTTACATAAGGTGGTAAATCTTCAAGCATAAGAACTTTTTGATAACGAATACTTTGACCCCACATCTTTAGAGTTTGGATGAGACGTTTAATCTCTTTTCTTTCAGCTCTCCAATCGCTGCACTGATTAGTATTGATATAGCGATCATCTTTGAGAATTTTTCTCATAAGAGATCTTATAAAGTTAGGTTGTGTCGATAAAAGAACCAGTTGAAGCATTCCAAGATAGTCGCCAATTCCCCTATCACAAATAATTGGAAGTATGGGTGCATGAATATCTTTATTCTTAATCTCTTCTTGAAGTGTTATGAGCTTTTGAATATGTCGTGATGCAGTAGTTTCGATGATTGGAACAACAAATCTTATGGCATCTTGTGAGGTAAAGCCTTTTTCAAGTGTATTACCAATAATATCTGGAATCATTTCGTCGATGATAGTTGCTTCCTTTGAAAGAATCGTAACTGTTGTAGTTTTACCCGCACTCGCATTTCCAGTAAGTACGGTTGCAGGAGTTAAAATAACGTTACCTTTTTTTGGTGGAAGTAATGATGAGGCTTGTGAATTAATAAAAAAGTAACGATTCTTTTCTTCTTTATTTAGTGAAATATTTTTTTGGATTACTGGATATAAAGTTTCCTGTGCGAGCTGTCGTATTAATAATTCAAGTTCCATGGTGAGAAGGTTTTGAGCTACACCATCTTCTTCTGCGTTATTTCTTGCTTTATGAAATGGACACCCTTTTCGAGCCGCTTGTAGCTCACTCCTTGGTATTTCGGCAGATAGTGAATCGGCGCTCAAGGTAATATCTTCGAACCAGTCGTCTCGAAGATCGAGTGTGTTTCCATTCCATTGAAGTGAAAGGTTCTGTGGATTTCCGATGATACCAAAGCTCATCAAGGAGCGGGTCGCTAACTTAGATATCATTCCATAAAAATTATTTGCATAAGCATCGATTTTTTCTGGTGACGTATCGATGCTTGGTCTGGAATCAGTATCTGTTTTTAATAGTTGAGTAACTGGTGCTGATGCAGCCCATAAAAGAAAGATCAAACCTGTCTCGATTCCTTCTATAAGTCTTTTATCAAGCACAGAATCTGAGCCAGCACGAGCTACTCTAAAAGGAGATTCCTCATACATTTGACGAGTTTTATCAAAAAGTTCTGCAAATGATTTTTCTTGTTTAGCTTGAGCTAGTGCGATTGAATAGAAAGAGGTAAATAACTGTAAAGAGCCATCTCTCCACATTGAGCAAATTGATGTTGGTGATATATTTTCTAGATCGCTATCAGGATTGAGATATTCCCAGAGAAGTTTAGAATTAAATTTATCCTCAGTATGTAATTCAAATTCGGAATTAACACATGCCAAGAAATAGGGCCAAACTTTTTCAAGAATACGTGTAAGATTTTCATGGAGCTCACAATAATTTCCCCCTTCAACGGAGTCAGTTTTAGTAAATGTTAGATCACTTCGCTCGTAGTTAATGAGCAACTTTACAAGTGCGTCAGAATTCGACGGAGTTCTAGAGTGATGCGTATGGAGAGTCATTTATAATAATCATATAATTACTATAATTCTTACTCAAAAAACCCAGAAAGAATCTTTCATGAGAAGAAATAATCAGCACATTATATTGGATTTAGACTTGATGAACGCCTATAACTGAGGGAATTTGGGCAATAATATCCGATGCGATGATAGGCCCCTTATTCTTTTTTACTGCCCTTAATCCTGATTGAGCATGAATAAAAACACCAGTTTTTGCGGCTTCAATTGGTGAAAGACCTTGTGCCATAAGACTTGCAACAATACCGGATAAGACATCTCCGCTTCCTGCGGTTGCAAGATAGGGTGATGAATCTTCATGTACAAAACCACCATGTTTATTTGCAATTATAGTTGAGGCGCCTTTTAAGATAACGGTAGCTTCAGTTTTATTTGCTAACGCTAGAGCTGCAGTAAATCGATCCTTTTCAATTTTATTTGTAGTTGTTGAAAGTAATCGTGCAGCTTCACCTGGATGTGGAGTGAGTACGCAATTTTTAAGTGATATTTTTGATCTGATTGGGGCAATAGCATTTAATCCATCAGCATCAAGTACAAATTTTTTATTTTGCGAAATAAGATAGGCGATTAGTTTTTTTACTAATTGCGGTATCGGGTTCTTAGTAGAAAGACCAGGTCCAAGAACAATAGCAGATGAATTTTTAATAGATTGAAAAAGAAGCTCTCTATTTTTAAGTTGATAAACTCCATCACTATGCTCTAAGTGTCGTAGCATTATCTCTGCATTACAGTCGTGCTCTTCTTCCTTGTTTAAAACTGTTTGAGTAACAGTTCCTGCACCTGAACGTAGTGCTGCAAATGCAGAAAGTTTTGGTGCTCCAGGCATATCAAGGCTTCCTCCGATAACAAATACAGAACCGTAAGAACCTTTATGACTATATGTTCTGCGTGTTGGAATTACAGTATCGATCTTCGGGTTAAAGGACGTAAATTGAGGTTTCTTGTTGGCATTAATTCCGATTGGAATTATGACTTGTTCTCCGCATATACCTTTCCCTGGATACTGCGACATCCCACTCTTTCTAAACTCAATAGCTAGTGAGAGAGAAGCTTCAAGATAAGAATTATATATTTCACCAGTTGAGCTGTTGACTCCAGTTGGTATGTCTATAGCTATAACTTTCTTTTTAACATTAAGTTTTGATTCGTTGATTAATGAGACGAACTTCTTAATTTCCCCATTTGCTGCTTTTGTTTGCCCATTTCCAAGAATTGCGTCGATGATCACATCAGATTGCTTTATGAGATGAGATGCTTTTTCTCTGTTAATTGAAGGGATGTCATTTGAAGATTTTCCTTTCAAGCAGAAAAGTTTGCCTTTTATATCAAGAAATTTTTTGCAATTTTTAGAATTTTCAAAGCTATATCGTTTACTCAGTACAAGAAGAACGGAAACACGAAAACCTTTATTGTGAAGTTCTCGTGCGATTACTAATCCATCTCCACCGTTATTTCCACTACCACAACAAATTACTATTCTAGAGGGTTTTGTAATGATTTTTTCTTTAATCAGATACTTTACACAAGCTGCCCCAGCACGCTCCATTAATTGAAGCCCAGATGTACCATTTGATATTGTATGCTGGTCAAATGATCTCATCTCTTCTGCATTTGGCAAATAATAAATGCTCATATAGAAACGATAAACTGATTAGGAGCTTAGTGATAGTCCTTCACGTTGTTACCGTGATGAGATTTACTGTAGCATCAGATTGAAACGTATCGGGACTTGAAAGGATACTGAACTACTTTTCATTGATTCTAAGAAAGCAGGGAAGGGGGCTGCATTTTGAATCATGGATTCAACGCCTTCGCTGAGCAAAGATGAATCACTATTGAGAATAGAGAGCTTCTCTATTGATCCATTACTAAAAAGCGAAATAGATATCAAAACCTGTCCTTCAATACCTCGCTCTCTTGCTCTCTTTGGATATCTTTTATTTTTTGCAATATGAGCTGCGACCAATTGTTGGTAAGTAACCTCTGCCGTGCCACCGGTGCCTCCTACGGGACTCAGTGAACTACCTGCTTGTCCAGTAGAGGATTGCGCTTCTTGTGATGTTGTTTTTTTTGTTGCTT
This sequence comes from Bdellovibrionota bacterium, assembly GCA_044356295.1. Taxonomy (GTDB): domain Bacteria; phylum Bdellovibrionota_C; class UBA2361; order UBA2361; family JBIKWN01; genus JBIKWN01. Next base: position 12,051 of record JBIKWN010000028.1, read on the forward strand.
CTTCGGGAATAGTTTCTGATTTAGTTTTTTGTTTCTTTTTTTCTTGCTTTACGGGCTTTGCTTGAACCACGCTTTTGCCGGTTTCAAACTGTTTCTCTTCAAGAATTAAGTTTTTATTTATAAGTTCCTGAGGATCTTGCTGTTCAGAATTATCTTCAGCAGGAAAGTTTTCATCCTTTGAACCAACAATAGAAACCATAAAGATCTGATTATTTGTGTCAGAAGCTTTTGGTGCACTATTCATGTGAATCAGTGCATGACCGATCCACCAAGCAAGACACAGGAAAGCTCCATGCACCAGAAAAGATGCAATCAGAGGTTTAGTAAAACCAATATCTTTTGCTTTAAGAAGTTTAGGTAACCCTTTTCCACCTTCAATAACTTTTAGATTTGCACGAAAAGAAGGCGTAGGAGTCTGATCCTCGATAGGTTCTATTGCATCGAACGAGAATTTCGAGCGCCCACTCGCAGGTGGAAGAAAGTCTTTTTCTGGTAATAGATCAAACTTTAGTTTAACCATATAAAGCAGGCGCTCTTGTTAAAATTTATAGGTCAAAATTCAGACCCATATAATAGTTTCTTGGATTTCCAGGCTCTAAACCATTACTTCGAATCCGCGAAGTATATTGTTCATCAAAAATGTTATTTACTCCACTAATGAGTGAAATATTTTTATATACTGGAATTTCAGCAGTTAAGTCCCAAATTGCGTAGTTATCGATAAATCGATTATCACTATTGCCGTCATCAGCAAAAACTGAATCAACAAAAGTACCTATAAACGCAAGTTTAAGTTTTTTATCCATTGAATATGTTAAACCGCTTCGAAGGAGTGTTTGAGGAGCAAACTGAGGAGTTTTTCCTTTTAATGGACCTTCCGTGAATTCGGCATCAAGCAAGCTAATATTCGAATACCAAGTAAGGGATTTGTCTTTAATAAGACTAACATCAACTGCAGCATCCATTCCTCTGTAACGTGCTTTTCCAACGTTTTTAATTTCGTTAGCAACTCTTCCAAATTGGTTTCTATATTCGGTCCAAAAGAGGCTTGTATCAAAAGTTGCCCATTTCGTGAGATCACCCTTTAATCCAACTTCAGAAGTTACACTTTTCCCAGCTTCAAGATCTCTGGAAATCGTATCACCAGATTGTAGAGGTAATGAGTCTTGGAATGTTACAGGCTTGTAACCCTGTGAAAAATTCATATAGCTTTGCAATGAATCATTCCATTTGTATGTAGCACCAACTCCACCTAAAGGAATAGCGTCATATCGATTATCAGAGCGAAGAGCGGATCCATCAGTAACGGATGTGTTGACCTCTTCATCTATGCTTTGAAATATATTTTCGAAACGAACTCCAGGTGTTACTGAAAGGTCGCCGAATTGAAATTTATTTTCAGTAAAGACAGAAGCAATACCAGTACTTCGAGCAAATCTTTTTTCAAGCGCACCAGTTGTTGCAAAAGGTGTTTCTCCTTTTGATTGGTTGTAAGGAGAATCCGTATACGATCCAGAGACACCAAAGGTAAAAATATTTTTGTTATTGGTTCCCCAAGCATTTTGAAAACGATTATCCGTTCCTACTATCCTAAATGCTTGATTTTGAATTGTATTGGTTGTTCCAAGAGGAATACCTCCGAAACTTGGAGCTTCACCATAGCTTTGTCTATTAGATACTCGAGACGTGTAGCCTCCGTATGCTTTGGAAGTAAAAGATGAATTTGCATCAACAGTGTGTTCGAGTGAAACAGTTGAAATATATCTTTTAATCTTTAATCGGTCATATTTTAAAGTACTAGCAAATCGATCGTCATGGATTGATACGAGCCCTTCTCCACTAACATTCGAAAGTCCGCCGGGCTCTCCATGATTTCCATCATAAACATCAATATCAACCATAACTTTATTATCGCTATTTAAAATATGAGTTGAACGAAGTGTTCCGTTACTGACTTGGTAATCGCTATTGAATTCTCTGGTTCCATCGCTATTTCGGTGATGAAACGAAGCAAGGACTCCATTGTTTTCGTTGCCTTCAGAAAATTCGTTATAAGTAGAATAGAGTGAATTGGATCCAACGATTTGTTTTGTTTTAAAACTAAAAGGAGTATTAACCTGGGCTTTACGGGTTACAAAATTTAAAGCACCAGAAGGTTGAGGTCCGTACAGTAGTGAAGCTCCACCACGAATAAATTCCGTAGATGTAAGACTATCTGTTGGTGGTACATAGTAACTCGCTGGGTATCCATAAGGATCTGGAGCAAGCGGTAATCCGTCTTTAAGTAATAATATATTAAATGATTCATGTGGATCCCCAATTCCACGGTAATTGATACTTGCAAAACTTTCGTTGTTTACTTCACTTGAGAGTAGTCCTGGTACTTGTGACAAAACCTGTCTGTAATTATTTGTAACAATTGGTGGAAGTGCTTCAATGTTTGTGATTGTTACTTTTTTATCAGAAAGAATTTTACCATCCTCTACAACAGGCGGGGTCAGGGTGAGTGAGCGAGCTGATGTATCCTCAATCGTTACAGTTTCAAATGAGCCAAGATTTTCCTGGTTTTTTCTATCTTCAGCATGGGAATTAGGTTGGATTAAAGATGAAAGAAGAATCAATACTAGAGTAAATCCTTCAAGTTTAAATTTCATAGTTTTCATATTTTTAATAATAATTTCAGTAAGTTATTAACATTATATTATCGATAGGTCTATCAACGCCATGATATTTACATGATTCGCTTGGTATATCAAGCATTTGAAGTAAATTATTATTTCGACGCAAATGTTGTGACGCACCCACCACCCATTCTATTAAGGTGGACATCTATCATTTTGATGATAATTCCCGATTTATTCTCATTTAAGCTTGAACATTCAACAGTGTAATTTCGAGTGAAATCTTTGTATGCGCGAGACCAGTACATAGTCTTGGTACCCTTAGGCATAAGAGCGAACTCACCAGGTTTTAAGGTATAGGCTGCTCCTCCACCTGAAACTTTTACTATATTATAACGAGCATCTTGGATATCGTTTCGTATTCTTATGCGACCATTTGGAGGAGCTGATTCGCATCCGGTTATACATAGAAAAAAAGTAGGAATGAATAAGAGGTGAAATTTTGATAACCTCTTAAGTCTATAGTACATTTCTCTCTTCCAACTCATTGAAAAGATTATGATTCCAAAAAACTACCGATTGCAATTCAAAAGAGCACAAGTTCAAGAAGTTGTTTCTAAAATTGCAGAAAAATTAGAACCATGGGTTGATGAGCAATCAAAACTTACTGGGCAAGATGTTATAGCGATTCCGATTTTGCATGGAGGGATTTTTTTCTATGCTGATTTATCACGAGAAATAAAGCACTCACTAACACTCTTTCCTCTTAAAGCTACGGCATACGCTGGCAATGAAACGCAAGCATCGGAATTAAAAATTGATTTTGATTTTTCGACTGTAAAAGGAAGAGCAGTGCTCCTTGCAGATGAAATTTGTGAAAGTGGAAGATCGCTCAGTGAAGTAACAAAAGCATGTTTGAATGCAGGTGCGACTGCTGTTGCCCAAGCAGTCTTAATACGACGTGAAGGCGCAGGAACATTTGAGCCAACATTTATCGGGTGGGATTATAATGGTCCCGAATGGTTTGTTGGATATGGAATGGATGATAATGGACGCCATCGTAACTTGGCTGATATTTATGTTATTGAAAAATAACAAAATTAAAATCTAATTACTGTATGCATTCTGTCGATATAAAAAATCTTTCAAAATCGTTTCATCGGCAGACGGTACGTAAGGGATACACTACCATTAAGTCTGCTTTATTCTCCTTCAGGAAAACTAAGGAAGAAATCGCAGCAAATAAACATACTGTAATAAAAGATCTTACGATGCGTATTCCACAAGGCGCTTCGATGGGGGTTATTGGACGAAATGGATCAGGTAAATCAACACTTTTAAAACTGATTACTGGAATTTATAAACCCGAGTCAGGTTCAATTGATCTTCGTGGACGAGTTGCAGCGCTTATTGAACTTGGCGCTGGCTTTCATCCAGATTTTACGGGTCGAGAAAATGTGTATCTTGGCGGAGTCATGCACGGGCTCTCTAAAAAAGAGATCACTGAACGTTTCGACGATATTGTTTCTTTTGCAGAACTAGAAGCAGTTATCGATGATCCTGTTCGAACCTATTCATCAGGTATGTTTATGCGTTTAGGCTTTAGCCTTGCAGTGCATACGAATCCAGATGTCTTGATAGTAGACGAAGTACTCGCTGTTGGAGATGCTCGATTCGTAACGAAGTGTAAAGATAAAGTAAGTGAACTTCGTCGAGAGGGTAAAACGTTATTGTTAGTGAGTCATGATTTAGAAGCAGTTGAAAGGTGGTGTGATGAGGTTGTGTGGCTCCATGAAGGGATTGTTAAAGATAGGGGTGATCCGAGAAGGGTAATTGATGCGTACCGAAGTTGGGTTGAGGGTGCAGAGGAAGAAGAATTGATAGAGGCGTCTCTAAGTATCGCTCATGAAAATCAGTTTGTAGATGCTTCGAAACCTGAAAAAGAATCACAACGATGGGGGTCAAGAGAAATTGAAATTACTCAAGTCGTTCTTCACGATTCAGTAACTAAGCAGCATGAAAAACGTTTATTTCATTCGGATGATAATTTAGTTGTTGAAATTCATTATCAGCTCAATCAACCTGCTGTAGTTAGTAAAGATGATTTAGTTTTTGGAGTTGGTATTCATCGCCATGATGGATTACAAGTTTTTGGAACCAACACTGATATCGAAAAAATTACACTTCCAGAATTGGGATTACGTGGAGTGATTACTTTTTCTCTTTTACCTAATCAGCTCACCGATGCGCGCTATACGCTTGACATTGCGTGTCACAGAAAAGACGGTTATGCCTTTGATTATCAAAAACATGTCATCGAATTTGCTGTTCGGCAAAGAGGTGTATCAAGTGTTGGTATATTCATCCCCCAAAGTGATTGGAAGATTTCATCGTCATTGTAGTAATAATGAGCACCCCTAAGATAATTTCTTACAGAAGAGGGTGGAATGTGGGTCGATACTCAACTAGCTTGAAGCAAAAAGTCACTAGACTCAGATTGTTATTACTATGGCACTATTAGATTTTTTAGTTTTAAACGAAGTAAAAAGCCCATCAAGCGGCGCTCGTATTCCTTCTTCAAGTGTTCGCTTAGAGGTAAGAGAAAATCAAGTTTTTTTACTAAGCATTACATAATGCTTAGAGAGTATTCTTGCTGAGCCGCTCAAGGCTGCTCCTGGCAAAGAATCAAATCCAGTTGCAAGAACTATTAAACAGTTAAATCCAAAGAATCATTGTGATGGATATGCAAGCGTTAATGATATCCTCATTGATGGTAAGAGCTATACTAGTCTGCTTTCGGGATCTGATCAGCGAGATAAAAGTTATGCAATATTACCTGGTAAGAAAAATATTGTTGTTCACTATGAGCGCGGTGAAAACTTTTGTATAAATCTTCCTTCTGGAAATCCATATAATCCAATTGCTGAATCTTGTAGTCAGCGAAATAAAGTTTTTCTAAAATGCTCTATAACATTTGATGCAAAAGCTACTCAAGAATACGAAGTGAGTGTCACCACTGATTACTCAAGCAATGTGAACGGAAAGTCTCCTACGAGTGAACGGGGTCCTTTAAAATCGAGCCCTGATCAGAAACTTGCAACAGGAAAATGCATGTAATCGAACCAAAGGCTATTCAAAAAAACCTGATTAAGGTGATTGTTTTTTAGTACCAGATTTTCCGGCGGGATGGTTGATAGACCTAAATGACAGCAGTAGTTCGGTCATTTTGTCTTAATTTGAATGCCCAAAGCATGAACTGGAAGCATTGAGGTTTCTGTACTAAGATTGTCGTCTCTATACGATGTTAGACAATCTCATTGAACTTTATAAATTTCGCGCACTCCTTTCTGCGCTCGTAACTCGGCATCTGTATTCGCGGTACAGAGGATCTATGCTTGGGCTTTTTTGGACGTTATTAAACCCACTTTGTTTAATGGTCGTTTATACACTTGTGTTTCACTACTACTTACGGGGGAACAGTATTCCTCATTATGAAATATTTCTTTTCTGTGGACTGCTCCCTTGGATATGGTTGACGAGTGCTCTTGCGGAAGGAACGAGTTCAATTGTGGCAAGTGGACACCTGATTACAAAATCAATGTTTCCTGCACACCTTTTACCCGCAGTTGCTATAACAACGAACTTTTGTAATTTTCTTTTTTCAATTCCACTCCTTTTTATCTTTATGTTCTTTCAAGGAGTAACATTTCACTGGTCGCTTTTAGCTCTACCGCTCGTTTTTATTTTACAACTTTTTTTCTTAAATGGTCTTACCGTCCTTTTAAGTAGTGTGAATGTTTTATATAGAGATATTCAACACATTGTTGGAAATGTTATTACATTACTTTTTTTTCTAAATCCAATTGTTTATTCGTCATCAGTTATTCCTGAAAAGTATCAATGGACACTCTACGCTAATCCATTCTCACTTTTTACGATTACATATCAACAGATTATACTGGAAGGTGTCGTGAGTACCTCAAAATTAGGACTCCTTTTAATATATGTTCTTATTGCACTCATCATAGGACATAACGTATTTAATCGTCTTAGAGAAAGATTGGCAGAATATCTATGATTCATCAGTTGGTTCATACCCTTAATTATGGTGATGCAATATCCGGTGAAGCATTAGCTCTGCAACGAGTGTTTCGAGCGCGTGGTATTGAAAGCGAGATTTATTCTATTAATACACATCCTAAATACAAAGGGATGACAATTGATTATCGTGATTTTAATCGCGGATTTATGGGTGAAGTTGTACTACACTATTCACTTGGTTCACCGCTTAATGAACTGTACCGAAACTTACCACTCGCAAAGCGCTCAATGATTTATCACAACCTAACTCCATCGAAGTGGTTTAGGGGTATAAATCCAAGAATAGTTGCTGATATTGAAGAAGGTTTGGCGGAGCTTCCAGATCTATTAAAAATCTCTGATAAAATTATTGCAGACTCTAAGTTTAATGCTGGTGAATTAAAAGTTTACGGAGTCGATGCAACTGTATTGGGCCTTCCCTTTGATCCTATACGGTGGCAGATAGAGCGAAACGAAGGATTTTATAACCTTCTTAAGAATGAAGGTGGCATTCATGTGCTGCATGTTGGCCGCGTTGCTCCTAATAAATGTTTAGAAGATATTATTAAAGCGTTCTATTTTCTTCATCATAAAATAGATAAACGTTCTCGTTTGTGGCTTCCAGGTATTGATATTGATACTGAGCTCTACTCATTTTCATTAAAACGAATGGTCCATGAATTTCAACTGACCGGAGTTGTCGAATTCTGTGGTGGAAGAAGTGATGACGAGTTGAAAGCTCTTTATGAAGCAGCTTCGGTATATGTTTGTACGAGTGAGCATGAAGGTTTTTGTTTGCCAGTCGTGGAAGCGATGAACTTTAATCTTCCTGTTATTGGTTATAACTCCTCTGCGCTGCCTGAAACGATTGGCAGCGGTGGTATTATCGTCAACGACAAGGATCCACATAAACTTGCGGAACTTATCTATCAAGTCTCTACTGATGCTAATTTAAGACTCGCTTTAATTGAACGAGGACTTGAGCGTGTTAAAGATTTTACCTTTAAAGAATTTAACGACCAGGTTGATCTTCTTTTTTAAGATGTTTCTATGCCAAACGTTGGAATCGATATTAGTGCCCTCAGCCCAGAGTTTAAAGAACATGCACTGCGTGGTATCGGACGTTACGCATTCGAATTACAAAAGTTTTTTGCAGAAGCTTCTTCAGAAAAAATAAAAGTAGACACCTTTCGCCACAGTGAAGTATCAGTTCCCAAGTGGATTGATTCTTTAATTACGATGTTACCTGCAGGTCAGCAAACAGTAAGACAGCAGATTTTTTTTCCGATTACATTGGGATTGCGGCTAAAGAAGCGTTTTGACCTACTTCATTTTCTTGCTCAAACAGATGCGCCTTCTTGGTGTACTCAGCCTTATGCTTTAACGGTGCATGATGTCATTCCTCTTGCACTTCCAGATCTGTATAAAGCGAACAAGCCAAACTGGAGGTATAATCTTGCTAGGTATCTTGAGCAAAAAGCTATTCGTAACGCACACCATATTTTTACAGTGAGCAATCACAGTGCTCGTGACATTGAGCGATATCTAGGAATTCCGCCTGAAAAGATATCTGTTACTTATAATGGAATCTCTGAAATATTTTTCTCTGAGCCAACCAAATCTTCTGAAGATGTAAGGATGAATCTGAAACTTCCATCAGAAAGAAAAATAATACTGTATGTCGGCGGCATTGATCCAAGAAAGAATATAGTGCGATTAATCGAAATATTTGAAGTGACATGCAGAAAAATGCTCGATAAAGGTGAGTCACTTCCAATACTTGTCCTTGCTGGCAGGATTCGAAATGACCGAGAGTACCCACGGCTTTTTGAAGTTATCAAGGCTTCCGCATTTAGAAATGAAATTTTTGAAACCGATTTTATTGCCGATGAGGATCTTGTTTCGTTGTTTAAAACAGCCTCAGTCTTTGCTTTTCCTAGTCTTTATGAGGGTTTTGGGCTCACTCCGCTAGAAGCTGCGGCGAGTGGGCTTCCTGTGGTAAGCTCTAACCGCTCCTGTATGCCAGAGGTGCTCGAAGACGCAGCACTTCTTTGTGATCCTGATGATATCGATCGTTTCGCAACGCATCTTGTTGAAGTTTTATGCATGTCTGATCTTGCTGAATCTCTTCAAGTTCGTGGTCCTCTACAGGCGCGAAAATTTAATTGGTATGAAACCGGTCAAAAGACCCTTGCTGTATACGAAAAGATCCTGTGCTCCAAATAAGTAACCTCGTTAAACATTACGGAAACCAAACCATTTTTGATGGTGCATCACTCGTTCTTAATCAAGGAGATCGATTGGGGCTTATCGGAAGAAACGGTTCTGGGAAATCAACATTATTTAAACTTATTCTCGATGAAGAGCATCCCGAGAGCGGATTAATTTCTGTTCCTAAAGGATATCGCATTGGAAGGTTGTCTCAACATTTAAAGTTTACTGAATCAACAATTCTCGCAGAGACGGCATTGGGACTTCCTGTAGAAGAGAGAGATTTAACTTATAAAGCTGAGATTATTCTTAGTGGGTTAGGTTTTTCAGAAGCAGATTTTTCCAGACACCCAGATGAATTTAGTGGTGGATTCCAGATTCGAGTTAACCTTGCAAAACTTATCTTATCAGAGCCTGATCTTTTATTACTTGATGAACCGACAAACTATTTAGATATTTTGTCTGCTCGGTGGTTAAGAACCATGCTTCAAAGCTGGAAGCGAGAACTCATTATTATTACTCACGACCGCCATTTTATGGATAGCGTGACAACGCACACTGCCCTTATTTACCGAGGAACGTTTCGAAAAATTCTTGGACCAACTCAAAAACTATACGACACAATTAGTATTGATGAGGAAGTATATGAGAAGACAAGAGTCAACGATGAAAAGAAACGAAAAGAACTTGAACAATTTATAAATCGATTTCGTGCCAAAGCTAGTAAAGCGGCTCTTGTACAATCAAGAGTGAAAGCATTAGAGAAAATGGAAGTTAAAGATGCTTTAACTGAAGAGGATTCTTTGGAGTTTGCATTTCGAACCGTTTCTTTTTTTGGAAAAACACTTCTTGAAGCAAAAGATGTTACGTTCGGTTATAAACCTAATCAGCTGCTCATATCAAAACTAACTTTCTCCATGGGAAAAAAGGATAGAGTAGGGATTATTGGTAAAAATGGTCAAGGAAAGTCGACGCTTCTTAGGCTTCTTGCAAATGATTTGGTGCCTCTGTCTGGTTCTGTTACTTATGCACAAGGTACACGACTTGCTTATTTTGGTCAGACAAACGTCGATAGGCTTGATCCTAAAAAGACCGTTGAAGAAGAGATAACGAGTGTTGATGGTACGCTTCACCGAACAAAGGTACGGGGAATCTGTGGAACAATGATGTTTGAAGGCGATGCTGCGTTAAAGAAAATTAATGTTCTTTCGGGTGGTGAAAAAGCACGTGTTTTATTAGGTAAAATCCTAGTTACTCCGTCAAACTTATTACTCCTTGATGAACCAACAAACCATCTTGATATGGACTCAGTGGAGGCGCTCACTAATGCGCTTGAGGATTTTGATGGTGGAATGATTTTAGTAACTCACGATGAGGGGCTCTTGAGGTCACTTTGTACTCGACTTGTCGTATTTCAAGGAGAGAAACCATTTGTTTTTGAAGGAACCTATGATGATTTCCTCGAAAAAATTGGATGGGAAGAAGAGGGCGAAATGACGAGCTCTCGAACTCAAAAATCAGAAACGATACGACATGGAAAAGAAGCTCTCGAAGGGAAAGCTCAAAAAGTAAAAGATAAAAAGATTGCCCAACTTGAAAAAACAATGAATGGGCTTGAGGAAAAACAACGCCTTTTAGAAGGTCATCTAGAGGAAGCTTCATCTGCCCAAGATATAAAAAGGATTGAAGAGCTTTCAGTAAAGTTGTTTGATGTGATCGAACAGATCAATGCAACCTATGCCTCACTAGAGAGTGTCTATGAAGAATAGTATGAAGCCCGCTGATTGGTGTTGGCTTTTAGGAGTAATTATCTTTGGCTGTGGGATGCGCTTTTTTTACCTTTCTGCTTCTCATTTTATTATAGATTCTGATGAAGCAATCGTAGGGCTCATGGCAAAACACATATTAGAAACAGGAATTATTCCTGTTTTTTACTATGGGCAGCATTATATGGGTTCACTCGAGCCGATTACCGCTGCATTTTTTTTTAGTATTTTTGGAAGCTCAAATACAACACTTCATGCAGCGCCGTTTTTCTGGTTTTTTTTAACTCAGATTGCATTTTTTAAACTTTGCTTTGAAAACATAAGTCGAATGAATGCTCGTATTTCGGGAGTTCTATTTGCTGTCGCACCAATCGGGTTTATTGAATGGAGTACAAAAGCACGCGGTGGTTTTATAGAGATTGTTTTTCTTATTACTTTTGCATTTCTTTTTTTAATGAGGGCGGTCAGGGAAAATAGAATCAAACAAATTCGTTTTAATCTTTGCACTGCTGCATTTATTCTGGGAGTAGGGTGGTGGGTTAATAATCAGATAGTCTACCTGTTTCCTTTTGCTGGAATTGTTTTTCTTATTACTTTGATTCCATTTGGAATAAAAAACTTTTCTATTATTACGTTATTGAGTTTCTTTTGTTTTCTGTTTGGAGGCAGTCCGTATTGGATTTACAATATTATTCATAGCGGCGCATCGTTTGGGATGTTTCATTTAGCTTCTTTTTCTGAAGTAATCGATCATACAAAAGGAGCTTTCCAACATGCCGTGCCAATTATTCTAGGCACACGTGGGTTTAATCAAAACCAAGATATTATTCCAGGTTCATGGATCGTTGCGAATCTTTTAATCCTTTATTCGCTTTACAAAGGGCTAAACGCGTTTCTTACCTCTCGTTTTTCGTTTCATCAAAGAATAATGATCGGTGGGTGTGTTATCTCTGTCATGACAATACTAATCGTATTTGTCATAAGTATTTTTGGATCACTCTCTGTTGCTCCTCGGTACTTACTTCCTTTATATATTTTCTTTCTGCCATTAATTGCAGTTCATGCCGAACATACTAAAAACAAATACGTAAGATACTTTCCAGTCGTTGTTTTATTAGCGCTATCCTTGATTTCAAATTACTGGGGCGGGATGCGAATCTCTGGGCAGCCTATTGTGCATAGTGGTGAGCGAGTTTCGAAAGATAATCAAGAACTCATATCGTGGCTTGCGTCAGAAAATATCCATCTTGTGAGAACGAACTATTGGATTGGATACAGATTAGCATTCGAATCGAATGAAGCAGTTCGATTTCTGATTTTTCAACCTCCTCGTGAAACGAGAATTCGAGCATATGAAAAACTTGTTCAGTCGAAACAAGAGCTGCTTGAGACACCATTAGTAGTAACGACACTGCAAGCTCAATATATCCGCGAGGCATTGCAAACGTTAGATATTACATTCCGAGAAACTCAAAAATCTGGCTATTTTATTTTTGATAAACTCTCACTTCCTTGGCTTAGTGATCTAAAAGAAATTCAAAAGGTTCTCTATCAAGTTTCTACAGATCTTCATCCGGAAGAAATTGTTAATATGACAGATGATGATCCTGAAACAAGATGGGCATCTCATAAGCCACAATCCGCAGGCATGGCATTTCAAATTACTTTTCAAAATCCACAGTTGATTCGTTTGATCGATCTTGATGTCGGAAAATTTACAAATGATTTCCCTCGTACTTTACAAGTTGAGGTTAAGACGGCTCATGACGCATCGTTTAAAGAAATTTATTCCGACCGTGCAGCAAAAAGTATTCAGTATTTTCTTGATTCTCAAAATGACAGTGGAATTCTTTTTAAGCCAACAATCCTTACAAACATTCAGGTGATTCAGACTGGTAAAGATTCTTTTTTTGACTGGTCTGTTGCGGAGTTGAAACTATTCCAGTAGGTTGGCATCTGAGAGATGGTGAATTTTCATTGTTTATAAACAGCGTTTCTGTTTTAAGCTATTGAATTTATTGGGTAATTTATATTTTTATAAAATGTGTATTGCCGGTTGAATAAAATCACAGGGATACTTACTATCCTCGGGCTCTAGATATATTTTGTAGAGTTTTAACTAGTTAACTTTGGAGATAATTATAATGATGCAAGTAAGAAAGATTGCTGGCGTAGTTGCTGCTAGCGCGCTTCTTTTTGCTGGATCCGTGGTTGCAGATGGTCGTGAGGACTACTACACCCAAACGAGCCAGCTTAGCTACTTCAACACACCAGAAAACGCTCGTACTATCGGTATGGCGGGTTCAAGTGTTGCAACCTCTTCGGATTCATCAAGCGTCGTCGGAAACCCTGCTGGTCTAGGTTTCATGAAGGATGCTGACGTTTCTGTAACATATTCAAGAAATAACATCAGTGGTAACGACGCTGATACTTTCAATGGTGCGCAAGCTGAGATCGATGGCGGTCAAGCTTTGGTTGCTCTTCCAATCGTTCCAACTCTTGATGGTACACCTAAATACGGTACTTTCGGACTTGGTTGGACTGGATTCAAAGGTGATACAAATGATTCAGATAATACTGAGTTAGATAACTATTCACTTAACCTAGCTTACGGTAAAGATCTTTCTGATCAACTTGCTGTTGGTTATGCACTTGCTTACAACCAAAATAAAATCAAAGCTTTTGCTCCAGGTGGAAGCCTGACCGCAAAAATGGATGATGGTGTTCGTCAAGAAATCGGTGCTCAGTACAAAGCTTCAAAAGCTACAACGTATGGTGTTTCAACTCATTACGGTTTTGGTAAATTTGATGCTGAAGGTGCATTAGCTGGTCAAGGTTCTTTCCCAGTTGATTCTGCTGATATCGGAAATTGGGGCTTGGATCTTGGAGTTGGACACACTTCTGGTGCAACTCTTTACACTGCGTCTGTTGATTACAATCGTTTCAACAATGAAAACGATGATTTCAACGCGTGGAGCTTCAGAACTGGTCTTGAGCATTCATTGAATAACTACCTTAAAGGACGTCTTGGTTATCGTTATACAGCGATCACTAATGCTGACTTTGGTTATGGAAACAATAACTCTAAGTTCAATGCAGTTTCACTAGGTCTTGGCGTACAACTCGCTAAATACCTAATGGCTGACTACGGCGCAGAGTACAGAGCTTCAGGTGATGGAGATTGGTTACATTCAGTAACTCTTTCTGTTCCTTTTAGCCTCTGCAACAACTAATTCTTTACGGATTTAGTTTAGTAGGACGCCCGGCACGAAAGTGCTGGGCGTTTTTTTTAACGTGAAGGTCTCGAAGTACTCGAAGGTGTGATTAAACCTTTATCTCAACTCTAAACATCTATTCAATATGTCGCTTTCATGAGCCAATTTCTACTTCTTGAATTTTTTTCCTTCGCGTACTTCGCGACCTTCGCGTTAAAAAAAATACCGCAATGAAAAGTAAGAATCACAGCACAGGCGAAGAAAGTGACCAACGAAAAATACCCAACTTCCCACCAAAACTCTTACCAGCAGCAATAATATCCAACGCCCCATCTGTATCTACATCAACGACTTTTACACTATTAAGAAGAATATCAGCAGTTCTTAATGAGGAAGAACCAAGCCCACTGGAAGGGCACGTTGCACTTTCACAAGTTATAGCTTCACCCGTTACCGCATTATAGACACCAACACCACTTGCAACAGGAATGATGACTTGCTTGCCACCATCATTGAAAAGATCTGTAACGACTGGCGAAATAAAGTTTCCACCCCACTGATAATTTCTTCCGCGAAACGATGGAATGATTGACCAAAGTAGTGCACCAGTGGCACCGTCAAAAGCTTTTAATCTGCTTGAGCCGTCTCCACCCACCGAAGTGGAACCATTTACTGATACAAACACTTCGGACTGACCATCATTGTTAATATCGGAAAGAGCGACTCGTGAACTGGAACACGCCTCTATGCGTAGTGTCCGCAGGAGCTTTCCTGTTTTTCCACTAAAGATTCTGCTCCACTTACCAACTTTATTATTTGTACGTTGCGGGAAAAAACATCCAGAATTAATGACAACTTCTGGTCCTGCATTTGTTGGTATGACTTCTCCAACTACTGGTGAAGAAAATAATACTTGTTCAACTGGCTTCATCCATACAAATGCTTTCGGATCTCTAAAATTAAATTTCTTATTTTTACTTTTAATGGTTTTAAAAGCATAAAGAATTCCACCATTTTTTGTTATCGGTCGAATTTTGCTATTTCCCGAAATATCAGTTCCAAGAATCATTTCAAGATTTGGTGTGTTATCAATATTAGCAAATGTTGGGGACGACCAAATAGTATCAGCAGCGTTATAATACCAACGCACTGTTCCATCGTTGTTTAAAAGATATACGTTCCTATCAAAGCTTCCAAAACCAACCTCCATTTTTCCATCTCCGTCGACATCAGCAATTGCTGGAGATGAAAAAACGGCATGAAGAACTGCCCAGAACTTTTCTTTTTTAGCAAAATCTTTTGTACTAAATTTCCAAGCTGTTTCTCCGGTTCTGCCGTTGATTGCAACAACACCTCCTTGGCATCTTTTTGCAAATGGACCGTATCCAATCACAACGTATGGAACACCGTCTCCATATAATGCACCTATCGCAGGACTTGAATTTATTCTTGAAGGTCCTCCACACCCAGAATCAGGAGTACGTGCTTCCCAAAAAATAGTTCCATCCGCACGTACTGCGGTAATGGTTCCATTAATGCTCGCAGCGACTATTTCTTTTCCGTTCCCCTTATTACCATCGAGTTCTGCAACTGCAGGTGAACTATAGCCTGCTCGGTCCCCGGTACCTTCAGCTTCTTGATCCCATGATTTGTCGATTGATGGTGCTGCTAAAACTGCCTGAGAAGTAATCAAAACTAAATAGAGGAGTGCAAAAAGCCATTTCATTGTCTGTATTCTGGTCGGGTGATCCGGTATTCTTCTTATCGTTTTTACGTTCTTTTCTGATCTGCTTGTGCAAAAAATAAGAAAAATTCTTAATTTTCTCCTCCCTTTAGCTGCAGTTTTGCTGCTTTACCATGCTGTCGACGTAAACGCGCTTATTAAACTTTTTAGTCAATTGTCATTTAAAACAATAGCGTGGCTCATGTGTATCAGCTTTATGCTTGTTCTGGTGAGCTCCATAAAGTGGAAAATTTTTATAAGTTTTCTTGGCGGAAAAACTTCCCTCCATGAACTATATCGATTGTATCTTGTTGGATATTTTATAAACTTAATTTTGCCATCATATCTTGGAGGTGATGCAGTTCGAAGTTTTAAAATTGGAAAATCTGTTGGACAACATCGAGCTGCGGCAGCAACAATCTTGGAACGATATACAGGATTTACAGCAATGCTCTTCCTTGGGCTTGTCGCATCTATTTTTACTTCGTTAGCTACATGGCAAATGGAGGCGATATTAATTATTCTTTTCCTTGGTGTATGTATTTTTACAACTTTATCGCTCAGTTATACATTAAGATCTTATTTTACTTTCATTCCATACTTTTCAAAGATTGAAGTTCATTTAAATAAGATTTCTGAAGCTTTTCATCTTGTTAAAGGTAACGGTAGGGTTTTATTGCAAACGTATCTTCTGTCGTTTCTCTATCATTCATTGACGGTCTTAAATACTTGGGCGTGTGCTTCTGCCGTAGGATGGTCTAGTCCAAGCATTGGGTCGCTGTTTGTTGTTCTCCCAATTATTTTAACAATTGGAGCTGTTCCTATTTCCCCTCAAGGATTAGGCATTCAAGAGGGAGCGTTTTATTTTTTTCTTACAAGGCTTGGTGCAACACCAGAGCAGGCTTTGGGAATTGCACTCATTTTAAGAGCGAAGGGTTATGTCCTCGCCTTAATTGGAGGACTTCTCTACAGGTTCCCAGTTTCTACCTCTTACCAGCAGAACGTATCATCTGATAAGGAAAAGCAGGCTCTGGAGGAGTAGGGTCTTGATCGTTTGCGTTTTCACGACGAGTCTTTGGACTAAAATCAGGGCATATTTCTTTAACGACGCTATCTTTTCGAGACTCAGACTGAGCGCGCCATAACAAGGAAGCATTCACATCACCGCTACAACCTCGACAGGTAAAATTATCCCAGTTCAGAGCAGCTGCCATATTCAAGCATGTTTCATAGTGAGAACAACTATATCTTCTTTTTGGAGCATCACTTGGCAGGTCTAGGGTTTCTGATTCTATAATTTGAAAAGGACCAGGTTTACCAAAAGAGTAAGGGGAATCTGTTAATGTCTGATTTGAAACTATATGACGATTTGAAGAATAGTTTGAAGGTAAAGAAGTTTTTAATTCCACATCAGTGGACAATTTTTTTAGAGGATTCAAATCGATCTTCTTAACCATTATTATTCACAAGAGCATCTCATGAAGTGAGTCCTTGAGCAAATCGAGGTAGAAAAAAAATTAAATTAGATTATAAATCCTATCCAAGGCGCAGTGAATTCAAAATATCTAAGGATTAAACAATGATATTGGTCGTAGGAACAGAATACCCCTTCCGCTGCACTTGATTTTCTTACATTTTTTTTGTGAGATTATAGATTGCCCGGGGGAATCATGCCTCTAGCCGACATGATACATATCATACTCCCGCCCCCTCACTTGCAGAAATTAGTCTGATTTACCCAGCGTTCGGATTCATTCATAATGAACCGGAAAGTATTACTTTTATTTCTAGCGCCAATAAGATGTCTTCTGGTGACCACGTAAATATTATTTCCTCTCAAGGTACAGGACGAAATTTTGTAATTTTGTTTGAGAGAAGTTCACTCTACCAACAAAATTCTGAACAGCTTTTAGAAAAACTTTCTTTGACCGCAAAAGTTTTTTTACTAGAAGTGCCAATTGTTACGGCATCAAATTGGAATGCAACTACTATTGAAATTGAAAAACAGATTGAAGCTCAAAAAATTCGCCAAGCTTCATTTGTGACATTCGGGGACACTGGAGTTCTTGCTCAAAATATTTATCTAAGATCTCCAAAATCTGTCCGCTCGCTCTTATTGATTGATGCAACAAGCAGTCCCCACCCAACGTTGTGGAGTAGGTGTGTCGATAGTCTTGAAGCTCATTTTCCGCTTGGCCTTCCGCTTCGCAATGAAGATAAAAATTTTAATGCGAGAGCCCATCTACAACGAATTCGGTGCCCGGTACTGAGGGTAACGACAGCTCATGCTAGCCAACTTATGAAATTGCAGGCAATCGAAGATGCTTATGCAATGCCGACAGCATGGAATTGCGATCTTCCAACAGAGTATTTTGGTGAAAATGAGTCGTCTGTATTAGCAGTTATCGCTGAACAGTTTCAGGAGATCCCTGCGAAGTGCCCTCAAGGTTCGTAGCAGATTCATCAGTGGATGCAAATTCAATTTTTGTTTTGTTTTTCAAAAAAGCTTTTGTCTCATTGTACCCAAGCTCCATAAGTCCAAGTATGTAATCTTCATCAAGGGCTACGTAGCTCATTGCTTCATATGCCACTTCTTCACCGACTTTATTTTTTAAAAGAGTAAATACAGGCCAAATTGGTCCAACAGATTTTATAAATTGTGCTGTTGAGCGAGATACAGAACTTTTTAAAACAGACCCAAGTGACCCCTTAGGACGAAGAGTAAATGTTTCAGGTGGACGTAAACAAAATGTTGAATGTGCAGACTCTACTTCCCATGTCGGTCTTGTATCGTGTGATTCACCTGTACGGTCCAGCCACCAACTTCTTCCCGAGATATCAATAACGATAACTTTTTCTGCTCCGAGACGTACTGCTGGATCAACAGGTACATTAATTGAGATTCCACCATCAACGAGTCG
>JBIKWN010000029.1:0-30501 GCA_044356295.1 Bdellovibrionota bacterium
TTCAGTATGTAAGCGAGGTAGGTACTACTGTTGATGTCGTTACCGTTGGTGCTTGTATGACGACTTCTCCAAAAACTGCACTCAGAAGTTCTTCTGTTTCACATGTTTTAAATATGATGTGTGAAAGTGGTTATAGACATATTCCTATAGTTGACGAAGCAGAAGCGATTCTAGGAATCCTTTCAGTCCGCGACTTTTTTGATTTCTTGGCAGAACATATCATTGCAGAGCTCGAAGCTAGCAAAAAATAAATTCTCTAATCTTAGATTGAGAACGTTATACCCTTAAAAGCTTTTGCATTTTCGGAAAAAGCGTTGGATTGGCAAAGAGCATTCCATCCGTATAAAAATCATGCGGGGCTTTAAAAGTTGAAGGGATATCATCAATGAATCCACAGGTTACTCCTGCTTCACGAGCAATAACAATTGCTGCAGCACAATCCCATGGGCTCAGTGATTCATAGTATGCATCCATTCTTCCATCAGCTACCCAACAGATATCTAGTGCTCCTGATCCTAGTCGTCGAAGCTCTCTACAATTGAGTAAAACATTTTTTACTCGGGCAATTAACACGTCTATGCCATCTTTTTTATAAGGGAACCCTGTGACCACAAGCGCATCTGTAAGCTCTTTGGCTTGACTACAGGCAATGGGGGCACCGTTTTTGAACGAGCCTTTATGACGAATAGCAGTAAAAGTCTCTTCTACAAATGGATTATAAACAACACCAACCGAGAGGATACCTTCAAATGCAAAACCTATGGAAACTGACACTTGATAATGACCATGCGCAAAATTAGTTGTTCCATCAATCGGATCTACAATCCAAATTGGCTTGAGTAATCTTTCAACATCATCAAAATTATTATTTGTTTCTTCTGTCAATAACTCATGGTCAGGAAATTCTGAACGAATTATATCTATAATTATTTTTTCAGCCCCAAGATCGTACTGAGTAACAAGATTTGTCCTATCTTTGAGCTCAATGACAACATCTCTTTTTTGATGAGACTCTTTTATATATGCACCTGCTTTTTTAGCAGCAACGAGTGCAGTTTGTAGGACACGTTCGAAAAGTTCAGTAGTATTATTCATATCAGAAAGATACTATTAGAAAATTATGGAAGGTTCCAATCCTGTTATTAAAACACTCAAAGCTCATGCTAAAATCAATCTAGCCCTCTCTGTAACTGGGCGACGGCCCGATGGATATCATGAATTGTCGATGATAAATGCACGATTAGCATTATCTGACGAGGTATCGTTTACCTTGAAAAGTCTTCAAACTCCTCCTCATAATGATAAGAATAGTCGAGGAAAAATTGACTTTAACCTTACAACAGCAATTAATGCCGCCTATATCACCTCTGATTCCTTACCTATTACTTCAGATAATATTATTGCTAAAACAGTGAATAGGTTTAATTCTGTATTTTCAGAAGTAATTGAAAATTCAGTTCAGCTTGATATTACTTTGAAAAAAAATATTCCTGTCGGCGGCGGACTAGGAGGAGGAAGTAGCGATGCTGCTCTTGTATTAAGGTTCCTCTATCAGAATTTAATCGCTTCTAACGATTCTCTTGATACAACTTCTCTCGATCCTATTTTAGCCAATCTTGCTCTTACCATCGGAGCTGATGTTCCATTTTTTTTACATAACATTCCATTAGCTCACGTGAGCGGTATCGGTGAAAAGATTATTACGACAACGGTTCAAGACGTAGAGGTCGAGTCGCCAATTTGCCTCTTAGTTCCAAAATTCTCTATCTCAACAAAAAAAGTATTCGAAACATTAAGGCAGCAAAAAGATCATACTTTTTCAGTCGCCAAGAGTGAGCTCTTCCAAAATGATCTTGTCCACGCCGCCTCTATAGTAGAGCCTAGAATAGAATCCCTGATTAACTCCCTTAGTAAGATATCTAATCGATCTGGTCTTTCTGGTAGCGGAAGCACCCTTTACTGCCTCGCACCCTCACAAGATCAGCAAAATAAATTGATTACTTTCGCTAAAAACGAGAATCTAACAATTATCGAAACGAACATAGCTTGAGAGATTCCTGATTCTTCGATAACATCTATCACGTACTGCCCGGTCGCCAAGTGGTAAGGCATCGGTTTTTGATACCGACATCCGTAGGTTCGAATCCTGCCCGGGCAATTTTTCGCGCTGGTCGCTCCGGACTAGTTTTCGCGCTGGTCGCTCCGGACCAGGGGCTGTCGCCCCTCGCTGCTGGTCGCAGCTTCACCCCACTTTTTGAATTTAGTTTTTCCTTTTCGTGATAGTTTCTTGCGTTTCGCGCTGGTCGCTCCGGACCAGGGGCTGCCGCCCCTCGCAGCTTCACCCCGCTTACTGAATTTGGTTTTTCCTTCCTTCTTTATTTTTTGGGGATTAGGGGGTTCTTTTCACTGTCATTAAGTTAAGAACATTCTCCCCCGTGAACCTGACCTTGAGCGTGAGCGTGAGCGATTTTTCTTTTTTTGATTGGTTATTCAACTGAAATCCACAAATCTAACCTTCACTGAGCATGTTCATACTCATGCCTACAACCTCACTCTATAACAGGACTTCAGTGGATTTCGGGGGCTATTTTTTATTTTTCATAAAATCTTGCCTGATTTAATTTCTTTAGTTCTCAATATTTTGTACGATCTGGTCGTGTCAACAGCCCGTCAAATACTTGTTTTCTCCGGTCGCTCCAATCCTAAATTTACTCAAGCCGTATGCGATGGTCTCGATACCGAAGTAGGGCGTTTGGAGGTTATCAAATTCAGTGATGGAGAACTCTCGGTTGAAATCGGTGATAACGTTCGCGGTCGTGATGTCTATGTTGTGCAAAGCACTTGCAATCCTGGCAATGATCACTTGATGGAACTTTTGATTTTAATTGATGCTTTAAAACGTGCATCAGCTTGGCGTATTACTGCAGTCATTCCATATTTTGGTTATGCACGCCAAGATAGAAAGTTAAAGCCTCGCGTTCCAATTACTGCAAAACTTGTTGCTGATCTTATTACTGTTGCTGGAGCACATCGAGTTTTAAGTTTCGATCTTCATGCTGGACAAGTTATGGGATTTTTTAATATTCCAGTCGATAACTTAAATGCATTTCCTGTGCTTCTTCCTTATATAGCTGATAAGTACGGAACAAAAGATATTACTATTGTCTCACCAGATGCAGGTGGAGTTGAACGAGCAAGAAACTTTGCAACTCGATTAGACAACACTTCAATGGCAGTTATTGATAAACGCAGAAGTGGACCAAACCAAGTCGCCGAAATGAAAGTAGTTGGAGAGGTCGCTGGTCAAACATGTATTCTCATTGATGATATGGTTGATACTGGTGGAACGCTTATTAAAGCTGCAGAAACCTTACTTGCTGAAGGCGCTAAGAAAGTAGTTGCTTGTTGCGTGCACCCAGTGCTCTCAGGTAATGCGGCTGAACGAATTACAGCAAGTGTTATCGAAGAGCTTATTGTGTCTGATACAATCCCACTTTCTAAAGGTGTAAAAACTGACAAAATTAAAGTGCTTTCACTGGCATCTTTATGTGCCGAAGCGATACGCCGAATCCACCTTGATGATTCCGTAAGTAGCCTTTTTCGATAGATTTTTGAGGTATTTATTTCTTTTTCCCCAGTTCCTTTACCCGTTTTCAAAAATATGGTTTAATACCAGGCTCTTATCAAATAGTTATAGTGATTACAGGCGGTACTAAAAAGTGGAAGGCTTTCAATTAGAAATTTCAAAGCGGGGCGATACAGCTCCTTCGGTTACAAAGCGTCTTAGAAAAGATGGAAAGATCCCTGCGGTCGTTTACCATCGTGGAGAAGATTCTTTGCCAGGTTATGTTGGTTATAAGGAATTTGTACGTCTTGCTGAACAAGCAAAGACTTCACAAGTTTTTACTTTCAAAAGTGATGAGCCAAAATTCAATGGTCAGTCAGCTCTTGTTCGTGATATCCAAAAAGATAACCTTTCAGGTAAAGTACTTCACATAGACTTTCAATCATTGAAAGATGATGAGCAGATTCGTGTTACTGTACCACTACGCTACATTGGTGATGCCTATGGTGTTAAAACTGAAGGCGGAATGCTTGCTATTCATACACATGAATTGACTGTAAGCTGTTTTCCCAAAGATATTCCTCTTGTTATTGAAGTAGACATTACGTCTCTGAAAATTAACGCTCACATCCATGCATCAGATCTTACACTTGCGAGTGGAGTGAATCTGATTTCTGGACGTGAAGAAGAGCCTCTGATCTCTGTTGTTGCTATGAAGGAAGAGGAAGCTGCTAAAACTCCAGATGCGGCTGCTGCTGCAGCTCCTGCGGCTGCTGCTACGGCGGCTCCTGCTGCAGCTGCGAAAGCGCCTGCTAAGAAGTAAGCCTTGCTTGTCGTTGCTGGTTTAGGAAATCCTGGAACGCAGTACGTTGGTACACGCCATAATGTAGGATTTATGGTGGTGGATGAGGTTGCGAGAAAATTTGGTGGTACTTTTCGTGCTACTAAAGATCTCGAAGTGTGCGAAGTTAGAATTGCTGATACATCAGTTTTTCTGATTAAGCCTATGACCTATATGAATCGAAGTGGTGAGCCACTTTTAGGTTTTTGTAGGCCAAAGGGAATAGAGATTTCGGATGTTCTTGTTGTTCATGATGAACTCGATCTTCCTCAGTATACTCTCAGGTTGAAAGTAGGAGGGGGTGAAGGTGGACACAATGGGCTGCGTTCGATATCAACTTGTTTTGGTACGAAGGAATACACAAGGCTTCGCTTTGGTATAGATAAACCTTCGGACCCTCGATATGAGATTACAAACTGGGTTTTGGGTCGATTCGAAAAACAAGATGGGGTAGTGCTAGAACAGACACTTGTTCGAGCATGTGATGGAATTGAAATGATGATGCGTGACGGGGTAAAGCGTACGCAGAATTTTTTAAACAGTGTCGATTGATTTTTATTGAAGTTGGAAACTTAAAGACTATGAATAGCTACGAAACAATTATTATTTTTGATCATCAACTTGGTGAAGCGGTGATTAAAGAAGAGTCAAAAAAAGTTCAGAGCCAAATTGCTGCAGCAGGTGGTATGAATATCGTTGAAGCGGCTTGGGGAAGAAAGGAAATCCCATATATCCATAACCGTGTAGCGCCAGGATACTACATCTGCTACACATTTGACTCAGCACGTGCAGAGACAGTGAGTGAATTCGAAGCACTCCTTCGTATCAATGAAACCATTGGTAAATTCCAAACTCATAAAACATCTCTTAAAGCCAGAAAATTCAAAGGGAATCCAAAGTCCAAACTGACTAGTGATTCTGATGATGATTACGGCGATCTTGATCTTGAGTATTAATTTCTAATTGTTAACGATTTTGTATAGTGAGGTTCTATGTCAGTTGATGTAATTCTAGTAGAAGAGTATCCAGCACTTGGTCATACAGGTGATGTTGTTAAAGTGAAGCCTGGATATGCAAGGAATTTCCTTCTTCCACGTGGTATTGCTGTTGAAGCTTCTTCGACCAACGGTAAATTATTGAAACACAAAATGGCTGGTGCTCAAGCTAAGCGTGCTAAATTGAAAGTACAAGCTGAGGATTTTGCTAAAAAGCTTTCTGCTATTGCCCTTACCTTTACCCTTAAAGCTGGTGAAGCGGGTAAATCTTTCGGTGCAGTCTCTTCTAAAGATATCGAAGCGCAATTTAAAGTGCTCGGACACGATATCCATAAAAAGCAGATTAAAAATTTCGATCCTTTCCGTAATGCTGGTGATTATCGTGTTGAAGTTCGTGTTCACGCTGAAGTTACTGCAAGTGTTCCAGTGAAAGTAGTTGTTGAAGCATCTAAAAAAGATGAGTCAGCTGAAAAACCTGCACGTGGAACAAAAGGTAAACGCGGTAAGAAAGTTGCTGACGAAGCTTCTGATACTACTGACGCACCTTCAGCAGAGTAATAACAGCTGTGACCCAAGAAGCTCCGTGGAAGCGGTATCTTTTTTTAGGGGCACTCTTCTTTTGCTCATTCCTTTTGCCTGTATGGGTTGTTAGTCTTTTCTTAAGAGACTCTTCTTCCAGTGTTGCTAATGTTGACCAAGATCCTCTCTTTCCAGATTCAATACCTGTAAAAACACGCGGAGCATTTTTTACAGTACAAGATAATCCTGGTATTTCTGCTATCGAAGGTAGTGATTACTTGTTTTTTGGATGGTTTAAATTTGACACCCTTCCTCAAGAAGAGAAGGAAGCAGTGTTAGTTTCTAAAATTGATCAAAGTCGCGGGACAAGACCTGGGTTCTCTATTCAAATTTTAAGAAAAGGTGAATCATTTCGTCCTTCTGTTTATTGGAAAAATAACGAAGGTAAGGGTGGTCGATATGAGTTTGAGGATTTTAAACTCTCGGTAAGTGTTTGGTACGCGTTTGTACTTTCATATCAACAGCCAAATACTCTAGGGTTTCATTTTGTTTCAATCAAAGAAGGTGAAAAACCTATCACAACATTACTTGGTGGTTATAAATTAAAAATTCCA
Source organism: Bdellovibrionota bacterium (assembly GCA_044356295.1). GTDB lineage: Bacteria > Bdellovibrionota_C > UBA2361 > UBA2361 > JBIKWN01 > JBIKWN01. Next base: position 6,535 of record JBIKWN010000029.1, read on the forward strand.
GTGTATGCAGCATCAAATGTGCGACTACAAATTGGTGCGCCTCAGCTTGGAACTTTTAGGGGAAGCATTGGTCCTGTAGGAGTGATATCCGGAAAAAACATTCTCGAAGATATGCGTGGAATTTTAAAAGAGCTTTCTAAAAACCCACTTGGAATAGAGTCGTTTTTTGACAAAAATGATATCAAATTCTTAACCACTGATGGGGTTAATGATGTTGGCTCACAGCATTTGATAATAAATCAAAGTACAAAACTAAATTCATAACGATGCATTTTTTTTTACTGATGCCACTAGTCTGGATACTTCGAGCGATTTGGCTTGAAGTTGATCCTGTCTTTGTTTGGCGATTATTTTCTATTGATAGTTTTGGAGCAATTACAATACTAGCAAGGGAGTATCGACTCATCTGCCAGGCATTTGGTGAAGTCATTAACCTAGCGATTTTTATTTTCCTTGTATCCTGGCTCGTTCGAAATCAGAGCTCCAGGATTCATGAAAAAGTGCAAAGTTTTATTTTCTCTCTGTATTCATTCTTTGCGTTCGTTTCAATTGTAAAATATTTTAATTTGATTCCTGGTCTCTTTGAATCTTCATGGAATTTCTGGATGGGCATTAACCGATTTGGTGGTGTTTTTACTGACCCAAATGCTCTCGGACTCTGTGCATCTCTTTGTGCACTTTGGTACATTGATAGATTCCGTAAAAATAATTGGTTCGTTTCGTTATGTTTTTCTACGCTTTGGATCTTTTTAGGAATCGTTAGTGGTTCACGTACTTTTTTTCTTATTATAGGAAGCGCTTCGTTTATTTATTGTATTAAATATTTCTTTTTACATTATAGTTTTGACTTCAAGAAACAATGGATGAAGTGCTGTTTACTCGTGCTCCTTGTTGTTTCATTGCCAACCATAGTTCATACCGTCGCTAAGAATGCACCGGGTATTGGCCTTACCCGTTTATCAAAGTTGCTTGATCCAGAGTCATTTAACAATGAGCTATCAAGTCGATATATTTTTTTTAGAGTAAACTATTTTTTATTTAAAGAAGCTCCATTATTTGGGGTTGGATTCAATCAGTTTGATAGAAAATTTGCACATGCTTCTGAACAATTAAATCTCAACACTCAACGCTGGAAAGATAATCCAAATAGTTTTTATCTTGGGATATTTTCTGAATTAGGATTAATAGGTGTTCTTGTATTCCTGATTGGGTTAGCTCAAATCAAATTTAGACCTTTTTCTGACCTCACTTTTCTCTCAGCAGGTGGGTATGCATTCCTAATATCTCTGATAGTTGGTTGTCATTTAGATTTTATTGAAGTGGCAATCCTTGCCCCATTCTTAGTTGAGAAGTCTATTATTCAGATACATTCTCTACCACTGCGTTTTAAGTATCTTAATTTTGTATTAATTATGATCTCTATTTTTTACCTTTTTTCTCTTCCTAAGAGCGAGAATGGGTACTTTAGAAAGAAAGATTCTATTTATGTAAGGAGAAAAGCATTCATTGCTGTTGAGTGCGCTCGTGATATTACAATTGAATCTCCATTGATGAATACCTCAAAGACGCCTTTTGTAGTACGAATCAATGAAAAGTTGCATACAGTAGTGGACTCTAGTCCATTCCTCTATTCTACAGCACCATGCACATCTTCAGAGAAATTTACTTATATTGAAATCTGGTGCTCTCGATTCTTCTTGGTAGATCGTCCATACTGTGTGAGGCTCAAATGAAAAAATTTAATATACCAGAGAATTATCGTTCGACAATTGTTACCTCTATAAAAAAACACCGAACAGAGCAGGATCAAAAGAAAAGAGACATCACTCCTTCTATCATTACCGTAGGGGATATTACTTTTAAAATTGCTCGACACTTTGGATTTTGCTACGGAGTTGAAAATGCAATAGAGATAGCATTCCGTGCGATAGATGAAAATCCAGGGAAACGTGTCTTTTTACTCTCAGAGATGATTCATAATCCAATGGTAAATGCAGACCTTGAGAAAAAAGGTGTGAAGTTTTTAATGACACCTGACGGAGAAAGGAAAATCCCTTTCTCAGAGTTGTCACCTGATGATGTCGTTATTGTTCCTGCTTTTGGTACGACAGTTGAACTTTTTTCTGAGCTTACTTCACTTGGTATAAATCCAAGAAAATATAATGCAACATGCCCTTTTGTCGAAAAAGTTTGGAACCGATCTGAACAGCTTGGTAATGCCGGATTTACTGTTGTGATTCATGGAAAACATTATCATGAAGAGACTCGTGCAACGTTTTCTCATGCAAAAGTAAAAGCTCCAAGTATCGTTATTCGTAATATGGAAGAAGCGAGACTCTTAGCATCGTATTTTTTTATAACGAAGAATGATCAAGATAAGATTCAGTCTTTCCACCATGATTTTGGTGCTCGATATTCTGAAGAATTCGATCCTATCCTCCATCTTTCTAAGATTGGTGTTGTCAATCAGACAACAATGCTAGCAGGCGAAACAGAATCTATCACAAATTTTTTTCGTGAAATTTTCATTAGTCACTTTGGAGAAGAAAGGAGTAAAACGTATATTGCCGATACTAAAGATACTCTTTGTTATGCTACAAGTGAGAATCAGTCTGCTATTCAAGGGATGGTAGCTTCAGGGGGTGATATCGCCGTTGTTATTGGCGGATATAATTCGTCTAATACAACACATCTTGCAAAGCTTTGTTCAAAGGTATGCCCCACCTATACAGTGAAGGATGCTGATGAAATAGTTTCTTTAAGCCTCATCAAACATCTTGACCTAGGAAGCTTACAGCCAACCGAGACAGCAGACTGGCTTCCTTCAAAACGTCCTCTTTCAATACTAATCTCTGCCGGTGCGAGTTCACCTGACGCGCTTGTTGACCAGGTTATTGAGAAAATTTGTGAAGTGGGAGGAGTCAAAAATTTTCTTACTGATGCAGTTGGTACCTTTTGTGCTATACAATAACGAAGATAAGGTACTCGTTATGAATAATACTAAAAACAAAACAGCTGCTGGTTTGGTAAGTCATCAAAGAGAAAGAGGATTTACTCTTATTGAGCTATTAATAGTTATTGCAATCGTTGGACTTTTAGCAGCAATTTCTGGCTCTATGTTTGTATATTACAGACAAAATGCGGCATTTTCAGTTGTGCAGCGTCTTGGAGAAGATATTAAACAAGATGTTGAGGTTGCCTCTACAAGTCTTGATTCAGATTTGCCTGCTTTTGATGTGAATAATCCGCAAACAGCTGATGGCCCCATTGCCGATGCTTCAGCAAGGCAGGTTCTTACTGCAGTTCAAATTCCACGAGATACAACTTTTATGGGACGATTCGATCCAAGCTGTGTAGATGCTGGCTGTGAAAGTGCCTTTGTTGAGCTTCACCACGTAAAGTCAGAAAAATATCTGCAGCTCTTTAGAGCGGGTGATGGTGTTTGGGCTCCGATTGAAGTTACTAATTAGTATTGTTCGGTCTTACCTGATCCGTAAGCATTACTCTTTCATTATCCATCAATTTATTGTTCAATCTAGACCATGAAAACTATTGATGTATGTGGTATCGGTAACGCCCTTGTAGATATTGTCATTTCTGTTGAAGAACGGCACCTGTCTGAGCTTTCGCTCGAGAAAGCGACCATGCGGCTTGTTGATGCTGAAGAGCAAAAAGCTCTTTTACAAAAGATAGGTGCTCATGCCTCTACACAATCAAGTGGAGGGTCTGTTGCAAATACTGTTTATGCTGTTGCGGCGCTTGGCGGAAAAACCGCGTTATTAGCAAGTCTTGGAGCTGATGAATTCGGCTCCTTTTATCATGATGAATTAGCCTCTCTCGGTACTTCATTTGGAAGCAGCCTCAAAAAAAATGAAACGACTGGAACGTGTCTCGTCATGATTACTCCAGATGCTGAACGAACGATGCGTACCTGTTTGGCGATATCGAGTGATTTTGGACCAACTGATATTAATGAAACAATTATAAAGAATAGTTCTTGGTGTTTTATCGAAGGATATCTTTTAGCCAATCCTGGAAAAGTAGATGCGTGGCTTCTGCCACTTATTGAAATGTGTAAAAAGCATCAAACAAAAATTGCGTTCACTTGTTCAGAGTCTTGGGTAGTAGAGCATTTCAGACAATCAGTTGATTTGGTTCTATCAGCAGCAAGTTTAGTTTTTGCAAATGAATCAGAAGCTCAGACACTTACAGGAAGTTCCGATGCTGCTGAATCAATCGAAATACTTAAAACAAAATTCGAATATGCAGTTGTAACTGCAGGTGAAAAAGGTGCTTATGTTTCCTATCAAGGAAAAGTTTCGCATGCTCCATCATCTGCAACTTCCGTAGTTGATCTGAATGGTGCAGGGGACTCCTTAGCTGGCGGAGTCTTGTACGGGCTTACTCACGGCAAAGATATTCATACATCGGCAGTGTTAGGATGTCATGTTGCAGCACAAGTGATTAGTCAATCTGGCGCAAGAGTAAAAGGGCAATCAGATTTCTGGCAAAAAGTTGCTGCATGATACTTGTCATCACCACCCTTGGTAATCCAGAGGTTGCTGCAGTGTTTGGTCGAGATCTTATTGAGCAACGCTTAGCAGTGTGTGTAAATATTATTCCTGTTCCAAATTCAATCTATGAATGGGAAGGCAGAATTGAAACTGCAAAAGAAGTGTATCTGATCATAAAAACAGCAGAAGAAAAAAAACTAGATTGTATTGAACGAATTAAAAGTAAACACCCTTACAAAGTGCCAGCACTGTTTTCTATACCAGTTGAATCTCATTCAGAGGTTTATGATTTGTGGATTGAGCAGCAGCTCGGTCTTTCGAAACTTCCTGAGGAATGATTGTAAAACGATCCCAATACTGGTGGACGGTAAATGAAATCGATTCACCTTTTATAAGGGTGATTGGTTTCTGAAATATCTGCACATGCTGATCCCAATGTGTCCTGGCTTTCATTGGAGATGTATCAATTACATTTGATTCGTCAGTGAAAAGTTGAAACCACTGTACGGCTCCATGGCATATGCCATTAGAAGTTGCAGTAATCGTAATAGTTGCAGGAGCATGTTCGACGTCATCTGAAAGAAAATCAATCGACTTTAATTGAGTGCTGTTTGATAACAGTTTGTGTGGATAATGAGAAAAATTAAGCTGTAATGCAGGATCGTAATGGAGTGAATTGAATTGGCTTAGGTCGAATCCACAAACAGTATTAACCACAGCATGTTTTGAGATCTCTTCGCTTTCAAAAAGTGAACAAAACATTGTGGCACTTCTTGGAATAATGATACCACCTGGTTTCAATAAATGCTTTTTAGCATCTTGAAAATAGTGAATCGCTTCCTCTTCAAGTAACCCCGATCCTAGAATTTCACCAACGATAACATCCACTTTTTCAGGGATATCATCTGGAATTGAAATATTGGTTGACCATTGATCGATAATAGTAATTTTTTCAGAAAACCCATTCGTTTGAATAATCTGTTCAGCCGCTAGACGAATAGGCAGTTCTTTTTCACAGCTATAAACATGCTTTGCACCTGCTCTTGCCGCCATCATCGATAGCAAGCCAGATCCGGTACCAATATCTAAGACTGTCTTTGTGGGAGTTACAATATTATTAATCGCATTGAGGAAGGCTTCGTTACGCTCAGTGTCGTTCATCATGTCGAAATGCCAGCTCCCGACAAGTTTACGGTGAATGAATCGAATTTGATTGAGAATCTCTAAGTCTTTTGGTTTTTCATTTAAGAGTAAATATAGATCTTCCAAGGCCGGATTCATTTCGTCATTTTTGATTTGTATCAGGGCGCGATTCCACAGAGCAAACGAATGAGTTGGATCATCAGTTAAAATTTTATTCAGGGTACTTAATGCGTTGTCTGTGTAGCCATCAGTGATGTCATCCTGTGCAGATTGTACAAGTTGATCAATCTCTGATGATACAATCGAAGATAGTTTTTTTTTATTGTTATTCAAGATGGTTCTTTTTTGGTGGGGGTGGGCTTAGGAAAAGAGTAAGCTTTTTTATGTAATTAGGTATCCGAGAATAATCTTATACTCGCCTAATATCAACTAAATACCGCTATACCGAACAGGATAATTATAGAGCACAACAGTCCGGTAAAAACCCGTATATGTGCTTTAAGTGATTGAAGAGTTACGACTAAACAAAGAGTTAATATTATTTCCATGTAAATTTAGTAACGCGAAGGTCGCGAAGGACGCGAAGGACTGAATCAAATCCTTCGCGTACTTCGCGACCTTCGCGTTACAAAAAATCCCTTCAATTACTTGTAACGCAACGCATGCATAAGTTCGCTCGCAGCATTGCCAGGATTATAGCTCTCAGCGTTTTTAACGATGCTATACAATTTTTTCAATTGTTTCTGATCGATTTTTTTATTCTCTTGATTGAGTGAAGCAACAGCCATCACAAGTTGTTCAGCAAGCTGAAGATCGAACCCTGGATTTTTAGAAATAAACTCACCAAGAGCAATACGTAGTTCGTTTGAACTAACTAAGACAGATTTTTTTTGAATCGTTTCAAGTTGATCTTCGAGATTTGCTATAGCATCTAATGAGTCAGCTTGATTACTACTCTCGTGTAACTTTGAAACATAATCAGACCATGTCGTGAGTGTACTATTTTTTGAAGCAGCAAGAATAATCGATATCGTTTCAAGATGAGTTGTATTAATACGAGGAAGACCGACTCTCTCTGAACGTGGACGAGTCATAAAACCTTTTTGACTAATACTTTGATGGCATGAAAAACATGAAAATTGTGAAAATTCTGGGAAGATTTCATGGGAACTAATATGTCTCTTGAGGTGAGCAAGGTTTCTTTTTGCGAGGTCTATTTGACCAATAACCCAACCATCTATCGCTTTGTACGATGAGTCTTTCCAGTGCCTAGGCATGACGGCTTCGTAGGTATCTAATTCAAAAGAAATTCGAGGGTGTCCAGCTCCGTAAAGGCGATGTGTTACCTCTTTTTTTTCATCACCGTAATGACAGCTAGAACATACTTGAGCTCTCGTAGAGAGGTTTTTCAAGTCAATAAGACCATTGGCTATGTTCTGAGCGTGAGTGGCGTCTTTAGAAGTATGGGTCGAGAGCCATTGTTCACCAGCACCATGGCAACTTTCACAGCCTACGCCATCTTCGATCCTAAATTTTTCAGCTTTATGAGTGCTATTGGTAGCATGACAATCGAGGCAGAGCTTATCAGATTGTGGGCTACCAACCCCTAAAAGATAAGCTATTCGCTTAGATTCAGGGGAAAGGAGCGTTTGGAAGCTTTTTGAGTGTCTATCATACTTGTACCAAGTGACAAACTCGTTTCCTAGAATATTGCCTGTATTTTTCGGTGTTATTCCGCCATGACAATTAGATGATGAACAAGAACCAACACCCATTGCCTTGCTATGAAATTCCTGGGCAGACGTAAAACGAGCACTTAGGAAGAAACCAAGAAAAATGTAAAAAAGGAAGGTCCTAAAAGAAATTGCATTAAACATCGTTCTTAGATTGATCGGAGTTAAATCTTACGCGTAATATAGCCTCGCACGTTTGTTTTTTACAACAGTAATGTCTGAGTGTTTTGAAATTGCAATTATTGGAGCCGGACCAGGTGGGTTAGGTGCTGCAACGCGTTGTGCAAAGCTTGGGATTTCTCACATCTTGTTTGAAAAAGGTCAGATTGGTAACACCATCTATGACTATCAGCTTAGAAAGCATGTTATGGCTGAGCCAAGTAGGTTGCCACTTCGAACAGAGGTTGGTTTTCAAGCAGGCACCAGAGAGTCAATTCTTGAGGTCTGGAATTCAACTGTTCAACAGTTAAAAGTAAATATCAAGAATGAAGAAGTCATCTCTATTAAAAAAGTAGGGGATATCTTTGAAATTTCAACTCCTTCAGGTTTGACTCAAGCAAAGTATGTAATCCTTGCAATTGGAATGCAGGGGACTCCTCGAAAAGTGGAAGTACCTGGTGGAGACCTTCCTTTTATCTCATACACTCTTGCCGATCCGGACGCTTTTTCTGGAAAAAATATATTAGTCATTGGGGCTGGTGATGCAGCTATTGAAAATGCAATAGCATTAGCCGAGAACAATAAAGTTTCCATCTTGAACAGGACAAGTGAATTTTCACGTGCAAAAGATGGTAACGTTGCACTTATCACTACTGCTATTGATAGTGAGAAAATAAAACCTTTTTACGATGCTGATCTTGCACGAGTTGAAACTGGAGTTTGTTATATCACAACTCCCGAAGGTGAGGTTTCTCAACAGGTCGATCAAATAATCGCTCGTATTGGCTGTATCATGCCAAGAAGATTTCTTGAAAGTTGTGGATTGCAATTTGCAAATAAGGAACCAACCACACCACCAACAGTGGATGAACATTATCAATCAAGTGTTCCTGGGTTGTTTGTAATTGGCGCATTAATTGGGTATCCGCTGATTAAACAAGCGATGAATCAGGGATACGAAGTTGTCGAGTTCTTACGAGGCTCTCCAGTTGAACCAGCTGATCAAGTATTAATAGATGAGCGATTAAAAGTAATTACTGGAAATTCAAAAGAAAATTTTCTACGGATTCGTAAAGCACTTCCTCTTTTTGCAGAGCTTACTGAGCCACAGTTTCGAGAACTTATCTCTGAATCTACCATTCATGTCGCAAAAGCAGGTGAAGTTATTTTTAAAAAAAATGACTACACCGATTCTTTCTGGAGTGTGATATCAGGTGGCGTTGGAATAGAAATAAGCACTACAGCATCTGTCCCTCTTGGGGAGGGCAACTTTTTTGGTGAAATGGGATTAATCTCTGGAAGACGGCGAAGTGCTACAGTAAAAGCAACAAGAGAAACGTTGCTTCTAGAAACACCAAGAAAACAGATCTTAAAACTTATAGCCTCGGTAGATTCGGTCAGAATTGTACTTGATAAGACTTTTCTTATTCGTGCTTTTCAAACAACTATCTTTCCTGAAGCCTCAGCTTAGATGTTGAGTGAAGTTGCGGATAGGTGCACATTCAAAAAGTATAAAAAAGGCGAAGTTCTTTTTCGTGAAGGTGATATCGGAGACGCGTTGTATGTCGTTCGCAAAGGCTCTGTAAAAGTTTCTAGAAAGAACCGTGAAGGAATAGATGTTATTCAGACCTATATTCCTGCTGGAAATTATGTTGGAGAAATGGCGCTTTTATCTGTTGAGCCAACTGCTCGCAGTGCAACAGTCAGCGCAGCGGTAAACTGTGAAGTTGTTGTTATTTCTAAAAATGATTTTCAAGGGCTCCTATCTCAATTTGAAGCTCTGCTTGAACGTATAACCCGATTAGCAGAAGAGCGTCGTGTTGAAAATATTGTTCATAATCAGGATGAAGATACTGGTGATCTTTTAAATTTTTTATTTGCTCAGGGTGTTAGTGATGCAGATAATTTTTTACTGATTGATTCAGACCTTTGTGTTTCTTGTGATAACTGTGAATCTGCGTGTGCTGCAACCCATGGAGGATATAGTCGTCTTGATCGGAAGGGTGGAAAAAGTTTAGCTTCAATACAGATTCCTGTTTCATGTCGACACTGCGAGAATCCTTACTGCATGACGGATTGTCCTCCTGATGCGTTACATCGAAACCCAAATGGAGAAGTGATTATACGTGATTCATGTATTGGATGTGGCAATTGCGTCAGAAACTGCCCGTACGGTGTTATTCAGTTAGTGTATGAAAAGAAACCATTAACATCGATTTTTGATTTTTTTAAAAAACCAGAGAAGGGTCCTGCAAAAGCTGCAAAATGTGATATGTGTTCGACCTTGGATGGAGGTCCAGCATGTGTACGTTCATGCCCAACTGGGGCAGCAATGAGGGTAAACCCTTCTAAGCTGTTAGCCATAATCCAAGAAAAAGAGGTTTTTTAATGACACAAGAAAACTTTCTTTCTTTATATGGTTGGCGATGGCTAAAAATAACTTCTCTATTAGTTGTTTTTTCTATTATTTGGTATTTCTTAGATAACCCGATCTTTCCAAAAAGTGGATCGACGTTCTATGGATATGTTCTAGGTATTATCTCTGCTGGAGCAATGTTATATCTTCTTTGGTTTGGGATAAGAAAACGATCCTATTTTTCATCGACTGGCACATTAAAAGAGATGCTCTCAGCTCATATCTGGATCGGTACTGCTCTTTTGGTATTAGTTCCTCTTCACTGTGGATTTCGATTTCATTTTAATGTTCATACTATTGCCTATATTTTCTGTGTCTTAACAATTGTTACAGGGATTTGGGGTGTCTATTTATATCGAACTCTTCCAGAACAGATACGATCAAACCGGGGAGAAGGAAGTCTCAAGCTTTTACTTGAACAATTTGAATCTTTAAATCAATCACTTCGTAAACTTGAGGCTGGAAAATCGGATAGTTTTGTTCGGTTTGTTGCAATTCTCGATACATATAAAGTTCCTACTTTACCAAGTCTGCTCCTTGGGAAACGATCTAAAGTAATCTCCAAAGAACAATCTGCTCGAGCGCTTGAATCGATATCTCAAGAGGAGCGGGTTGATGCTTTATCAGCAATTGGATTAATTGATAGACGATTTGAATTCCTTGTGAGGATCGAGCACGAAGCTCTTATTCAATTTTGGCTCAAATTTTGGTTAATGACACATGTTCCTCTTGCGTGTGGAAGTATGCTTTTACTCGTGGTCCATATTTTTTCAGTATTGTATTTTGGAAAGCCGTAAATGAAGATTCGATTCGTTGAAAGCTCATCAAGTCAACATCAATCTCTGCAACATAAGTCGCAGGAATTTGAAGCTCAGGAACTCATTATTGGACGTGGAGGGCGGAGCACTCTTGTCATTACTCATCGCTCCCTTTCACTTGAACATGTTTCTTTAACTGAATCTGCTAATGGTTTAGAGGTTAAAGATCTAGGTAGTCTCACTGGTATCCAGCACAATGGACGTATCGTTCGTCAAGCGGTGCTGCAACATAACGATACCTTAACCCTTGGATCATTTGAGTTACAAATCTATTTTGAATCAGGTGTCTGGATACTTCATCATGAAAAAACTGAAGATGAAATTTCAGATGTCAGTGCGTTAACGTCGAGATTACATATCCTTAGTTATCTTCCTCCGGTGACTCGACTTTCTTTGTACGTCGTTATTGTAATTGCTTTTATTTATATTCTTCTGCCTTTACTCTCAAAAAAATCGATTGAGACTCATTCGGTAGGTTCTTTGACTAAACATCACTCATTTTTGGCACATGATTGCGCTGCGTGTCATACAAATTCTTTTCAACCAGCTTCTGATAAAGGGTGCCTTGATTGCCACTCGGTCGGCACTCACTACGATAGTAAACAAGAGAAACTTAGTAGTTTTGCCCCACATAATCTTAATGGAGATAAAAACTGTCTTTCATGTCATTCAGAGCACAAAGGTCATGTTACCTATGACGACAATAGGAATTGCACGAGTTGTCATGCAAACATTGAATCTATAAACGATATAAGTCTTAAGAATGTAGAGTCTTGGTTAACGCATCCAGAATTTTCAGTAAAACAAGATAAAGGCGAAATAAAACTGAATCATCACGTTCATTTGAAAGAGGGACTTCGCGGTGACAAAGGTCCAGAAACTTTACAATGCTCGAGTTGTCATACCCTTGATGACAATGGTACCCGCATGAAACCGATAACCTATGAAACGAATTGTTCACGTTGTCATAGTCTAGAATTTAGCGAAAGATTGCCAGGCAAGGTGGTGCCACATGGTGATGCTGATGAAGTGATACGTTATTTGCAGCAAAACTTTGCAGAAGCTGCGCTGGACCGTACTTCAGCACCAGCGAAGGGTGATAGCGACCGACTTATTCCATTGCAAAAACAAAATGAACTTCTCTTTGAACAGCAGTCTGTTATCAAAGAAGTGAATGATACTTCAAAAATAGTTTTTACCAAGACTGGTTGCGCACTGTGTCATACAGTTTCTGAAGTTATGTCGACAGATTCAAAACTACCAACAAAGTACGAAATCAAAAAAGGTGCTATTCAAAACGAGTGGCTTTCAAAATCAACATTTGCGCACAGTCAACATGGTCAAATTGATTGCAATAGTTGTCATAAAGATGTGCAAATTTCTAAATCTTCAAAAGATGTATTAATGCCGAAAAAGTCAGATTGTCTCGATTGTCATGCAAAATCAGAATCGCTATCAAGTTGTATAACTTGTCACAATTTTCACGATGAACAGCCACTCAATCTTTTGATGAGCCCAACATTTCGAAAGGATGCTAATAAATGAATGTAACAAGAATTGTTTTTTTACTTGTTCTTATCTCTTCTTTGAACAGTTGTGGAGGAGGCGGAGGGTCTTCAGGTGGCGGCAATGATGGTGCTTGTGATGGATCATGTGCAAATCAATCATTGAGTGTTGGTGATATTGAAGCAATTGTTGGTCGTGCAACGAAAGCTGCGGCAGGTATGAGTGCTCCTGCTATTATTTCAATCGTAGATAGAGTAGGTCATGTACTCGCTGTGTATCAGATGTCTGGCGCGTCAGCTACGACACGAATCGATGGTCAAGTGGGTGCTTCTGGCGGATTGGAACAGGCAGTAGTACCTGCTGTATTAGCTGCTATTTCAAAGGCTGGCACGGGTGCTTATCTTAGTAGTCAGGGAAATGCATTCTCAACTCGAACTGCAAGTCAGATCGTTCAGGAAAATTTTCTTCCTGGTGAATCAAGACAACCTGGTGGTCCTTTATTTGGGGTTCAGTTTTCTCAATTACCTTGTAGTGATCTAATGAATAGAAATGCAGCCGGTCCGAAGCCGCTTCCTCTTGGTTTAGCGGGCGATCCAGGTGGAATACCACTATATAAAGAAGGTGATCTTGTTGGTGGCGTAGGTATCGAACTTAATGGTCTTTATACTGTCGACCGAGATATTCGCGGCGTCGATGCTGATAATAGAGAAGAAGAGATTGCTTTAGCTGCCGCATTTAAATTTCAAGCACCATCAAACCGAAGAGCAGATCAAATATTTGCAGGTGGAAAAACCCTACGATTTACTGATGCAGATTATCCATCAACCGATCCAGTTAATGATGGAGAAGTTACTCCATCTGGTGGAAGTTATACACCAGTAGCAGGTTTTTTTAATGGTTCTGTTCGTGCTGGAGTTGTGTTTGGAACTCCTGAAAGTGGAATTCTCAAAACAGTTCGTGCTGGTTCAGCTGCCGCAATTCTTGCAAGTGTTGGTGATGGCAGTAGGAATGGAGCTTCACTTGGCGGTAGTGAAATTCGGGCAGATGAAGTATCTGCTCTTTTAGATAGCGCGCTTCTCACAGCTGATCGAGCGCGAGCTGCAATTCGTCGTCCACTTGATACAAGAGCACGTGTTTCAATATCAGTTGTCGATCAAAATGGAACATTATTAGGATTAACTCGTTCAGAAGATGCTCCAGTGTTTGGCTTAGATGTGTCATTGCAAAAAGCTAGAACTGCTGCATTTTTTAGTAGTCCAGGAGCATCCGCAAAACTTGCATCATTTGGAGGATATGCAAATTCATCGAAATCATTTGCGGGAAGAGATCTGTTTAACGGAAGTATAGCAGTCACTGCACGGGCTATAGGAAATATGTCTCGACCATTTTTTCCTGACGGTATTAATGGAAATGGAAATGGACCGTTATCTTTACCATTTCCTGGAAGTGCTGGTGGTTCATCATGGAGTCCTTTTAATACCGGACTACAACTAGATTTAATTTTTTCTGCTGTTGTTGCTCCACTTTCCGGAAACATTCCTGGCAGCTGTTCTAGTGGAAGTATTGGAAGGGCGCTTGCGAATGGAATTCAGATTTTTCCAGGAGCGGTTCCCTTATACCGTGGTACGACACTAATTGGTGCAATTGGAGTATCAGGTGATGGTATTGATCAAGATGATATGATCTCGTATTTCGGAGCAAGCCGTGAAGGACTCACTTTTGCTGGGCACCCAAATATTGGCGATTCAACCCTTGGTTTTAATGCACCGTATGAAATGCGAATAGATAAAGTCGATCTCAGTTCAACTGATACGCAGCTTCGATATGTAAGTTGTCCAGAGGGTCCTTTTATAGAGGATAATGGTCAAAATGTTTGTAAATAAAATATACAGACTATTATATTGCCTTACTGTATTTTTTGTCGTCCACGCACCTGTTGTGTCTTCTCAAGAGCAACAGATCCCTGGAAAAGATACACCTAAATTTCCATTCAGTATTTATGAATCACTACCAGAAGCTGCTAGTTCAACAGAATTTATTCCAGTCCCTGATCGTTGGAGACAATTTTATAAAAGTCGCTGGTTTGATCCTTATAATCAGAATGTTTTAAAAGGCGATATCCCAGTATTTGGAACTCCAGGGCATGAGTGGTTTTTTGAAGCCAACCTTACTTCAGATACAGGTTATGAATTCCGACGTACTCCATTACCAGTCGGTTTTGCGGCGACAGAGCGCCCAAGCAGTCTTAATACTTTCGGAAAGTTTAGTCAGCATGGATTTAACCAAACTCTTTTTTCTTCCTTCTCATTGATCAGAGGAAATACTTCATTTATGCCACCTGAGTATGAATTTAGAGTTGCTCCTGCATTTTCAGGAAACTTTGCAAATCTACAGGAAGTAGGAGGCGTGCGCGTTGATCCGGATCGTGGTGATAATCGAAATGATTCGCATTTTGGGTTTCAAGAACTATTTGCAGATATCCATCTAGCTAATCTGACTGACCGTTATGATTTTATTTCCAGTCGAATCGGTATACAAAAATTCAATAGTGATTTCCGCGGGTTTATATTTTCAGATGAAACACCAGGAGTTCGACTCTTTGGAAATTACGATAATAACCTTTGGCAATATAACCTTGGATGGTTTTCAAGATTAGACAAAGATACAAACTCTGGTTTGAATGAAATTTTCAATCAACGCCATGAACAAGTTCTTGTCGCCAACCTCTATAGGCAAGATGCTCTTTTTGTTGGTCATACTATTCAAGGGAGTGCAATTTATCGAGCTGATACTGCAGGTGATTCAGGACTTGAGTATGATAATAATGGAGCACTCGTTCGACCAGCATCAATTGGTGATCAACGATTTAAGAATATTTATTCAACGTATTTAGGTCTCAATGCTGATGGTCATATTGACCGCGTTAATACCACATCAGCTTTTTATTATGTATTTGGTAGTGAAAGTCATAATCAGATAGCAAGGCAAGAAACCGATATATCAGCCTTTATGGTTGCTCAAGAATTATCATACGATATTGATTGGATCCGTGTTCGTGGTTCGTTTCTCTGGGCATCTGGTGACGATAATCCTTTTGATAATAAAGCGACTGGATTTGATGCGATTTTTGATAATCCTAATTTTGCAGGTGGAGATATCTCTTTTTGGCAACGCCAAGGTATTCCATTGATTGGTGGTGGAGGAGTAAACCTTGTAAATCGTGGAAGTTTGCTTCCAGATCTACGCCCAGGTAAAGAACAAGGACAATCAAATTTCGTTAATCCTGGACTGCTGCTTTATAATGTTGGCGTAGATTTTGAGCTGACACCAAAATTAAAATTGATAAACAACCTTAGTTTTTTACAGTTCGATACTACGGAAGTATTACAAGCTCTCCGTCAAGATGGCTCAATTAGTAGTAATATTGGTTACGATGTTTCTTCAGGGATTCTCTATCGACCATTCTTAAATAATAATGTTCAGATACGAGCTGGAGTGGCTGCATTAATTCCTGATAGTGGAGTTGAAAATCTATTCGGTGATAGAACTCTTTTAAGCGTTTTCTCTAATTTGATATTACAGTTCTAAATGAGAAAGTTTTTTCTGCTTATAGTGCTTTATCTACTCACGATAGTGAGTACATCGCAGATTTATGCTGAAGATCAAATAAAGCCTGGTTTGACAGAAGAGCATGTTAAAAAACAAAGTGACGGCTGTATTAGTTGTCATACGACGACTGATGCTTTTAGCATGCATAAAAATCCAGCAGTACACATCGGTTGTGCAGATTGTCATGGTGGTAATCCAGAAATTTTTGGGAGTAATCTTACACCTAAAAGCGAGGGCTATATCGCTAAAATGGAAGAAGCCCATGTACTTCCTAAAAATAAAGAACTATGGAAGACATCAAGGAATCCAGAAAATAGTTACGCCGATCTTTTAAAGGAATCGTATGAGTTTGTGAAATTCATAAATCCAGGAGATTTACGAGTCAACGTTGAAACCTGTGGTGGTTGTCACGGACAAGTAGTTGATGCAGTACCAAAAAGTTTAATGTCAACAAGTGCAATGCTTTGGGGTGGGGCCTCATATAATAATAATATTCTTCCATTTAAAAAATATGTTTTAGGTGAATCCTACGATCGTGATGGAAAACCACGCGAAATTGTTGCAGATACTCCAACAGATGCTGAAGCAAAACGTGGTGCCTTGAAAAAATTAGTTCCTCTTCCGCAGTGGGAAGTTACGACTCCAGGGGATATATTTAGAGTTTTTGAACGGGGTGGATTATTCATTAAATCCCAATTTGCCGAAGTTGGTATTCCCAATCCATTTGAAGATCCGGGTAAGCCAGATATTAAAGCTTCTAACCGTGGTCCTGGTACTGGTGGACGTATCTCTGTGCCGGTATTAAATATTCATAAAACTCGCTTAAATGATCCACATCTTTCATTAATGGGAACAAATGATCATGCTGGTGATTACCGAAGTAGTGGGTGCACTGGTTGTCATGTTATTTACGCCAATGACAGAGATCCTAGGCATTCTGGACCATACAGTCAGTATGGCAATGAAGGTAAATCACAAACTGTCGATCCGACGATCGATAAAAATGAAAGTGGTCACCCTATAAAACATGAATTCTCGCGGGCAATTCCTACGAGTCAATGTATGGTGTGTCATATGCATCAGCCGAATATGTTCGTGAACTCATACCTTGGCTATACAATGTGGGATTACGAAACAGGCGCGGATCTTATGTGGCCAAAGAAACAAAAGTATCCTACCGACGAAGAAAAATTTGAGACGATGCTTCATAACCCCGAAGCTGCAGCAGCTCGTGGTAATTGGAGCGATAAAGATTTCCTAAAAACTCTTTGGGAGTTAAATCCAAAAGTGAAGGATACTCAGTTTGCTGATTATCATGGACACGGTTGGAATTTTAGAGCAATTTATAAACGCGATCGAAAAGGTCATCTATTAGATGAGAATGATAAAATAGTTTCTCCCGATGATCCGAAACGATTTAAAAAAGCAGTACATCTTGCAGATATTCATGTTGATAAAGGTTTACAGTGTATGGACTGTCACTTTTCTCAAGACGGACATGGTGATGGGAAAATATATGGTGAAGTTGCACAGCAAGTCGAAATTCAGTGTCAAGACTGCCACGGTACTTTAAAAGAGAAAGCAACACTTCGCACCTCTGGTCCAGCAGCCCCTGAAGGAGGGCGAGATCTTTCTTTAATGAGAACCGGTTTCGGTGAAGCAAGGTTTCAGTGGAGAAATGGTGATCTCTATCAACGATCAAGTGTCACACCTGGTCTTGAATGGAGAGTCAGTCAAGTTCGAGACAGCATTAATCCGAAGAGCCCGTTCTATAATAAAAAATCTGCCCGCGCAAAAACTGTTGAACGGTATCAAGAAGGGCAAAGTAAAGAGAAGTGGGGTGACCTATCTAAGATTGATGGTTCACCTGATCTGAAAAAAATACTCGCACACGCAGATGATAAAATGTCATGTTTTACCTGTCATAGTTCATGGGTAACAAGTTGCGGGGGGTGCCATCTTCCAATTGAAGCAAACTGGAAAGCAAAATCAAAACACTATGATGGTAAAGAAACCAGAAATCTTGCCACGTATAATCCGCAAGTTGCTCGTGATGATATGTTTCAACTTGGTATTCATGGTCCAGCTAAGGATGGAAAAATTGTTCCTGTTCGTTCTTCTAGTGCTCTTGTCTTAAGTTCAACTGATTCAAATCGCCAAAAAATATATGTACAACAACCTCCAACTTCTGCCGGAGGGTACAGTTCGCAAGCTTTTGCTCCTCACTTCCCGCATACGGTTCGAACGAAAGAGACAAAAGGATGTACGGATTGCCATATCTCTAAAGACAACGACAACAATGCGATAATGGCGCAGCTACTTTTGATGGGAACCCAGTTTGTAAACTTCATGGGTTATCATACATATGTTGGAACCCAGAACGGTTTTGAAGCAATTCAAGTTACTGAATGGGAAGAGCCTCAAGCAGTCATTGGAAGCTATCTCCATCGTTATGCGTATCCAGATTTCTACAAGACTCATCAAGACCACAATAAAGAGTTAGAAACTTCACATACACATGAAGCAGAAGGTGGCGCTATAAACACAGTGCAGCTTCGCGGTGAGTATCTGTATACCACAGCAGGTGAAGGTGGTTTCAGAGTTTTTGATGTGGCAAACGTTGCGAATAAAGGATTTTCAGAGCGATTAGTAACGGCTCCGTTTTCTCCACTTGGACAAGATACTCATGTTCCTTCAAAGAATGCGAAAAGTTTCTCACTTCCTACGAATATGCCTGTTGCTCCATTTAGAGAGCAATTACCCGAGAACCTTGAAACTCCAATGCATCCAATCTATCACTATGCTGCAATTGCCGATGCTGAAGAAGGCCTAATACTTGTAAATGTTGATACTTTGCAAGATGGTGATCCAACAAATAACTTCCTAGAACGAGCACTTACATGGAACCAAGATAATCTTTTAACAGGTGCACAATATATTACTCTTGCGGGAAGCAATGCATTTATTGCGACAAAAAATAAAATCATAATTCTGGATCTCGATAAACCACTCGAGCCAAAAGTTATTGTCTCGATTCCGTACGATAATCCTACTGCTGTCGCAATTCAGTTTCGTTATGCATTTGTAACTGATGCAAAAGGAATGCATGTTTTAGATATCACTACTATTAATCAACCAAGAAAAGTTGAAAAAACTATCCCCCTTACAGACGCCAGAAATATTTATCTTGCAAGAACGTATGCCTACATATCAGGCGGAAGTGACGGGATGGTCATTGTCGATATAGAAAAACCTGAAGCCCCCAAGATATACGGAAGATTTGGAAAAGAATTTGGTTTAACAGACACAAATGACATTAAAATTGCTACGACTAATGCGTCACTGTTTGCATACGTCGCAGATGGCAAAAACGGTCTTTCAATATTCCAGTTAACCGATCCAGAACGAGTTCCTGGATTCTATGGATTTACCCCAGAAGTAAAACCTCTCCTAATTTCGCACAGAAAAACTGAAGGTGCCGTTTTTGCAATTTCAAAACCACTTGATCGAGACCGTGCTGTTGATGAAACTGGTAATCAAGTCAGTGTATTTGGAAGAATTGGTTCCAGACCATTTAATAAGAAAGAAATGGAATCTCTATTTTTGCTCTCTGATAAACGAATATATACGGTAGAAAAATAATATGTTTATTAAAATCTCTGCTTATTTGCTTGCAGTAGGTGTTTGCTTGGGGGCGTTTGGAGCTCATGCTCTAAAAGCACGTTTTGGTGAATATGAATTAGGCATCTGGAATACTGCTACGCTCTACCTTTTTATTCATTGCTTAGCTCTTCTTGTTATTACCATAGCTCAAAAAGCTGGTGTGCTTACTACTGAATCAGTCATTATTACTCAATACTGCTTTCTTTTTGGGACTTTGATTTTTTCTGGTTCTTTGTATGCTTTAGCCCTGACTGGAATCAAAATACTTGGTGCAATTACCCCGATTGGAGGGACTTTATTTATCGCTGGCTGGGTTCTGTTTGCACTTAGGTCATAAAAAAACCTGTCGTTAAAATATAAAAATGAGACTAGAATAGTACTAAGACTACTTACCTTGGTTTAGCTTGAATCAGCAAAGTTCGAAGCGACACACTAATTCTCATCCACGCGGAGTTTTACCGCTTACAGAGGTTTCATTCCCAACTCAGCGAATTAATCTTGTTCGAGGTTTTTCTGTTGATGAAAATAAAACTCACCGGATTGATCAAATCTTTACTGTAAAAGATGGGCACCTATTTTTCGGAGTTCCTGTTTCAAGTGAACCTCTAAATACTGAAATCTCAACTTCAATTGGTAAAAGTTTAGAACCAGGCATGATAATTCCTGGCTTAGTTTGTCGTGTTCCATTTGATGAACATGGATTTGGAAAGCCAGAGTTCTATAATACTATGCTTGAGAATGTGCAGCGCATGACTCCTGCTGAGCTTGGAGATGATCTTTTCAATCAAAAACATCCAGAACTTTTAATTCTTGAGAAAGCCTTAAAGCAATTTCATGCAGATAGAACCTGTGAGGTACTTCCATGGGTTTATTCAGATCCCTATGAGGCAATCATGGGCGAGCCCAGACAATCAAAAGCGAGAGACAGTGCATTAAGCAGAGGTAATGGATATATCTCTGATCTATCAGTATTAATGCATCATTTAGCTGGTGATTATCTGCGGTCCAAAAATGTAGAAGCTTTGTTTCTTGCTAGAACGGTGAAAATTTTATCTCCTGCAGAAAGAATAAAAGTAGAAAAATACTCTGATTTCCTCCAGTACCTAACTACACTAGAGGCACCCTCTGAAGTGCTACTATCTATTAGTCCTATGTTTTGGACTACGAAACCAATTATCAATATGGGTGAAGGTGGAGGGGAGAAAGGGGGGTATGTTGTCCCATGTACGTGCCCGCTTCGGTCGCTCACTGCCCGTGTTAATGTTCGAATTATTTCATTAGTTGCCGCAGGGATTATACCAGAGGATCCATCAGGTGATATTAAAGCTATAGCTGCACTTAGAAATTCTGAGATGAGAAAACGCCATGGATCAGAGGTTTCATCTCGAATCGTACGAATGGAATTAACAGAAGGTGAAAATGGCGTTCAAGCAATTCGCCAAGTTCCTAATCGTCCGTCTTATGTAGACACCTTGGGTGAAGAAAAAGAACTTTCACGTTATCACGAACAGTGTGGTCAAGTTGCAAAAATATTGCTGAAAAGCCGTCCTCATGCAGCACATATTGCATTTGTGATTGGCGCGTTTGATAGATCTAGAAAAAACGACTGGGAAAAAGTTCGTCATGCAGCTTTACTTTGGCTTCAAGCACTACCTGAGCTTATTCTTCCTGTTTGTGAACTATTGAGGGTTCCTATTCAAACAGAGCAAGAAAAGTTAAATGCCTTGCCTCGATTAATAGAAAAACTTGATACCGCACAAAGTTACTTTGATGGTCTTCCTTTCAAGGCTCGAGGTTTCCATTTTAATGATCTTCCTGATGTCTATGCTAGAACTGAAAAAGAGTATCTGAAATATCTTCGAACATTACTTTTGAAGTTAGGATTAAAAGGCCTCAAATGCCAAGTCCATAAAGAACGAATTTACGAAGATGAACGAAGTCGAGAACACCGAACCCCGCATGTTGCTCGTTTTCAGATTAAAGTTGGAAGTAATACCTACGAGTCAGAGTGGTGTACAGCGAGGCAAATAAAAACTGCACAACATAAAGCAGCAGCTTCTTTACTGCGTGTTTTGATCCGAGAAAATGTAATTCCTTGGAAGATCGTAAAAGATAATACGATTCTCAATAAGGGCAGTCGTGTCATACCGAATCATCCTGGAATTCAGATGAAGGAATCGAATTCTGAAAATTGGCAAATGATTCGAAATCTTCATCCGCTCATTACAACGTTTGATCTCATTATGTTTAGAAAGGGGTGGAGATATGAAGTGATTCTTTCTGGAGATATGAATCAATCGGAAACCAGTCACGTGATTTTGAAAATTTATCGAGATTCACATGAAGATGTATTAATTGAATCTGTGCGAGATAACGTATTGAATAAAAAACGAGACGCCATGAGGAGGGCGCTTCGATACTATATGTCTGAACTTTTGATTAAACCTGAAGACTTACGACTTCATAAAATGAGAGTTATAGGACGGATAGAAAAAGATACCCAGAATAACGCGCCTGAATTACTTTTTGTAGACAAGATAGCCAATCCATTACTCATAGCTAATGGAACGAAAAACTATCAAAACGGAGAAATGGTGGAAGCTCAGATCAGTTATTCAAAGAGGAAAAGGCGTTATTTCGCTCGAATCCTAGACTCTTAACAATAGTGCTCTGTTCAGTTATGGTTACTAAATTCATAGCAGCCTTACCCTGAGGGTTATGCGAGATTTTTTCATCAGTAGGCCAGCCGCCAAACTGAAATGTATTACTTGGAACCGCACAGTAAAAAATTCCATCACGAACGATCTGAAGATTTTGGTGTATGTGTCCAAAAAATACTCCTCTACATCGCTTAGAATTCTTAGAAAGCATTTCGTGTACCACGTCACCGTTACTGACTAAAAGATGCTTATCCATCCAGGGAGCATCAAGAGGGATAAGTGGAAAATGAGTAAATATACAGAAGTTTTTTTGATTCGTTGCTAAAAAATTTTTAATAGCGATAACTTGTTCATCTGAAATAACTCCAGACGGATTTTGATTATCAGGATGCTTTGCATCTATTCCGATAAATAAAACTTGGCTATGTTCAAAGTAGTAACTGACAGAGTTAACGTTATCAACAAGAGCTGTGCGTTTTGCAAATAATGGAAATTCATTGAGCTGTATAGGATCATCATGATTTCCGGTTGTAAAATACATTGGGACATTGATGGCTTTCAGTGTTTCTGAAGCCAGAGCGTACGCTTCTTGGCTTTGAAACGAAATTACATCACCAGTGTGAATGATGAAATCAATCTGACAAGGTAGTTCTTTAATTTCTTTAATGAGCGAGAGAGCATCCAAATATGGATTTTTGCCGTGGTACACATAATCAGTTGATGAGCCAAAATGTGTATCACTTATATGGAGGAAACGAATTGGATGCATTTTAGCACTATTTAACCGAGTTACTTTTAATATGTATAGAGGGGAATTCGTATAGTAAAAAATCGAAAATAGATGAATGAAAATTAGATGTAATTATCAATAATAACAAATGGTTAGCAGTGGTAAAAAGTTACATTATTCTTATGTTACTTTAGTCTCTAAAGAGCTCATAACGTATTAGCGTAACAGTGTATTTCTGATATTCTGTTACTATCTTATGTCTTAAGCAGTTTTTTAAGAGGCAACTTTCTGTGTCGTTAATTGAAAAAACCACTCTTCCATCAACAATATCTATCAAAGGGTTAATCTACTCAGCGCTACTTTTGCTTCTGGTTATTTCATTATTTTTCATACCAGAGATTGTTAAATTTCAAGAACGGGTTTCAAAAGCAAAACAGGTTTCTAAATACGCAAGCGATACCATGTCAGGTGAACTTGATATTGATTCACTGCTCAAAGCGAGTAAGTCTGGAAAATCACTAGATTCAATTCTTTCAATGGTTGAGAGTGGCAAGTCTGTTGATACTGAGGCGCAAAGTGAACTTGTATTACCAGCACCTTCAAAAAGTTCAAAAGATTCAACGAACCTGCAAGCTCTTCAAGACCGTGTAATGTTAGAAAAAACACTTGGTTCAGGACGAGTTACATGGGACCAGCTCAATTCAGCAGAAGTCAAAAAAGCTTTTAAAAATGCTCAGACTGAAGCTTCAAAATTACTTCGAAACCTTCCGGCAAAACAGAGCTCAATCCGTTTTGCTCTGATCAACTATGTTAATGGACTCGGTTGGATGACTCGGGCAGATAAGAAATTAATGTCAGCTGAAGAAGCTCTTGCTTATATAGAGCAGCTTGATATCAATGTTTCACAAGCGATGCTAACAAGTGAAATAGATGCAGGCGATTTCGAAACATGGAAAAAGGTTTCATTCGGGCCACTCAGTGCTAACAGCAGAGCATCGGCATTTAAAAATGGCGCA
>JBIKWN010000030.1:0-29623 GCA_044356295.1 Bdellovibrionota bacterium
TTTAAGATTCTTTCTAACATAAGCAAGATAAATCTCATGTAGCTGATCGTTAAATCTTGTTTCTTCAGCTTTATAAAAGTCAGCATTTATAAATATTCCGTCTTTGACGAGCCATTTTGAAATTTTTCTAAACAGAACCTCTTTCTGTTGTGCTGTTAAATTATGAATAGTTACTGCAGAAATAATACAGTCAAAGGTACAATCGAATTCGAGATCCCAAATATCCTTCAAAAGAAATGAGTAGCTGTCATCATTTGTGTTCTTTCGAGCTTTTTCAAGCATCCGCTCTGAGAAATCGACACCAAGAATTTTTGCATGAGGATGAGCAGCTTTTAGAAGCTGCATTCCATGAGCAGTACCGCAGCCAAGATCAAGTGCATGGGTAATTGTAGAGCGAAGAGTTTTTGTAGGTTCAATCAGTGCGTTATGAAGCTCATCATTTTTGATAACAACAGCATCGACGACAGTATCATAGTCATCGACGGTATTTGAGAAGTGATTGAAGGCGTGGCTTGTCATTGAGTTTTTAATAATACTAATTATTAGGCATTTTTCTCAATATGATTAACGTCCCTACTCATAAAAAAAAGAGCTCCGTTGATCTTACCCAAGGAAGCTCTCCTATCTGAAATGTAATACTTACTTTCTTACTTAGAAATTACCCCACAAGTACTGATTAGTAATTTCATGATGAAATAAAACCTCGCTCGTTTTTACCATCGTTCCAAGTTCACGAGGGCAACGATCAGCAGAAGCAAGCTTTCTTTCGATGAATTTATCTTTGTTATCTTCCCCAAGAATAGAAGAAACAAAATCACTTTGTTTACAGTAACGAATCGCATCGTAAATATTTCCAGGAAGGAAACGAGTACGAGTTCTTCGTGTCTCTGAAGTAATTGTTTCCGTCATAGGCCCCTCTAATCCTGTTCTTAACAGTGCATAGAACGTAATATAAGGATTCGCATCAGGAGCAACAGTTCGTACTTCAACACGAGATGACTTTTCATTTCCAAGTGGGATTCGAATCATTGAAGTTCTATCAACTGGCGAAGACTTAATCTGATTCGGAGCTTCGAAATGTGGATCAAGTCTTCGATATGCATTCACTGATGGGTTCATGATAAGGCAGATGTCATTTGCGCTGTTAAGAATTCTGTCAACAAAATCCCATGCAAACTTAGAAAGATTCTCTTCCCCTTTAGCATCATAGAAAATGTTTACACCTTTTTGTGTAATCGACATATTCGTATGCATCCCACTTCCATTGATCCCAGCAATCGGTTTAGGAAGGAAACAAGCAGTCATACCCATATTTGCAGCGATTTGCCGTGCTGTAAGTTTGTACAGCTGAACCATATCTGCAGCTAATAATGCATCTGCATACGAGTAATTAAGCTCAAATTGCGAAGGAGCAACTTCTGGGTGATCTTTCTCATTTTCAAAACCAAGAGCTCTTTGTGCTTCTGCAAGTTTATCAATGAAAAGTTTCAAAGGATCGTTTGGTAAGGAATGGTAATAGCCACCGCTGGAAACTAATTTAAATCCAGAGCGTGAATTAAAAGTCTGTTCAGCATTTATTCCATCGAATAAAAACCCTTCAACTTCTACTGCAATATTTGCAATCATTCCTTTTTTAGCAAGCTGCTCTGTGTAATCTTTTAAGAGTCCACGCATGTCTGAGCTATAGAACTTTCCATCCTTATCTTTGATTAAACCAAAGACCAAGACTTTACCTGGACCAAATACATCACTTGGAAGCCACCTAAAACTTCCCCAATCAATATCGAGTCTCAAATCTGATTCGCTTACTACTGAGAATCCACGAATAGAGGATCCATCAAAAGTTAAATTATCGTAAGATTTAAGAAGGAATTTTTTATCGTAATCCAACATATGGAATCGACCTTCAAGGTCAGTAAAGCAAACAGTAACTGCTTTGAGCGATTTTTCATCATGAAGATATTTGAGGTAGTATTCGCGTAATTTTGTGTGATCTGGAGTTTTTAAGTATCGTTCTTTAGCTTCGAGATTCTTTTCTTCAAGAGTGTCGTAAGGTATTTCAAGAAAGGTTCTTAATGGTGCGTTTGTCATATAATATAGGTTAAAAAGTTTTAGTTACCTTAAAGCATAAAATTTAAGGAATATTATAAATATTATAAAAAATACTATAAAAATGTTCAATTTAAATTTAATTCACAGACTTTTTATTATAAAAACCAGTGTTTTAGTGATATTTTCATGATTGAAGAGGTCCTCTGGCAGGGAGTGAAAATTTTCGAGCTCCAAAATTCAAGGCTACGGGCTCGCATATCACCTTTTCATGGAGCTAATCTATTTGATTTATTGGATAAAAAGCATAATTTTTCTTTACTAAGAGTCCCTCAAAGCTTGCAAGACTTGGTTGAACGCCCTCAGTTTTTTGGCATCCCAAACCTTTTTCCTCCAAATCGCATAAAAAACGGAAAATTTATCTGGAACTCAGAACGCTTTGAGTTTCCTAGAAATGATGAAGCAGGAAATCATATTCATGGTGTCTTGATGGATAAAGAGTGGCGGTTTTCTCATCTCGATGACAGTGATGATAAAACCTCACTAACACTTACTCTTGATGTAGTTGATCATCTTGAATGTTATCAAGCATTAAAACGAAAATTAAAATTTAGTATTACAATTACTTTAGAAGATGCAGTTTGTAAGCACCGTTTTTTAGTTGAGAACCTTGATGTAAAAGATATTCCAATTGGTTATGGAGCTCATACGTGGTTTAACTTGGAAGGAGGAAGAGACGTATGGTCACTGATAGTCCCCTTTGAAAAAGTTTGGGAGCTCGATGAAGAAATTCTACCAACTGGAGACTTCTTATCAGGAGAAAGAATTAGAGAACTCACAACCGGGATGCCTTTAAGAGATAAAACATTCGATACTATTCTTTATCGTGGACCGAACGATGCTTCAGTGCTTTTACAATCTAATACCGGATACAGAATAAATTACTGCGTGAGTGATAACTTCAAGCATTGGGTATTACATACACCTGATAACGATCTATCCTCGATTGCCATTGAGCCCTATAGCTGGATTACAAATGCTCCAAATCTGTCTCTTGGAGGTGATGTTACTGGGCTTATAGTTTTACGCTCTGGAAGCAGCATTGAATTTGTGCAGGAAATATCAGTGAGCACCATTTAGCAGGATTTTTCATTCATGCCACAACTCGACACTTGGTTTTCAAGTTCCGTGACACTTCCTTGGGAGATATCTGAGGAGTCTCCTTGGAATGAAAAAAAAGGAAAGCCGTTTAAAACATTTCCATTATCTTGGTTAGTTCCATATTCCAATCCAAGGATTGAAGATCTGCGTGATACGTCTACCCCAATTTGGATAACAGAGATCCATCCTTCAAATCCTTTAGGAACGTTGGTAGAAGATCAAGAAGGAACATTTATTATAGATTTACCAAGTTCGATTGATTTTTATTTTGAATCTCTAGAACCAAAAGATAGAAAAAAATTTAGTGATAATTTAAAAAAGAACTCAACACTTTCTGTTGTTGAACAAAGTGTGGCTGATATAGATGCACTTTGGGGAAGTTATGTTGATAGGCTGCAGGTTCTTGCCAAAAAAGCAGGCGGAGACATCTATTCAGAAGAAGAGATCGAATGGCGGCATCGTTTTCTTCACCAGGAATCGATTCGAGCAATTAGTTTCTATGAAGAAAACACACTACTTGCAGTCAATATTGCACTTGTAAAGAATGACATTGTCTACGATTTAGCCTGTATTATTAACCAGGTCCCATCAGCCCTTAAAAGATCTTTAGGAACTACAGCAATTCTTAAAAATATCGAATGGTCTATTCGAAACGGGTATAAGACGTATGACCTACTTTCCCGAGATTATGGATATAAGAGGCAGTTCGGAGCGAAAGAAGTTAAGTTAAAAGCAGTCATCATTGGAGATGATGATTTCTTTGATGAATACTCTATATCAAAAGATCTTCGTTGGAACCCGCAAAGCTCGTAAACTCTATTAGATCTTTTGCATTTTGATATAAGAAGTCTATCATTTGAATGCAATGGAAATGAAAAAAGAGATAGCAGCAATCAGGAAAAAAATTATTGCAGATCCTAGATGTAATACCGAAAAACCGGTCTATATCTTCGATCAGAATGAACTAATTAAAAGTGCAAAAGATTTTACGAAAGCTTTTAAAGAAAATGGATTACAAGTACATCCATACTACGCACTTAAATCAAATCCTTATCCTAAAATTGTATCTACTCTCGCGAAGTTGAATATTGGTGTTGATGTATCGAGCGAACACGAGCTTTTAATTGCCAAAAAAGCAAAAGCTAAAAAAATCATCGTAACTGGGCCAGGTAAGACAGAAGTTTTTTTTCAAGCGATAAAGAAAACTTCAGCAGTACAGATTGTCTATTTAGAAAGTATTCAAGAGCTCTTAAGTTTTAAAAAAGTTTTTAAAAATTCCAAACCACCTTTTTTAGTTGGGGTTCGTATTGTTCCTACTGCATATGCATCGTGGGATAAATTTGGGATTTCCTTAAATGAACTCTCATCATTTCTTAAACTAGCGTTAAAGCATTGTGTTTTGATTGAAGCGATTCAATTTCATATTTCCTATGTAAAAGATAAAAAAACACATGCAAAAGCATTGCGCGAACTCGCAGCTGTTGGTGAAAAATTAAAAAAGCATGAAGGTAATGTTATTAAGGTTATTGATATAGGAGGAGGATTTTCTCCTCAAACTATAGAGGGTGATTATCCATGGAATCCAAAGGGATTTAGTCTGTTTGATATAGATCCTATTAAAGCTAAGATTCTGAATCTTACCAAAGGGAAAAGGGCTAAGTTTTCAAAGCCTGATACCTTAAGTAGTATGGCAAAAGAAATTGCTTTAGTTTGGTTCAGCAAAATTCAAAAATATTTCCCGACAGCAAAACTTTGTGCCGAACCTGGAAGATATTTATCGCATCGGTGCATGCATATACTTTTAAAAATTGTTGATAAAAAAAGCCCAACAACAGTAATTTTAAATGGTGGCTGGAATATGCTTGGGTGGGAAAAGTATCAATATATATCGTACGTTCCCGTTTTTAATATTGATAATTTCTCTTTAACGCGGGAACAACCCTGCATTCTTTATGGTAATTTGTGTTTACCTGATGATATCTGGGGCTATTATCTTTTTGGCTCTAAGATTCAGATTGGTGACAGGATTTTGATTCCTTTCCAGGGTGCTTATACCTATACGTACCGTCAGGAATTTATTCGAGGTATTCCAAACGTAATTGATTGGCAAGGAGCATCACGCTAATGCCGTTAATTAGCGAATGGTTAGAGACTCCAATTGAGCTTTCTTGGGAGCAAGAATCTGTTGCTTACCATTATAACAGTCAAAAAGGGGAGCCGTATGCTTCGTTTCCTATGACCGGACTAACACCTATAAATATCGTTAACGAAGAAGACTTAAAAGATGCTCCTGAGCCTTTATGGATTACGTATCTTGAACCAGAGGATGGTATTGGAACTTTAGATTCAAAAGGGGACATGACCTACCGACTGGATCTACCTCAGAGCTTTGAGCAGTACATTGAGAGTCTTGATTATGATTCCCGAAAAGAGATGAGGTATGTCCTACGTAAAAATCAAGATTTAATAGTTCTTGAAAATCAAAAAGAAGATCTCTTAGCGGTTTGTGATGGGCATTTCGAAACTATTCGAAACCGATGCATAGAAGAAGGAGAGACTCCTTTTTCACTAGAGGGAATTGATATATTAAAGAAAATCTATGCAACCCCTCTATGTTATTCACTTTCTTTTATAGATTCTACTTCAAAAAAGCTTCTCGGAGTGAATGTAAGTTTCAGAAGAAAGGGCATTGTCTATGACAGTGTCTGCATACGTCCTGAAAATGAGCTCTCGAAGAAGCGATCTCTTGGGACCTATGCGATTCTTAAAAATATTGAATATGCAATCAGAGACAAGCAGCGGATCTATGACATGCTTGTAGGTGAATGGGGATACAAGCCAAAGTTTGGAGCTAAAGCTGTACCGATGAGGCATATCATTCGTTGTTCACGACAATTTGCAGATTCATACGGAATTCCACATCAAGATGTAGATCGGTTCAGCGAATAGCGAAACTCTTCATTGAGTTCTTGCACCATTACACAGGAAGACTAAAATGATTTTTTTAAGTGTTTGCAGAATACGTTAATTTGTTATGCTCTCACTTGAGCTTTAATTTATTTACCCTCTATTTTATTCCATGAGCCGCGACGATACCCTTACTGCTAAAACTCTTCTGTTTGTAAACTCTGGAGGAAAGAAGAAAAAATTTACTCTTGAAATCGCAAGACGAACAGGCGCACAAATCATCCTCCTTGGCCCTGAACTTGATGTTCCTAAAAAATTAGTAGATTTCTTTATTCAAGTTGATAACTACAATCACACTGAATGTATAGAGAAACTACAAACATTTCTCGAAGAGCACCCTAGTATTTATATCGATGGTGCAATTACTTTTTGGGAAGACGATGTGCCACTTCTTTCTAGACTTTGTGAGCATTTTGGATTTATTGGAAATAGCTATCAAACTGCAATAAATACTCGGAATAAATACGAGATGAGGAAGCGCCTTCGAGAAACTGGACTTGGCAGTCCTGAGTTCCATCTTTTGCAGTCAAAGGATGACCTAGAAGATGCAATGCATTTTATTGGGTTTCCCGCTGTGATGAAGCCTGTATGGGGAGCTGATAGCCAGTTCGTCGTTATGGTGAAAGATGAAGAGGAAGCAAAGGCGACCTATGAGTATTTTCAGAAAAACTGTAATGAACAGTACGATCCAATATTTAAATACAATGAAAATCAGTATCTGTATGAAGAGTATTTAGATGGAACAGAGATTAGCCTTGAGTGCTATTCCCAGTTTGGAATTCCTCATGTCCTAGGAATAAATGAGAAGCAACCGATTCAGCCTCCTTATTTTATTGAATACGGCGATATTGCCCCTGCACGTCTTACGGAAGATATAGAACAAGAAGTCATTAAGCTTGCAGAGAGTTCACTGATTGCCCTGGGTGTTCAAAATTCACTTTCACATATTGAATTAAAGATTACATCAGACGGACCTAAACTTATCGAAGTAGCCTCTAGAATGGGTGGTGATGATATTTACCTAAACGTAAAAACCGTTTGGGGCTTTGACATGCTAAAGATTGGATTCCAAGTTGCTTGTGGAATCAAAGTTGAAAATAAGAAAAGAGAAGCACATGACATTGTAATTTGTCGTTATTTTATTCCAGAGTACTCAGGAATAATTACAAATATCTCTGGCACAAAAGAATGCAAAGAGATGAAAAACGTCCTCGATCTTGTGATATCAAAAGACGTAGGTGATGCCGTTTTCGTTCCACCAGAAGGTTACGAAAATATGGGATGGATTGTCGCAAAGGGGCGGTCTTACCAGGAAGCTGAAACTGTGATGGACCGAGCGATAAAGAAGCTTGAAATCAACGTAACAAGATTTCGAAAAGGATCGAATCTTAAGCCAAGAATTGGTACTGAATCATTAAGCACTGCACCACTCATAAGACGTCAATTAATGCGAGCTGCAAAAATTCAGAGAATTAGAAGTTTTGATGCATTAAAAAAACTTCATATCGGAATACTTGCAAACACGCTTTCAGTGAGCGAAGGGGATAAGCTTTCAAAAAATAGTGATTGCGAACTTATAAAATCACTACTCGATGCTCGCGGATATAAAGTTTCTTTGTTTGATATGAGTGAATCACCAATTCCACTCAGAAAATTACAAAGAATGAATCTCGATTTTGTTCTAAACCTGTGTGAGTCAATCTATAACTCAATGAGTATGGAGCCACACGCTGCAGCACTCATGGATCTTTTGCAGATCCCTTATACTGGGTCATCTTCAGCTACTATTTCACAGTGCATGGATAAGATTACTGTTAAAAAACTTTTTCAGTACCATGAAATTCCAACTCCAGCATGGGACTATGTCTATAGTATGGATGAGGTTATTCGTGACGATCTGCATTTTCCACTTATTGTAAAACCAGCAGATACGGATAATTCATACGGTATCACAAATCAGTCCGTCGTGAAGAACCGTGCTGAGCTTAAAAAACAACTCCATGCGGTTATTGTCGGACTTGGACGTCCTGCATTAATTGAAGAGTTTATCGATGGCGATGAATTTGACGTTTGTATTCTTGGAAGTGGTGAAGATGTTCGTGTGCTGCCACCTATTCGTTCAATATTTGATAGAATGCCAAAAGGGTACTGGCATATATATGCTCAATCTTCAAAAACTGAGAATGGGGATCCTGCATATGATGCGATTAGAGTTGAGAAGCACCCAAAGATTTCAAAAAAGTTAGCATCGCTTATTAATAATATTGCACTCGATGTGTATTCTCTTTTTGATTGTCTTGATTACGGTAAAGTTGAGATTAGAGTAGACAAGCAAGGAAATCCTTACGTTTTAGAAGTCAATCCAAATCCTCCGATTGGAAAAGAAGACTTTATGGCAATTGCTGCTAAAACTGATGGATATGATTATGGTGATTTTATTGAAGAGATATTATACCGAGCCGTCGATCGATACCGTCAAAAGCCACTCGTTCGGTAAAAGATATCAGTGAAAAATCCTTGGACAAAATTATCTTCGAAAGTTGTTTATCAAAACCCTTGGATTACTGTTCGCGAAGATCAAGTTTTAAAGCCAAACGGTGAACCTGGGATTTACGGTGTTGTTGAACCTCGGATTGCGACAGGGGTTGTGGCAATGACAGAAAAACAAGAGATTTATCTTGTCGGTCAATATCGTTATCCAATGGATCTTTACTCTTGGGAGATTCCAGAGGGCGGGACTGAAGTAGGTGAAGATCCTCTTGTCGCTATCAAAAGAGAGTTAAAAGAAGAAGCCGGCATTACTGCTAAAAACTGGAAACAGCTGGGTCATGAGCTGCACTTGAGTAACTGTTTTACAAATGAGCGAGCATATCTTTATTTAGCAACAGATTTAGAAGAGGGTATGAGTTCTCCAGAAGATACTGAAGTACTAACGGTG
This sequence comes from Bdellovibrionota bacterium, assembly GCA_044356295.1. Classification (GTDB taxonomy): domain Bacteria; phylum Bdellovibrionota_C; class UBA2361; order UBA2361; family JBIKWN01; genus JBIKWN01. The sequence continues at coordinate 9,116 of JBIKWN010000030.1, forward strand.
AAAAAAATGCCAATTAGCCAAGTATTTTCAATGATCCAGAAAGGCGAGATTTTTGATGCCATGACTGTCATGGGGGTGATGATGGTGATGTCCACTCTCGGTAAAAAGGGTAATTTTTACTGATTTACCGTGATTTTATCGCTGCAGACTAAATATGCCAATGTCATTAAGTTAAGGCATTCCTACCCCGTGACCATGACCGTAGGCGTGAGCGTGACCTTAAATTGTTTGGGTCACGCTCACGCACACGCTCAAGGTCACGGCACGTAAGTTCTTAACTTAATGACATTGGACCAATATGCATTACATACGAAATATTACTAAAGATCTTTTTCCTAGGTGCCGACTAAATCTGTTATGGGAATTAGGGAACAATTAAAAAACTTTTTGAGTAAAACTGCTGTACCAACTGACAACCTAAGTGATCTTGAGCTTTCTCGCTTAGTTGCAATTGAATTAGGTCTCCCTTATTACGAAACAGCACCAGAAGATATGCCTCATTTGAGTGGCGTACTCGAGCATCCAGTTGTTCGTGCAGTTCCAATTTCTAAATGGAAAGAGCTTACTGCTATACCAAAAGAGATCACAGCTGATTCTGCAACAGTCCTCGTGGCTAATCCATTTCAACTAGAGCTTCAAAGAGAGTTAACATTTCTTTTAGGAGGAAAAACTGTAGAGATAGTAATGTCATCTGAGCAAAGTATCTCATCGATTCTTAATTGTTTTGGAAAAGTTCAAAATACGAATGAGCTTAAATTACAACTCGATGATAGTGAGCTTATATTTACTCAAAAGCCTGTAGTTGAAGCCACACATGAATCAACGATTAAGCCTGAAGATGTTTCTGCTCCTCTTGTCATTAGACTTGTCAATAAAATATTTTCAGATGCACTTGATTCTGGAACAAGTGATATTCACTTGACTCCTACTCAAAAAAATCTCGAAGTAAAAATTCGTATCGATGGAATTCTAAAAGATCTACTGACAGTACCTATAAACTTAAAACTTACTGTAACTGCTAGAATTAAACTTCTTTGTGGGATGGATATATCTGAAAGAAGAAAACCACAGGATGGACGACTTCGTTTAAAAACTGGCTCACAACCCGTAGATTTAAGAGTTTCTTGTGTTCCAAGTGTATACGGCGAGACGATTGTCATACGGCTTTTATCAACAAAAATTTCACAGGTTGAACTTGATAGCCTTGGCATGGATAAGAACCTCGTTGGTAAAGTCGAGCGAGCTTTGAAAAGTTCATCAAAAGTAGTGCTTGTTGCAGGACCGACAGGTTCAGGAAAAACAAGTACTCTTTACGCAGCACTCTCGCATATTGCAGATGGAACCAAAAATATTATTACCATTGAAGATCCAGTTGAATATCGCATCGAAGGTATTACTCAGATGCAGGTAAATAATAAAACTGATATGACTTTTGCAAATGGTCTACGGTCAGCGCTTCGACAAGATCCAGATGTCATTATGGTCGGTGAAATTAGAGATTTGGAAACTGCGCAAATATCAATGCAAGCTGCTCAGACAGGGCACCTTGTATTATCAACGATTCATACAAATACAGCCGAAGGATCTATTACACGATTACTTGACCTTGGAGTTCCGGCATATCTTATTGCATCTTCAGTCACTGCAATTATAGCTCAAAGACTTGTTCGACGATTACAACCAGATGGGACACTTTCAGGAAGAGTTGGTATTTTTAGCATGATAGAAATCACCCCTGAAGTTGTTGATCTAATCCGTTGTGGAGCAGGAGAGCATGAAATTATAAACAGAGCTTCTTTACAAGGATTTGTCCCACTTTGGCAACATGGACAATCTTTAATTGACCAAGGGGTAACCACCTACGAGGAAGTTGAAAGAGTTCTTGGTCCAAAGCCAAGTCTAGATCATCAAACTAACAATCAAACACGTATCAACGTCAATATGTCGCAAGGAAATGTTACACATAATCCTATCGCTAAAAGAAAGATTCTATTAGTGGAAGATGATGATACTTCTCGCACAGTACTCTCAATGTTATTTGAAGATGAGTTTTATGAAGTGATTCAAGCCTCAAATGGGCATGAAGGGCTCGAGAAAGTTTATGCTCACCATCCTGAAATCATTGTCAGTGACCTGATGATGCCAAGAATGTCGGGACTTGAAATGCTTCAAAAATTAAAAGGTGACACTCGTTTATCGTCTATACCTGTTTTGATGCTTACAGCTGCAGCTCATGAAGAAAACGAAATCGATTTAATCAAACACGGTGCTGATGATTTTGTTAGTAAATCAGCTGATTCGAAGGTATTGCTGGCTCGGGTTGAGCGTATATTAAACAGAGCTTCTCATAGCTAATAATCTAGGGGACATGCCTCATGATTCCTTGTTCGGTACTTTGTGCTGACAGATGATTATTTAATCGCTATCATGAATAGGCTATGGCTGATGAAACCCCAGCAATGACTCCTCAACAACGACTTCTTACTGAGGGGGCTCAAAATCCGTTGGCGTTATATAAAGAGTTATCAGTCGGACAAGAAAACTCATTTTCTTATTTTCTTCTATTTGAGTTTTTAACAACTTTTATCTCTGGCTTGCCTGGATTGTTAGGTTTTGGTTTCAGATCTGTTTTATATCCTCTTTTATTTAAATGTTGTGGAAAGCGCCCAGCTATCGGTAGAGGTGTTGTGCTGAGGAGAACTAGAAATATTTCATTAGGAAATAAAGTACTTATCGATGACTACGCTGCTATTGACGTAAGAGGACACGGATCCATTACTATTGGCAACAACGTCTCAATTGGAAGGCTCACCACAATAACTGCAAAAAATGGATCTATTACTTTAGAGTCTGGAGTTAATATTGGCTCCTATGCACGAATTGCAACACAATCAAAAGTACATATTGGAGAAAGCACTTTAATAGCAGCATATGCATACATTGGTGCAGGGAATCATCAGCCTGGTGACCACGATACTCCACTGATTGAACGCACTATGCAGATAAAGGGTGGCGTCTCTATCGGAAAAAATTGTTGGATTGGAGCAGGTGCGATGATTCTTGACGGCGTAACTATTGGGGACGGAGCAATTATTGGCGCACAAAGCCTTGTTAACAAAGATGTTCCTGCCGGAGTAACAGTTATTGGTACACCAGCAAAACCTTTATGACAGTATATTCGGAAAAACGTTACCCTGTTTGGTTTATTGTTGTTGTTTCTATAACGACACTTCTTATAACGCTATACGCTGTCCGTCCAATTAATAGTCTAGTTCTTCCAAAAGATGGCACGTATATAGGTAGTCTCTCAATGAGTGGATTGGACGAAGCGCCGTTTTTAGCTGAAATCGATCGTTCAAAAAATATTTTACAAATGACTTTTTTTCATCGAGATATTTCACCTCAAAAAAATGATCTTGTTGTAACACCATCATTATTTGGCACAAGTTTTAAACCACCTCGGATTCTTATTTTTGGTAAAGAGTATAACTTTACTGGGAATTCTGTCTCTCAGGATGATGCAAAAGGATATCTTTCAAGTGATCGTGGACAATCAGTTGGACACTGGTATCTGAGGAAAGTGGCCTATTTACCTACTGTTAGTAAAGATACTGCATCCTCATATGTTACAACATGGAAGCAGTCTCAAGAGTTATTAAAGCTTAAAACAAAAGAGAACCATGAATATGCACTATTAAAAACTGATCAACAGAAGTTAAAGGAAATCTTAGCGCAACAAAGTGCAATACAGGTTGAAGGCGGGCGAAAACTAGCTCGAGCCCGTCGCGAGCTTGATGAGAAAAGTCTTGCAAAGAAAAAAACAACTGCTGAGCTTTCGGTTTTGCGAGGGCGTATTATATTGGCGCAAAAACTATCTCCTCAGGGTAAATTCTTGGCTCTTTCAAGGATTTCACTTAAAGAAGAAGCTTCTTGGTTTTTTCAGGGAGCTAAAAAATGATAAGAGCATCTTTATCACTTTTAATGATATTTTTACTTTGTACGACTTCTGAAGTGGTTGCCCAAGAAAAAAAATCCTTCCTTTTTTTTGAAATACCTGAAGAAAAGCAGCCTTTAGGTCAGTGTCGAATTTATTGGTGGAACGATGATCTAACAGATGGATTTGAAACTGAAGTTGAAATAGCTGAAGGGGCTCAAAGTGTCTATGGAATAGCGCTACGTCCTGAAGTGCTAAAAGAAGATGTTCTTTCATACGGATTAAAATGCGAGTTTAACGGACAGACAAAACCAATCTTCATAACGGGGGGACGTACCATTACTGAACGTGAAGTAAATCGTCTCAGTTCTGAGAGAAAGGTGTTTGTTTCTGATATCCAAGATGCTCGAAAGAGCAAAGAGTCGCTTGCACTTGAGACACGAATTGCTCGCTCTCAGCTTTTATCATTAATTCCTACAGACGATATTATTAATCTGAGACAAGAAATAGAGAGATTAACTCAAGATACTGCAATGCTTGTCGCGGAAAAAAAGGTACTTCAAGCAGCCCTTGAAAATTTAGATTTTAAGAAAACTGAATCCGACGTATTCTTTGCTTCTGAAAAACTTTTACAGCAATACCTTGAAGAACAACGACCAAAACCAAAGCAGCCTGTCAAAAAGTCAAAAGGATAGTATCCAGCAGTTTGCCGTCATGGTAAGGCAAACGAACATGTCTGCTGTAGTACTATTTTTAATTGAAGCGCATAAACCGCTACGTTCGATTTTCCGGCAATGTTTCATTGCATGCTCTCCTTTCACCAAAAGCTCCAATGTTGCAAGCACTATTCTTACTCAACTGCTTTTACTAACTACAAATCCTAAGGCTCTAGACTATTTCGTAGCGGAGCTTGAACAATGAATGTAGAGCATGCCAATAGTTATACAGCTCTCTTTCTTTTTATAAGTTTTTGCGTTGTTTTGTATTTTCGAAAGTTTAATCAAAACATTACGGTAAGACACATTGCAGCGATAGAAATGATCTCTTACGGAGTTGCACGTGCTGCAGAAGCAGGAAAATCAATAATATTTACTACGGGCATTTCTACTTTAGGTCCAGTATTTTTTGCATGTTTAACCCTTCTTAAGGGAATTCTTCAAAAGGCAAAACAACTTCATGTACCAGTTATACTCCCTCAAAATTCTCCTGAATGTGTTGCATACTTAGAGTCGTTTCTTGAGCAGAATGAATTTCATGATAGTTCACCAGCACCCTCTGTACAATTTCTTTCAGAAGATCAGTTTGCATTTGCGTCTGGTTATATGGGCTTAGTTCACAGACATCAAACCGAGACTGCCTTTTTATTCGGACAGTTTGCAGGTGAATCTTTGATATTGAGTGAGGCAGGGCGTCAAGTAAATGCTTTTCAAATCGCAGGTAGTGTAAGCCCAGAGCAAGTGCCATTTTTTATCTGTACCTGTGATTATACGTTAATAGGAGAAGAGCTTTTTGCGGCAGGAGCATATCTGAGTGGTGATTCAAGTGACCTAGGGAATTTGCGTTCTCAAGATATTTTGAAACTTCTTTTGATGCTTATTATTGTTGTAGGAATTATCTGGACATATTTTTCTAAGTATTTTCTATGAGACTGACATCAGCCGTTACCTTTATATCAGGTCTGTATTTTGTTTTGTATTTCTTGATTCCTGAAGTCAAGCTGGAGCAGTGGGGTATTATCGCTCTTCATCCTACAATAACTCAGGGGTATATCATTGTAGGAGTTATGGCATTTGGCGTTGGGTTAATTAACCTTAGCTTCGTTCATTTAAAAACAATCGCACTGTTGAAAAAAGATGCCATCTTTAGCGTAATCCTTTTATCTTCACTGATTGGAACTATCCTTTTCGGACTTGTTGATTGGTATCAAGAAAGAGCAGTTGCTCGGTTTTTTTTAAAAGCTCAAGTGTATCAAAGTTTTTTTGAAAAACATTCAGAAGAGATAAAGAAAGATTATTATCCTTTTATAAAAGAATTAGCAGTTGAGGCTTCGAATATTGGATTTTCTGAAAGATACAGCAATGAAATCGTGAATCTTGAAAAAAGTATTACAGGAAGTGAAATTAGTCAGAAGTTAAATGAAATTTTACTAAAAAAAGATCAGTTCCAGGAAGCGGATAATACAGAAAGATTTGCTGCAAAAGTATCAAGATTCTTTAATGAAGGAATATTTATTCCTCTTGGCTCATCAATGTTTGCTCTTCTTTCATTTTATATAGCTTCGGCCGCATTTCGTGCGTTTCGGTTGCGTTCATTTGAAGCGACGCTATTAATGATAACAGCTGTTCTTGTTGTGTTTGGACAAGTTCCAATGATTGCTTCACATTGGGATGGGTTTCCGCTTATTCGGAACTGGCTTTTAACCGTTCCCAATACTGCCGCTTTTAGAGGAATTTCATTTGGGGCGAGTATTGCTGGCTTAGTATTGGCAATCCGTGTTTGGCTTTCTATTGATAAAAATCAGGTAGGAGCATAAGTGACTCGATCATCCCGAATAATTTATATTTTACTTTTTCTAACGCTGCTGATTCCTCTCATGAGTTCGTTGTCTATTACGCCAGCGTTTAATTCTTCAGCGAAAAAAACGTATGATTACATAGAATCGTTACCACAAAACCAAAATAATTTTGCTTTACTATTCTTAGATTATGGTCCAGGTACTCAGGCAGAGAATCAACCTCAAGCGTCAGTTATTTTTGAGCATCTCCTAAGAAAAAAAATTCCAACAATTCTATTAACGACATACTCATTGGGGGAAAAGTTCACTCAAGAAACGGTTAAAGAAGTATTACGTCGAATGAAATTAGAAGCTCCTGATACAGAGTATGTGTACGGTGTAGATTATGTAGTTCTTGGTTATAGACCGGGGGCAAATTTATTTCTGCAGGGTATATCACAATCAAATAAATTAGCTGAGTTTTTAGGTAAGGATATTAAAGGAATTCCACTTGTTCACTATGACGCCTTTAAAAATCTTACAACACTTTCACAAGTTTCAACTATCGGTCAGTTTACTGGACTTGTTGGTTTTTTAAGCTCATATATCCAGTTTTTAACAGTGCAAGGTCAAACAGCACCACTCATTCACGGGTGCACCAGTATTACTATTCCAGAAACCTATATTTATGCTGATACTGGTCAACTTCGAGGTACATTAGAAGGTGTTTCGGGTGCTGCGTATTACTCTCATATGCTACAAACGAATTTCAAAAATCGACAAACTGATGATTCATTGGTCATTAATACAGCTCTCGGACTTGGACAGATATTAATACTGATTCTCATCGTTGCAGGGAATCTCATTGAGTTTTTTGGAAGGCGAATAGTGTGAGTATAGATTCATTTACAATCTTTTTTGCTGGAATAGGTACTCTTGCGATCTTTTCTTTTCTTATCTCAGAAAATCGATTTTATCGCTCTTTTGAGTATCTATTTATCGGAGTTGCGGCAGGATATGTGCCACTTGTGACTTTCAAGACGTTTCTTTGGACTCAAGTTTTAGAGCCAATGGTTGGAGGCGATAGGATTTTGCTTCCAGATGGAACTTTTTCGAGTGAGCCATTAACGGTCAATCCATTTTGGTATTTAATTCCTATAATTTTTGGACTGCTTTACTATACTGTTTATATCCCACGATACAGGTGGTTAGCAGCGCTTGTTATAGCATTTTCTCTTGGAGCGTCTGCTGGATTAAGTTTTCAAGGATTTTTTGCCGAAGTCGTTCCGCAAGTAATCAAAAGTTTTGATTCGGGAATATTATTTGCCTCTATACTTCTTTCAACAATGTACTATTTCTTTTTTACCTTTCGAAGAAAACAAAAAGGTTTAGGAAGTGCAGTAGCCTGGTATGGAAGAACCTGGATGATGGTTTGTTTTGGAGCATTTTTTGGCTCTACCATAATGGCTCGCCTAGCATTACTGATAGAGCGTTTACAGTTTTTAGTATCAAGTTGGTACCCCGAGATAATAAAATTAGGCAAGGGTATCTATGGAGCGTGAAGCTTGGGTAGTTACTGACTGCGGAAGTACAACATCAAAATCGATTGTTTTTTCGAATGATAATGGAAATTGGAGAATGATTGACTGGGCGGTAAGCCCAACAACGGTAGAGGCACCAACAGCAGATGTAACATATGGAGTAAAAAATTCATTTCAATCTTTAAACGAGAGAGAGGGGACAAAACTACTCTATAATGAGTCCGGTTTCCCGAAAAACTTTCTTGCAACAAGCTCAGCTGGAGGAGGCCTTAGGGTTGCCGTCGTAGCTCTCACAAAAGAAATAACAGGTGAGTATCTTATTGAAGCAGCACTACACGCGGGAGCAATTATTTCAGCAGTAATTTCTCTTGATGATAACGATTCAATGGATGTGCGAATTGAAAAACTTCGCGATGCAATGCCTGATATCTTAATTGTAGCAGCTGGATTTAAAAATTCAGTTCCAGCCGGGGTTATTGAATTGGTTGCACTTATCAAAGATGCAGCACTCGTGTCGCGTCTTGATGCATTGATAAAAATTCCATTAATTTTTGCGGGTTCTAAATATGTTACCCAGCAGCTAGATATTTTAAAAGAATCGTATGAGCTTTTTTCTGTTGAAACAATTGCAGTCTCTGCACGTGAAAAATCTTTGCTACCTACCGAAGAAAAAATTCATACTCTTTTTTTAGAATCAGTGATGGAGCATGCTCCTGGATACAAAAAACTACTTTCGCATGTATCTATACCTATTCTTCCAACGCCAGTGGCAGTATCAAAAATACTAGAAGCATATTCAATTCATAAATCCGAGAAACTGTTATGTATAGATATGGGAGGAGCAACAACGGATATTTTTAGTACTGGTTTAACAGGAATTGATAGGACAGTTAGCTCAAATGTTGGAATGAGTTACTCAAGCTACTATGTGTTTGAAAAAGTTGGTATTGCAGGATTTAGAAAGTATCTACCCTTACATATATCTGATGAACAGATTGAAGCATCAATCTTTAACAAAATGCTTCGTCCAACAACGATTCCATCTGATGCAAATGAACAGGAAATTGAATATGCGCTTTGTAGGCTGGGATTAGAAATTTCTTATACTTCACACGTAAAAATAATTAGTCGTGCACGGCAACAGAAAAATAAGCTTTCAATTGAAAATATCTTCTCTCAGAATAATCAAGTTGAATCTGCGTCGTATGACCGAATAATTGCTTCTGGCGGAGTTTTTAGTCACTGTCCCAATCCCGACCTAATTCCTTGGATACTTGCTGATGGATTATCTTTATCAGGGATATCTGAAATCGTTGTCGATAAGGTTTTTATGCTGCCTCATCTAGGAATGCTTTATCAAATTCGGCCTGACGCTAGTATGCATATTCTTGAGCAAGACTGCTTAGGTGCAATCGGTATTTTTATTTCAATTAAAAAAAACGACGAAATAATTGTAAATTCAGAAAAATTAATCTTTAACAATAATCACAGAAGGCAAATCCTTGAGTTTAAAGATGGAATATCGGTAATAAAATATAAACAGAAAGAAAAATATTTCTCTTTAAAGTTTAATAAAATTTATTTAGAAATTGTTGACTCATGATAACAATTCAAACTCTACAAAAAAAATATGTTGTTCCGAAATCTGTTAAGAAATCAGAGCTTCTTCAGGGGGCAGTATGCTCAATTAAAGCGGGGAATCTTCTGTGGAAAGAAGTGCAACCAGGGAAGCTTCATATTCTATCTTTAGCTCAGTTTTTTGATATTGAAGCAAAAAAGAGTCTTCAGTTGATGAATAGGAAAGTAGGAGAAATGCTCAGGAAGGGTGATGTTATTGCAAGGAAGAAATCGCTCTTATCATTTTTCAATCAGGAGCTAAAAGCTCCTACCAGTGGGGTTTTTGAAGATTTTCATGAACCATCTGCTAGTGTTTTTTTTCGAGAATTACCAAAAGAAATTTTATTTCATTCACCAATGTCTGGAGATCTCCATGAAAATGACAACTCTATAACAATTGAATCCTTTGGACTTTGTATACAAGGTGCGTACGGTGAAGGCAGTCAGTGTTTTGGAGTATTTCAATGGAGTGACGATTTCTTAAAAAATCCTCATCAATATGAAGCCCCATTAGTATTAGGATTGAAGAATTCAGTAATTGAACCAGTTATCAGCCTATCAAACAAAATTAAGGCTGTAATAGCAGCATCACTATCTCTTTCAGATATTAAAATGCTTAATGACAGGGGCGTAAGTGTAGTCATTACCGAAGGAGTTGGTTCAGTTACGATGAGTAATGTATTAATGGGTGTCTTAGACAAGTGTATAGGTAAGGAGGTCTCGGTTTTTCCTCAGACAAAAGTATATGCAGGAGCTATTCGTCCAACTATTTTTTGCTCTGACGTATCAGAACTTAGGATACCTGAGAAAAAGAATATTTATCGTGGAATTCGAACTCCATTTTTAGGCGTCTATGGAATTTTAGAAAATGCAATCCAAGATTCGCTTCAATTAAAAAACGAGCAAGGTCAAAGCATCCTAATTCAAAAACAGAATTCCTCTTCAGTTTTTCTTGAGTAATTTACGCGGGATACCCGTTATATCGTTGACGAGTTCTTCTAGCGTTAAAACAGACTCCGTAGGCAGATTGTAAATCAAATGTAATGACGGTCATCTTGCCTCCACGAAGTTGTTCTCTAGGAAGCGAAACACCTAGTGTAAAACTTCTCCATGGGGTAATTTTTGCAAGATTTTTTGTAGTCGTTGATGACATTCTTTTTACAGACCCATTCGACCAGCGTGTATACATGTGCTTATCAAAGCCACTCATTAATGACATTAATACTAATGCTTCTTTAAATTTTCCATCTCCGAGAGGTTTTAATGATGAAGCTTTATTTCCTTTGTAAACACTTTCGTTAATTTGCACTGAAAGCGTAAAACCAGAAGCACGGTCTGATGCTGAAATTTTAGATAGATCCAAACTCATCACAACAAGATAGTTACTTTTCTTATCACAAGCGTCTTTTATAACATGTGATACCGCTACAAGAGTGCTTAGTGAAGAGTTTGAGCCACCTCCCGAGTAATTCCTCCAAGCGTCACCAAAAAAATAAGTACACAACTCTTCGTCATCTCTGTGTGGAATATTGTCATTCTCTATTAGGTACGTGTATTCATAATAATCACGATATTCCGCTAGGGTATAGCCATTACACATAGTTGCTGGACCAGATGAGGTATCTTGCGAAGAGCCAATAGTTAACTTTTTAGTAAATTTTCCACCAGGGGTTGCCAATTCTTGAATATAATTTATCTTAGACGATGCTTTTAATGCATTTTCAATACTCATTGCTTTTCTAAAACCAGCTGTATTTGCTGTAATAGTAGTTTTACCTGGTGCTTTAATTTCAAGATTTAAAGTTGAGGTTTCTCTCGCTTTCGAAAAGAAAACAAGATTTATTTTCTTTGTAGTTTCTTGTGGCTGAAAAACTATTTCATTTACTTTGCCAAGTGTAATTGAAACATTTCTTTCTTGGGTTGATGCATCAGCAGTGAAGAAGAGAGTTGAAAAAAGTACGGTTAGAAAGAAGCAGTTTAGAGTCGAAGGATTATACTTAATTTTCATATAGTCTAATCGGATCTAGATGAATAGTTGTTTCTGATAAAATCAGGCTAATTCAAATAAATAAATCAATATAATCAAGTAGTTAGATAGAGAGTAGCAGTTCTTCGCGCTATAGGACCAAACCCGAAAAAATCGTCACGCATAGTTTCTTTCAAGCTTTTCAATCAGTTAGCTCAAAAGTCCCACTTAGTATAATCAAACAGTTATGAAATATAGTCAGGATTTGTATCAGTTAAAAATTAGAAAACTTCGCTTAAAATTGAATTCTTAGTTACATTAGCCTCCGTGAGAGTTAGTAAAAATCCACCTATCGTTCCACCTGATTTATCAAAAGAAAAAACTAAACTACCTCAACGCTCCCCCCATCCCTTGGATATTTTGCTACAAGAGGCAGAAAAGCTAAAACGCCCAGTTACGTTGAATGATGTAAAAAAACTTCTTACCGAAAAGCAATTTAAAAAAATTCTTTTGCATGCTGCTAATGATAAAAAGTTATCCCTTCTATTAAAAATTCATTTTGCTCGAAGTTATATCTCTGAGCTTCCTCATGTAAAACAATCATCTGAAGCTTACAATCTAGTAACTTTGCGTCATAGAGGAGTAGGAGTATATTTTAAGAACGATCCTCAGTTGCTCCATTCATTTTCTTTGCAGTTTCTAAAAAGTCTTCTTAGACCACATATAGTTGACCAAGCGGAGTTAGTAGCAAGCGCAAATTCTCTATTAATCAGGGAGCAACTTCCCATAATCCAGTCGATACCTCTCCTTATTGAATCGCCTAAAAGATTTATGCAGCAACTCAGTCAAGAACATAACGAGATTATTCAAAAGCGGCTTAAGAAAGAAGAATTTATTTCGACAATCATCGATTGTTTATTGGCTGATCAAGAAAAGAAGAAAGACTTAACAGATCAAGATTTTGCAAGGCTTCCGCTTGTAGAGCTGCTAGCTTACAGTGAAAAAAAATTACGAATTGGTTATGAGCAAACTATGGCTACGATTGAAGAATTTTTCGGCACATGGGAGAGTGCTCGAGAAGAAGCTCGTAAGTTATACTTAGCCGGCTTATCCAATCGGGATGCTCAAAAAAATAAAACTAAAAAGAAAAAATAAGCATACAGTAATCGAACCTCTAAAGTGTTCGAGAAGCGGGGCGATGTCATTAAGCTGACGCCCCTAAACAGTATTCAATAGAAATTAACGCAAAGGCCACAAAGGATGCCACAAGAAAATTCTACAAAGTTTTAAATATCTATCAATCCTCTACTTAACAAATTTATCAAGATCTGTTTCACTTCTAAGTTCCTGTCGAGCATGTTTTCTTCTTGTGTAGAATATAGCGATTACAGCTTGTGATGAAAAAAATATAAGTGCGCCACTCCACCACCCTACACTCACTCTCGCGGTACCAGTAGAAGATGATAAATACGAACGGAAGAACAACATAATTATGGCAAGAATGGTACAAATCCATCCCCATATCTTAATGGCTCTATAATCTGAAATGAGTTTTTTATCAGAAGACAAAACATCAGCTTGCTTTTCAAGATTTGCATCAAAAAAAGTTCCACACTTGACGCATTGGCCTGTATTTCTTGAAATGTCCCATGCTGAATCACTTTCTTCAAATGTATATTGGCAATTTTTGCAGGTTATGGTTCCCATTATTTATAATTAGACAGCATAATTTTTAACCCAAAATACAGTTCGCATATGCATGACGGGTTCTAATATTTTATTATTATCGCAATTAGTCTTGAAGTATAACGTCATAAATCAACATTTCTACCCCAAAAGAACCCTTATTCAAATCAATTACTTAAATATGGGCAAAATCTGGTGGATTTTTTTGTTGTCTGGCGGCTGATATTAACGCATAATAATTGTAGATACATAAAATGTTCATTTGGGACACAAATAAAGCACAGTCAAATTTTGATAAGCATGGTGTCTCCTTTGAAGAGGCGTAACGGCTTTTGACGATGAATCGGGGATTGAACTTGAAGATCTCAAGCATTCAATTGCAGAGAAGCGATTTGCAAGGTTTGCAAAATCTTCTGGAGGCCGTGTTCTCACTGTAATTTTTACTATTCGGAGATTAAGCAATGGCAAAGAAACTATCAGGATCATCAGCGCGAGGGCGGCGTCCCGCAAAGAACGCGAAAATTATTCCAGACTCAGAAATTGACTTCAGTGATATCCCTGAATTTACTGATGAAGAGTTGGCACGCGCTAGGCCTGTTGGTCGCCCAAAAATTGAGAACCCCAAAAAACTCATGGCAATTCGCATGTCACCAAATTTGATATACGAGCTTCGCAAATTAGCAAAGAAGAAAAAGAAACCTTATCAGACGCTACTTCATGAGCTTCTAGAAAAAGCTGTAAGAAATGCCGCTTGAATTAGCCAGATAACGTTTGGATGAGCAGTTTTAAACTAATATAAATCATAGCTTAATCCGAGTACTGGTAGGAACAAAATCTCTTCTATCATTTGGAACAGTTAACGCATCATCACCCCAGTTGTGATTAACCTTAGTATTATAAGCAAACCGCCCTTCTTCATTAGGGTCATACGTTTTACTGGTAATATAGAATAAATGCGCTTCATCACTTAGAACTTTAAGCCCATGAAGAACCCCAGGAGGGATTTTTACACACGTTTCAAATACTGAATTTCCGTATTTTTTTTCACCAACTTGAAAGACCATTTTTTTAGTATACGTTTGGCTCTCAGGTCGATCGTCATAAAGAACTACTTCGGCGTGTCCAATTGGCAAATACCACCAATCAGTTTGTTCATGATGATAATGCCAAGCTTTTACAACATTTTTAATCATGCGGCTGTGACTCCACTGACCAAAGCCACCCTCGTCAAAAAAATTATCCGTTTTTCGTATTATTTCGCGAAAAAATCCTCGGTCATCGGCGTGACTCTTTAAGTCTTTTAAAAACACACCAATTATTTCTTGATTAAGTGATTCGATTGTAGTCATAACGTTTTATTTTGTAAGAGCTCGATTAATTCTATCCATAATAGCGGCGCCAATTCCGACAGGCTCGCATTCATCGATAAGGATAATATCTAATTGCATTTGATCAAGCGAGCGTAAAGCTTCATAAAGGCGAGCCGCGATCATTCTTTCATTTCGATTTTCACTTAAAATTTCTATCGCGGCAAAATCATGCTCACATCCTTTATCTGCACTGAATGCAATAAGTCCAATTCTTTCGTAGTAATTTGCTCCAAAATCAAAACCGGAAAGAAGTTTTAATTTCGTTCTTGGAGCATAGTGGATAGAGCCTTGCCCTGGTGAAATTTGTGCTACGTGTTGAACTGAATTTTGTATTGTTGTCTCAATAGGAATTCCAAGTGCACCCTCAATTTGATTTTTAGTAATAGCCCCGGGTCGTAAAATAATAGGTTTTTTTGCATTCAAAAGTGAAAGTACTGTTGATTCAATGCCTACGTTGCAGGTTCCACCTTCTAAGATATAAGGAGTATCGTCACTAAATTCCTTTCTCACATGGTCACTTGTGGTTGGGCTTATATAGTTTGAGCGATTAGCACTTGGAGCTGCGAGAGGAAAGGGGATTTTATTTAGTAGTTCAAGAGTAACAGGATGATTGGGAATCCTTAGTGCTACTGACTGATGGCCAGCAGAGATAATATCAGGAATGAGAAAAGATTTCGGAACAACAACTGTTAAGGATCCTGGCCAAAAAGGTTTGAGTTTTTCAAGTAATGGCACAATTTCATGTGCTGAATTTTTATCAATAAAGGGAAGCATTTTTTCAATGCTCGGAACATGACAAATAAGCGGATTTGTTGCTGGGCGATTCTTTAAGGTAAAAATCTTTTGAACTGCTTTTTCATTAAGTGCATTTGCAGCAAGTCCATAAACTGTTTCTGTTGGAATGACAACAAGCTCTCCATTCGTTAATAACGTAACAGCCTTATCCATTTGCAACTGCATCGAATTGATTCCTATCTTGAAGCTGTGTCTTAAATGCATCTGACTCGATTAGTTCCTCTGCGAGCTGTTGAGAAAGAGCCACTAACGTATCTTCATTAGCCTGTAAAAGCATCTGTGCAATTTTTATATGGATATCAGGGTTAGGACTCGCTAAAAGACGGTCAATAGGATCAAGTGAAGATTCATTGATCGTTCTTGATTGCATCAAGGGGTGTAGTTTTGATTCATCAAGATATCGGTCTTTAGGAAGGTACTGATAGCGGTGAAAAAACGCGAAATGCCAAGGAAGGAACTGCATAATTCGTCGAATTCCCTTTTCGTCATCTCTAAAATGTTCTTTCAAAAATTTAGTAAAAAGAAAAAGAATCTCTACTCTTTCTTTAGGTGAAAATTGCAGTGTTTTTGATTCATTAATTTCTTGGAACAACCAAGGTTTAATTAACGCTCCCCTACCAAGCATAATGCCATCAACGTGAGATTGTTCTAGTCGCGCCTCTGCTTCGTAGTGAGTAAGTATATCGCCGTTTCCTATAACTGGAATTTTTACAGCTGCTTTAACCTCTGCGATAGCTTGCCAATCGGCTGCACGACTATAGCGTTGTTCCCTTGTTCTTCCATGAACAGTAATAGCACTTGCACCGGCACGTTCTGCTGCGAGTGCTGATTCAATAAAGTTTTTTTCATCTTCTTTCCAACCTAATCGAATTTTTACAGTCACCGGAACTGAAATTTTTGAAACCATACCAGAGACTAATGATTCAATTGTGCGAGTTTTTTTTAAAAGACTCGCTCCAAGTCCACGACGTGTTGTGTCTTCAATAGGGCAGCCACAATTTATATCTATAAAATCTGCACCCATATCGATTGCAATTTTTGCAGCTTCTGTTGCTTCGATTGGATCTTTCGCAGCTAGTTGCACACCAAATATTTTTTCATCTGCATGACGTCTTAATAGTGCTTTTTCTCGCACTTCGCCTTTTACGACAAACCTTGCATAAGCCATCTCTGATACTGTAATAGCAGCGCCAAAATGGCAGCAAAGTCTGCGAAAGGGGAGGTTACCCCCCTTGGTTAAAGGGGCTAAAATAACGGAGTTTTTGAAATTTATTGGCATGATCTTTTAGTTAACTATTTGATATTACTCTAGATAATTATTTATCTATTTTCTGAAATGAAAACTCTTCTCTTTTTTTAAGCACGTGCCGATTACACTCCTTATAGGAACCTAAAGAAAGTCGTTCTTAAGGTTTCTTGAACATTATTTCGGAGAAATTATGAAAAATAAACTAAGCCTTTACCTTTTACTTTCAGCACTTATTGTAGTTGGTTTCGTAGCACCTGTATTCGCTGATCATCATGAAGGTGACCACAAAAAAGAAGAGCATAAAGATGGTGAGCATCACGACGGAGATCACCACGAAGAGAAGAAATAATTTTTCCTAGTCTACTTCTTAGTAGGCTTAGTTAAGAGAAGGGAGGCGAAAGCCTCCCTTTTTAATTGAGCATCTCTGCTTTTTAATTATAAATTAATCAGCATTAATTCTTTGAAACTCTGCAAATTCTCTCGAAAAATGCTCTCTGTAATCAGCAATACCAGCGTTGATAACTGCTTTTGCTTCATCTGCACCGTAAACTCCAGCGATATAAACATTTTTCTTTTCAGTTCCAGGAAGATCTTTATACGTTAAAAAGTAGTGTTTAAGTCTATTAATAAACTGTTCTGGGCAATCATTGATATCTCGGTATTGCCCGAATAAACCATCATTGTGTAGCACTGCAATAATTTTATCGTCAGCTTCACCTTTATCAATCATTCGAATGCCGCCAATTGGTCTTGCTTTCATAAGCATTCCGCCACGAGTAATCGGACGCTCTGTTAAAACACAGATATCGATAGGATCGCCATCTCCCTTTACTTTGTCACCCGTTGCTTTTTCGGCAATTAATGCAACTTTTTCAGCTGCATATGTTTGAGGGATAAACCCATAAAGAGTTGGACACTGAGAAGAAAACGAAAGAGGTCTATCAACGAAGATATGACCACTTGGTTTATGAATTTCATATTTAATAACGTCAGTAGGGAGTATTTCAATAAATGAATAAACCAAATCAGGAGCATCTTCTCCGACGGTAATACCATGCCATGGGTGTGCTCTATACAATGCTTGTGTCATACTTTTTGTTCAGCCAATAAAGAATTAAGATAGCTTTCATTACGATTCTAAAAGCCGTTCAGTATAACAACTATGATATCAGCCCACAAACTTACTAAATCTTTTACCATAACAAAAAAAAATCCAGGCTTTGTCGGATCGCTTATATCTTTGTTCAATCGAGAGCGTGAAACCAAATTTGCCCTCCAAGGAGTTTCCTTAGATATCGAACCAGGAGAAATCGTAGGTCTTGTCGGTGCAAATGGTGCTGGTAAAACTACTCTTATAAAGATTCTCTCTGGAATTATTCATCCAACATCAGGCGATGTGTCCGTTCTTGGATTTAAGCCATGGGAAAGAAAGAATGATTTTCGAAGAAAAATTGGTTTGTTAATGGGTCAAAAGGCTCAGCTCTGGTGGGATTTACCAGCAGCAGATTGTTTTACATTACTTCGTGAAATATACAGAACTCCGCAAAAACAGTTCGATGAAATGTTGGCCCTTCTTTCAGAAACATTACAAGTAAAAGAGTTACTGCATGTTCCAGTTCGAAGATTAAGTTTGGGTGAACGAATGAAGATGGAACTTATTGCAGTGCTACTTCACCGTCCCGAAGTAGTTTTTCTCGATGAGCCCACCCTGGGGCTTGATATTACTTCTCAAAAAGCAATTCGTAGTTTCTTAACTGATTATTCAACGCGCTATAAACCGATACTTCTTATTACATCTCACTACATGCAAGATATTGAAGAGGTCTGCAAACGTCTTATCGTTATAAGAAAGGGAAGTTTTGTTTATGACGGAGCACTGTCAGATGTTCGTGCAACTTCGGATTCACATAAAAAAGTAACGTTTCATACAGATCAAACTGTTTCAGATGTAGATGTTCGAAAAATACTAAGCGGTATACCAATTAATGATTTAACTGTCA
Organism: Bdellovibrionota bacterium; assembly: GCA_044356295.1. Classification (GTDB taxonomy): domain Bacteria; phylum Bdellovibrionota_C; class UBA2361; order UBA2361; family JBIKWN01; genus JBIKWN01. The sequence goes on from JBIKWN010000030.1 coordinate 27,768, forward strand.
TAGGCGGTGATATTGCATTTCAAGTAGGACGTGATGGTCTTTCTGCTGCACTCGGTGCATTAGTTTCACAAATTACAGTTCGAGACATTGCAATCGGTGAAGAAGATATCGCTGATATCATTGAGCGTTTAATGATTGTAAAACAGGATACAAAACATGTGGCATAAAGCAGCACTATCAATCGAGCTGCAACGCCGAACAATCTATGGACTTGATTTTTGGATCAAGATGCTTGTTCCGCCTGTGGTGCAGATGCTTGTTGCTTATTATTTATGGGATGCTGTTTTTGCTACAAGTGGATCTTTAGAGATAGGCGGATATACGTTTTCACAGATGATGATGTATTATGTTGTTGCAGCCACTGTCTATCAAATGGTTCAACCAGAGGTTGGCATTGTGCTTCGAGATATTTATGACGGAACCCTTACGAAGTATCTTTTTTACCCACTCAGTTTTTTTCAGTTTAAATTTATTACTCATCTAGCGCAGATGTTAATCGTTTCTGTGCAACTCATCGGAGCCTTATTAATTTATATTCTACTATTCGGAAGCGATGCACTGGGCAATGTTTCAGTTCTCTCAGTTGCACAAGGTTTAGTAATCTGTTTTTTTTCTGGATACTTATTTTTTATATTTGCTGCTTTTTTAGAAGTAGTTGGATTCTGGGTAGAAACTGTTTGGGGGCTTGTTTTGATGTTGCAGTTTGTCACAAATCTTTTAGGCGGAAAGCTTTTGCCACTTTCGATTTTTCCTGTCTGGCTTCAAGAAGTACTTGTTTGGACGCCGTTTCCTTATATGGTCAGTTTCCCTACTAAAGTAATGCTTAATCAAGTTTCAGGTCATGAGATGATTATAAGTTTCGCAGCAACGATTGCTTGGTGTTGTATTCTTCATGCAGGTGCTAAGTTTTTGTGGAAGCAAGGTTCCTTTAATTATTCTGGAACGGGGATGTAATCATATGCTTCGATATCTAAAACTCTATCTTCATTTCATTGTTTTTTCATTTGGAAAAGCTACAGCATATCGATTTGATTTTTGGTGCCGTATTCTTATGGATATTGCATATTATGCTGTTGCAATTGGATTTTTTAAAATTCTTTTTCTTAAGACAGGAAGTCTTGGTGGATGGACAGAAAAGCAAACTATGGTGTTTGTTGGTGCACAGTTAGTGCTTGATGCGCTACAAATGACAACAATTTCTAGTAATTTATGGCAGCTTCCTTCCACTATTAATAAAGGAGACCTTGATTATCATATTGTACGTCCTGTCTCGACGTTATTTTTCCTGTGTTTTAATGAGTTTGCAGTTGGCTCTCTTGTGAATTTAGCGATTGCTTCAAGTTTTTTTGCTTGGGCGTTGAGCCAGTATCCAGAACCATTCACTATTTTTCAGCTTTTAACATTTCTTTTCTTTTTACTAACTGGTTATTTCATTTTCTTTGGACTGCGATTATTGATCTCTCTTCCGGTTTTCTGGACACAAGCACCGTATGGATTTGAAAGAATCTTTTATTCAATGCTCCCTTTAATGGAGCGTCCTGATGTTATATTTCGAGGTTTTTTAAGGATGGTGATTCTTACCGTGATACCATTTGCGCTTATGGTTTCATTTCCTGCTCGAATATTTTTTGATGGATTTGATATTGATATAGCACTGCATATGTTTGCAGTGCTGTTTTGCTTGTGGACGGTTGTCTTTTGGGTTTGGAAAAAGGGGATTAATAGTTATGCTTCTGCTAGTAGTTAAGCCCTTTTGCTTAATCGTTTCTTATTGATCTGCTACGTGTTGTATCCCCATGTATTGTTTCAGATTAATTCTATTTAAATTTAGTAACGCGAAGGTCGCGAAGTACGCG
>JBIKWN010000031.1:0-29595 GCA_044356295.1 Bdellovibrionota bacterium
GAAGTACGCGAAGGAGTCGATGTAATCCTTCGCGTACTTCGCGACCTTCGCGTTACTAAAAATATCTTCGATTACTTTACCGTACACTAGTGCTTTCTGTTGCAAATACTCCCTAAAAATGAACGACATAATACGTTTCTTAAGAAAATCCTCCGAGTAAATAAAAAATCCCCCTCCTTAACCTATTGAAATCAATAGACTTATAGAAAATTGTGCATTTTTGTTCAAATTTCTCTCAAGTTGTACATATTTGTGCACGATAGCTTATTTCATGAGAGAGAAAGGGTGCTAGAGAAGAGCACTTTTTAGACCTCAAGAGAAAGAAGAATTTAATATCAAAAACGGGAGTAGAAATGGAAGCAAGAGATTATAGCGAAGAATTAGTACAAATTTTCATAGATGAGCAGGTTCAGAAATCAAAAAAAGAAAGCAACGACACAGATGCACGACGTGAAAAAATTGAGAATCTCAAAACTATGATTCGTGCTGGACTGTACAATGTTTCATCGAACCACATTGCTGAACGACTTGTTGAAGTACTTGAGAAAAATGTTCGTATTAAATTAATCTAATTCTAGCATGAGTGACGTATCATAATAATCAAAACGAATGACCTGAATAAAAAGCGAGCTGAGCACTCGCTTTTTATAACTTCAGTAATTATTAGTAGAACGACTAACTAATCAAATCCTTGACCATATCATCAATAACTTTAAGCCCAAGTTTCCAAAACTTTGGATCCTCGAGATTAATTTTCATTGGTTCCAACAATTCTTTAGGAGTTTTCGATCCGCCGGTTGCCAAAAGCTCAAAATATTTAGGAATAAAAACATTTTTTTCTACTTGATATTTTGCATACAACGCAATTGTTAACAGCTCACCAAAAGCATACGCATAGACATAGAAAGGAGTATGAATAAAATGGGGAATGTAGCTCCACCAGTAATCATACTCAGGGGTCAACGTTACTGAATCTTTAAACACTGCGACTTGGCGCTGCCTCCAGTACGCATTAATCTGATCGACACAAAGCTCGCCCTGATCTCTGTAATGATGATGAATATCTTGTTCGAAACGATACATTGAAACTTGTCTGAAGACAGTCGCAAAGATACTTTCAAGTTTTCCGATAATTAGGTCTCTGCGTTCAATAGGATCAGTGGTAATACTTTTTAAGTGTTCAAAAAGAAGCATTTCAGCAAAGACACTTGCAGTCTCTGCAATCGTAAGAGGTGTATCAAAATTAAAATAATTCTGTCCTGACATCAGATACGCATGAATCGCATGCCCTAGTTCATGTGCAAGAGTAAACACTTCGCGGACAGTGCCATGAAAATTCATAAAAACAAAAGGATGACTATCAGGAGTTACAAACGAGCAAAATGCCCCTCCCCTTTTCCCTTCACGGTCTGCAAAGTCAATCCATCGGTTATCAAAAAACTCTTGGGCAATTTTTCCATACGCAGGTGAAAACTTATAAAAAGAATCAAGGACTAATTTTTTAGCTTCTGCATACGAATAGATTTTTTGGGTTCTGGCAACAGGAGCATAACGATCATAATCATACAGTTTTTTTGTTTTAAGAAGCTTTGCTTTATAGCGGTAGAACTTTTGTACCGTCGGATAAAAAGACTCAACAGCCTGGCACATTGTCTCAACTGTTTTGGCTGATATTTCATTAGCAAGATGCCTTGAGCTTTCTGGTGAATCAAAATTTCTAAGTCTGTCATTAATTGACTTATCTTGCAGGAGCACATTGGTAACATAACTTAAGTGAGCAGCATCAGATTTAAGCCCTTCGGATAGTCCCTTATGCGCTTCTTTTCGGATGGATTGATGAGGGCTGTATAACTTTGCAAGGATTTCTGTCTCTGAGAGCTCAACAACTTTTTTACCATCTTTATAGTGAAATTTCTTTCGAGCAAACAACTCATCAAAGAACCGAACCCATGCCCCATTACCAGTTAAATCTTTATCGGTAAGAATATTTTCGCTGTCTTCAGGTAATCTGTGTTTTTTTGATTCGAAAAGTATCTGAAGATAATGCTTAAACTCTTTTAATTCCTTTGAAGCAATCAATTTTTTCAAAGTCGCATCAGGGAGCGCTAATATTTTTAAATCAAAAAAAGTGAGCTCTTTTCTTATTTCGCTGTACATTGTTCTAATTTTTTGAACAAAGGCTCCTCGACCTGCCGGAGTTGCTGATTCTGCGAAAAGAAGGCTTGCATAGATAACAGGCTTTGCAGCAGTAAGTTCAATTTTCTCTAGTTCATGAAAGATTTTAGCAATTTTTTTTGCATCTGTCGGGATTGAGACTTTATATTTTCTTGAAAAGTTTTTTGCCGAACGAAGTGCTGTTTGTATGTGCGTGATTATTTTAGGGTCTTTTTGTGATGAGTAAAGATCGGAAAGGTCCCAGCTTGGTAAATTTTTCATTAGTAGAGTTCCTTAATTGTTGCGAGAATTATAGCAAAACATTGATTGGAGCACGATGTGCGTTATCAATTCCATATTGTTGAATATTCAATAAAAAAACTCGTATCATTTTTTAGTATAAAAATGATACGAGTCTCAATGAAGATCTATTGAAATTTAATTATTCATCATCTGATTCAACAACAACTCTGTTACCATCTTCATCTTCTACATCAGCTTCTAAAACGTTGCCATCTTTATCCATTGATACTGTATTACCATCAGCATCTTCTGTATGGATATTTCCATGTTTATCTTCAACAACAACGTTACCATCTGCATCTGCTACGGCAGTATTACCATGTTTATCTTGTGATACAGCTACACCTTTCTTAGCATCGTATACGGTAACCGTTTCAGCTGATACAAAATTAACTGCTAACAAAACTGAAAATCCAAGAATTAATAAAGTTTTTTTCATCTAGCTCTCCTTAATAGCTTTTTAAAAATCTGGAACATTATGCAAATTAAATTATCACCTGTAAATCAAAAAAGATCATCGCACATCGCGCAGTTTTAGATTACAAAAACCAAACTACACTTCGAGCGCACTGATATATCTGAGTCGGATACAAACCAAGTGTAATACAAAAAACAGCACTAATCGCTAATACGGCTCGCTGTAAAAGTGAACAATCTTTCACAGGTGACTCACTATTTGGTGACATAAAATACATCGCAACAATGATTCTTAAATAGTAATAGCAAGAAACAGTAGAACCAAGCATTGCAATGACTGTTAATCCAATATACCCAGCTGAAACAACAGAGCTAAATACAAAAAATTTACCCAAAAGACCTGCAAGCCCGGGAGGCAGCCCTGCCAATGTAAACATAAATAAAGAAAGTACGAGCGCCAACACTGGATTGGATTTGGATAAACCATACAGCGAAGAGATATCGTAAGATACTGAACCATGAGGGGCTTTAAGAGTTGAAAGAACAGCAAATGCTCCAAGAGTCATCGCTGAATACGAAATCATATAGAAGAGAATCGCAGCTCCGCCTCCGAGCTCATCGGTAGGTGCTAAAAATGCTGCTAAAATATATCCGGCATGGGCAATACTTGAATAGGCAAGCATACGCTTAACATTTCGTTGACGAAGTGCAAGTAAATTACCAAGAGTGATTGTCATAATAGAGACTGCCCAAATATAAGGGCTCCACTCTGCGATATGTGCAGGAAAAATACCCCAAAGTACACGAATGAGGGCAAATACAGCGCTGGCTTTAATCACGGTAGCCATGTAAGCAGTCACAGAAATCGGAGCTCCTTGATACACGTCAGGTGCCCAGAAGTGAAATGGAACTGCTCCGATTTTAAACAAAAGACCCATCAATACAAATCCAAGTCCAAGCATAAGAACACTTGATTGGTTTGAAACAATTGATGCAGCAATTTCAGGTATAAAAAGTGAACCACTAATACCGTATAAAAGTGCAATCCCGTACAACAGGAACGCGGAACTAAAGGAGCCTAAAAGAAAATACTTCAGAGCTGATTCACTAGACTCTCTTTTTGCAATTGCAGAACCGCAAAGGCAATAGAGCGCCATCGACATGATTTCAAGACCAAGGAAAAGCGAGATGAGCTCTCTTGCATTACAAAAAAGCAGCGCCCCAGCAGATGACATAAGAAGGAGTGCATAAAATTCACCAGGTGATTCTATCCCCTCATCCTGGGTTTTTTCTGAAGTTATAAAAATAACAAGCAGAGTTGCTAGTGAGATAAATAGGGATGAAAAGAGGAATAATGAATCAGAATATACGATCCCATGAAAACTAGTTCCTTGATGAATATAATAAGGATCATTGAAAAGGGCGCACACACCTGAAAAAATGACGAGCAATGAGGCCACATTTGCTCTACTCCATTGAGTCTTAATCAAGACATCAAGGATGAGCATCAGAATTCCACCAAGCCCCAAAATCCAAAAAGGTAATGTACGAATTATATCATCAAACATAAGTAATCCACTGATCATCATTAAACGGATTTTTTAGCTTCAACTTGAACATTAATTTGATCGGTCATTTTTCCTGATTCAAGTAATCCCCTCCGCGACTCAACCATTTCAATATATGAAGTAATTGATTGCTCCATTGGCTTCAAGAAAAGATTTGGGAAGATTCCCATAACAAACACAAGGATGAGTAACGGGATAAATGTTGCAAGCTCTCGATTATTAACATCAGTTAAGTCACCATTTTTTGACTCATCAAGTTTTCCAAAGACACACGCCTTGTACACTGTAAGCATATAGACAGCTCCAAGGATGACACCTACAACAGCAATACAAACATGAACTGGAAGAGCTTCAAATGATCCTAGAAGGATAAGAAATTCACCAACAAATCCATTGGTAAGAGGCAGAGCAATTGAACTTAATGTAAACACGAGGAAAAAAAATGCAAAAACTGGGACTTTCGATGCCAGCCCACCGTAGTCAGCAATCAAACGAGTATGTTTACGGTCATAAAGTACTCCCACCAGTAAAAACAAAGCAGGAGTTGAAATCCCATGGTTTAACATCTGATAGATAGAACCTGATACAGATGTTGTCGTAAAAGCAACAAAACCAAGAACACAATACCCAAGGTGTGACACGGATGAATATGCAATAAGTTTCTTAATATCTTTCTGCGCCCAAGCGACAAGCGCTCCATAAATAATGCCGATCACAGCAAGTGTCGCTAAGAGTGGAGTAAACTCTTCGGCAGCTCGTGGGAAAAGTGGATATGCAAAACGAATAAATCCGTAAAGTCCCATTTTGAGTAGCACTCCGGCAAGAACGACCGAACCCCCTGTTGGTGCTTCAACGTGTGCATCAGGAAGCCATGTATGAAAAGGAAATATTGGAACTTTAATACCGAAGGCAACAGCAAAAGCTGCAAAACAGAGAAGCTCTTCCGATAACGTAAGATTAGTGTGATGAATTAATGTCGCCAGATCGTATGTAAAGAATCCATACTGCTTATAGTGAGACCAGATAACAAAGAAGATCGCAACAAGCATCAAAAGGCTTCCTACGACTGTATAGAGAACAAATTTTAACGTCGCATAAATTTTTCTCTTACCGCCCCATATACCAATTATAAAGTACATAGGTGCTAACATTAATTCCCAGAACACATAGAACAAGAAAACATCAAGTGAAACTAATGTGCCAAGCATTGCAGTTTCAAGTAACAGCATATTAGCAAGATACCCACGTACTTTGGTTTCAACAGAATTACTTGCAAGTATGATTAAAGGCATTAAGAACGTTGTGAGGATGACAAGCCACAGACTAATCCCATCAACTCCGAGGGAATATTGAATGCCAAATGCAGGAATCCAATTTGCTTTCTCTGTAAACTGCATTGATGCATCAGGGACAAAGCCCTTAACCAGAAGGAGACTTATTGCAAATGTAAAAAGTGTAACGATGAGTGAAAAGAAACGCGCCTTGTTTGCAGGCATTTCCTCATCATTTGGATTTGAAAAAGAAGGCAGCAGATACAAAACGAGAGCACCCAAAGCTGGAAGCCAAACGATTGTAGAAAGAAGTGGAAACGATCCCAACATACAAAAAAATCTCTAATAAATCAGATAGACAGCCGTTAAAAAAACAGTACCCATAAATATAAACAATGCATAATGACGAATCTGACCAGATTGCGTTGTTCGAAGAACTTCACCACCTACTTCCATTACTGCACCCGATGCATTAACAGCACCATCAATAATGCCTTGGTCAAAAAATATAAAAAATATCGACGCAATTTTTTCAAGCGGTCGAACAATAAAAAATCCGTATAACTCGTCTAGATAGAATTTATTCTGCGATAGTTTTGTGAGTGGGAATGCAAGAGTTCCTATAATGCGAGGAATAGAAGGCACGAGAAGATAAAGAATAAATCCAACCGCTACACCTGCTATGCCCGTCCAGCTTGCCAACAATGACTCAAGTAATGACTCGTGATGATCATGAACATGGTGCCCAAGAACAGGAGCAAGATATTCTTGCAGGGGAAGATACCCACCCACTATAGCTAAACCAGATAGTATGATGAGTGGTAGGGTCATTCGAAGTGGCGATTCGTGTGGATGTGCATGCCCACGATACGAGCCAAAAAATGTCATCGCTACGGACCGAGCCATGTAAAATGCAGTCATAAATGCAGTAATTTTTGCAATCATAACCAGCATGGGAATATAAGGTCCGACTAAACTATTATCGAAATGAGAAAGAGCTTCTAAAATGGCATGTTTAGAAAAATACCCTGAAAGTGGTGCTATACCTGCTATCGCTAATGTAGAAATGAGGTAGGTTATAAACGTTAGTGGCATCTTTTTCCATAACCCACCCATATGCCTCATATCTTGTTCATGGTGACATCCATGAATCACCGAACCGGCACCAAGGAATAAACACGCTTTAAAGAATGCATGTGTGACAACATGAAACAGTGCTACCCAGTACAACCCTGCCCCTGCTGCCATAAACATAAAGCCAAGTTGTGAAACAGTAGAGTATGCAAGAACTTTTTTAATATCGTTCTGTGTAATTGCTATAAACGCAGCAATAAAAGCAGTAAGGGTTGCAATAATAACAATTACTCCTTGTACAACTGGTGCAGCATCAAAAAGTGTATGAAGCCTTGCCATCATATAGACACCGGCTGTAACCATCGTTGCAGCATGAATAAGAGCCGAAACAGGAGTTGGACCAGCCATGGCATCAGGAAGCCAAACAAAGAGAGGAAGCTGAGCACTTTTTCCAGTTGCACCAATAAATAAACCAAGTGCAGCTAAAACGAGAACAGATTGTAATGCTGGAGAAGCTGCAAGTGCACGAGGGATTGAATCATTGAGAGCAGCAAAATCAATTGTTCCAAAATGGTAAAACAAAATAAATGTTCCAAGCAAAACTCCTGCATCACCAATTCTGTTCACAACAAAAGCTTTTTTTCCTGCAGAAGCATAAGCACTATTGGTGAACCAAAAACCAATCAGTAAGTAACTACAAAGCCCTACTCCCTCCCAGCCAACAAACATAACCAAAATATTGGATCCTAAGACAAGAAGGAGCATCGAAAATAAAAATAAATTCAAATATGAAAAGAAACGATGCACTGACTCATCCTCTTCCATATAACTTGTCGAATACAGATGAATTAACGAACCGATACCTGTAATCACTAAACACATCACTGCAGTGAGGCGATCGAAAGTAAAAGAGAAACTTGCATTAAAATTATCTACTGAAATCCAAGAAAAAAGATTCTGTACATACGAACTATTTCCAGGAAGCGATAAAAAAAGATTTACCGTTACAACAAAAGAGGCAACTGCTGCTAGTGTTGCAATAATACCAGCAAGAGAATGTTTTTTCTTCCCGATAACGAAAGCCAATAATGAACCTAACAGAGGAAATAATGGAATCAGAGCAAGACTTGATATCTCAATCTGAGTCAGTACGTTTGAAATCGCATTAGTTGTAGTATGTTCCATAAAACCTTTTATGCTCGAAGCTCCGATGCATCTGGAGTCTCAATTGACTTTGATGCTCTAAACACAGAGATAATAATAGCAAGCCCAACTGCGGCTTCTGCTGCAGCAACGACCATTACAAAAAAAACTGCTATTTGACCGGATAAATCACCCCAGTTTCTTGCGAATGCAACAAACGAAAGGTTCACGGCATTAAGCATAAGCTCAATACACATAAAGACGACGATTGCATTTCTTCTGACGAGCACACCGAGTGCGCCGAGCCCAAAAAGTATTGCTGAAAGGGTTAAAACAAGTTGAGTAGAGATCATCGGAATTTCCTTTTAGCAAGCATGACTGCTCCAGCAACTGCAGCCATTATCAAAATTGAAGCAGCTTCAAATGGGAATACGTAATTCGTGTACAATTCTTTCCCAAGCGCCTGCATTGAACCATTAAAATTTGGATTTACTGCATGGAACTGAGAAAAAGCACTGTGAATAATTGGAACCCCAAAGTACAAGAATAAACCACCTGCTACAAAGCAGCTTATTATAAAAATTCTAGAGATTTTTTTAGGTGCTTCTTCTTTAATATTAAGAAGCATCAGAACAAACACAACAAGTACCATGACAGCACCTGCATATACGATAATTTGAACAGTCGCTAAAAAATGTGCATCGAGAAGTGCAAACATCGCAGAGATACCCATCATATTAGTAATCAATGATAAGGCACTGTGAAGTGGGTTATGGAAGAAGAGTACTCCAAGAGCACTCACTAAAAGAAGAACACTAAGAATTACAAATGCTGTCATCTCTATCTACTAAGCTCCCATGCTGCTGCAACTACAAGATTTACCATACTCAGTGGAAGTAAAATCTTCCATCCAAGATTCATCAATTGATCGTATCTAAAACGAGGAAGCGTCCACCGAATAACAATTTGAAGAACACAAAAGAAGATAACTTTTGCCATCAACACGCCGTGACCGATTAGGGCTACCCACCAAAGACCATCAGGAAGGGCTACAAAAGGAATGTTCCACCCACCAAAAAACAGGATCACCATAACAAACGAGAAGAGTGCAATCTCTGCAAATTCACCAAGCCAAAATATCAAAAATTTCATTCCTGAATATTCAGTAAAATATCCAGCGACGAGTTCAGATTCACTTTCAGGAAGATCAAATGGCGCACGCTTTGTTTCAGCCATTCCTGCAATAAAAAATGCAACCATTGCAATAAATCCAGTACCTATATTCCTAAATACACCCCAATTAAAAATACTTCCCTGTTGAAGTTCTACAATTTTAAAAAGATCCGGTGTTCCGTAAAAAATAATTATAGTAACTATTGAAAGTCCAAGCGCTAATTCATAAGAAATCATCTGTGCAGCTGCTCTCAAGGCACCTAACAATGAATACTTGTTATTACCTGTCCATCCGGCAAGTGCGACTCCGTAAACAGCAACTGATCCCATAGCTAAGAAAAAAAGAATTCCAACATCAATTGGTGCTAGTTGAGGACGTATGACGATGCCGAAAGCTGTAAACTCGGGAGCAAAAGGAAGAATAGCAAATGAAACAAAAACAGGAAGCACTGCCAAAAATGGTGCAAGAGAATGCATAAAGTTAGACACTCCCTCTGGAACGAAATCTTCTTTAAACAATCCTTTGACAGCATCATTAACAAGAGTATTTATAATTCCAAGTTGACCAGCAATTTTAATTCCCATCACAGCAGGAAGAAGTAGAGCATAGGTAACAGGAGCACCAAGAGGTCGTAGGTATGGTGGAAAACTTCGAACAATACCTAAGTTAAAATCAAAATATGCTCCTGCACGGTTGGCACCGATTCTATCTTGAATAAGTGCTGAACCCTTTCTTTCAGCCCACGTACAAAAAGAGGCAAGACCCATTATGATATTGAAAACAAGGAATAGCTTGATTGCAAAAATTAATAACTCAATCCCCATTATGCACCACCAAATACAAAGCTATTTTCTTTAATACTTTTAATGGTTTTTCCTGCAAGATTTTGCTCCTCAGATAAGAACCACAAAGTAACATCACGATCGCTATTCCATGTAGGGAGGGAAACGACAAAGACTTTTGCTAATTCTGATAATACCTTCCATGTCGGAACTGTATTTTGAGGGGCATCAATCACTTTGTCAGTGTATTGAACACGAAGCCCACGATTCACTAACACGCCTGATCGTTCAAGAATACTTCTTGCACCAATCACGATGGAACAAACATCTGAAAGTGGATGAGATGCATCGGTTCCAATAAATGCAGAAAGTGAAGCTTTCCCAACGGCAGCAGTAAGAACAACTGATGCATCATTTGCAAGAATTCCACGGTCTCCAAATATCAGTACTTGCTTAGCTGTTCCATCAATAACTGCTTGAAGTGCTGCTTCATAATTTTTTTGAAGATTTCCATCAACTATTCCAGAACTTTCAGCTCCTTTAAAATTTGGTGCATAGTCTGGACTAATTAAAACTTTTTCTACATCTGTAAGAGTTCTTTCTTTATATGAAAGAACAAAATGAGCATTTTTAAGTGCAGAATCTTTTAGTTTTTTAAGCAAACGATACTCTTCAGAAGTTAGATCCGCCCCAACAAAAACATAAGTACCTTCTGCTTGGAATCCTTTAAATGCTTTAGATGCTTCTGTTAAGTCAACATCTTTACCTTTCAAAGATGCACCAGTTATTCTGTTTTTAGGAAGGAACCTCATAAATCCATAACGACCTTCATCACAAAGCCATTCTTTATTTACATCTGAATTGAGTCTTGCTTTTACCTGAACAACTTCACCGTCGCGAGTTGCAACTTTTACATTGCATCCTGTTGAGCAGCCTGGGCAGATTGCATCTGTTTGTTTAGTAAACCAGATTCTTGTATTAAACCTCCACTCACGGTGAGTTAATGCACCAACTGGACAAAGGTCAACTACTGAACCAGAAAGAGGATTATTGAGAGGATGTTTCGGATCGACAGTGATAACTGTCTTATCGCCGCGATTAACGAGACCAATCTCACTTGTTTTTGTTACTTCATCACAAAAACGAACACATCGAGAACACATAATGCACCGCTCACCATCAAGCATCACTGTTGGACCAAGTGGTTGTGCTTTAACTTTATGCTCTTTCTCTTCAAGAAAACGACTTGGTCGAGCATTATATTCGTAATGATAATCTTGTAACTTACAATGTCCTGCCTGATCGCAGATGGTGCAATCCAATGGATGGTTAATGAGTATAAATTCAAGAGTAGCCGCCTGAGCATCTTTCACTGCTTTACTTGTGTGATGCGTATTAATTTTCAACCCTTCGGATGCAGTTGTATTACAAGCTATTTCTAATTTTGGTCGCCCATTGAGTTCTACCTGACACATTCTGCAGTTACCTGCCACAGAAAGATGCGGGTGGTAACAATAATGAGGAATTTCAACGCCTACAGATTTTGCAGCATCAATTATATTAGCACCTTTTGGTACCTTATGATCTTGTCCGTCGATTGTGATTGTTACTAGCTCAGTCATACTTAGTGAGCTCCCATGATCTCTTCATAATGAATTGGTTCCCGCTTCTTATTGATACCAACGAGGGCATCTTTTATGAGTCCTTTGAAATCGTCTGGGAATTTTTTGATAAAACTCATTGCAGGTATTGCAAGTGCTTCACCAAATGGACAGATAGTATGCCCTGCAATCTGACCACAGACGTTATTTACAAGTTCAAGATCTCCAACGAGGCCGCTTCCATGATGAATTCGGGTGAATATCTTTTCAACCCAATGCCCACCTTCACGGCAAGGAGTACACTGACCGCATGATTCATGGCTATAGAAATGTGCAACGTTCATTGCAACTTGAACCATATCGGTATCTTCATCTAAAACTATAAACCCACCTGAACCGAGCATCGATCCAGCATCACGGATAGATTCATAATCCATCGTCACATTTTGAATTTCATCTGCTCGAAGTACTGGTACAGAAGATCCACCAGGAATTACTGCTTTTAATTTTTTACCATTTCGAATTCCACCACAGTCTTCGTAAATGAATTTTTCCATTGGATAACCAAGCTCTATTTCGTATACACCCGGTTTATTAACGTGTCCTGATACACTAAAAAGTTTTGTACCTGCCGATTTTTCTGTCCCAATAGAGGCATAATTTTTTGCCCCGTTTTCTAAAATATACGGAAGAGCAGCAAGAGTTTCAGTGTTGTTAACGATAGTAGGACATCCATACAAACCAACAACAGCAGGAAATGGTGGTTTTAAACGAGGCTGACCTTTAACTCCTTCAAGGGAGTTGATAAGTGCAGTTTCTTCTCCACAGATATAAGCCCCTGCCCCACGGTGAACAACCATATGGTGAGTAAATCCGGTTCCAAAAATATTTTCGCCAAGATAGCCTTTTTTATAAGCTTCTTTAACTGCCTCATTTATTCGAGTGAATGGAAACCCATACTCACCACGAATATAAATTGCAGACCAATTACTTTGCAGTGCCCACGCAGCCATAATCATCCCTTCTATACAAAGGTGAGGATCACGCTCTAAAAGAACTCTATCCTTAAAAGTGCCAGGTTCTGATTCATCAGCATTATTTAAAAGGTACACTGGCTTTCCAGAATTTTTTGGAACAAAACTCCACTTAGTGCCAGTTGAAAATCCAGCGCCACCTCTTCCTCTGAGCCCTGAAGCTTTTACCTCTTCAATAACTGCAGCAGGATCCATTTTTAAAACTTTCTTTATGGTTTGATAACCGCCACGAGACTCATACCCAGTAATCGTGTGCTGATTTGGCTCATTAATATTCTTTAAAAGAATCTGTTTATGCATATACTTCTAAATAACCTCTGATTTTGCATAGCCTGCTAACCCTGCTCCGATCTGATCGGTTAAAGTCGAGAACCGAAGGTCAGGTTTATCTTTATCAATCTTAGTAATTATCTCTTCGAGTTTACGCGGATCTAACTTTTCAAAGTAGATGTCATTAATCTGAATCATCGGTGCCGTTCCACAAGATCCAAGGCACTCAACTTCTTCATAACTCCACATTCCGTCTTTGGTAACTTCGCCTGGCATAATTCCAAACTTCTTATGAAGAAGCTCGGTTAATTTACACATTCCACACACTGCGCAAGAAACTGTTCTACAAACTTGAAAATGATATTTACCAACAGGTTTTTTATAATACATCGTATAGAAGCTTGCGACTTCACGAACCTGTACTGCTGGCATCTGCATAGCATCACTGACCCATGCTACTGCTTCATCGTTGATATATCCGAACAACTCTTGCGCTATATAGAGCGCCGGCATCACGGCCGAACGAGGATTAGGATACTGCTTTTTTAATTCTGTTACCCGAGCTAGGGCATTGGCATGTTCCATTATCTGTCGCACTCTCCACCAATCATATTGATCATTCCAAATATAGGAACAACATCAGCAATGTTAGCTCCAATAAGCATCTTCCTCATGACTCCCATATGGATAAAACTTGGCGCACGCACATGTACTTTATACGGTCTGCCGGTTCCATCCGAAATAGTATAAAAACCTAATTCACCATTTCCGCCTTCTACTGGGATATAAACATCTCCTTTTGGAGGCTCTACACCCTTAATAACCATCTCAAAGTGGTTAATCATTCCATCAATCGAGCTATACACTTCATCTTTAGATTCAAGGACAATATGTGGATCCTTAACCGAGATAGGACCTGAAGGCATATTCTTCATTGCTTGATGACAGATTTTTATAGATTCGTTGATTTCATTAAACCTAACGATAAATCGATCATAGTTATCACCTTTCGTTCCAAGCGGAACTTCAAACGAGAAATCTTCATACGAAGAGTAAGGAAAAGCTTTTCTGACATCATAGTTAACACCTGAAGCTCGAAGCATCGGACCAGTTAACCCATAATCAATTGCCTCTTGGGCGGATATTTTTGCTACATCACACATCCGATCAATGAAAATTCTATTTTTAGATAACAACTTATCACCAAGTTCCATCTGCATCTTTACGCCTTCAAGGGCTTTATTCATGCGTTCTGCAAATCCATTCGGTAGATCTGCTTTTAATCCGCCGACTCTTCCCCAAGAAATTGTAAGCCGAGCACCTGTAACTTCTTCGATGAGCTCCCAAAGATATTCACGTGCTTGCATAAAATAGAGCATTACGGTGAAAGCACCAAGCTCCATAGCAGAGGCTCCAAGGCAGGTTAGATGATCCGAAATACGAGATACTTCACTCATTATCACGCGGACATACTGGCAACGTTTAGGAACCTCAATCCCTAAAAGCTTTTCAACAGTAATACACCAACCGACATTATTAATGATCGGAGAAACATAGTTTAGGCGATCCGCATAAGGCATCACCTGATTGTAATCGACGGTTTCGCACATTTTTTCGAAACCACGGTGCAGGTAACCAACTTCAACATCGGCATCTAGGATTTTTTCACCAGAAAGTTCCGCAACAAGACGAACTGTACCGTGCGTTGCTGGGTGAGCTGGTCCCATATTTAGGATCATGGTGTCAGAGTGAAGATCGTCCCCTAAAGGTCGTGAACGGATGTGAGTCGTAACACCCCCTACTCCATAGTCGACATTTAAAAGAGAGGCATGATGAGGAATTAGCTCTGAAGTATCGTTTGACATCGTTATGCTGCCTTTCTTTTATTCTTAATAGTGACAAGATCTGGGCGATTCATGTCGACCGCAGTATTTCGAACCTCAGGATGACGGAGTGGAATTCGAGGTTGCTTGCCTTGAATTGGATAATCTTTTCGAAGTGGAAATCCTACAAACTCGTCATACATAAGAATACGTCTTAAATCGGGGTGTCCTTCGAATGTAATTCCGTACATATCGAAAGTTTCTCTCTCCATAAAATTTGCTGAAGCCCAGATTCCACAAAGGGATGGAACAGAGGGATTTTTTTCTGAAAGTGCAATTTTTATCCTTAAACGAATAGCATGAGCCATACTAAGAAGATGATAGACAACTTCAAATCTTTCGTCGCGAGCATCAACCCAATCAACTGCCGTAACACTTAGAAGCATCTTGAATTGAAAATCAGAGTCAATCTTTAAGATATTCGCAAGACCGAGCAGTTTTTGTGGAGCTACAAAGATCTCAGCACAATCTGTTTTTTCAGCAGTTGAAATTACTTCGCTACCGAGTTTTTGCTGCAAAAGTTCAGCAAGTTTTTTTGTGGTATATGCCATACTAAATCCAATCAGACGATATGATTTATCATCCGTTGGTAAAGATAGTAGAAAGAGTAGCAAACGTAAACGGGATGATTTAACAGAGTTAAATCTTTTTAGACATCTGAGCTCTCAATCTTAAATCCCATGGCACCAATATCGGCTTTTTGTCGACGAACACGCTCTTTTTCAAGTAGTTCTTCTACGTCTTTGTACGACAATGGTTTTTGAAGTAGCCCAAGAGCTCCGATTTGGCTAGCTTCCATTCGGTCTTCTGGCGCGATATGAGCAGCAAAAAGGATTATGGGTATTTTAGTTTCGCTATACTTGTCATTAACTATTTTAGTAACAAAGAATCCACTATCACCGGGAATAACAAGGTCAATAAAGAAAATTGCTGGCTTCCAGTGGTTAGGCTTTAATTCCGAAAGGTTAATCGCCCTCGTACCATCTTTTACATAATTAATTTCAAATCCCTTTTTTTCTAGTGCATTTGCAATTTCAGAGCATGAGTCAGGGTCTGGAGTAACAAATACAGCAGCTTGTGGGAGAACAATGAGACCTTTTGTTTGGGTGGACATGAAAAAATAAATCCTATTCGAAGTATCTCATCGACTTCTTTTGAGTTATTCTTAACGGCTATTAAGAATACAGCTAAAAAACATCTTTATTTGTAAATTCCTATCGTTACCTAGCTAAAAATGCAACAAGAAGTACTAAAAGAACTAGAACTTGAGCAGTCGATTTTATCGAACACTGTTTCAGTAATATCTGAGCAAATTACAGCAGCTCATAATAAGCTCAATCTTGAAAATTCGAGGGCACAAGAATTAACCCAAGCAATCATGCATACACAGCGGGAGGAGGACAAAGCCCTTTTGGCGAGTGATGAGGCTGTCTCACACGGACTCCGAGACCAGAAAAAAATTGAGACAACTACCCTTGCTGCTCAAATAAAAAAACCTTACTTCGCGCGTATAGAGCTTGAAGAAGAGGATATCCGTACAGGAAAAACCAGGCCGATTGAATATAAATTAGGATTTGCTGCAAATCCTGATTGCAGAATTATAGATTGGCGAAAAGCTCCTATTTCCAAACTCTATTACGAATATAAAGAAGGTGAAGAATACACTGAAGAGATCTTAGGCAAAGAAAGAATTGGCGTCGTTAAAAAACGAAACCAAATTGAGATCGAAAATAGCATCTTAAAATCGGTAAATAATCGTCACGGGAATTTTTATTGGGATCCGAATAAACAAGAATGGATCTCAAAAGGTGGCGCTCGTTCGGCCCGAGCTGCTTCAGGTCAACTTCCTGAAATTCTCTCTTTAATCTCTGCCCAGCAATTTCGATCGATAACCGAAGATGCAACGACTGCAGTTCTTATTCAAGGTGTTGCAGGAAGCGGAAAAACAACGGTAGCAATTCACCGTCTTGCTTGGATGCTTCATGAAGATAATTCATCTATTACATCAAATGAAACTGCTTTTATTGTTTTAAGCCCCTCGCTTCGCGCTTATATACAAAACTCACTTCCTGCAGTTGGCATTCAAGATGTAAAAGTTCACACGTATCATGAATGGGCGGCACGAACTATAAAATTTGCTTCTGGGGCTTCTGATTTTGTATTAGCTCGTCCGATTAATCCTGCTCCTGCGGGAATTGACCGTGTTAAAAAATCGATGGCTCTGCTTAAAGCAGTTGAAGCTTTTGTGAGCAAACAAGAGGATAAACACTTCCGCACTACTCTTGCTCACTTACAAGGTGACTTGCTTGCCATTTTCAAGATGCCACAAGTCATTATTGATCATGACGAAACTCGACTGATTACGGCTCCGCTCATTCAAGAAACATTCGACCGTAGTCGTCGAAATTTTTCAGAGAGTTTATTTGACTGGGCAGATGATGCACTACTTCTTCATTTGTACCAATTAAAAGTTGGCTCTGTCATTAATGAAGAACTTCGACCAGGAAAATACCGACATCTGTTTGTTGATGAAGTGCAAGATTTCTCACCAGTTGAACTTGCCACTGTTATTAGTGCCGTCAAAAAAGCAAGTGATGTAACTCTTGTAGGTGATATTTCTCAGAATCTTGACTCGAACCAATCATTCCCTGGTTGGGAGAAACTGCAAAAGCATTGGAATCTTCATAGCGAAATTTCAAAATATATTTCGCTCTCTGTCAGTTACCGATCAACTGCACAAATTATGAAACTTGCTGCCTTTATACAAGGGCAAGGGGAATCCTCTGTTACTGCCGGAAGACAGGGGCGCCCTCCGATATGGTTTCTCTGCAAACATGAAGAAGATGCAATCGGAGCATCGATTAAATGGCTTAAAAAAGCTGTAGAATATTACCCAAATGCTTTAACTGCTGTAATTTGTGCAACACAGAAAGAAGCAAAATTTTTGGTAAAAATGCTCACTCCGACTTTTGGACCACTCGTTCGTTTAGGCGATGCGCACTCTTTTAGTTTTGAAGAAGGCATTCTTGTTACTGACATCAAACAAGTTAAGGGCTTAGAGTTTTTCTCTGTGCTTCTATGGAATCCAAATAAAGAAAGCTTTCCCAATACACAACTTGGTAAAAATTTTCTCTATGTTGCTGTGACACGCGCCGAAGAAAATCTTTCAATAGTATCGTGGGGTCGTCAAACTGAGCTGCTGCCGCGATTTGGGAAGAATAAACTTATTCGGTCGATGGATCTTACAATTGAGGACGAGGAAGAGTCGGACGAGTCCTAATAGAACGTATTAACTAATAACTCATAAAAATCATTGGGCAAACATATATATACTTTCGGTAGAGTAGCTTCCAAGTTCCTAGTATCATACATGATATGTTACGGAATGAGCCAATAATAAGTAAGCAGGCGGTGCATAAAGCATCTGGGACTATTTCTCTTGCAGAAGCAACTAAGGAATTAACCACATTCTTTCATGAAACTTTCTCTCCTTTAATGGCAGATAACGTTCTCACTCGTAAAGAAGTTAGAAATCTTGGACGTGAACTCGGAAAAAAATTAATTACCATCTCAGCTATACTTACAAATCAGAACGACCTTCCCTCGTTAATCCTAGTTGTCGCTGAACTTTTTGACAAAAATATACAATTACCTGTTGATAAATCAGCGGCATGGGGTAATTTTACAAAGGGCTTTACTGGCGATTCCGGAAGCTTACTAAGCGCATTCGAACGAAATAAAATAATCAACCAAGCGGAAGAAGATGCGCCCCAATTCGCTGCAATGTTTTTTCGACATTCAGCACTAGAAACAGAATCAAAGAAAAATTCATTCCATAAAATTAACCAATTACTTAATAAACTCTTTCCTGAGCTTTCCGAAGCTACCCGTACTACGATTGGCTTATCAATGTACAACATGTCTCGCCTGAAGAAAGAACTCCTTCAAGAACAAACGACTACCAGAAAACTTGAAACGACAGATGAAGCACAAATTTATTTAGAAAATTCCTTTTTAAGAGATTTTGAACAAAGACTAACACCGGCACTCAAATCTCATAAAGACTACTCGCCAGAATGGCTCTGTTCAACAGTTCAAAAAATTGCACGTTTAGGCGCTGTCTATGATAAGGCAGCATACCGTATTAATTGTGGTCAGAAAGTTCAAGCTAAGAAAAAAATGAGAACATTCATGCATAAGCACCACCTTTTTTTTCAACTCAACAACCCTGAAAAAATTGATGTGGCAATATGCCCAGAAACACGTTCATTTGCTTCAGCACTTGTCAGTAGAGGTTCATATATTGCAAAACTTTTCCTCGATACAATCGTAAGCTATCCGCAAAATTTACAAAAAATAATCGCTTTTGGTGACACGCAATCACTTCAAAGCAATATGGCTCTACTGAATTTAGAACAAGATATTCCCGCACCCTACCCTTCATGGCATAGCCTTAGAGCATATGTTTGGAAAGAATTTTTACGTTTAGGACTTCGGTGCTTAACCGAAGAACCGAAAGAACATCAAAGTCATATTTCGACAAGCTTAGACATCGCATTACTGAGTGAATTTATCTTCCGTCAAGTTGCATTAACAGAATTTAATCACCTTGCTGATATACATGGAAAACCAACATGCTCGTTTGCTTTCTTTATTGGAGGAGCAAATGCAAGACGTGAATATCCAACGTTTGATTATGATTCATATTGTGTTTATGAATCAGATGGAAGTACGATTTCAAATCAAACAAACCATACCACAATCCCTCACAAGGATTTTTTTATAAAATTAAATGAGAACATTGCAAAGACGCTACGAACACTTGGTGCAGATTTTGATTCTGGGTTTCTTCCATGCGATCCAGTGAGTCATGAACTTTTTTGGGCAATATCAACAGATGATTTTAAAAACCTAATTGCAAAATCAACCGATGCACATCTTGAGTTAAGGTTACGAATCAATCAAAGGTTAATTTTTGGTGATGCACCTTTTTCGGAACAATTTCAAAAGTGGATCGATCAAGAAGTACAAGCACGGCGACAACATATTCTCTCTACTCGATTCAAGGAAATAGAAAAATTATCGATTCCTTCTCATTTAGAAAAGCTCAATCTAAAACTAAGCCCTGGAGGCCTACGACAAGGTGTCCTTCTTTGGCAAACATGCTCATGTATATTCTCTACTCATTTTTCGAGCATGTCTGAATTCGCAAATTTTTTACAGCAAAAACAATTTATATCTGAAGCTGAAAAAATATTTTTTTTAAATGCCTATGACTTCTTGTTAATTTCACGAGCACGGATGGATATGCAGTATGGAAGAAACGCAAAATATATACCCCATGGTGATGAATTAGTAGCTTTTGCAAAAAGCATTGGATACCACCATTCAAGAATTTTGCCCGCAGATATTGCTTATCTTAATGACCTTGACGAAAAGATGTCTGTGGTGAGTAACTTTTGTCTCAAGACATTGTCCCAAATTCGTGATTTCGTTCTCGAGCAAGAAAACATAGATATATCTGATTCATCCGAAGCTGATAAACTTGCCACTATTACCGACAGAAAACGAGAAGAATATTTAGCAATACAAGCATTTCGAACTGAAACTGGCTTTGGTGAGTTCTTCCACTAGCATGATTAAAAATCTCTTATTTGAAAGGCTGTCTTATTTTAGCTATAGTGTATCACTCATGCCCTGCCCGGGTGATGGAATGGTAGACATACAGGACTTAAAATCCTGGGATCGCAAGATCGTGCGGGTTCAAGTCCCGCCCTGGGCATTAAATTTTTCTTGATTACCTTCTGTATTAATTATTAATTTTACGGATAGTGGCTTTAAAGCCCGATGATCAAAAGGAATGAATTCTGTTTACTTTTTGGAAACCCAAAGTAAAAACATCAAAAAAAAATGGGTGTATTGCTGGGAGAGCCAATAGTACAATACACCCAAGTTGGCTTATCTCTCTCACTATTTTGCATTCTCAAAAGAAAATTACTCAAGTGTTAAGGTAAAGAGCCTGTAGAGAGGGTTCATAAACGCTACAAAAGTTTCATGAGAAACCACTCTAACGTTTATAAACCCAAAAACCTTCCAAGTGTTGATAAACAGAATTCAAGTAGAGAGTAACAGACTAGTGAAGTTACTCAAGTACTAAATGACTTTACGGTCAATCGCATATGGTCCCCTATGCCTGACAGGTTGCCATTATCTCGACTGAATTTACGTTAAGATGATCTAGAAGGGATGAATTCTGTTTACGTATGGAAACCATAAGTAAACCTTAAAAAAATGGGTGCATTGCGGAAGGGAACCAAAACAATACACCCCATGTAACTATCTCTCTCACTTTTTTGCTTGTCGGTCACTCAAGTGTGTAGGGGAGATCAGCCTATAGAGAGGGTTCATAAACGTCACAAAAGTTTTTAAAAAACTTATCTAACGTTTACAAACCCAAGAACCTTACAGATAGTACATAAACAGAATTCCCTCCTATCGTAACAGAGTTAATGAGATACTCAAGCCTTATATGGCTTCGCGGTGAATGGCGTAGGATCCCCATGCCTGACAGGTTGCCATTATCTCGAGTGAATTTACGTTAAGATGATCTGGAAGGGATGAAAGCCAAAGAATAGTAGAGGCAATATCGTTAGGAGTAATTGGCTTTGTGCCTTTATAAACTTCTGATGCTTTTAGTCCATCACCTTTGAATCGAGTGTTCGAGAATTCAGTTTCAGCCAATCCTGGTTCCAAGCTAGTAACCCTGACATTTGTTCCAAGGAGTTCTGCCTTTAAATTACGTGAAAAATGATGAACAAAAGCTTTTGTTGCCCCGTAAACATTTCCACCAGGGTATGGCCAATTACCTGCGATTGAACCGATATTTACAATCAATCCTTTATTCTCTTTAACCATAAAGGGAAGTACTAAACGAGTGACTGTTGCAAGCCCGCGAATATTTACATCAATCATCGAATCCCAGTCATCCAGATTTGCCTCAGAAGCTTTGTCTAAGCCTAAGGCAAATCCAGCATTATTAACAAGGAGATCAGGAGCGCCATGATTTTTGCAGTACGCCTCTAGTACTTGCTGACATGAATCCCTATGGCTGACATCCAATGTCTCAAAAGAGATATTACTATTGGTATCAGCTAGAGTCTGAAGCCGGTCAGTTCTTCGCGCCAACGCGAAAACTGACCAGCCATGTTCTGCGAAAACTTTTGCAGTCTCAAATCCAAACCCAGAACTTGCACCAGTGATAATTATTTTTTTCAAAGCAAATATTACTTAATTTAAGTTAGTACGTGGACTAAATTTATTTAAACAAACACGAGCAAGAGGATCGTTGCCCGCATTGGGAATATCTTTAAACTTAATTGTTAAACGAGTAGCACCTCTTAAAATAGAGCTCGTGCCTGTCTCGCCGAAACAACATATTTGCTGTCCAGGTGTACGAATAACTTTCTGACATTTAAACGCACTGCATTTATTTAATCCATCAGCAGTTTCTTCAGCACTGCAATCATTATAACCAGATGCAGGCCATCTATCTCTATTTTGATTATCTCTTAGAACGACGCTAAATGAACTGGCATACGATCCCGAAAGAATAGCACCAGCTTTTCCACCACATGCCCTAACCGAGGGACGATATCTAATCTGTTTAGGAACTTCATTTGCACAGATACAAGGTTTAAATCGTGAGTTTTTAAATTCCTTACATTTTGCATCGGGGAGTGTTTGCGCCTGGAGTAATGACGCTGGTAAAAGTGCTATACAAAATAGAAATGCAAAGAGAGAGTTTTTCATTTTATTAAATCAAAATAAATAACAGCCCGATATTATACCCATCAACTCGGCTATCCACAAATGTCTGTGGTTTTCAGAAACTTTTCAAATAAGGCAATATTTCCTATAATTATAACAAGAATTTATTATTATTATTATTTTAAACTGAGATTTTTCCTATGCTTTTTAGCAAGTCACTCTTCTCTGCTCCATGCACATTATTATTGTTAGTAAGTATTGTTTTTTTTGCTCCCTATACCAATGCACAGGTGACAACAGTTGCAAAAATTTTAGCAGAACGTGACACAACTACTCCTAATAAAAAGAAACCACGATATTGCACAGGTGGAGCAATTAGATTTAAGCGATGTGTTTGCGCTCCTGACGTAACAAAACGTGTACAATACCGCCCAATAGTTAAAGAATGCGGCCGTAAGGCAGCAATTATCCTTAACGGCACCTATGCATCAGCATTTAGTGCCGTTGTTAGGAACGTTGAAAATGCCGATCGTATTCCAAAAAACGCTCTCATCAATGGATGCTCAATTTATGACCGAGATACGCTAGGATTAAATAAATGTAGCGTTTACAAAGCACAGAAAGTACTTAAGTACGAAGATGAGCGTGGTACCGTATCCGTTCATTGCCTTGGTGCTCCGGGAACTTCTAGTTACTTCAAAAATGCACGTCGAATTACAGTAAAACTTGGTGACGCACCAGATTCCACAAACGATCCGATTGCAAGACTTTGTTTAGCTGGTCCAACAAAGAACCTAAACTAACGAAGCTCTAAAGAAAGATCTTTTAATTTTTTAGTAATCCCAGGAGCGCCAAGGATAACGTTAAGTTTATCTTTAGGATCTCCTGTCCAAGGTTTGTCTTCAAAGATTTCACCACCTCGCCCATCAACAAGAGCCATTACTGAAGCTACATCCCAAATCCTAAGCCCACCATCGATATTAGAAGCAAGCCCACCTCGGACTAACATCGAATGTGCAAAACAATCGTAATAAATTCGAATCTGTGGAAGCTTGCCAACTAATTTCTGTAAAAGCTCTATTTTATCACTTCGCGCAAATGTTCCTGGAGCAGCAGCACCAATCATTACTTGATTAAGCTCACGCTCATCTCTTTGAAAAAGAGGGCTTTTTTCTGCCTTCTCATTAAATACACCAGTCAATTTAGATCCGTAGTAGCGGATTCCTAATAAAGGATGTTCAATTGCGCCCCAAATTGGCTTATTTTGATACATTAAAGAGATTAAAACACCAAAAGTTGGAACTCGATTAACTAAACTCATAGTGCCGTCTATTGGATCGACGACGATCTGGAATTCAGATTTGAGATTCGAATTTCCATACTCTTCACCGATGACACCAAATGTTGGAAAAAGCGTTGAAGCCCTATCTCTAACAATTTCTTCAAGCATCTTATCAAGAGCAGTAACAGGCGATGAATCATTTTTAGTTTCTGCATCAGTGGGATTATTCCAAAAATCTATAGAATGATTTTTAGCGTCGTCTAAAAAGGTAAGTGCGAATTGCTCAAATCTGACTATCTCTTTTGTTAAAAGCTCTAATGAAATTTCATTCATTACTTTTCTACTTTTGGAGGCACAGGTTTAAGCTGAATATGAAGTTCATTTAACTGCTTAAAGTTTACTGTACTCGGCGCACCCATCATCAGATCTTCTACGGTTTGTGCCATTGGGAATGCAATCACGTCTCGTATCATATCTTTTTGAGCGAGAAGCATAACAATTCGGTCTACACCAGGGGCCATACCTCCGTGAGGTGGAGCGCCGAATTTAAATGCTTTAATCATGCCACCAAATTTTTCATCAACTGTTTCTTTTGAGTATCCAGCAATTTCAAATGCTTTATACATAATCTCTGGTGAATGGTTTCTAATTGCTCCGCTACTCAGTTCATAACCATTACATACAATATCGTATTGATATGCATGAATCGTAAGAGGATCTTGGTTCTGCAACGCTTCCATACCACCTTGCGGCATAGAAAATGGATTGTGACTAAACACAATTTCACCAGTAATCTCGTCTCGTTCATACATTGGATAATCTGTAATCCAGCAAAATTTAAATCCTTTCTCTGCTAAACCGAAATCATTTCCAGTTTTCACACGAAGTTTTCCTAGTGAAGGAAGGATCTTTTCATGCCCCCCTGCTCCAAAAAATATTACGGTATCGCCTGAAACTTCAAATTTCTGGCGAAGTGCACTGACTTCTTCTTCTTTAAAGAATTTAGCGATCGTTCCTTTGACTTCACCACCTTGGATGATTAAATAACCAAGTCCCGTTCCACTGATTCCTTTGAAGAAATCAATTGTATCATCAAAATATTTACGAGATGGAACAGTGGCATTGGAAACTCCAATTGCAAAAACACCTCCACCCATATCGAGTTCATTTCGAAAAACTTTAAACTCGGTATCTTTCAATATATCTGAAACATTCTGAATTTTAAGTGGCACTCTTAGATCAGGTTTATCATTTCCATACCATGCAACCGAATCATTATATTTAATCCTAGGAAACGGTGGCGGCGTTACATCCATCTGAGTAAAGCGAGTAAACAACGAATGCATCAAGGTCTCACCAACTTGAAAAACATCCTCTTGCTCAACAAAACTCATCTCCATATCACATTGATAGAACTCACCCGGAGATCTATCAGCTCTTGGATCTTCATCCCGAAAACATGGAGCAATCTGAAAATATCTATCAAATCCTGAAACCATCAACAGTTGTTTAAACTGCTGCGGCGCCTGCGGAAGTGCAAAAAACTTACCTGGATGAAACCGAGAAGGAACAAGAAAATCCCTCGCACCTTCAGGCGAAGAACTTGTAAGTATCGGCGTTTGAAACTCAGTAAAGCCAAGCCCCTGCATAATCTCTCGGATACTCGATATTACTTTTGAACGGAGCAAAATGTTTGTATGCAATTCATCACGGCGAAGTTCAAGAAACCGGTACTGTAATCTTTGACTCTCAGGCGCAGAGTCTGGATCAGCAATAGTAAAGGGAAGAACATCTGCTGTTGAATGGATATTAAAAGAAGATACTTTTACTTCTATCATTCCAGTAGGAATTTTATCATTTACTAATGTTGAATCTCGCTTCACCACAGTTCCATGAACTTCGATGACTGATTCAACTCTTACAGCATTTAATTTTTCTGCTATAGAAGCATCTGCAAGAACTTGAGTAACACCGTAATTATCACGAAGGTCAATAAAGACGATTCCACCGTGGTCTCGTTTACGGTGAACCCAACCTGAAAGGATTACATTTTTTCCGTCATCTTCGGCTCGAAGTTCATGACAGAGGTGTGTGCGATATTTTGATTTTAATTTGGATAGGGTGGAACTCATCCCAAGAGCCTAACAGAAAATCTTGGGTGGATAAATTAGAGCTTTTATCAAAAAGCTCTAATTTATTGATAAAAAACAACGTATCTCTAGTTTTTCAGATTAGGCACCTTTTAAGTACTTCTCGAGATCGTCGATTTTCATTGCTTCTATAGCCGCTTTGAGATCCTCTGTTTTAACAGCTCCTTTACCTTCAACGTTGAGCATCGAACCGCCATCAAGGAAAAGTGTTAATTTTGGCTCACTTCCAGTTGAATCAAGCTGTGCAGTGCGACCATTAATTCGCACAGATTCAATACCATTTTGACCACCAAACATTGCTGCCATTGAACCTAACTGCGCCAAACCTCCAAGCGCTCCACCTGCAGCTGACCCAAGATTAGTAAGAGCGATTTGAAAACCGTCCTTACCTTTCATATAGGTTCGCTCAATATTTGTCATGCCAAGGGCGCCACCCGTATTAATCTTTGAACCAGTAAATCCATTCAAAGAATCAGGGAAGAATGTTTCTATTTTTTTAGCGTTTAGTTTTTCAATTTCTTTTGAAGCCCATTTCAGCTCTTCAAGCGCCTTAGAATAATCTCCAGATGAAACAAGAGTTTTCACCTTAGTAAAGATAGGATCGAGTTCTTCGGCTCGAACCACTTGAGAGCACAGTAATGTTGCAGCCAAAATTCCTACAGAAGTAATATTTAAAATAGTTTTCATATAATTAAGTAATCCTAATAAAACGATAAAGTTTAAAAACTAATGAGCCTATTACAGCAATTCTCTTACTTTCTTAAGTACTGCTTCATATTGGGGCTCTTCCGCCAATTCTTTAACATACTCAACATGCTGAATGATTCCATTTTTGTCGGCAACAAATACTGATCGTGCCAGAAGTCCCATTGCTGTTATATAAGCTCCAAAACTCGTACCAAGCTCTTTTGTGTTTCGATATGAACTTGCAGTAACAACATTTGTTGCCCCTTCTGCGGCACACCATCTACTTTGAGCAAATGGTAAATCTGCGCTTATAGTGACAAAGGAGGCTGTCCCAATAAACTCATTAACTTCCTTATTGAATCGCGCAGTCTCAATTGCACACACAGGCGTATCAAGACTTGGAATTAGCGAAACGATGACTGGTTTACCAGCGAAAGTATCAGCCGTAATCGGAGACATATCATTTCCAGTTACTGTAAAAGATGGAAGTTTATCGCCGATTTTTAGTTCGGCTCCCTCTACAGGCATAGGATTACTTTTGAAGGTGAGATTTTTATTTGTATTATTCATAAGGCAACTTTACCCCGCAGTTTAAGCAGAAATCAAGGAAAGAACACCAGTCGCTACCACATGAGCAGCATCTTGATGAGCTACTTTTTGAGGAAGACTAACCATTTCGTTATAGCGGTCAATATTCATCAGATTTGATATCTCTGTGACTATTCTATCTTGAAAGCGCTCTCCTTCAGGACAAAGAACTGCTTTTCCTATTTCAACCAATGTATTTGCATTTTTCGTTTGATGATCTGCCTGTGCAAACGGAAACGGTACAAAAATGACAGGTTTATTAACCACGGAAAGCTCACTAACTGATCCAGCTCCACTTCGGCTCACAATAATATCAGCCCATGTATATGAGCTAATAACATCATCAATAAAACTAACAACAGAATAATCAGAAAGTCCCTTTTCTTGGTAACTAGCTTTAACCTGCTCTAGATTTTGCGGACGACACTGATGAACTACTGAAAGATTCTCGAGTTTTGCAAACCCAGCAATCACCTCTGCTGCATCATCCAAACTTTGAGCTCCCTGGGAACCACCCAAGATTAAAATATTTTTAGGCTTACTTGTAATTGCAGTGGATCGTTTTGCAGTTTCTAATCCTTGACGCACAGGATGTCCTGTAAATGTTTTTTCAATCATGCTTGGGAATGTACATTCGTTAAAGGCAACTGAGATTTTTTGACTAAAAAAACTCAGGAATAAATTTGCCATTCCTGGTTTAATCTCTGCTTCATGAATCCAAGAAGGAATTCCAAAAAACCAGGCACCACATACTGGAAATGCAGTAACGTATCCTCCTACGCCAACAACAGCTGAAGGTTTATATTTTAAAAATAGTTTTATTGTTTTAACTATTGATTTAGGAAAACTGATCAGAAATTCTACTACGCCTTTTAGGCCACGGTTTTTCAAACCTACTGTTGGAATAATTTCATACTGAAGATCCCAATCAGTGTACAATTTCTTTTCAAGTGGGCGTCCTGCCCCAATTGCAATAATGTTTGCTGTCGGCTCTAACTTTTTTATTGCTTGAGCAATATAGATCGCAGGGAAAAGATGCCCCCCTGTACCACCAGCTGCTATGAAGATTGTTTTTTTCGCCACCGTACTATTGAAATAATGATCCCGATTCCTGAAAGAGTTGCCATGATACTAGAACCGCCGTATCCCACCAGTGGGAGAACCATTCCTTTTGTCGGAAGTAACCCTGTAACAACCCCTGCATTAAGCATTGCTGGAAATACAACTAAAAGAGTAAGTCCGAGTGTTAGTGAGAAAGCGAACGTATCGGATGCAACCTTCCCTGCTAGATAAATACCTCGTGCTAAGAAAACCAGGAAAACACACATAAGTATCATACAGCCAATCAGGCCAAGCTCTTCACCAACTACTGCAAAGATAAAATCAGTATGCGCTGCAGGTAAAAAGAAAAGCTTCTGCTGACTTTCGCCAAGCCCCACCCCGGTTAATTTTCCAGAACCAACAGCAATTAAAGATTGAATCAATTGATAACCACTGCCACTTGGATCTGCCCATGGTTGGAGAAAACTCGTGACACGTTTCATCCTATACGGTGAAAAAAGTATGAGGAGCACAGCTGGAACTAAGAAAGCAGCTCCCATCAGTGCAAGATGCTTGATTTTTGCTCCAGAGGTTCCAATCATCACCAAAGTAATCAAACAAAGAATAGCAGAACTTCCAAAATCTGGTTGCTTCAAGAATAACGCACAGATTCCACCAACCAACATGAAAGGTTTCAAAATTCCAGATACGAATCCAGAAAGATTTAATTCATTACGTGCAAGGTATCCAGCGAGGTAAACAATAAACCCGAGCTTTACAAACTCACCTGGTTGAAAACGAATTATTCCTAAGTTAATCCAACGTTGCGCTCCACCGGCTCGGTCCCCTATCCCAGGAAGATAGGTAACAAGTAACAAAGATAAACATACTATATATAGATATGGCGTTGCTTTTTTAATCAACTCCATAGGAATACGAGAGAAAGAAAAAAGCAGAATAAACCCAATCAGTGCAGAGATCGCTTGACGTTTTACATAAAAGTAAGGATCTCCAAATTTTTCTTGCGCCACGACTCCAGTGGTCGAATACACCATCACTAAACTAAATGAGATTAAAAGCAGTGCAAGAATTAGTAAAACAGGTTCAGAGGCAGTAATGCCGTGCTGTTTTTTTGGAGCATTTTTTTTTACACCGTACGTAAAAAGAGAGTCTTGAATTGCGCGAGCCATACCATCGATATGAAACCACAGAAATAAAAGAATACGCCACCCCTTAATCTAATCTTGATCCATCAAATTATTCACCCAACTCCCGTGACCCTGAGCGTAGGCGTGAGCGTGAGCGAAATTGAGATCCTTTTTGTAACGCGAAGGTCGCGAAGTACGCGAAGGATTAAATTAAGTACGTAGCGGAAGTAGCGAACGTAGCGTTTAAAAAAGGTTCAA
>JBIKWN010000084.1:0-8647 GCA_044356295.1 Bdellovibrionota bacterium
AGTGAGTTTCTTTGTGAAGCTGTTGAACAGGTTTTTGGACGCCCAGTTCTTACCTTTGTCTAGGTTTTTGTGAGGCTGGCATTTCCCAAGCCGTTACCTTAGACTTTTCGTCAATATATTATGAAAGCCAATCAAAACCGAACCGAACAGATGCTTCCACCTCTTTGGATATTAGTTATCGCAAGTCTTTACGGAATCTGGTGGTTGGTATCAGAGCTTCGTGAACTTGTTGTGCTTTTAGTCATTGGTTACGCAGTAGCTTTTGTTTTTGATCCTATACTGGATCGCCTCGAGGCAAAAAAAATACCTCGTTCGTTAGGCTTTGCTCTTATTACAAGTTTCTTTCTTATATCGATCACTCTCTTTGCCTTCGTTGCGCTACCTCCATTAATAGAAGAAGGATCACATTTTCTGGATAATGTACCTGGGTATATTACTATTATAGTTACTCGCATTGAGGATCTGGTGTTTACATTGAATAAACGACTTCCATTTGATCACCAGATCACCTTGAATCGTGATGAACTCATGCAATATGCATCTTTAATTGATGGTCAAACAATTAAAAGGACTCTTTCAGCTCTTTTTTCATTTCTTCTTGAAGGGTACTCAATCACGATCACTATTTTAAATCTAACACTCCTTCCATTCATCATTTATTATTTATCAATAGATATTGATTCATTTCATAATTGGGTTCTTGGACTTGTACCTAAAAGTTTAAAGAAAAATGCACGGGCGATGTTTTCAGAGATCAACTTTTATCTCCGTGCTTTTATTGTTGGACAGACATTAGTGAGTCTTACAATGACAGTTTTATATTGTATTGGATTTGCGATTGTAGGACATGCTCAGTGGTTTCTGATCGGTGTTGTTGCAGGAATAGGTAATATCGTTCCATATCTGGGAACGGCACTTGGTATTGTTTTAGGGGTAACTTTTTCCTTAACAAGCGATGCATCGGTGATGATGTTACTAAAGACTGCAATTGTCTTTGTTGTTGTACAGGCTCTTGAGGGAACTTTTATAACTCCAAAAATTGTTGGAGATAAGGTAGGTCTTTCTCCTCTTCTTATTATTCTTGCTATTTTGGCTGCTGGTAAATTATTTGGACTATTGGGTATTTTTCTTGCTGTCCCAAGTGCTGCAGCAATCAGGGTGATTGGTAGTTATTTCCACAGAGCCGTTTTAATGAAAGCAGGCGAAGGATAGACGAATAAATGGATTTTCTAGCTCCGCAAATTGAGCAATTAATTCGTCTAGCTCTTGAAGAAGATGCGCCAAACGGTGATATAACTTCTGAACTGCTGAAAGATAAAGAGAAGAGTGCAACTGGAACTATTATTGTAAAGCAACCTGGAATAATCTGTGGATTACCACTGCTGGGTCGGATAATAGATATTTATCTTCAAAAAAATAGCAGTGCCTCTGAAATGGTTGTTACTTATTTAGTAAACGAAGGACATTTTTGCGTAGAACGTACAAGTGTAGCAACTATTACAGGATCAATAAAAAATATTTTAACCTTAGAACGAATATTTTTAAATTTCCTTCAACGTCTCTCTGGAATCGCAACACTTACTCGTAGCTATGTTTTGGAAGCGAAAGGTAACTCTATACTTGATACGAGGAAAACAACTCCTGGGCATAGGCTTCTTGAAAAATATGCAGTAACAGTTGGTGGAGGAAAAAACCACCGGATGAACCTCAGCGATATGATTTTAATCAAAAATAATCATATCGATAGTGTTGGGGGTGATTTTTCTATGTTATCTGAGATGTTACGTTCTGTGCCGCATCCATATATTCCTGTTGAAGTTGAAGTAAGAAACCATGAGGAGCTTGAAAAAACAATTCTCCATCTCAAACCGCAACGAATCATGTTAGATAATTTTAATGATGATCAAATAGTCTCTGCTGTCACCTATATCAGAGCAACTGCTCCCCATATTGATATTGAACTTAGTGGTGGGATGAATAGAGAAAGAATCAAAACTCTCTCAACACTTGTTCAAGGAGTTTATATCTCAGTTGGTGCACTAACCACACAGGCGCAAAATATAGATATATCCATGAGCATATGAAAATTGTTCATTTGACTGAAACAACTTCGACAATGGATGAAGCACGCACATTGCTTAAAAGTTGCGATGAAGTTTTTGTCTATGCAGATACACAAACTGCTGGAAGAGGGAGGAGGGGGAATCAGTGGGTCTCAATAACACATCAAGGTTTATATTGTACGTACGGTAGATCTCTATCTATTCAAACTGTAGATCTTTCTGGATTGTCTCTAGTTATAGGTGTTGGTTTGTTGGAAGGCTTACATCTTTTTGATAAAGGTATTCGTTTAAAATGGCCGAATGATCTTGTGCATCAAGATTCTAAAAAGAAACTTGCTGGTATACTTATTGAGAGTAGTTCAAAGGGACAAGATATTGATGTGTGTATCGGTATTGGCCTTAACTTGTTGCCATTGACTGAAACATCTCTTGAAAATTCTGTAATCTCACTCTCTGAATTATCATCTACTTTTTCTCCTAAACCCTATAATGAAATCGCTACAGATGTTGGTGTTATCGTTCGTAATATTTTTAATAAATTTATTTCTGAAGGATTCATCGCTTTTCGAGATACGTTTCATTCCTATGCAATAGAAAGTCAGAATATGACAATTGACGTAGATGGAGATCTTAAAAAAGGACGTTTCCATGGAGTTTCTGCTCGTGGCGAACTGATTTTACATCAGGGTGAGTCTACTCATACAATAGTTTCTGGACATGTATTGGATTGGTAATTCCTATGCTACTCGCAATTGATATTGGTAATACAAATATAGTGCTCGGAGGATTCAAGGGCACTGAGCTCCTTTTTGAATTTAGGCTTCAATCTGATGCAGGAAGAACTCTCGATGAGTACAGAGCCGCAATCGTAGCCCTTCTTAAACTTCAATTCGGAGAAGCTTTTCATATATCATCTGCAATTATTTCATCTGTCGTTCCCCAGCTAACAGGTACATTAGTTGATGTTGTCAAAAAAACATTCTCAATAGATCCTTTAATTGTAGGAGCAGGAACTAAAACTGGCATTGCAATTCGTCTTGCTGACCCACTTTCAGTTGGTGCTGATAGAATCGTAAATAGCGTTGCAGCTAAAACATTTTACGGTAAGAAAAGCATCGTTGTAGATTTTGGTACTGCGACAACATTTGATTACATAAATGATCAAGGCGACTATGAAGGAGGAGTAATCGCCCCTGGACTTCATACTTCGATTGAATCGCTTGTTAGTCGAACAGCCAAACTACCAAGGATAGAGCTTTCTTGGCCAAAAACTATAATTGGAAAATCAACAGTAGCTGCGATGCAATCGGGAGCTCTGGTTGGATACGTTTGTTTAGTAGATGGTATGCTTGCTCAAATTGAAAAAGAAGTTGGCAAGCTTCAACATGTTATTGCTACTGGTGGTTTAGGTGAAGTTATAAAAGCTCATTCAAACCGAATAGATGTCTATGATAGTACGCTTACCTTAAAAGGTATGCAGTGCATCGCTCAGATGAATGGAATCGGATAATTATTACAATGAAAAATGTAATCGTTGGTATTTTTGTTAGTATAGTTTCGATATGTATCACTCTTGTTGTTATTGAGTGTGGATTCCGTTTATTTGCATCAGTACCAAGTGCTGCATGGAGTGATCGTCCCAAGGAATATTTTATCCATCAGGATTCACCGACGTTTCAAGATTATCCTCATACTGCAGTAAAACCCCAGAATACTTTTCGTATCGCAGTAATTGGCGATTCATTTACGTTTGCTCCGTACATGCAATTTGATGATGCGTTTCCGAAACGAATAGAGCGTTACCTAAATTTAAATTCTGGTACAAAAAAAGTTGAAGTTATTAATTACGGTGTTCCTGCGTATTCGACAAGTCATGAAGTTCCTGTCGTTAAACGTGCAATAGAAGAGGGTGCTGATTTTATTTTAATGCAAATTACGTTAAATGACCCTGAGATAAAACCATATACGCCAACACAATTATTTCGTGAGAAAAATAAATTTGGAGATCTTGAGCTAAAAGGAAAGTTGTTTTCTTACTGGACCTCTTTAGCGTTTGTTCTGAAAAGACTTCATAATAATCAGACCTATGATAATTATGTAAAAAAGTTTAACGATCTTTTTGAAAAACCTAAAACATGGAAAAATTTTTCTGATTCTTGGAGCTCAATATCATCGATCACGAAAGAAGCTAATGTGCCTACCGTTGCTGTTGTCTTTCCACTCTTTGGGATCCCTTTAACGAAGGAATATCCGTTTTTACCGATTCATCAAAAAATTAAAACTTTGATTGATTCTTTACAGATTCCTTTCTATGACTTGTACAATGATTTTGCAGGACTACCCCTCGAAAGAATTCAGGTAATTGTAGGACAAGATTTTCATCCAAATGAAATAGGACATCGAATTGCAGCAGAAAGAATCTTGGCTTTTTTGAAGCAGAATTCATTTTTCCCTTCGGAATTTTTACCCAAAGCTGCTCTTACAGAACGAATCGGAATCAATCTGCCCGGAAAAGTACAACAAAAAAGTAATTTTGACGCTTCTTCCAGTAATGTTAATGATGAAGGTGAAGCGGTTGAAGAATAGAAGACGTTTCCGTATTTTTATCTAGAATTTTTGTTCGATTCAGTACTAGAATCCGACTATGCAAAAATTTAAAACCGCTATCTTATTACTTTCGTTTTCTCTTTTTAGTTTTATCTTATCTGGCTGTGCAGAGCTTGACGGCTTTGGACCTTCCAGAGGATATAATAACGGGTATTCTGACCCATACTATGCTCCACCACGTCGAGGCTATGATAGTGATTGGCGTAATGAGCGAGATCGCAGAGAGATTGAACGCGAGCGAGATAGACTAGATAGAGAGCGGCGAGAACTTGATAGAAATCGTTGGCAACAAAATAATTCCTATACCCCTCCGGCTCCACGTCAAGAGAGATGTCCATCAGGCTATTCACCAAGTGAGCAGAAATGTTCATCTGAAGAGCGACGTAGAGGATGCAGTGATATGAGGCTTCCTGGTGGTCTCGGGTGTGTTCGACGTTAAGATAAGTTTCTATTAGTAAACTTACCCCCGTGACCATGACCGTGAGCGTAGGCGTGAGCTAACAATCTAGATCTCGCTCACGCTCACGTGCACGGTCAGGTTCACGGGGGAAAGATCTGATTTTTAGAATTAAAAAAAAGAGCACCGAGAAGGTGCTCTAAACAAGTACTCGAAAGATCCTCAAATAGAAGCCCCTTACCAAACTAGGGATAGGGAAGCTACTGTACTGGGGAGGGAATTCCCTAGAAGGAACCCAAAAGCTTCGCTTTGCAATCTTCCTCTCTTACTTTTATTGTGATGTCGAACGTTGTTTTTCGTCAAAGGAATTTAGATCCGAAAAATACACATTTTTTAAGAACAATTGAGAATTAATTAAAGTTTTTAAGAGAAATACTTACAGCGTATCAGAAGTCTTCTGTCGTTCGCTTATTTGCACAACTAAAATACTGACTCCGTAAAGAATAAGCATAGGGCCTGCCATCAAACATTGCGAAAGCGCATCGGGTGGTGTCAGGACTCCAGCAATTATAAATATTCCAACCATCACATAACGCCAAGAAGACCTCATGGCTTTTGATGTTAACAGTCCAGCGCGAGCTAGAATAAAACTTATTACTGGTAGTTCAAATATAACGCCAAATCCTACAAGGATTTTAATGGTAAGAGATAAATGCTCACTTAATTTGATTTGTGGTGTTAGTGCAATTGATTTGTATTCTTCTTTGAAGAAATCAAATGACAGAGGCAGTACAAGATCGTAACAAAAAACTACTCCGGCAAGGAAACAAGCAGTC
This sequence comes from Bdellovibrionota bacterium, assembly GCA_044356295.1. Classification (GTDB taxonomy): domain Bacteria; phylum Bdellovibrionota_C; class UBA2361; order UBA2361; family JBIKWN01; genus JBIKWN01. The sequence goes on from JBIKWN010000084.1 coordinate 5,904, forward strand.
GTGATTATGATAAAAGGAAGAACATATTTTTTTTCACTATCATAGAGTCCGGGTGCAACAAACCTCCAGAGCTGATAGAAAATATAAGGGAGCGCAATGATAGCTCCAGCAAAAAATGAAACATAAATCTTAAGAGTCAGTGCTTCTGCAGGACCTGTTCCGATTAAAACTGTTTCACCAAAAATTTGTCTAATAGGGCGAGTAAGAATCTCAAAGAAAAAATTACTATATGCGTATGTGATAAAACTTAATAAGACGACACTTGCAACGCTATGAATTACACAGCTTCGAAGATCGGTTAAATGCTCCATGATCCCCATCTCTGCAAAGGCTCTTTTTGCAGGTTGTTCGTTGTTGGGATCGAGGGCAGGAGGAGTATTCATTTCGTAGGCTCAGTTGGGTCAGTGCTTGTTGTGATTTCAATTGTGGGCTCTTCTTTTTTTACCTCTTCACAATGAGGGATGAGTGATGCATCTTTTGAGGCCATAACGGGTTTTAGGCTTATCAAATTAGTAAGATCTTGGGATAGAGTCTTTACCTCATCGGCGGGTTTATAAGCAGCATTATAGAACTCACGTCTGAGGCCATCAGAGGATTTTTTGAATTCCCCCACCCATTTCCCGAGCTCTGACATAACTTTAGGAAGCTTTTCAGGCCCAAAGACCACCAATGCGACGATTGCAATAACAATAAGCTCACTAAAATTAAAGCCGAACATATATTTTTCCTAAAGAGAAGCTTATTATATAACCTGACCTATGTATAACACCAATCTTCACTTTCATTTTACCGGTATTGGCGGATCCGGCATGTCAGGTATCGCTGAGATATTATTGGAGCTTGGTTTTAAAGTTTCAGGCACTGATCAAAAAAACTCCTCTGTTGTTGAATACCTTGTCAGAAAAGGAGCAATTATCTCAATTGGTCACAGCGCATCGTATCTTCCCGAAAAAGCATCGCTCCTAGTTTATTCATCTGCAGTAACATTTGAAAATCCAGAAATCGTAGAAGCTAAACGTCGAGGACTGCCTGTTGTCAGACGAGCTGAAGTGCTTGCCGAATTAATGCGATTAAAATTTGGTGTTGGTGTTGCTGGATCCCATGGAAAAACAACAACGACTACGATGCTTGCAGGTATGCTTGAGCAAGGTAAGCTTGATCCAACTGTAATTATTGGCGGACAAGTGCGCTCTCAAGAGTCTGGAGCACGAGTTGGAAAAAGTGAATATTTAGTTGCTGAAACAGATGAGTCTGATAGAAGTTTTTTATTACTAAAACCAACAGTCGCGATTGTAACCAATATCGATACCGAACACTTACACGCATATGAAAATTTTAATGAGCTACAAACTTCATTTGCTCAGTTTGTTAATGAAATTCCATTTTATGGTTTAGCTGTTCTTTGTATTGACGATCCACATGTCAGAGCACTTGCGGCAACTCTGAAAAAACGAATGGTAACCTATGGTCAAAGCCCAGATGCAATGGTGAGGCCTGTAAATATAAAACAAGTCAAAGGTGGAACGCATTTTGATGTGCAGATCAACGGAGAATTTTTTGCATCAGTACAGCTTCCAGTTCCAGGGCTTCATTTAATGCTAAATTCACTTGCTGCAATATCGGTTGCCCGTGAATTTGGAGTCACGGCTGAGATTATTGCTAAAAGCCTTAATGAATTTCCTGGCGTTCATAGACGTACAGAAGTCTGTGGAACCGTTCGTGATGTTACCGTAATAAATGATTATGGACATCATCCAACTGAGATTCGCGCAACGCTTGCTGCTGTAAAATCGGGATGGATCGACGAGGGTAAGAAATTGCATGTGCTTTTCCAACCTCACCGTTATTCAAGAACCAAAGATTGTTTTGTTGATTTTCTGAAATGCTTCGAGGATGCATCCTCGGTAACTGTTACTGATATCTATGCAGCAAGTGAAGAGCCAATTGAAGGTGTTTCGTCACAGATACTTGTTGAAGCATTGCTTCACTCTGATAAACATTACATAGGTGACATTGAAGACGCAGCACGAAAGCTTGTTGCAATTGCAGAATCAGGGGATGTAATTCTCTGTTTAGGAGCTGGCTCGATTGGAGCTGCGCCAAGAATTCTTTTAGAGCTACTATAACAGTCTGCCCATGAACTCTCATTTAGAGAACAAGTCTTTACTAACTCGACTTTCCTCTGAAGGTATTGAAATAAGTCATTCAACGGAAGGACGTTTTGTTACCACGATTTCTTGCGGTGGCTTGATCGATCTTCTTATTCGTCCAAATTCTGTTGAAGAAGTTCAAAAAAGTTATTCGATTTTAAGTCAATATTCTGACCACGTATCTTTGTTAGGATTTGGAAGTAATATTTTGATCTCGGATCAAGGTGTTGTTATCCCAACAATTCAATTAGGAAAAGGATTTCGGTATACAAGAAAAAATCCTGATACTAAAAATGGAGTATCAATCAGTGTTGGAGGAGCAACTTCGTTAACAACATTATCTAGGGAATTGGCAAACGCTGGCTTATCAGGTTTTGAATTTGCTGCTGGTATACCTGCGAGTGTTGGAGGAGCTGTCGCAATGAATGCAGGAGCACACGGCTCTGATATAAGTGCAGTACTTTCGAGTGCATTGATTTATTCTAATGAAACAGGGCTCGTATCACTGAGTGCACAAGATCTTTCATTCAGTTATCGAAGCTCGCGATTACCCAAGGGTGCAATCGTAATGGAGGCTACATTTGCACTCACTGA
>JBIKWN010000061.1:0-15001 GCA_044356295.1 Bdellovibrionota bacterium
ACAGCATCAACGGCATCCCTTATATCATCCATGTGCGTGATAATAATTATTTGCTCGAATCGTTCAGAGAGTTTTTCTAAAAGCTGTAAAACATTTTGACGACGTTGCGTATCGAGGCTTCCAAAAACTTCATCAAGAATTAATAAATTAAAAGTTTGCCCCGCACGTTCTGCAAGAAGCTGTGACAATGCTAAACGAACGCAAAGGTGTAGGATGTCGGTTTCACCTCCGCTGATGACCGATTTAATTTCTCCTGCATCATAAACAGTTGGTGCAAAATCAACTCCCATAAATACTTCGTTGTATCGACCTTCTGTAAGTTCAGATAGAAATTCGCTAGCAAGTTCTGCGATTCTTGGACGAATACTTTCATTTACACTTTTTCTAAATTCTGTGAGTGTTATATCGGCTTCATCAAAAACAAGAAGCTCTTTACGGAGCGATTTTAATCCTGCTTGTTTTTGGTCGTATACAAGTAAGGCTTCGGTGGTTCGTTCGACTTGCGATTGTACTGTCTTAAAGTCACCTTCAATCATCAACTTGTCACTTCGAGCAACACTAACCATGCTCTCTGATGCAGCCAGAGATGTTTTTGATGCTGTATAGAGTGCATCTGAAAAAGTAAGTTCAGATAATTCTTTTCGTTTAACTCTTAAAAGTTCGTCTAAGGTAATAAGCTCATTTCTTAACGACTCTTGCTGGGTTCGAATCAAAGTCGACTCATTCACTAAGTTTTGAAGGAGGTCACATTGGGGGAGAGATTTCTTCTCTTCGGTTAGGGCTTTAGAGATATCTTCAAAATGAAGTATAAGGTCCTGCTCTTCTGCAGAAGGTTGCAGGAATGACTCAAGGGCTAGTTTTTCTTGCTGAATGAGTGTACTGAGTTTTTCGATCTCTTTTGAAATATCACCGATAACTTTTTTAATATTGTCACCAAGAAGCTGCCCACAGGTTGGGCACGGTGCTCCGCTTTTTTTCAATCCTTCATAGTTCGCCAGTTTTTTTTGTTCACCTACTTGCTGCTTCGATAAAACAATCAATTTTTCTTCAACACGTGCCCTGGCAACTTGGCGATCTGTTTGAAATTTAGAACGGTTGGCTGTGACAGCTACAATTTTTTCTTCTAGAGAAGATATTCTCGATTTAATCTGGTAAATAATTTTTTCAGTATTCGCATCGGGATTTTTTGCTGCATCTTCTCTGTAGGTACGAAACGGCTTTTCAAAGACAACGGTGGTATCAATCTCTTTAGATCTATCGTCTAAATGTTTTAAGCGCTTTGTAGCTTCTTCGAATCGTGTCTGAGAAACCGTGAGGGCTTCGCGCCTCGCTCGGTACAACGTAAATTCTTTCTCTAATATTTCAAACTTTTTACGCTCTTCATCAGCCCTCAGTTTTACTTGCTCAAGGATAGTTGTTTTTTCTTGAAGTTTTTTTTGCAGATTATCAAGTGATTCTTTTTCACCTTGTAGTCTTGTTTCTAATTCAAAACGATCCCCAAGCCCTGCTTCAAAACCTAAAACTTTTTGTTTTCGCTCTTTTCTTTGCTCTCGTAACTCATCTTGGAGTGTTTCTAATCGGTCAAACCCCATCATCCGAACGATAAATTTCTCTCGCTCTGTTGCCCCTTTCTTTCCACTTAAAAACTCAAGACCTTTTTGTTCAGTCAGAAATGTAGCAGAGAATTCCTCAAGGTTCATTCCTAATATTTTAACTACTTGGTTTGTTACTTCACGACTACCAGTAATACCTGCCTCTGACTCTCCAGCAACAAAAAATTTTGCATCAGTTGTTGTTCTGAGTATTCTGTAGATCCCTGCTCCGATACTAAACGAAAGTTCTACAGAAACTTTTTCTTTATTTATACCTTTTGTTTTTAAATCTTCAATTTTTCCACGTACTGCTTTTGTTCCGTATAATGCAAATGTAATTGCTTCTATAAGAGTAGTTTTCCCAGCGCCGTTACTTCCGGTAATTCCGATTAAGCCCGCAGAAAATTCGATATCAACGGATTGATATTGCCGGAAATTATTAAGTGAAATTCTAACGAGTTTCATTTTTTGCCTCGATAGAAGTAAACAGATCGTCAAAAAGTACTATCATTTCATCATGAGTTACATGTGGTTTCGCTTGATTTTTCCTGACAAACGTTGCGAGCTCTTCTTTGAGTGAATACGATGTTGGAATAAGCGCACTTCGTGCTTTCTCATGATGAGCCCGTTCGCTGTACCGTAAATCGATCTGTAAATGCAATGCTTTGAGACGAGTTTCACGAAACAGTTTTTGATCGAGCTGTCTAAATATTTCTCTTGGAACATCGAGTAATTCAAGACGGATGATTTTTCCATCCACACCGCCAGATACAGAGGCTATAGCATCGAGTAGTTTTCCTGATAAGTCTTCGACTGTAGCTATTGAGCCACCAAAGATTGGTGGAAGTGAGACAACTTCCCGAGGTGATGATAAAGAATGAAATGTTACTTTTTGTTCAGGAAGAAATACTTCTAGAAATCCTTTATTTTGATCAGCTTCAGACCAGATGTTACTTGACGTATTTTCAATTGCACCCGAAAACCATGCATTCAGATCTATTTGTTTTGGAATATGTATATGACCAAGTGCAATATAGTCCCATTCATGAGGATTAAGATCAGAGAGCTTCCTTTCGATTCCTCCGAACTCACTCATCCAGCTATCACCTATTTGACCGTGAACCGTTAAGATATTGTAAGAATAATTATCATCAGCCCGTAACGTATCGGGCTTTAAAGTATCAAGAGCAGCATGTGGAACAGCGGTAACACTCAGTGAAATATCTTCAAAACGAAACTGCTCAGTTTTGGTATCAGCTACAAAGACTCCTTTAATTTCTTCAAAGAGTCGAAGAATACAACCGGTATCAGAACGCTTCGGAGATTCATGATTGCCAGCGATTAAAATAATAGGAGCCCCAATCCCTGAGCTCAGTCTTCGTAATTCTTTAAAAGCAAATGTTACTGCGGCATTGGTTGGACGTACTTGATGAAAGATATCCCCTGCCATAATAACAAGGTTTGGAGAGAGCCCAATAATTCGGTCAATTGATTCTCGAAATGCAAGAGCCACATCAAGTTCTCTTTGATTAGCTCCAGTCTTTGAAAGCTTTTGGTACTTCCTATATCCCAAATGAATATCAGCTAAGTGACAAACTTTTAACGAAGCTTTTTGGCTGGTGCGAATATTGCCTGCAATTTCGGACGACCTGGAAGTTGTAGTTGGGGCGTGACTTTTTTTCATCGTAACTATTAAACGGATCAAATGGTTATACAAAAACGCTCGGAAGCAGTCACTCTTTATAAAGACAAAAATGTACATTCTCGCACAGATCTGAACAATAAAAGTGGTCAAACTGCTCCTGTGATGACCCCTCAAGACGGCACTATTCTACTCGAAGTGCTAAAAACCCTCGAAACCCAGATTCGAAGCAGAAATCTGCTACATTCCGTACACTCGTTCCCATTTCATCCACTTTGGTTCCAGGCTGAAAACGAACGAAACGTATTCCTTTGGAGGGAAGGTTTTTCGATAATTCAAAAAGATGAGTTTGAATTCTGGATTGATGTTCCAGCACTCATTAAAAAGCGTGAAAAAGCACTGATTAATTCAACATACAATCACCCACTTTCTAACCCCAATTGGCCGAGTATGTCCGATGCAACCCAAGCCATAGAGATAGAAACTAAATATCTAAACGAAATAGCAAAATTGTTTGATGGACTTGCAATGCAAGCCACTGCACTTTGTGAGGCCTCATCAAGAGTTGTAAAAGAGCTTTGTGCTCATGAACCTCAGCGACATGTAGTTATTCTTCCAGTCAGTCGCGCAAAGTAAACAAAGGGCGTGTTCTGCACTGTCCACTTTCTAAAGATTTCCGGTATACTTTCCCTATGTATCTACTATCCGAAGAAGACCAAGAAATCATTGATGCAGTCCAAAAATTTTCTTCTGCTCAAATTCCTCAATACGAATCGTTTAAAGAACGTCACGAGCTTCCATTAGATTTATTTTATGGATTTGGAGAACTCGGTGTCACGGCACTTGCAGTATCCGAACAATACGGTGGATTAAAAAAATCTAACCTACTCATTTCAAAAGTTCTCGAAACAATTGCAAGTGTAGATTTAGGTCCAGCAGTATTTCTCTCTGTTCATTTAATGGTGACAAAGATCCTTGAAAATTTTTCGCAAGAAGAAACTAAAAAAAATATCCTTCCAAAACTTTGTGAAGGAAAACTGCTTGGTGCTTTTGCACTAACAGAACCTCAAGCTGGCAGTGATGCTTCTTCACTCCGAACAGAAGCTGTTGAAACAAAAGATGGTTACATCTTAAACGGTGAAAAATGCTACATCACCTCTGCCGGTTTTGCTGATGTCTATATCGTGTTCGCAAGGACACCAAAAACATCCGGCAAAGATGGCATCAGTGCATTTATTGTTTCAAAAGAAACACCCGGGCTTTTAATAAGCTCTCCTGAAAAAAAAATGGGGTGTGAACTATCCCCTATTGCATCGCTAACATTTAGTAACTGCCTGATTCCAAAATCATCTCTCCTTGGAACGCTTGGAAATGGATACAGGATTGCTCTTTCAGGATTAGCTGCAGGAAGAATCAGTATTGGTGCATGTGCAAATGGAATCTCTAAAACAGCTATTTCACTTGCTGCAAATTTTATAAAAGAGCGAAAACAGTTCGGAAAAGCACTGGCTGAATTTCAAGGACTGCAATTTATGTTAGCTGACATGCGAATGCAGTATGAAGCTGCCAAGTTGTTAGTTGAATACGCGGCAATCGCTTTGGATAACGGGCTTCACAGTAATGAGCCAAATCTATATCCATCAATGGCAAAGTGCACTGCAACCGATAACGCAATGAAGATCTCAACTGATGCAGTGCAACTATTTGGAGGAGCTGGATATATTAAAGAATATAAAGTTGAAGGTCTTATGCGTGATGCAAAAATGTTGCAAATTGTTGAAGGGGCAAATCAAGTGCAGCGGGTACTGATTGCTAAGGCTACTTTAGGAAATTAAACCTCTTAAATCCTTGAATGAACTACAAAAGAAATAATTGGTAAAACTGCCGAAATATTCTATGAAAATTAAAAGAGCTTAAAATGAACTGATGGTTAGACACTATTTGATTAAGCATTTCTAGTTATCTAAAATGATATTATGAGAGAGGCATCCACGAAACCTTTCTTAACGTAGTTCATGAAAGAGAAATAAATGGAAATGAATCAACATAACCTAGAAATTGGCGCAACTGAGGCTCATGCTCTGCTGGATAAGTTTGATTTTTCAAAGTCTTTGCGAATCCATCTTTCTAGCCCTTCGACTCTGCCTAGTTCCCCTCGCCCTTGGTCACGATATGGACAGGCGAGTCGATTACTTCGAATTTTAAGACAGTATTATCCTGATGCTGAAAAGCTTTGTGGGATTAATCATCAAACAATCGAACGTATGCTTGTACTTCAGGAGCTCCTCCCTGCTTTAAGCATCGACGATCGTATTAAATCAAAAGATACTAATGTAAATATTTCATCTTTGGTGAGAAAGAAAAATATTCTTTCGGAAGAAGAATTAATGCTTTGCCGTGCATTACTAACAACAAATCAAATTTTTAGATGTAAATTTATAGAATTCAAATTTAAAGATGACTTTAGAAGTAATACCTTCGTTGCAAATAAATTAGAAGAGGTTCGAACGCAGACACATATCTCGAAAAATGATTTTTTTATTCTTGCAAAATTGTGGTTTGAATTACTTATTGGTTCAAGAACACAATTTGCACACCCGCATGAAAGCACTCAGCAATGGCAAGCTGATTTAGATTGGATGGTGGATATTCGAGGCATGCTAAAGGATCCATCGCATAACATACTTATACTTACTGACAGTACGAGTGAAGAGCTTGAGAATATTAGGAGTGAGTACTTTAGAATTAAAGATAATGATGAAACATTTTCATAAGTAAGTTACTTTATCCAAATATTACCATAATGAGTCTGCGGACTTATAGTTAATGATGTTGTAATTTCTAGATTTAAAGTACTATCCCAGCGTTATTTATAAGGAGACAAATTATGGAACAAGTTAAAGAACTCGCCCTACAATTTTTTCAATCTGCTGCAGAGAAAACTCAAAAAGCACTTTCCTTCGTTCCTCAAGATAAACTTACTTGGAAACCATCTGCGACAGCTAAAAGCGCACTTGAAATTGCAACCCACATTGCAGTAGCAAACGGAGCTTTTGCAGATATGATTAAAACAAAAGCATCAAAAGCTGCAAATCTTGAAGAAATGCTTGCTTGGATTTCAACAGAAGAAGCAAAAGTAACAACTCTAGAACAAGCGCTTGCACTTATTGAAACAACAAATACTGCGGTAGTTGACGCTATTAGTTCTGTAACAGATGCGGATTTAACTTCGGCGATTGTAAAAACACCTTTTGGAGATCGCCCTTTAAAAAGATTTATCTTTGTTCCAGAAGGACATACCCACAGCCATGCATCACAGATTGATTACCTTCAGACGATTTGGGGTGATGTTGAGATGCGTTAATCGTTTCTCTTCTTTGACGTTTAAAAATGTCATTCAGTTAAGGTTCCTAACCGGTATTTAGGAGAAATTAACGCGAAGGTCGCGAAGTATGCGAAGATAATAATTAATTACTTCGCGTACTTCGCGACCTTCGCGTTACTAAGGCGGATTAGTTAATAACCTCCTAATATTATTAAAACTATTAACCCTTGCATAAGCCACCACCACTTTAAAAACAATAAAAATCCATTAAAATCTAGTCCCTTTCCTCAGCTTTAACTCACTTAAAGCTGATTTAAGAACCCAAAATGTGCTACGATTCCCACGTAAACCTTTAGCTGTACCCTTCATTAAATTATTATGGCGGTAGCGCAAAAAAAGAAACTGTTCGACGGTCGATATGAGATCGTCTCAATCGTAGGGAGAGGTTCCCGAAGCGTTGTCTATCACGCTAGAAATACTTCTGACAACAACACCGAAGTTGCTCTTAAAGTACTTGTTGAAAATAAAAAAGATAAGATCTCTCTTACTGAAAAACTAAGAAGAGAAGCACTCGCACTTGTTTCTAGCCATCATCCATCAGTCATTCGATTAGATGATTTTCATTCTGTGGGTGAAATCTGCTATTTAGCGATGGAGTATGCTCCGGAATCTGATGTAAGAAAGTTTGCTCAAAAAAACAACGGTAAACTATCTGCACATATTGTTCATGACTTACTGCTTCAAATCGCAGACGGGCTTGACTATATTCACCGCACTGGAATCATCCACAGAGATATTAAACCTGATAATTTACTCGTGGTATCTGAATCACAATTCCGCATCGGAGATTTCGGCGTTGCATTTCTTCCTGGAGATCCTGCTGATGCAAAAGATCTAAAAAATGCTGTTGGCACTATGGACTACATGGCACCAGAAGTTTTAGAGGGAGTTGAATACACGCAACGATCTGATATTTATTCTCTTGGTGTCACTGCATACGAACTGCTTGCTGGAAAAAATCCTTTTGCAACTATATCGATGGTTGAGCAGATCGAAACGCGTAAGAATTTACCTTCACTGATTTCACTCTTCCCAGATGTGCCGCTTTACCTCTCTGATATTATTGCCAAAGCGTGTAATTTTGAGGCAAAAGATCGGTTCCAATCTGCACGAGAAATTGTTCAATCTCTAAAATCTAAAAAAACGACAACCGCATCGACAACGACAAAAGCGATTTCTCCGAATCGAAACCAACCAAAACTAACTGTGGTTCCTGGCAATCAAAATCCAACGACTGAGATTCCTAAGAAAAATTCGCAGATTGAACTCCAAGAAGATGCTACCGAGAGTAAATTACTGCAAGATTTTGTTGAAAAACCTGTAAATCCCTCACAAACTCCACTTTCTACTGAATCATCTGATGAGTCAGAACAGATAAGTGATAAGAATATGGAAGGAGCAATTGCACTAAAAGATAGCCGTCACAGTCGAACACCGACTGTTTTTATCAGCAAAGAGTCTGTTGCAAAAGTTCGTGAAGATAATCTTGTTGATGTTAAGCAACCTTCTCAAAGAAAAATCAAAGGTGCACAATCTCAGATTCGACGAAATGGAGTTCCTATTTTCAATATCTCTGAAGAATTTGTTCGTATTAGTTCAGGGCTCAGCAATAGTGCAATTTTGGTAATTGCCTTTACTGTATTTTTCTCAACATTCCTTACGATTAAATTATTGAGAAATAATTCTTCGAGTGAAAATCAGATGTCGGTTGCTTCAAATGCATCAGGAAGCCTTGTTGAAGAAAATGGGCTTGTACCTACATACAATGGGACTGATCTAGTGTTTCCTGCCCTACCGACTGGTGTATATAGCGGTTCAATCTCGGGCATAATCGGCTCTACACCGATGCCGCTCACTATTATTAGTTTTGCAAATAAAGGTAAATTAGCTGTTATTGTTGGAGCTGATGGTTTCAATCCAAGTGTGGTTGAGATACAGGACAAAGCTGAAACGATTAAAGTTATCGCTAATGGCTATATTGTTGAGCTCAGTGGCAGTTCTAACAATGGCATTATCGAAGGAACAGCAAAAAACTTAGTCAGTGGCACAAACGGGTCTTTCAAGTTACGCCCATCTTCGACATAATTTCCAAATCGTGTTTCAAACTAAGAATCAATTCACTCGGCTCTCTTGCCAAATCTTATGGCTCGTTACTGTAATAATCGTTACTGCCCACGCCTATGCCCAACCGTCCGAAGTACCTACCGTTCCAACCATAAAGATTCAATATACACACGTTCAACCTAATGTCGACGTACTACCAACTCCAGGACTTCCTTTGACTCTTACCATTCAAATGAATAAAGAAGTTTTAAGTGTCGGCATGAAAGTGCGCGGCATTATTACAAGAGACGGTGTTCTTACCGAAGTGCAAGATCAAGAACCAAGGTTTGATGCCATGGAGAAGGTTTACTTTGATCTTGAGATACCTTCACCACTTGCAGAAGTGAGTTATCAATTTGTCTTTACTGATAAAAGTGGAAATTCAGTTACAACACGCAGGTACCAATTAACGAGAAAATGTATCCCAAATGTAACCGGTGGAGCCATTATCCCTGATGGTCAGGAACAAGTAACAAAAGACGATGCTCGAGAATTAAAAGAATCAGCAGATAGGTTAGATGAAGAGATTCAACTTTATGAAAAAGTATCTCAATCATTAAGTCTTATACAGGAGGCAATCGACAAAAAATGATCGTCTCAAATCGTATATTCCAAATTCAGATGAAGCATGTTTTCGTAAAGTTAGGTTTCGGTATTTGTTTTATTGTTGCTTCTTCTTTATTCGTTGTATCTGGTGTTACCGCAGAAGATCGAGAGATTAGTTTTCAGGTCGCAACTTCAATAGCGCCTCTGTCAGGTCTAGGACTTGTCATGAATGCTCAGGATACAAAGACTTTTTCCACTGTCGATATAAAACCTGTCAAAGATGGTGTTTATCTTGCGAAGTTTAAAATTCCAGAATCCCTTATCTCCAAAGAAACCTTGGCTTCTGTTGTAATTTTTTCAAGTGATGGACAGATGGCATTTTCAACTGTGCAACAGCTGCAAAGCGCACTGTTTAACCTTCCTCCTAAATGCTCAAAAAAAGATACGGTGGTTCTTTCATCGCAAAACCAAGTTGGGGTGCTGCAAAGCCTTGTGACCATACGAGGCGCTAGAAGAGATACTGCAAAGGCAAAAGTGGATCAACAATTAAATTCAAATTACATCGAACGATTAAAAAAACTTGAAAAAGGTTTTGGTTTACCTGCTAATCCTGAACTCTCGGCAGAGATTCCTCCTGCGGATCTGATTGAACGACTGAGCCGTATTTTAAACGCTGTACGAAATTACCGCTCAAATAAAAAATGAGTGCTCCTACAAGAGATCTTTCTGACGCATTTTACAGTCATCATTATCGTTTTGCTTTATATAACGGTGGAACACTTTTTACTCGATTAAGAGAGCTTTTACCTGATAAGGAAGAAAGATATTCATGGGAAGAACGTGCATCCCTTGGTGGTATCTATATAAATGGTCTAGTTGCAATTCATGACCAGCTACTTCCTACCCCTGCATTAGTTGAATACTACGAACCAAAATTCCCTCTTGATGATATCTATCAATTTTATCCTTCGTTTGATCCGAAGTGGATAGTTTATGAAGATGATTATCTGCTTGCATGTAATAAACCATCAAGACTTCCGACGATGCCAGCAAAAGAGCAAAACAAATGTAGCCTTCGAAAATATCTTGATGACTATGTTGGAGCGCCAGTTCACTGCCCTTCTCGACTTGATATGTCGACTCAGGGGCTGGTGATTGTAAGTAAAAAACCAGAGAGTCATGGACTACTACAAAAATTATTCGAACAAAAAAAAATACAGAAGCAGTATCTTTTTTTAACTCATAAAAAACCTGATTGGGAAAATATCGTTGTTAGAGATCCAATTGGAAAAACAGATGAACATCCTGTGCTCCGTGTTATAAACGGCAAAGATGCCAAAAGTGCTGAAACCGAATTTACATTTTTAAAGACTCACGACTTTATTGATGCCAATGGTATTCAACACAGTGGATCTTTGATTAAAGCATCCCCAAAAACAGGAAGGACTCATCAAATTAGAATTCACGCGGCATCAATTGATTTACCCATCGTTGGTGATAAGTTTTATGGGTCTGTGCCATTTGACTGTTTAACATTACTAAGTTTTCGATTAGATTTTATTCATCCTATTTATGAGAAAGAGATTACTATAGAGATTCCCAAAAGTTTTTTTCCACTCTGGGCTGACTAATTTTAAGCCTCAATTTCCCCATTATTCCTCCCCTTTAGCCCCTCGAGTTACTGTGCTATAAATCACCAGTCTTTTTCGTTTAATTTGTAGGATATCGTAGACATGACTGAAGCTCGTGATTTAATCGTTTTGGGATCTGGACCTGGTGGATATGTAGCAGCAATTCGTGCAGCACAGTTAGGAAGAAAAGTTACAATCATTGAGCGTGAAGCTCTTGGTGGTGTTTGCCTTAACTGGGGATGTATCCCTTCAAAAGCGCTTCTCAAATCTGCGCAGCTTTATCACGATATGCATCGTGCTGCTGAATTTGGTTTTGAAACTGGTTCATTGAAATTTGATTTCTCAAAAATAATCGGTCGTTCACGTGATGTTGCCGGAAAACTTTCTGGTGGTGTCGCGTTTTTGATGAAGAAAAATAAAGTTGAAGTCATCTACGGAAACGGAACCTTAAAGAAAGGTAACGTTGTAAGTGTTACTGATGCATCAAATAAAACTACTGATTACGGATTTAAAGATATTATTATTGCAACAGGTGCTAGACCTCGCCTTATCCCTGGTGTTGAAGCAGACGGAAAAGCAATTCATGTTTCAAGAACTATTTTGGAAAATAAAGAACATCCGAAAAAACTTCTTGTGATTGGTGCAGGTGCGATTGGTATGGAGTTTGCCTACTTTTTTAATTCACTAGGTAGCGAAGTAACTGTTGTTGAAATGTTAGATCAGATTCTTCCAGTAGAAGATCATGAGATCGCAAAATCTCTTGAAACAATCTACCTCAAAAAAGGGATGAAAATCTTCACCTCTACAGCAGTGAGCGATATTAAAAAAACAGCAACTGGTGCTACTGCTAAACTGAAAGGTCCTAAAGGTGAAGAAGCTTGGACTGGAGATAAAATCCTTGTTGCAATCGGCGTCGTTCCTAATACAGAAAATATCGGATTAGAAACCGTTGGCATTAAAGCTGATCGCGGATTTATTACCGTCGATCCTTTTATGAAAACAAATGTTCCAAATCACTATGCGATTGGAGATTGTACGGGACGACAACTCCTTGCACACAAAGCAAGTCATGAAGGTCTTGTTGCTGCTGAATCTGCTTGCGGTAAAGCAAAACATGGAATGCATTATGACAACATCGCAGGATGTACGTATTGCCAACCTCAAGTTGCTTCCGTTGGACTTACTGAGAAACAAGCAAAAGAGAAAGGACTTAAATATAAAGTTGGCAAAATGCCTTTCTCTGCAATTGGTAAAGCAATTGCAATTGGTGAGCCTGAAGGTATGTGCAAAGTGATAATCGATGAAGATGTTGGCGAAGTACTCGGTGTCCACATTCTTCATTCAGAAGCGACAGAACTTATCACTGAAGCATCAATCATCCGTTCACATGAAGGCATTGCTGCAAGTGTTCTTGATACAGTGCATCCTCACCCTACTCTTTCAGAATCTATGGCAGAAGCTATGGCAATCGCTATGGGTCGTCCGATAAACTTCTAACAATAAATAACATATTAAAAAAGTACCCACATGAATCCAGAAACACTGATAGAAAAACTAAATGCTCGTTACGCTTGTAAAAAATTTGATGAAACAAAAAAAATAAGTGATGTAACGTGGAATGCATTAGAAGAAGCTATGCGGCTTACTCCTTCGTCGTTTGGTCTTCAACCTTGGAAGTTTATCGTCGTCAAAGATGCATCGCTTCGAAGTACGCTTCGCAAACATTCATGGAATCAAAATCAGATTGAAACTGCTTCACATCTTTTAGTCATTGCGACCAAAACTGATATGACTGCAAAAGATGTTGATAGTTTTCTTGAAGAAATAGCTCACACACGAAATATTCCTGTTCAAGCACTGACTGAATACGGAAATATGATGAAAGGATTTATCGGTAATTTTGGTGATAATAAGGAAGCTGTTCAAACATGGACTGCTAAACAAGGATATATTGCTCTTGGTTTCCTACTTGAATCAGCAGCAATTCTAGATCTTGATGCTTGTCCAATGGAAGGCTTTGATGCTGCTCAGTATAACGAACTGCTTGGGCTGAATAACTCTGGCTTTACTGCTACAGTTGTTTGTACCGTCGGCTACCGTGCGAGTGATGATGCAACTTCTAGCTACAAAAAAGTGCGCTTCAATAAAGAGAAGGTCATTGAATATCGATAACAGTTCGTTTGAACTCAACTTTATAGACCTTGGATTAACTTCATACAAAGAAGTATGGGAACTACAAAAAGATCTTCAAAAAAAATTGATTGAAGGAACGGGTCAGCAAACAATTCTTTTTTGTGAACATCATCCAGTAATTACTTTCGGCAAAGGAGCGAAAGATGAAAATTTACTTGTTAGTGATGAAGTTTTAAAACAACAAGGGGTCGAACTGTTTAAAATTGAGCGCGGCGGAGACGTTACCTTTCATGGACTTGGTCAATTAGTGGTCTACCCTATTCTCAATCTGAACCTCTATAAACGGGATGTTGGGTGGTATATGAGGACTTTGGAGGACTGTATCATTTCTGTACTATCGAAATTTTCGATTTCTGCCTGCAAAATTGAGGGTAAAACTGGAGTCTGGATAAAGAACCGTAAAATTGCTTCAATTGGCGTGCGACTTTCAAGGTGGTGCTCGATGCACGGGCTTAGTCTAAACGTATTATCAGAACTTTCTGGTTATCGTTTAATTAATCCTTGTGGGTTTAGTGACATTGAAATGACGTCTATGATTGCAGAAAATCCAATCCTTAACGTCGAAGCTATCATGAATGATGTAAAAAAAATGATGCAAGAACAGTTAACTGATCTTTTTAAAGAAAAACTATGAATATTGCGGCAGCAGAAGTAAATACTCGTATGGTTCAGAAAAAAACAGCTACAAATAATTCAACGGCTATTTCAGCTGAGGTCTATCTTAAGAGCTATCAATTAATGTATCGCTCTCGAGTTTTAGATAACAAATCTATAACGCTCTACAAACAGAATAAATGTCACTTCCAGATCGGTGTTGCAGGACATGAGTGTATTCAAGTTGCATTGGGGCAGCATTTTGAAGCTGGAAAAGATTGGTTTTATCCGTACTACCGAGAGATGGCACTGTGCGCAACACTTGGCATGACTGACGAAGAATTCATGATGATGTGCATGAATAAAAAAGGTGACCCGAATTCACATGGCCGCATGATGCCGATGCACTATGGTCATAAAAAACTTAATATCCCTCAACAAAGCTCCCCTACAGGCACACAATTTCTGCAAGCAGTTGGCGTTGCACTTGGTGCAAGACATCTTAAATCGAATGAAATTGTATATGTGTCATCTGGTGAAGGGACTTGTAGCCAAGGTGACTTTCATGAAGCACTGAGCTGGGCATCACGTGAAAAACTTCCAGTACTTTTCTGTATTCAGAACAATAATTATGCGATATCTGTTCATGTTAGTGAGCAACTCGGGGCTAAATCTGTTTACGATTTAACTGCAGGATACGAAAACTTAACCCGGTACTCAGTCGATGGAACTGACTTTGATCAGTGTTATAACCTTGGGGAAAAAGCAGTTGCAGATCTTCGTGCTGGGAAAGGTCCAGTTCTTATTGAAGCACATGTTGCAAGACTTCAGAGCCACTCTATCTCTGATGATCAGAAAAAATATATCGAAAAAGATGTGCTCGCTGAAATTGGAAAGCAGTGCCCTGTTGCAAAACTTCGAAAATTCTTAATTAAAGAAAAAATCGTTTCAGAAAAAGATCTTGATGGTATCGAAGAAAAAATTCGTACTGCAGTCGATACAGCAGCAGATACTGCTGAAGCATCCCCTGACTGCTCTGCTGAAGAAGCGGAAACTTTTAACTATGTAAATCCTGATCCGAGCTCCCTCTTCACCGAAAATGAACCAACCGGAGAAGAAACCTATCTAGTAGATGCATTAAATCACGCACTCGATGAGGAATTAAGTCGCAATAAAAATATGCTCGTCTTTGGACAGGATGTCGCACACGGTAAAGGTGGTGTTTTTACTGTTACCAGTGGGCTAACTAAAAAACACGGGAAAAATCGTGTCTTTAATGCCCCACTAGCTGAAAGTTCGATCGCTGGAGTTGCTG
>JBIKWN010000067.1:0-12833 GCA_044356295.1 Bdellovibrionota bacterium
TTATCAACACGTGGACTAAAACCAGTCGCTGAAATTCAATTTGGTGACTACGTTTGGACTGCAATGATGCAGATTCGAAATGAGCTTGCCATGATGTATTACCGATCTGGTGGAGACTTTACGACCCCTGCAGTCATTCGAATTCCCGTTGGTGGTTATATCCATGGTGGGGCCTATCATTCTCAAAATATCGAAGCTACTTTTTCACATTTCCCTGGACTTTTTATCGTCTACCCTTCAAATGCAACTGATGCAAAAGGTCTTCTGAAAGCAAGTATTCGGGGCAACGATCCTGTTTTATTTCTTGAACATAAAGGGCTTTACCGCCAGGTTTATGCGAAAGGAAAAGAAGGTGGCATTGATGATTGTATCCCACTTGGTAAGGCTAAAATCGTTCGAGAAGGAAGCGATTTAACAATCATTACTTACGGTGCAATTGTTCAAAAAAGCATCTTAGCGGCGCAGGCTTTGGCTGAGGAAGGCGTTTCTGTCGAGGTTATTGACCTCAGAACCATCGTTCCCCTTGATTTTGCTACTATCAAATCATCCCTTGAAAAGACTGGGCGTGTACTGATTGCCCATGAAGATGTAACATTTATGGGCTTTGGTGCTGAGGTGGCTGCCAAAATATCTGAAGAGTGTTTTACCTTGCTTGATGCTCCGGTAAAAAGACTCGGAATGAAGTATGCAGCTGCGGTGAGTCACTCTCCAATTATGGAGAGCGCAACACTACCTCAAAATGATGATGTACTTCGTGCTGCAAGAGAAGTCTTGGCGTTCTAATTCATTTAAGCTTGAGCACAAATTTTTATTGGTTTTTATTTTTTGTAAGACAAAAGAACTATGGCAACTGACATGTTAATGCCCCAGATGGGCGAATCAATTACTGAAGCAACTATCTCGAAATGGGTAAAAAAAGTTGGTGATGTTGTTAAGAAAGATGAAATTATTTTAGAGATTTCAACTGACAAAGTTGATTCTGAGATTCCATCACCTGCTGCTGGTGTATTAGCTGAAATACTTTTCAAAGAAGGTGATGTTGTTCCAGTGAAAACAAAGATTGCTGTCATTGACGAATCTGGGAAAGGTGCTGCACCAGCAACACCTGCTTCAAGTAGCGCTTCAAATGAAAAAGCAAAATCAGTAGAGCCTGCAAAAACTACTGCCCCACAAGCTGCTGCTCCTACTTCATCACAAACAAATGACGCAAAAGCATCGCGGTTCTATAGCCCACTTGTTATGAGCCTTGCTGAAAAACATGGTGTTGGCCTTTCTGAGCTGGAATCAATTCTTGGCAGTGGCACCGGTGGTAGAGTTAACAAACAAGATCTACTGTCGTATGTTCAAACTCGATCAACGAGTTCTGCTCCACGTGCCGCTCAAACTACAACGGCGGCTCCTACTGCTGCAAAACCTGCGGCTCCAGCAACGCCAAGCATTGACTGGGAAGCAGATGGTTCAAAAGTAATTGTTATGGACAACATGAGATCGCTTATTGCTGATCACATGGTTCGTTCAAAGCATACTTCTCCTCACGTATATTCAGTACAAGAAGTCGATGTAACCAATGTCTCAAAGTGGAGAGCAAAACATAAAAATAAATTTGCTGAAAAAGAAGGCTTTAACCTAAGCTTTACTCCGTTTTTCCTTGAAGCTGCTGTTATGGGACTGCAAAAATATCCCCATATCAACTCATCAGTTGATGGTAAGAAAATAATCTTGAAAAAGAATATCAATCTTGGATGTGCAGTAGCACTTGGAAACTCTGGATTGATTGTTCCTGTTATTAAGAAAGCTGAAGAGAAAAATTTCGTAGGAATTGCTCGAGGCTTAAACGATCTTGCGTTACGAGCAAGAGATAAAAAACTTCTCCCTGATGATGTTCAAGGTGGAACGTTTACCGTGACTAACCCTGGTGTATTCGGAACTATCATCGGGACTCCGATTATCAATCAACCTCAAGTCGCAATACTTTGCCTTGGTGCAATTAAGAAACGACCTGTTGTCATTGATGATATGATTGCAATTCGTGAGATCTGTTATCTAACCCTTTCATATGATCACCGTATTATTGATGGCTCGTTAGGTGGACAATACTTAGCTTTCCTTCGTGACTATCTTGAAAATTGGGATATCAATCGCCCACTCTACTAAAGAAGCTTCATGAGAGTTGTAGCTGGCACAGCCCGAGGAACAAAACTTTTGGCAGTGCCAGGGGATACCACACGACCGATTCTTGATAGAGTTAAAACTTCCCTTTTTGATATTCTTCGACCTCGGATTGAAGGAGTTACGTGGTTAGATATTTTTGGCGGTAGTGGAAGCGTTGCGATTGAAGCACTGAGCCAAGGCGCTTCTAAAGCTACAATTTTAGATTTAGAACCAAAAGCTATTGAAACCATCAAAAAGAACCTGACATTAACCCACCTCTCTGAAAAGGCAGAAGTCCGACTGACTGACTGTTTTACGTACCTTAAGAATTGCCAGAAATCATTTGATTTTATTTTCGTAGCTCCACCTCAATATAAGAACTTATGGATTGAATCTGTTCAAACTATTGCAGAAAGACCGCATCTTATTAACGACGGAGGGCAAATGATTGTTCAAATCGACCCTCGTGAATATGAGCCTTGTTCAACACTCACTTTTACTGAAGCAGATCGGCGAAAGTACGGAAATACAGAGTTGGTATTTTTTGATAAGATTACATAAATGAAAACTAAGCCCACCTACTCAAAAATGTTCATCCTCTTTTTAACTAGTTTTCTGCTGATTACGAACTTATTGCTCTCTGGATGTGCAAAAAAACCTGAACCTGTAGCTCCAGTTCTTTTTCCCCATACCATTAAGTATTCTGGAGAAACGCTGGCTGCAATTGCTGCTTGGTATACTGGCAGTGCGAACAACTGGCAGGTCATAGCCGCAGCCAATCCCGATCTAAAACCAAATAAAATGAAAATTGGTTCAGTTATCCTAATTCCTGAAGCCCTTTTGAAACGTGTTGATGAACTTCCTAAAAAATTCTTAAAGAATGCTCCAAAGCCAACAAATGAAAAGTTGGTCCCTGTCGTAAAGCAAAAAGATGAAGCACCTAAAAATGAAGAGACAAAAAATTCTGACACTGCTACAGCCCCTGCTTCCTCTGCTTCATCAACAAGTGAAGTAAATAATTCTTCAAGCTTAACTGTTGAAGAATTAAATACACCTCAACCAATTGTAATACCCGAAACGCCAACTCCTGATCCAGTCGACTCGTCTGTTGAATCACTGCTTATGGAACCGACTCCTAATACTGCTCCAACAGATCCAAAAGATAGAGCTAAAGAAGACCTCATAGAAGAGATCTTAAAGAACTAATCGAATAAGAATTCCCCTTTAAAGACAAACTGGGCAGTGCCAGTAAGATCTGCAAAAATAATTCTTTGCTGAGAATCAGTAATAAGTTTTACTGACAACGTACCACCACGACTTTTAACAACCCAGTCATAACGATCTAAATTATACTTTTCCTTATATAAATTTGACGCCGTCAAAGCTGATGCTATTGATCCAGTTCCACAACCGAGTGTTTCACCGACGCTTCTTTCCCAAATACGAATAAAGACCTCTCCTTTTGAATAATCGATAGATTCAATGAAGTCTGCTGTTACCGATTCAGCAAATGAAGATGCATGCTCCATTTGTTTACCAAATTCATTGGAATACTTTACGTTTGTAACACAAAAATGAGGAGTTCCTAGATGAACGAGGAACCCTTCTACAGTAACGCCATCGGTAGTTATAATTTTTTTGGGTTCAGAGGACTCAACGGGATGCCTTGCAGTGAAAAACTGAGACGACATCTCATCTTTTTGTATGGCAACAGAGACAGCAATGTTGCCGCCATGAGTTTTGAAAATTTTCTCAGAGAAAGGAATCTTCCTGAATGCATGCAACGCACTCACCCGTATTCCGTTGCCACACTGGTCAAGGGTTCCGTCAGGATTGAAAAAAATGATCCGCTCATTATCGACAACCAGCAAACCATCACTGCCAACACCAAAATTTCTATCACAGATTGTAACAGCAAACTGTGATTGAAGTTGGATACTTCCTAAACCATTCTTTTCTAAGTCATCTAACTCAATGACGATAAAATCATTTCCTAATGCTTGATATTTAAAGAATTGAATACTGTTTTGCATCAACGAAAGTCTTTCGAAACGTAAAAAGAAATATCTCTTACACTATCTGAACTCGATAAACGCTCTCGTAGCCGTTTTAAAATCATGGATTTATTAAATGTTAGCTCCTGAGCCCAGACGCTATTATTGACAGCAACAACTAAAATCCCATTTCGAATACATTCAGCACGGGTTCGTTTTGCAATTTCGGCTCCAACTATCTCTGCCCAATGTAATACAAACTCATACCGAGCTAATTTTTCACCGAGATCATTTTTTTTTAGAACTGATTTAAGAATTCCTGAAATCTCAGAGGGTGCGCGACGCTTCACAGTTTTTTGAAGCGGGGCATACGGATTTCTTTTCGGATCGTCTTTCAAAGATAAACACCTGTTCATTTGGACGTGCTAATCCTAATTCATTTCGTGCTGCTTTCTCTAGAGCACGTGGGTCATTTCTTAATAATGACACTTGTTCTCTCAGCTCAGAGACTCTTTCGGATATTTTGCTATTTTCTTCTTGCTGTCTAATGACGCCTTTTTTGAGCCCTTCAAGACGAGAGTAATTATCTTCCCCAAAAAGAGATAAAATAACAGTCAGAAGTGCGCTCAGCATTACCGCGAGCGGGGCAAAACGACGAACCATAAAAAAACTACCAAAACAAAAACCTAAAAGGTCAACTACAAACCTTTTCACAAGAATACAGCTACTTACGCGATTCCAAAAGAGGTTTTTTGGTTGTATGATCCACGGTCATGAATAAATCTTCACGTATTACCTCTCTTTCTGCCTTTGAATGCCTTGATTCTAGGGGATTCCCCACTATTTCTGTTACCGCTGAGCTCGCTTCTGGAACTACTGGAACAGCGTATGTTCCTTCAGGTGCTTCAACAGGCGAGTACGAAGCTCATGAATTACGGGATGGCGATAAAAAACGATACCTTGGTAAAGGCGCACTCAAGGCAGTTGAAAATGTAAAAACTAAAATCAATTCTTTGCTAATTGGTCATGATGCTTTTGATCAAGTTGAAGTTGACAGAGCAATGATTGCTCTTGATGGAACTGAAAATAAATCTCATTTAGGAGCGAATGCGATACTTGGAGCAAGCCTTGCAATTGCATCAGCGGCGGCGCAAGAGTTGAAGGTTCCCCTGTTTCGTTATCTTGGTGGATTAAATGCAAGACAACTACCAATTCCGCTGGTCAATGTCATCAATGGTGGTGCACATGCGGCAAACTCACTTGATCTTCAAGAGTTCATGCTCGTTCCACATGTATCAACAACTTTTTTCGAAAATATTCGTGCAGCATCTGAAGTATTCCACACATTAAAAACAATTCTTAAAAAAGAAAAACTTTCAGTTGGTGTGGGTGATGAAGGCGGTTTTGCACCTGACTTTGCAACTCCTGAACAGACACTCGACTGCCTTGTTCATGCAATTGCAGAAGCTGGGTATGAGCCTGGAAAAGAGATCTCAATCGCACTCGATTGCGCAGCAAGCGAATTTTTTGATGAAACAAAAAATAAATATGTTTTCAAGAAAAGTTCTAAAGAAGAATTTACTTCAAAAGAATTAACTGCGTTGTACGCAAAATGGTGCGCAAAGTTTCCTATTGTTTCAATTGAAGATGGCTTGGATGAAAACGATTGGGATGGTTGGGCTCATTTGACGCAAGAACTCGGATCTAAAGTGCAACTTGTTGGAGACGACCTTTTTGTAACTAATCATAAAATCCTTCAACGCGGGATAGATAATGGAATTGGTAATGCAATTCTCATTAAATTAAATCAGATCGGTTCAGTGACAGAGACGCTTGAAACTGTCTCACTTGCGCACCGAAGTGGATATCGTTCGATTATTTCGCACCGATCGGGTGAAACAGAGGATACTTTCATTGCTGATTTGGCTGTTGCTCTTGGCTCAGGACAGATTAAAACTGGTTCAGTTTGTAGAAGCGAGCGCACTGCAAAATACAATCGACTGCTCTGGATTGAGACGTACTTAAAAGGTGAATCATTTACCATTAATCCTTTCAAAAAATAATACACTGCATTTGTAACAAAGATTTTTACAACGGAGATATATATGGAATGGTGGCTGTGGCTTAGTGTAGGACTTTTCTTGTTAGGTCTTGAAATGTTTACCCCAACGGGAATGTACCTCCTTATCATTGGACTGTCATTTATGGTTGTTGGTGGATTAACATCAATAGGAATTGTTGAATCACTGCAATCGCAAACTATTTTTGCTGCGATTATTACTTTGTTTTTTATCTTTACGATTCGAAAACCGTTTCATGCTCTTTTAAAAGGCATGACACAAAAAACCGGCAGTAATATTACATCTCAGACAGTTACAATTACTGAAAATATTGCTCCTGGGGCGTTGGGTAAAGGAGAACTCTCGGGAAGTAGTTGGAGCGTTAAAAACGAAACCAGCGTTATCCTTGAAGCAGGTTCTCGGCACAATGTTGCCTCAGTAAATGGTCTGACATTAGTAGTAAAATAATAAATATTTTTTAAATTTAAAGGAGCAATCATGGTTGTATTTGCAGGAGGTCTATTAATTCTAGCTTTAATTACGGCATTTAAAACCGCTGTCATCGTACCTCAACAGATGGCATTTGTTATTGAGTCATTCGGTAAATACAGCCGAACGCTCGATGCTGGATTTCATTTTCTTATGCCTTGGGTTGACCGTATAGCCTATCGCCATTCACTTAAAGAAGAAGCGATGGATATTGCAGAACAAGTTTGTATTACCACTGATAACGTTCAGGTTTCGGTTGATGGAATCCTCTATCTTCGTGTTCTTGATCCAGAGAGAGCATCATACGGCATTGGTAACTACCTGTTTGCAGTAAGTCAACTTACGCAAACCACAATGAGAAGTGAGATTGGTAAACTTGAACTTGATAAAACATTTGAAGCTCGTGGTCACATCAACGCAAACATTGTAAGCGAAGTTGATAAAGCATCTGAAGCATGGGGTATAAAAGTTCTTCGGTACGAGATTAAAAATATCATTCCTCCTCATGATGTTCTTTCTGCGATGGAAAAGCAGATGCGCGCTGAGCGTGAAAAAAGAGCTTCAGTTCTTACTTCTGAAGGTGAACGAGACGCGAAAATTAACCAAGCAGAGGGTGAGAAACAAAGAGTTATCAAAGAATCAGAGGCTGTGTATCAAAAGCAAGTCAATGAAGCAAAAGGTGAAGGTGAAGCGATTCTCTCTGTTGCACGTGCAACAGCTGAAGGATTACGTGTTGTTGCTGAGTCCATCAGTCAACAAGGTGGTGCAGAAGCAACTCAGTTGAGAATTGCTGAAGCTTATATTCATCAGTTTGGAAAAATTGCTCAAAAAGGTAATACGATTGTACTTCCTGCAAACCTTACTGATATAGGATCGATGCTTACTCTTGCAAAAGGAATGCTTGGCAATAAAGACGATAAAGAGTTTCCAAAATCAACTCCTGGACTTCGATTATAGTGTTACTGTTTCTTCCTGCAGTTGGTTTTCCTCTTTTAGCAGGGGCAGCACTGGGACTTTCTTGGTGCTTCCCCTCAGAGATTTTAGGCGCATTATTTGGATGGTTAAGCGTTGCTCTCTTTGTATGGTGCGCACTTTCTTCAGAGGTAAAGCTTCGTTGGATCTATGCAGGAGCAGTGCTCACTCATGTCATCGCTTTTTCATGGCTTAACCACACGATATCTCGGTTTGGAGGGTTTGGATTTATACCCACCGTACTAATCTTTACTTTATTTTGTACAATCTCAGCGATGCAGTTTCCCCTGTATGCGTGGGTTGCAAGGAAAATTAATTTCGATCTAAAACGTTTTGCTTTGACGACTCCCCTTGCTTGGTGCCTCGGTGAATTTTTAATTTTTCGCCTATTCCCTTGGGGCATGGGGCATTCTCAAGCTGCATTCCTTCCATTCATACAGATTGCAGATATTGGTGGTGTACTTCTTATTAGTTTTCTGATGTTTTGGGTTGTCGAAAGCGCAATTCGATATTTCCTTTTTAATGAACGATCAATCTGGTTTGCATTCGCTACTGTATTTTTTATTTTTAGTATCTCGTACGGACGGTTTCAGATAAAAAACTTCTCTGAGCCTGAAGGAGAGCTTCAAAAAATTGCAGTTATTCAAGCAAATGTATCAATAGAAGATAAACATTCCCAAGCAATGATTATTGCTAATACTGAACGTTATAAAAAAATCTCTGCGAAAATCCCAGGAGCCGAAACTTTAATTATCTGGCCTGAATCTGTGATTACTGATTTTATCCCTAATTCCATAGGGTCTGTTGGAAATGATGCTCGGTTGCCATTTTTTCAATCTAATAATCCTTTGCTGATTGGTGCCTTATCGTATAACCAGAACAAAGAGATCTTTAACTCTGCGTTTGCAATTTTGAATTCAGGAACAGTTTTAGACCCTTATCATAAACAGATTCTTATGCCGTTTGGTGAGTTTATGCCGATGGCAAGCACGTTCCCTTTTATGGAAAAACTCAATCCAAATGTACCTAATTTTACTGCAGGTACAGAAGAAAAAATTTTCGAATACCCTATGATTCGAAGCGATGATAGTTTTTACTCTGCACGAGTAAGTCCACTGATCTGTTATGAAGACGTTTTGCCTGAGATCTCAAGACGGGCGACAGAAAAAGGAGCACAACTTTTAGTAAATATTACAAACGACGGTTGGTTCGGAGACTCACTTGCGCCCTACCAACATGACCTCATCGCTCGGTTTAGGGCGATTGAAAACAGAAGATTTCTTGTTCGCTCTACAAATACAGGATTTACCACTCTTACTGCCCCGACAGGTAAAAGGGTTGGTAGTATTCCCTCCTTTAGCGAAGGAACCCTTCTAGCGGAAGTTACGCTCATGAGTTATATCACTCTATATACAGGTTATGTGAAGGATTGGTTAGGCTGGATAATGCTCCTGGTAGTGGCAACGCTGTTGGTAAGCCGTTATTTTGAGCCAGATCAAAGATTCAAAAAGAAAAATTGAAATGAAAGTATTACAACGATCTATTTTATCTCTTTTTTGTTTAGCAATGTGTGCTGGATGTGCTCCTCATGCAGGTCCAGATAAAGCTGCTGAAGGTTTGATTCTGGGTGGTGCTTGGGGAACGGGAGCCGGCGCAGTTGTTGGTAATCAAGTCGCAACTGCTGGCATGGGCGCTGCTGTTGGTGCAGGATTTGGTGCTGTTGCAGGGCTTATGACTGGTGCTGCTTTTGATCAACTTGAATCAAATATGGTTGAGCAGCAAAAAATCCTAAATGATCTTCAAGATAAAACTGATTACAATTTTAAAACGCTTCGCTCTTTGCAAGATAACCTCGATAACAAACTTGCACTTCAACAAACCACTGGTGTGTACCAAGTTTTCTTTGACAATGATTCAACCCAGTTAAAAGCTGGAGCTATTGCAAATCTTCAAACGATTGCTGAATCAATGAAGGGATCATTGGCAACATCGATGATTTATGTGATTGGACATACGGATGATTCTGGAAATAAAGAACATAATAAGAATCTTGCCGAAGCTCGTGCTCGAGAAGTTGTGTCTTACCTTGCTAGTCGTGGAATTAGCATGGATCAGATAAAGCAAAATAGTTTTTCGGCTGACAGACCACTGGCTTCAAATGTTACACCTGAAGGGCGGCAGCTTAATCGAAGGGTTGATGTGTTTCTTGGTAGTAATGGGCAGGTTAAGTAGTCGGGTACTTTCCTTCGAGCCTTTTGTAATACATTGAAATCATTAGATATTTTATCTCCGTTTTTATGCTACTCTGTTGAAAATTCTTCTATAACTTTTAATGAACCAATTTAATGGGTTACCCCGATTAGTGGGGGATAGGTTTTTAAGAGTGAGATACTTATGGGAATTTTAATTTCAAAAGCAACTTCAAATAAGATAGCAACACAACCATCTCTAATTAGTGATGAAGCTTCTCAATTATCGTCCGAAATAGCTTCAAGACCTAATGCACATACTATTGAAAGTATCCGTTCTTCAATTCAAACGTTGGACGTTGCACCACGATACGCTGATCCTAAAGTTGAAGAGCATCATGCACTCTCTGAAAAAGGAAGTTCCCTTTTACCATTTGCTGGAAAGTCAATTCGGGTTGCTTTTGCTAACACTAAACTTCCAAGCGCTGCTTAGAGTTTAAAAAAAGTACAACATCGTGTCGTCTCCAAGACATCAAAAACATTCTGGTAAAAAGAAACATGCAAGTCCAGCTGCGGAAGCTGCCAATGTTGCGTTAGACTTTGCAGGCAAAAATTTAAAAACTTTTGGGATCTTTTCACTTGAATGTTCATTCATTAGTCTCTTAGCAGCCTCTGCTGCACTTAAAAGCGCTTGGACGGGTGTTAACTCGTTCAAAGTAAAATATAGAAAGTCGGATTCATTCCAAACAAAAACAAGAAAAACAATCGCTGGTGCTCTCCTAGGCGCTGAAGCTGCACATCAAGATTATAAATCATTTTTAAAACAGCTTTCACCACACGAAAAATTAAGGTACCGACAAAGTGTTTGGTCAGTTTTAGTCGCTAGTGTTGCAGTTGGTGGGTTCTTAAAAGCTAATAATTCATTTAATCCAGCAGAAAAACCTGGAGATCCTTCGGTTGCCCCTGTTGCTTCGTTTCGACCTGATCATGTGTTAGTTCTTTGCGCAAATACGGAACAGTATCGGCTTGTTATTCACGGATACGAAGATGGGCTTGGTGATGGGTTTGCTGGAATGGCTCAGGTACAAAGTGTTGAGAGAAACAAATGCGCGGTGGTAAATATTCGTATTCGTAACGACAATAGTCACAGAACGGTACCTCACCTCGTTATTAATGCGGAAGGTTTAGATGAAAATGGCATTAGAAATATAATTCGTCAAAATAATTTTCCTGATAAATTTAAAGTTATTGCTGCCCGTGGACATACTGGTGATATGCCAGATCTTTTAAATCTTTCAGAAAATTTTGAGGACAAAAAATGCCTTCGCATGCTTGGTGGATGCAACGCTGCTCATTTTATTCCTCAGTATCATAGGGAAAGTGAGCCTATAACAGGGTCGCAGTACCGCGCATATGCTCCAAGAAATAACGGATGGGGAATCCTTACTGTTGAAGCTCTTGAAAAAAGTAGGACCTGGGCGGAAGTACAAGAACACGTCTTTAGAGGTTCAAATGCAGCCAGAGAAGAACTTATCTTACCTGGATCTGAAAAATACACAGAGCTTGTCGAATCTTATATTTCTGAATCCTAAATTAATCAAAATTAAAAGCCTTACCTTTCTTTGAAAGGTCTTCTAAATTTCCAACCAGCATTAAGTAACTCACGAGCACTTTGATCAGAAAATGAGTAGCCCGTAAGAATATCGGTAAAAATAAGAGTAAACCTTCCCTCATTCAATTGACCCTTGAGTAGAACACTCCGCCATTTATTAGAATTGTTATCTGATGAGAGTTGATACTCTATAGTTTGTTCATTAACCGCTGCAGTGAGTATCTCTCGTTCATGTAATATGAAACCAGAAGATTTAGAATCAGGAATAGTACCGGTAAGAAAAGAAGCAAAGAGAATCATCTCTTGGTGATGGGCTGCTTTTTCATGTTTGACCTTCTGCAAAAACATGAGTCACTTTTAAAAATATTATTTTCCGACTAATGAAACCATTTTTTTAGAAAAATCCGACAAGACCAACGTACCACTAATTGCTGCCCTATTAAACAGTAAAGTATCCCAATGCTCAGTGCCTTCCCAAAATACGTGCTTCATTTGCTTCATGGCGTCAGGATTATACGTTGCAAGTCGAGTCGTTAATGTACTGAGGGCTACATCGAGTGAATCGATATCATGAAATATCTCGGTATAAAGCCCCGAATCTTTACACCAAACAGCACTGCGCCAATCAGTATCGATTGCCATATATGAAAACTTAGCGACCCCTATTTTTCTTTCCAATGCAGGACCTATAAGAAATGGACCAAGCCCAAGCGCAAGTTCACTAAGCTTCATAGAAGCTGATTCAAGAGCAAACGAATAATCGCATGCGGCAACGAGCCCCGCTCCTCCTCCAACTGCTTTTCCTTGTACTCTTGCGATGACAAATTTAGGGGCAGATTTTATTGCAAGAATTACCTTTGAAAGTCTTGAAAAAAAGAGCTCACCTTCTTTCGGTGTTGTGATTGCTTTTAGTTCATCAAACGATGCGCCCGAACAAAATGCTTTTACTCCTTCGCTTTTTAGGACGATGACTTTTGCATTTGGGTTTTCTGCGAGATTGTTGATGTGGGTGTATAATCCATCGAGGACTTCTTGAGGAAGTGAGTTACTTTTTGGATGACTAAAACAGATTGTTCCGACACCATTTTCGATTGTTGTTGTAACGTAGTGGTCGTTATTTGACATATTTTTCATTTATTTTAAGGGCTGCTATATCCCTTTTGACTTATTACTCTGTATACCCTATTACAGAATCAAAGATGATTTCAATAACAAATAATCAGAGTATCGATATGTCAGATGATAATCTATCAATTTTATACAATTAGTGTATCGCAGAAAAAATAGGTTAGTGATTAATACTCAAGTATTTTTTGTAACGCGAAGGTCGCGAAGTACGCGAAGGATTAGATTTAGTCCTTCGCGT
>JBIKWN010000086.1:0-8139 GCA_044356295.1 Bdellovibrionota bacterium
GGGATAAGCGTTGATGTTGATTCAGGGCTAGAGTTATTAGTCGACTGTTTCTTTTGAACAGATCTAGTCCTAGAGGAGTAATGACAGCTTCTTTAAGATTTTCACTTCGTCTTTTTGGTTTAGATACAAAGAAGTAAGCTTTTTAATAGATGGAAGTTGAATCCAAGGGATACAGGGGCTTCCTTTCTTCTCTGATAAAAATTGATTCCAACTTGAAGCGCCTGGATAATCATCAATTGATTCTACAAGATTAGCTCGAGCCGGATTAGCATATAGATACGCAACTCTATCGATTGCCTTATCGATGTCTAGAATTTGAGCAAGGACTGCGTCACCTTCCCAAAGTGAAAGTCTCTTTTTACCTAAAAGACGCTTGAAACTATCAGTAACTTTTTTTTGGATTTCTTGATAAAAATGAACTGTAGCTAATGGGCATTTGGCGATTAGAATTATGTGAATGTGATTGCTCATCCACAGGTAATGGCAAAGTGTTACCTTATTATCCCTTTGCGCTCTTGCAATAATCCCGTTTAGGAGAGTGTTTATTAGTGGGCTAGGACGAAACGGCAAACCTTCTTTAACTCTTAGGATTAACTCGTAGGGTCTTCCAGGTTGAGTATGTCTTCGGGTTCTTGGCATTGTACTGACTGTTCGTCGTACAAGCTTTGGAAGTTGCCAAATTAGTTACATTGTACCAGTTTTTTCTCGCAGGAATAAGAATTTTAACTAGTTCGTACCTGTGCAATTTGCATTCCTTACTTTCTAGCTTATTAACTTTTCAAGCTAAGTAGCCGAACTTTAGAGTGATATAGACTCATTTTTTTTAAAGGGGGCATGACTCTATGGAATTTTTCAGATTTGAAAAATTTTTGATAGTGCGTGCTCGAAAATGTGTGTGTGGATTAATGCAAAAGGAATTGCAGGATAAAACATAAGTGCCAGTAACGATTGCTAGTAACATAGCGTCGCTTGGCGCGCAAAGACAACTTGGTAAAGTTACCGAGTCGCTTGGTAATACCTTTGAAAGGTTATCAAGTGGCATGCGTATAAATAAAGCAAGCGACGATGCAGCAGGTCTTGCAATCGCAACAAGCCTTAGAAACGATACAAGAGTTTTCACACAAGCAATTCGCAATGTGAGTGATGGAATTTCTCTCACCTCAATAGCAGCAGGTGCTCTTGAACAGCTCAGAGACATCGCAACCCGTCAAATAGAGCTCGCTGCGTCTGCAGCCAATGGCACGTTCTCGTTCCAGCAACGGCGAAGCCTTGACAGAGAAGCTGATGCGCTCTCAAAAGAATGGAATCGTATCGTTCAATCAACGACATTTAATGGCGTGCGTGTTCTTGATCTGAGTAATCCAACGACAACAATACAGGCAGGATATGGATCAGAGGCTTCCCTCGGCGTTTCTGTAGGCGCGGAACTTGCGCGCACCGTGGGAGTAGGAACATTTAATACTGCAAACGTCAGTGGTATCAATATCAACGTAGGGGGCACTTTACTCGCAGACTTCAACTCTGATGGCAATCTTGATCTTGTGGCAACGCATCGCGGAACCTCTTCTGTGAACGTTGCGCTTGGAACAGGAAGCGGAACGTTCACTTCTGTGACTACGCTCGTAGCAGGAGCAAGTAATAATGGTAGCTTTAATGAGATCGTAGCTACAGATTTCAACTCAGATGGTATCGTTGATCTTGCAATCACATCTGCAACAACGAATACAATTCAAATTTACAGAGGTAATAACAACGGAACGTTCCGTGCCGCTCTCACCGTTTCAAGCTTTGGTCTTACGGGTGGCTATTCACTGAAAGGAGGGGACCTTAACCAAGATGGCAAAGAAGATCTTGTCGTAGGAAATGGAACCTCTGGAATTCAAGCATTATACGGTAACGGTGATGGTACCTTCTCACTTGGATTTAGCTTTGCGAGTACATCCATCGGCCATGTTGAAACACTCGACATCAATAACGACGGAAGACTTGATATCGTTTCAAGTGGAAACTTTGCTGATAGCTTCCATGTCTTTATGAATCAGGGCTCTGGTAGCTTCTCAACTGCAGTCGTTACACTCAGTATCAATACGCACTTTACTCGTATCTCGAAAGGCGACTTCAACGGCGATGGCAATGATGATCTTGCCATGGCGAATTATGAAGGTGCCCAAGATAACGTCGTCATGTTTGTGAGTAATGGTGATGGTACATTTAGAGCTCCTGTATCAATACAGACGGGAACAACATCATATGATGTCAAGGTCGATGACTTTAATAACGACGGTTATGACGATGTACTGGCTAACACTATTACCTCTGGGCAGCAGATTGTATTTAGTAATGGCGATGGTACATTTAGAGCTGCGGTGACAGTCGCTGCTTCGGGTGGCGGTTACTCCACCGCGACAGGGGATCTTAATGGTGATGGTCTTAAAGATTTCGTTCTTGGATTCAACCCTGGAGTCTCTGTCTTCCTCAGTACAAGTACAACGAAATCAACACTCACGCAGAAATTCGATCTCTTCAGTCAAGCAACTGCTCGAGAAAGCCTAACGCTTGTAACCAGTGCACTGCAGCGTGTGGGTAGTGAGCTTGGGCGTATAGGAGCCTCTCAGGCACGTCTAGGAGTCGCATTAAACAACCTTGCTCAATCGCGGGAAGCGTATAGCGGTGCAATCTCTCGCATCATGGATGTTGATATTGGAGAAGCCACTTCGAGCATGATTCAAAAAACTATTCTACAAAAAACTGGTGCGGCTGTCCTTGCACAAGCAAATATACAGCCACAGATCGCGCTCCAGCTCCTTCGCTCATAGCAGCGGCGCGCAATAGAAAAAAACCTATCGTTGACAAGTAGGAAAAATCAAAACACCAATGAATGCCAAATCTAGTTCAGGGTCGTGGAAAGGCAGAGAAGAAGCCACATTAGTATCGTACATTCAGCTGTTGATACAAATTGGTTGATTTTCCCGAAAAGATTTTGAAACAACTACCGTATCTAAGCTATTGAACTCTCGAACTGTACCGGGGCTACTCTCGAACTTCTCGAACTGTACCGGGGCTACCCGCCTGCTGGGATGACTATGCAGGGGCTACTTCGAACTCTCGAACTGTACCGGGGCTACTTTTTAATAAGTCCTCTCATTCGAGCTCCATTATTTTCGAGTACCTTAGTCAGCATGCAATCATTGTTTAATTCTGTAACTGACTATGGCTGAGAGTCGCAGTATATCAACCATTTATTAGGTGTCTTCAGCCTAGTTGGTGGCTAACTGATATGCACTGGGTAGGACTATGCGATGCAACTGGTAAATTGCTTTCAGGTTTATAGAATAGAACTGCTTACCATCCAAAAATTGGTTCAGCTAATTTTGGCAAGGGCGGGGGATAAAGTCCTAAAGGGTATGGTTCATTAAAATCACCAAGTAACCACTTTTTGCTTATTAAGCGGGCTTTTTGAAAAAGTCCTTTCAAGAACTTAATGAACGGTACCCTCTTAAGTCGATTTTCAGCTAAACACCACATTTTTTTGCCGTTTCGTTGAGGCAGATACAATGGATCAATTTTTTGATTAAGAAGACGGTCTCGTCCCATAAGAGGTTTTCTTTCTTTTGTTCTTTTTATCCGTGCACGTTCTTCTATACGTCTGATGTGATGAATGATTCTTTGATGAATTTTTTCATGTTCTTCAGGGCTATTGATTCCAAATGCAGTCATCCATGCGTAAGGTTTGATGGTAAACTCTGCTGTTTTTGTTGAGTTTTGAATAATATGATTTGCTTCAAGCTCATAGCCACGATACTTGTGAGCTGATTGAGGCAGTAAGCGAAAATCACTTCTTTTAAAAATTTTCCATGTTTGAGTGTAAGATTCCCCATTATACATATTCCAGCTTGATAGGCCTGGAAACTCTTCTATTGTGTTTACTAAATTATCTTTAACAGGATTAGCGTAAATATAAGCTATAGCTAAAATTGCTCTAACGGGGCTCAAGATGATTGGGCTGTCGTATCCTTCGCACCAGATAGTTCTTTTCTTCCTTCCTAGAATTCTATTTAACATGTGCGCGGATTCGGTCTTAAAATAGCGAACAAATCCTGAGATGTCGTCTGGATTATTCACTACCATGATGAGATGAACGTGCGTTGCTTGCACAATAAAATGACAAATTGTTACTGGGTATTTCTGCTGTGCTGCAACAAGACAACTTTTAACGATGATTTGACAAAGAGGGTTAGAGAGCAAAAAAAGACCCTCCTCTACGCTAAATGTCACAAACAAGACACTGCCATGGGGATGATACTTCATTGCTCTCATATTTAATGGTTCGGAGATCGCTGTTTAGAGTTTCCTGTGGCGATGAAAAAAATATCTAGTTATTACAGCTCGTCTAAAAAAATAAAAAAAATAAAAAACACCTTAATGAAGAGTAACCCCTGTACAGGTCGCAAAAGGGCGCAAAAAAAGGGCGCATAAAAAGTAGCCCCGGTACAGGGCGAGAGTAGCCCCGGTACAGGGCGAGAAGTAGCCCCGGTACAGGGCGAGGTACAGGGCGCAAAGTGTCGCTTATGGTGAACATGAGTTTTTCTGACAGCGTGCACTAGTTAGTTTAGTGCCGCAAAGTGACGATGCATCGTTTAGATAAATTTTCATTCAAGGTTTTCTAAATGTATTAGAATAGTTATATCAGTCATTCGAAATTTATGTTGCAGTTTGCTCAGCTTTCTATCAGCCTATGCACATGAAAATTGCCCACAATAGTGATGGTGCTCCCTTTCATGATTTTCCTCAGTTTGATGATCCTCGAACACAAGCGGCTTTGGAGCTCAGTAAAGAATTTCGTTTATTGAGTCAGCTCCAGTTATCAAAACAAGAGCTCTTGGATGAAGAGAACAAGACGCGAGCGAAGCTGCATCAAGACTTGAAAAATATCTCGTCTGATATTACGGCTTCGATTAACCTGATTGAGGAGAATGCTTTTGGTTCTTTTTTACCTGAGAAAGAAGCAAAGAATAGTTTTCAAAATAATCTTGAAAAAACACTCTCTCGCGATACATATGAGTTACATATTTCAGTTGTCGAGTATCGATGCTTTGCCGCTGGGCGTACCGCACCAACCATTAGATTACGTGATGTTGTTAATGAAGATACTTACGAAATCTCATTTAAGCGCATCTTGAAAAATCCGCAAAGCTTTGGTCTTGATATCAGATTTAATCACTCTCCTCTAATTAAAGCGCAGGATTCTCCAAGCTCATTATTGGATTCATCGGACAGAGAGCATCGCTTTTCTCTTTTGATTCATTTACGTGATCTTCTTCAAGAATTTTTGGATGTTTAGAACTCTTCTTTGAATGTTACCCCATGGTAATATTTGGGACACAAGTTGCCGATCTTAAATACATTGGTCTTGATAGGTTCGTTGCTTGAAGAAATGTTGTAGTCAACGAACACTTTGCCATCTTGTATGCCTATCAATGGTTGATAAGAGTCTTTGTCGGGAGCGAAGACTCGTCCAAAAAAGTAACTTGATAGACGTTGTGCAATTGAATCAGACCCTGCCCCTGTAGAGCAGGCCTTTAGTATAATAGCGCCTGTAGGTTTGGTGCATGAAGCGATAGTTTTTAGAATATCGCTATCGGAGATATCTAACGAACGTGGGTCGTCTCTTAGACCCCATGTGATTGTTGCATTATCAAAGATGCCTCGTTGTCCTTGAGTCCTATCGTCTCCAAGCTCAATATTTGTTTTTGAGCCATGTCCGCCTATGATCATCATATCCGCCGATCCGAATTTGTTGTGAATATTTTTAAGGCGCTCAGCAAGCTGCTCCTGAATTCCGGATTCGCAAATTTTTAA
Organism: Bdellovibrionota bacterium; assembly: GCA_044356295.1. GTDB lineage: Bacteria > Bdellovibrionota_C > UBA2361 > UBA2361 > JBIKWN01 > JBIKWN01. Next base: position 5,860 of record JBIKWN010000086.1, read on the forward strand.
ACGGACTTTTGACTTTCTTTTGGTATCAAAAAAATTTGAAAAAGTTTGGTCTGGATAAAAATTTGGAATTGACTTAAATCCTCCGTTCCAATCTGCGTTTGGATAGCTTATGACAATAAGTTTTTCATCACGTTTGAGGGGACTTTCATCAAGAGCCATTTTTAAATGAGTAAGTTCGTATCGTGCAAAATGATATATACCATATTTACTGAAGAGTGTATGACAAGGATTTGCGCCAGGTTTCTTAATGAAATTCAAAAATGTATTTTTGCTATTCACATTAATCTGGCTAAACATATGCATGAATTTACCAGCGCACAGTGAACGAGTGATGTTGGTGCTTGAGATATCCTGTACCAAAGTACTCATTAGCTTTTTCGCATCTTGAGCTGTAAGTTGTGCAAAGATCCCTATGTTGTGTTGGCCTTTGTAGTATTCCTGAGCGAGGCTATCAAAAGCTGCGCTTCTCTGTTCGGGTAAGGCTTGCGTGAGTCTTTCCACGAAAGTATGGAATTGTTTTTTTTTGAGTAGGCCCTGCAATGCCTCCACAAACGTTTCATTGTGTCTTAGGTCTAGAGTTGTTCTAAAACGAGCAGGTAGCTTGGCCTGAGGGTCCTTGCCCAAAGGTTCTTTTGATTGTTTATCTGCAGGGTCTAAATACACTCGGGCTTACTTTGAATATTGAATTTATATTATGAGTTCATATCTCTTCTCTGCGTTTGTGCTCGTAGTGTATCAGTTAAAAATAGTGCTGCTCTTAGCTCCTCATTCCAGGAATTCAAGTACTTTCAATGACTTAAAAAGTAGCCCCGGTACAGGTCTGAGAGGCTCAACGCCCACTGTGTGAGAGCTGCTCACTGAGCTCTCTATGTCCCAGTAAAAAAAACAATTCTGATAAAATCCAATAAAATCCAACTCGTATTGCATCATGGGAAAAGGTAACCGAGAAGCATTACTGAATCTCGACAGTATCGGGATGATTCTTAATCCACTGCTCGAAGGAGACTGAAGCCAAACGCCTTACAACTTGTAGCCTTTTGTCTATCTCAGCCTTCAGGGTAAATGGGTCGAGTGATTCTCTGATTTTCTTTAGTTCCTGTTTCTTTTCTTCAGCTACATATTGAGAATTTAAAACTCTTTGATATGGCGTTTGTGGTTTGTCGTGAACGCGGTAAATTTTACTTCCAACTTGTTTTTTCTCAATAAGTTTCATGCAAGGAATAAACATATTCTTGTACCATCCCCAATAGTTCTTATAGAGATCATTTAGTACAGGCACTAAGTCTGGATTTTCAAATCGTCCATACCCAAGGAGTTGACGAACATGACTCCAGTTTTTTTGTTCTACATGAGCATTGTCATTTTTACGGTAAGGGCGCGATCTGGTAAAATCAATATTCTGCTTTAAAAAGTACTTTTTTAAGTACTTATTCATGAATTCAGTTCCATTATCCGAATCAAAACCTTTTAACTCAAACGGAAAACTTTTTTGCATATCCTTAATCGCATCAAGGGTAGCTTTTCCACTCTTTGACCAGATTGCACGGTTTTCTGTCCACTGCGTTGCAATGTCAGTTAATGTTACTGATGATATAAAAGGTCCTCGAGCAGATTCTCCACAATGTGACACAGTATCAGCCTCTACAAATCCTGGTACTGATTCATCCCAACGGTTTCCTAAGATTGGAATCTCAGTTCTTAAAATACTTCCAGGCTTAGTTGTACTTTTTCCTTTCTTAGATTTCCACTGTCTACATAATCTATCAATCGTTGATGAGCTTACTTTGGATAATTTTGACTTTACTGAATCTGATATTACCCCATGCTCTTTGAGCTCATAGAGTATTGCTAGTTCTATCATTGCTGGCTTTAAAAGCTTTCCGCAGGGGTAGTTTAGCGTTCTCCAAAATGTTCGCAGGATAAATAGAAATTCCTTATCGTTAGAATACTTAGGCGTTGGTCCTGGCTTCTTCCTCCCACGCCGGTAACCCTCATTCAGAAGCCGTGTGGCATATTTCCTGTTCAATCCAGCATTCGCACTGAACTCATCTAAAATTACACCTTTTTGCTCCTTACTAGCTCGGTGATATCGGCCCTTAACTGCTTCAAATAATTCTCTTTTTGTACCTATGCTCATATTTATTTCACTGACTATCATTAAACCCTCCGATTTCAGTGAAACGATGTATACCTAAATACTTGAGATTCTTATTTTTTACCCCCTTCGGTTACCTTTAATTTGGTGCAATTCGTGAGGCATATCGGTTAATAAATCTTATG
>JBIKWN010000124.1:0-7835 GCA_044356295.1 Bdellovibrionota bacterium
AAAACATTCTGCTTGTAGTTAGTACATAGTTTGTCTATATAGTCATCGTCTACTTTAAGTAGACCAGAACCAGGTACATGCCAAGTACCCTTTAATAACAGTGGTATCTTTGCTTTGTTATTGGTAATGTTAACCACTCCATTACCCATTAATGCTGAAGATGAATGCTGCATGTTTCTACGCAAACTAGTATTATCTGTATTCTAACTATTACTGCCTCAATCATTTGTGCGCATATTTAACGCGGTATATAGTCTATATTAGGTGTTAGTATTTAACTAAACACTTATACATGATGATTTCTATTGTTCTAACTAAAGAGCACCCTTTGGCTTACGAAGTAAGAGTAAGTCTAATCTCTTGTCTTTATGATATTAATGCTACGTATATGGACTTAATAGGATACCTTAAAGAGGCGCATTGGAATAGTGAAGGCAGTCCTACTTTTCATTCATTGCACCTGTTATTTGATTCTATACAGCAAGCTATTATTCCTTTTGTAGACGTGGTAGGTGAACGTATTAGAGCATTAGGCGGCACCTCTTTTGCAAACACTAAGTTTATTCTTGAATACTCTAAGTTAAATGAATTAACAGTAAACAATAGCGTAGAGGGCAATATTAGCGCTATTGTATCTGGATTAAAGCAACTAAGAAGTGAGTTGTACGCTAAACTGGATATAGTAAATCCTATAGATTCAGTTACTGGCAGTATGCTGCAAATACAGACAGAAGAGGTAGATAAGCTTATCTATTTATTGGGTAGCTGCATGTAATGTGCTAATTAAATTGTTTTATCTATAAGCAGGTGTAAATATATACCTGCTTTTTTTGTTGTTTGTATTAATTTAAGAGATGTTATTAGACATGTCATTAGCAATTCCTAGTGTAGACGCATCTGCAGTAGATAATGGATTTGTAAAGTCCCTCTATGATATTAGTGAAATAAGTCAACCAGAACTACTTAACAAGCTACGCAGTTCTACTCTACAAAGTGCTTTAGAAAAAGACGGCATTATTAAGAGAATATTTCCTTTTACTAATGGAGAAAATACTAATGCGTCTAGAGCAGACTTATTATTTGTATTTAATCTGTTAACTATTCAAAGTCTGTGTAGTAATCTATTAAGACCTAGACACATTAAACATACGGTTAATGGTTCACATGCTTATAGTAGTTTTGTTGAAAGATTTGAAGCATTAAAGGAAGGTGGTCAAACCTTTAATGACATAAGACTATCGTATACGTACTACAATTTAAAGACACATAAACTGAGTATTTGTATGAACCTAAATGGTGCAGTCATATGGTTGTGTAGATTAGTCTCATCAAAAGAACTAGAAGTAGTAGATAGCCCTTTTATTAAAAAAATACCATACTATCACTGTGTAACGTGTACTGAAGATTACTTATCCGCCTATGACGTAATAAGTGATCATGAGTATCTGTATAATTGGTTTAATCAACAACTATATGGAGATAACTAGATGAGAAGTCCTCTGAATTATATAGTAGCTACGGACTATCTAAGAAGAATAGTAAATAAGAAGTTCATTAAAGAGGTAAAGGTTGTAGACTCTGGTTCAAGAAGAGGAGATATACACTATACAGTTGGAGAAGATCAATACAAGATAAAAGCAGTACATAACATAGAAGAACATCTTCAAACTAATGTAGCGGCTCATATGTTAATAGAGGGCTACATAGTAATTAATACGCTAGATAATACGTACGTTGTTATTAGTCCTAATAATAGTGAGCCATACTTTGTAAGCAATAACACATGTACATGTGCTGATCGTTATCCCCCCTGCAAACATCAACTGTTTGTTGATTGGTATATACGCTTTAGAAAAGAACAGGTAAGGGCTCTTCAAAAGATAATGGTTTAATTAAATAAGCCGTAGACAGTATTAAACGTCTACGGCTTATTAGGCTTAAAGCTAGCTAGTATGAAAGCCAGAGATCTAGTACTTTACTAAACACTAGCTTCTTAACTCTATTTGAGGTGTTAAGAACAAATCCATTAAGCAGTTGAGAATCAGGTAAATCATTCTTAGATAGAAACATAATAGAGTAGTCTCCTAAATACATGAGTGTAAGCTCCTGCGCATTATAAGTAGCAGATCTAATATTAGGAGTAGATATAAGAGTAATAGCAGACGTACTAGTCAAGGATAAGCAAGAATAATTAGGATCTATAGACATGTTCTCTACTACAGAAATAACTGGACTGGGATTTAATCTAGCAATAACTGTAGTAGGTACAGAAGTAATAGTATTTATTTCCTTCCATCTTGTTGGCGTGTTAGATATAAGAATGTATTCTGTCTCATTGTCTAACTGTAATGCTCTTTTATACAGATCATCTGCTGTAGTAGATGCAGCTAATCTATCTGACGCATTATTAAATATCCATCTATAAGGGTGATGGTTGTCTATTAGAGGTACATCTTTATGGGCAATAGTCATAAGGTCTCTGGATAGTTAATTAGATCTAAAGTATCAAGGCTTTTAATGGTAGTAGTGTGGCCCTGCAGCAAGCATGACATATTTGTTTGAGTACACAAGTTTAGTACTGTAAGAGTCTTAGTACTGTAAATATGCACTATTGATGCTTCATTAATAGAGGGAGTATGGTTAGCTGTATTTAGAAGAGTTACTTGAGCATTATTCTGCTCTAACTCTAACTCTTCATCTAAATATATAGTACAAATATTAGTATTCATCTTCATTAGGTATGCCCAACTGATTTCTAAAAAAGGCTTTATCTCTAGGGTCAGTACTAGCATTAATAATGCCCGCACTAGTTAGGGTTAATAGACTAGTAGCTAAAGAAGCATAATCTACATATCTCATTGGCTTAATAGCAAACTCTCCTACATCAGCAATATGCGCGTCTGTAATACTAAAGTTATATCTAATAAGAGGACCAATTATCTGCTCTAGTAATGCCTGTACTATCTTTGTAGCAATTTGAGTTATAGCCATATCAAATATTTCTAGTTGGCGCTCAGAAGAACCTCCAGAACCAAGACCTTTATTCTCATCTCTAATAATAAGATTAGGTATACCAAGGGCATGAAGCATGTTCTCATCCATTAGCTTAATAGCAGCTATAAATGAATCACCAAAGTTATTACCAGTAGTAATGGCGCCTACCTTTGGCTCTATTGAGTCTTTATTGCCCTGTCTTTCTAGTATAAGAACGGAGCTGCTACTAAGATTCTTAATCTCCTCTTCAAGAGACTCTTTAAACATCTTCTTTCTAACTGTTCCATCCACATCCTCTACGTCTTCACTAGTCTGAGTAGACGGAACTATAAAGTACATTAGAGGCGTGCCATATCTATCTAATGCAGTAGAATACATGTCTCTAAATGCTTCCTTGTATAAAGAATAGTCTACCGCACCATATAAAGCAGGCGTGCCATGAGGATTATTACCCTCTCCTTTATAAGTTACAAGGATTACCTTGTCTTCTGGTAGACGTATAGAAGTACCAGTACAGTCTCTAGTTACTTTGTAAAGACGACGTGCGCTGTCTTTTATTAGCTGCTTCTGTGGCATAGGAACCCAGATACCCGTATTAAATTGACTGCCAGGTATTGCTTCTCCATGAGTAAGCGTACCAAAGCTATTAATACGTATCTGTACTTGAGATGTGTGATAGTTAATAAGCTCTTTAACCCATAACTGACCTATGTCTCCATCCGTTGCTACTCTTTTTTCCCATACAATCTCTGATACTGATTTACCAGACCACAACATGCTATAAGCAATATTCTCAATCCATCCTTTAACCTTATTCCTTAGATTTGCTTTAACAAACGTCTCTATATTCTTATTAGGATGACTGTAATTACCTATCTTAGCTAGAATAGATAAGACCATCTTATCTAGACCATCAGAAATAATAGGCTCCTTTTTTCTTATGTAGTCCCATACTGCTATCTGATAAGGATGAGGACCTGTATTTACATACAAAGAATCTCCATCACTTACATAAGAAGTAGCACGACCTAACTGCTTATATATCTTAGGCCTGCTCTTTGTCTCTCCCATTAGTAAAACAGGAGACCTAGTAACAGGAACGCTAGTCTTATTAGCAGTAGAAGAGCTAGACTTAGTAGTGACAGAGGTACTTTTATTAGTAGATGGCTGCGGTTTAGTAGTACTATTCATTTAGAAGAACTAAGTATTATTATGCTTTATTTAAAATGTAGATTAGGCAGAGGCACGTCACTAAAGCTAGATCTATATGGCCGTTGATCTTCTAACTGCTTCTTTATCTCTTCCTCTTTCTTCTGCTGCATCTTATTAACTTCTAAGTTAAAGTTATGTACAGCTATTTCAAGAGCGCGCATTTCAACTTCATCTAGATCTAACCAGTCATTACCATACGGTAAGTTACATGTTCTGCTTATTTGTATGTAATTATTTAAATTATAAGCTTTTAAGTACTCATTAGCCCAAAACTCAAAAGAGTTGTGGCGTTGTATTACAAAGTCTTCATCAATAGGTATATCTAAGTAGTATTTATCACTGTAAGAAATATCGTGATTAGATATACCCTTCCTTGTAATTACTGTTGGTACTTTATACAGTTCTGCTAAATGAATAGCTAAGTCAGTTATGCGGTTATAGCTGTAATAGGGGCTGAAGTAGTAGGTGAGGCCACTGTTTTCACCAAAGACTTTCCCTCCAACAATGCACGAGCTTGCTCCTGTGCTCTTTGCTTTTGTGTGTCATCAGTAAAGGCCATTGCAAAGAATACTTCCATGTAATAACTTAGATCTTTTAAGTCCCAGTCATCTACTTGAGCAATAATGTCCATCTGCTCATTAGGAGCTACCGGAACACCATTAATAGTTAATAGCATAGAGAATGCAAGTAGTTCTTCTAAGGCATAACCTACTTCAGATTGGTTTAACTTCCAGCGCTTAGTAGCAATCTGTCTATCTCTGTACTTTGGCATTCTAAAGGTAATTACAGTGCTAGAAGGCAAAGGCAATTCAAATACGGTACTGTTACTCATGTTTAGACAATGTAATGTTATGTTGTGCTTACTATTCAGTACACATTAGCTGCTAGTTATTAGACTAGTATTATTATTATTACACAAGTAGTCTTTACGCAGTTATATAAAGTAGGCAGATTATGGCAGGTTACTTTTCTAATACAGAGTATCATCAAGAACAGCGCATGAATATAGCGTCTGGACTTGGTAGTGAGTATACGTTAGGAAAGAGAAGTGCTTTAGCTGTAGCAGTAGAGTACAATCTTAACTACGTAATGGCAGATGGCTTTAAGAGAACTGACTTTACTGTTAGTGATTGGGAAAGAGCTTTACACGTTACCAATGATGTAGCAAGTGGCGGCATATTTGACTACACTACAAATGCAAATGGAGTAAAGGTAAGGAGTGCATATGAGAATGCATTGAGTAGGGGCGTTGCAGATGTGGTAACTGGAACTGTATTTAGTGAGTTTGATAATAATATTAGTTATCAGTTAAAGGACAGTAGAAATGCGTTAAAGAGTATTATTGGAGACGCGTATAGAATAGATCCAAGTACTAGTAAGGCTTATGCTAGTCAGGTAGTGTTTGAGAACATATTTGGTAGCGTATTAAGTAAGGATAGTAATTATTTACCTGCTAATCCAGATAACTATTACTCTAGTCAAGCTTATAACTATATGTCTGCCTTTGCAGAGTTTGATTACTCTAAACCTAAGCAGGGAGCTAATGCTAATGAATCTATGCGCTCAAGAGGACAGGAGACATTAGATAGATTAGTGTATGCGGATTTATTTGGAGAAGGTATTGTCCCTATAAGTAAGAATAAGGGATTATCTACAGCTCAATTAAATGCCCGCTTTAATAATGTAAATAGTTCTGCGGGTAGTACTATTAGTGATCTGGACTTTATACGTCTTAGATCTATGACTAATGAACTAACTAATGGAGGCGTAAGCAGAACAAAGAGATTAACTAGTAGAATAGACAGCTCTATAGATAATAGTTATACACAACATGCCTCTAAGATAATTGATAATGTAATGTATCAGACTAGACCTGGTATATTACCGTTTGTTGCTATGTTTGAAGGCGCAAAGGACTTTATTACTATTGATACGTTCCAATTTCAAAACAAGTCAATAAGCGATGTTGTAGCTAGTAAGGTATTTAGAGAAGTGCTATATGGTAGAGGAGGTAAACCTAATCTAGACTTTAGATTAAAGTTTATTGTTGGCTCTCCTATACCTGGAGAAGATGCTACAGGCAGCAGTATCTTTGGTCCTAATATCATTGAGGTAGCTAAGCTGCAGCTACTTAAGGAGACGATAAAGAAGGAGTTAAGTAAGATAGATGGTATGCCTAAAGGTGATGCTTTAACTGAAGCCGTAGATAAGATATTTGAAGTAAAGCTGGCAGGCCCTGCTCATCATAGAAAGGTGTACATAACTGATCAAGCTGCAGTATTAGGCAGTATTAACTTAACTAGTCCTGTAGGTGATTCTGTATTTAAAGCAGGTTCAAACTTTGAGACGTTTGTAATGTTTCATAGGAATGAAGATGTTATTAGAACTAAGAGACAGAGGGATAGAATAGTAAATGAAGTAGGCGTGGATGAGGAAATAAGGAAAAGAATAACTAAGTTAAGTGAAGATCATTGGGAAACACAAAAAGGACTTAGAGGAACTGTAGATAGCAAAGGAATAATTGAAGGCATAAAAGCCTTAATAGATAAACAACAAAATGTAGCCACAGGTATTAGAGGTTTAGCCAATTCCTTTAATCCAGATGATTTAGCTGCTGATGGTAAGAATGCGTATAAGAAGTATGTGTCTGCCATTATGTATAACCAGGTATTAGCAGCTCAGAAGGATCAAGAAAGAACTAGAAGCAGACAGAATAATGTCAAGTATGCCACTGACATTATGTATACATTAAAGGCTACTATTGATTACATGTATGGCACTGCTGAACTAAATTCAGATAATAGTCTAGAGCTGCTTAAGAGTAAGTACGTAGGAGATCTAAGTATGAGAGTAGTACTAGATCAGGCATACTTACTGCATGTAAATCACTTAGATGTTAATGGACGTACTAATAGAAGCTTTGACAGTGAACAGAACCAAGAAGTAGGAGAAATGGGTAAGTTTGCTAGAAGCGTGTTTAGTATGGGCTCGTTTAAAGATAGGCAGGATATAAGATATGACATGTATAGAGCAATGCAGAAGAAGAACTTTGCTCTTATTGCTATGGGCATTACTAAAGTAGCAGTAGATAGTAAGAATCTTACAAGTCAAATAATTGAGCCTACCTGGAACTACATCAGTAATAAGCTTGGCAGTACTTTTGCTACTGAATATGGAAGCTCTATTGGTACATTTGTTAATGCGGTCACTAGAGATGCAGATACGTTAGAGGGTAAAGTAAGAAGTATTAAAGCTAAGCTGGGAAATGTTAGTGATCTAAGCGCCTATCAGATGCTAGCTATTGCCAGTGGTAACATCGTAGGAGCTAGTGTACCTAGACAACATACAAAGGCTTTTGCTGCTTATAGAGGGCAAGAACAAATATCTTCTTATTTAGGCAGTGCAAACATGGGTATGTATAATCTTGGTGTAGGCACTAGTCCAGGTTATTTAGGCATTAATGGTAATGATCCATTTGTTACTGATGAAATGGGCGTAGTATTTATTAATAGAGCGGTGTTTGAACAGGCAGCAGTATCTACTAAGTTTGATAGTGATTTTAGAGATAATGTGAATGCTTTAGCCGTAGTAAATAATGCGGTAGATCTCTCTCTAGACAGTACAGAAGA
>JBIKWN010000123.1:0-26427 GCA_044356295.1 Bdellovibrionota bacterium
TAGTCCTTATTTAATATATCTAGATTAGATACCGGTTTATATGGCAGCAGATAACTAGGAGTATCTCTCTCCTTTGTTCCTTGTGCTAGTACTATATTGTCAGCAGTAATAATGGCGCCCTGCTTTAAATGTACTTGACCATCTCTTATATCAAGCACATCATCATACAAGAATTGAACTCCTTCTTGCTGCAACTTTTGTTTTACCCAACACAGATAGCCAAACATCTGAGATCTCTTTATGCGGCGTGGATCTGTTTCTATAGCTAATTGATCCGTGGTAAACATGTCCTCTGTGTACAAATAATTGCTTAGAGAATAATGTCTATTATTAGCACTATACGTTACTAGATCAAAGGAGACTGGGCTGCGCAATTCAAAGTCTGCTACGGTAGAAGTAGCAGACCATGTAGCGCCAGGTTTAGAGTCTACTATGTATATTTGATCAATATAGGGCAGCGCCTCAATAGCTACTGCTAATCCTCTAGGCCCTCCTCCAACAATTATAATGCTACGCAACATAAGGCTTAAACCATAAAGTAGTGCTGTTTAATGCTATGCCTGCTACTAATAATCCTGCAGTAGTAGTGATGCTTGTATTGCTGTTATTTATGTAGTACAGAGAGCCTGGAACTAAACTAGTAAAGGCGTTTACTAGACTATTATTTGTATATAAATTACCATCAACATAAATAGCAAAGAAGTTAAGTAAAGGTTGATTATGGCTGACTGTAATAGGAGCCCACGTATTTGCTTGCACTGGAATAAATACCTGTCCATTTACTGGTATTACTTGACCAAAGCCTTGTGCTGTTAAGAATCTAGGTACAAGGTTATTAGGAGTGCCAGGTACATAGTCAGTTCCTCTATAGACTAAAGTAGACTCTTGATCAGGAACTTGTGAGTCAATCGTAATAGGTATTCCATTTAATCTATTGGCATTCCAAAAGTTAGCGTCGTTTAAGATAGTTAAGGTTAGATTGTTAGTGTTATTTTGAATAGTTGCTACGTTAGTATTTGCTACGTTAATTACTTTTAGAGTAGTAACGTTATTAGCTTGAGAAGCTATAAGACTATTAGTAGTACCCGTAGAAGCAATTACTGTACTGCTATTGCCTCTAATAAGTACCTCAGTATCATTAGATTCAACCGTAATACCATCTAATCCTCTAAGTGTTCTAAGCTCGTACTTGTCCGTAACAGCATTAAAAGATTTGTATATTGGGCGGCCTGCTCCTATATTGCTAAGCTGATTAGTTGAAGTAGAAGCAATAGTAAGACTTGTTTCACTGTCTGTAATAGTTACGCCACTACCCGCACTAATTCTCTTAATTTGACCTAAGCCATTATATAAAGTACTGCCTACATCATTAGCGTTAGTTAGTCCAACTCCATTGCCTGTACCTACCGCACTAATAGTTATCTCAGAAGCAGAGTCTGATATAAGAATGTTGGTACCCGCCTTAATACTCTTAAAACGTAAAGTAGAAGCTACATTGTTAACGTATATGCGCCCAGTACCTACCCCTACGTTTTGACCAACTACAGTATTAATTCCGGCACTAGCATTAATTACTATTTGATTGCTGTTAGTCGTGTCTAAGGTAATATTGTTACCTGCTACTAGAGACTTAAAGCGTAAGTCTGCTCCTACTTTCTCCTTGTATATAGCAATACCCGTGCCTACACTAGAAGCAGTATTAGCTTCTCCAGGTGCAGTATTAGATATGGTTATAGTGTTTACATCAGAGGAGATGCCAATATTAGTGCCTGCAACTATGGTCTTTAAGTTGTAAGTACCTCCACTGTAGTTTTTGTATAGAGATGCACCAGACCCCACATTAGTAATAGTTAAAGGATTGGGTATTGTGCTGGATATTAACAGCGTTCTGTATACACCACTATCAGTAGTACTTACATTAATATTATTACCTGCTACAACATTTATAGCGCCGTAAGTTCCGTCTAATACTCCATTTAAATAGAGCTTAGTACGAGGTGGTACATTTGCTAGAAGCGTAGTAAAAGAGACTGCCTTAGTCTCATTGTTGTTAGTGTCCTCTACAGGGAAATAAGTAGTGCCGCTTAATGAGGTAAGTATTGGTAGATCTGTTATGTTTGTCTGCATATAATATAAACCGTTTATTCAATAAGTAGAGAGTCTAATAAGTCTGTCTCCTGTGTAATAGGATCTCCTACTGAAGTAGTTCTTTCTTTACAACAAGAGCTAAGGCACATTGCCCATCAGTTCTAAGTATTAACTGACCATTTACGTCTACCTGGCATCTATAGTCTTCTAATTTAACTATGTCAAAACAGATGTCAAAATCATTGTACAAAGGCATTTCTATGCCGCTAACTACATTTACAGGAATACCAACAACTTCAATAGTCTTTAGCTGCTGTTTAATGTAGTCATCTATATAGCCTAAGATCTCAATATCTACTGTGTTGCTGTAGGCTCCAGACCAGTAAGTAGATCTAATCTCTTGGCTGTCTACAGACAAAGCAGTAGTTAAAAGCTCCTTTCTGTTTAATAGATAGTTACTGTTAAATAACTGCGTATGTGTTGTCTTGGTACTAATAATGTCTTTCTGTCTTCTAGCGTGTACGTACAAGTCTATAAGAGGCTTAGTAAATCCTCGTATTACAAGATCCTGTATAGGAGTCTCTTCACTTAGCCACGTATAGTTAACTGGAATAGTTGCTTTAAAGGTAGTGAATACCTGTTGTTCATACATTTCTAAACATTCATAGAATGTATGCGTAAGCCTAGAAGAAGAGATAGGTATGCTCTGTACATCTACAATAAGACTATTAGTGCGCAGGTAACTAGGCAATACTACATTAATAAGCCTAAACAATAGAAGCTCCTGCGTACTTAGTTCTGTATCCGCATTTATATAATAAGGTGTTGTAAAGGATAAGTAGTTAAATAGCTGACCTAAATACTTTTTAGTGTCAACATCTATGTTATATACGTACTTAGTAAATAGGTCCCCATATACAGTAGATTCTGTAGTTACTACAGGATTGTTAAGGCTTTCAAGAAATACACCGTCATGATAAAAACAGTACTTTATGTATTTGATTAGTGTTGTAGCAAGAGATAAGTACGTAACATCATTAGTATTTACATATAGCTCCGTATACGCAATTAACTTAATAAAGCTGTTCTTTAGACTTCTAGTAGTAATAGCGTTAATCGTATCTATTACTGCGTTTACTTCTTGCTTAGCAAGTATAAGAGCTAAGAAGGATAACAACTGAATAGTTATGTCAGGTAATTCTTCTGTTGTGTAGTTAGTCGTGCCTAATACATTAGGAGAAGTTACTAAGTTGCTTATCCAGTTGCTCTTATCGTCCACAAGCTGCGTATATTCAATAGGAGCTGTAGCCGTCTTAACATAGCTATGACGTATGGTATTGTATGCCGCTATATCATTTATAGTTAGTAGCAGTATGTCTGCTAATCTATTTCTATCCTTATACAGTACTAACTGCTGCGGCAAAGATATATCTACATCCGTAAGCAGAAGATAAATAATAGACCATAAAATATTCTCCGTATCATAAAGACGTACTGTCCAAGGAATGTTTGTCTCCCAGTTACTTCTTAGGTATAAAGGGCGCTCAACAAATCTATACGTACTAACTATCTCTACTAAATTAAACTTAGTAATAGTAATAACTGCAGAAAAGCTTTCTGGTAAGTCAAGATCTACAGTAACTGTATTGTCTATTAAACCCTGCTCTTTACTAATAAAGATCTCTTCTCCTGTCTCTATATGTATTGCGGAGACTTGATACAGATAAGAGTAGCCATAATCATCTGCATTAGCCTGTATAAAGTAGTAAGGTATATCATCTATTAGATAATACACATTACTGCTAATAGCAGTAGTCCATGCTCCGTATTTATCCATACACTCATTATTAATACAGTCATCAGTTATTACTGACGGTTGAGGATTTAGACGCAGATTATTAAGAGTAATAGTTAATACGTTATTACTTCTATTAAACGTAGGATATATAAGCTTCTGCGGCGTATTTACATACTCATACTTCTTATCATCATTTTCTATAATCTGATCGCAGATAGGAATACAGCTATCCTCTATACAGTCGGTAGATAGACCAAGCTTAGTCTGTACAAGAGAGACTTTACTAGTAGTATTGCCAGACTTATACGCATTCCACCATATATTATTACCTCCCTGATCTAGGTAAGTTAATACCTTGTTAAAAGCGTAGGAATTATCTTGACTTAACACTAACTACTACCTCGCTAGGAATTAATAGATACTCATTAATTATTGGAGTAATAGTAGTTGCAGGCTTATTAACGCTTACCGTATACCCCGTCTTACTAGTAACATAACTAGTAAGCTGTCCTACTACTACACTATCTCCTACAGTTAAATAAGAGAAGTATTCTTCAACTGCCGCTTTTATATTGTCTACAACAGTAGATACAGAGTCACTAGTGATTCCAGTTAAATACGCGGTTAGATCTAAATCTACTGGTTGATACTGTAAAGACTTAACTATAAATAGTACTCCTACTGCTTTAATGTTATTGACAGTGCTAATTACTTTGTCTATGACTAACTGATTAGCAGTGTCTATGTATATAGTAGTGTATCCAGGAGCAGGCCTTCTTTCTACTATATGAATAGTATTTACATAACTCTGTAGTTGACTAATAATAGCGTCTTTATTAACTAGGCCCTTATTAAATATAAACGTATTAAGTCTTGTTCTTAATGCATCGTCTGATTCAGATGAAGAGCCACCTATCAGATTTCCTACTAGCTGTTTTGTATTGTCTCTATAACTCCCAACAACAGCAGAAACATCACTGTTAATAAAATAGAGAGGAGTACCTGCTACTAAGTTAGCGTTGCTAGACTGAGTTATAGATGTAACGGGCACTAATGCTTCTCTATCCGCACTTACTACTACTTCCTTTGTAGTCTCTAAAGTAATAGTGCCAGTTACGTTTTGTAGTTGAGCTCCTACTAATAACTTAGTAGTATTAGTTGCTTTAGCTAATACAGTACCAAAAGAGCTAGTACCTGGTCTTCTTGATAGTCCGTAGGTATTAGCAAGCACATCTAGATCATTGCCCTGACTACTAGATACTAGACCCGCATTAACAATACCGGTAATCTCCTGTTCTTGTGCGTAACAGGTAGCCGCCATTCCTCTAATAAGAGTATAGAGGACTCCATAACTAGAGGCTGCCTTTTCAAGGCTAGTATTGTTAAATTGCTGTCTTATATCTTCAACTATTTGCTCAAATGTTCTAGACATTAATTAATATCTCCTGTGTTTGATTGTTTGCATAGGTAATGATATAAGTGACTTGATTAAGTGAATCCACAACTGTCTGTATCTCTTTTACTACTACATCTACAAACTTAAGCGCATTATCTACGTCAGAGTTCATATCAGCTAATAAAGAAGAATTAACGTTCTCACCAATCTTAGTATATATGCTGTTACCGTAAGCCTGATCTACGTACTTGTTAGCATCGTACTCCCACGTTAAATAGCCCAGAGGAGTTATTACTGCTCTTCTAACAAGGTTGTTAGGAGTGTCTTCAATTACTAAGTCTTCCGTAGTAGCATCAATAATGAGATCTTTGTCTGCCGCAATATCATACATAAGTATTTACTAAATAAGTTTGTAGGCGGACTGAGGAAAGTTAATATGAAAGTTAGTCTCTCCTTTAGCTCTGCCAATAGTAATTGTCTGATTATCCATAATATTTACTCCTGTTTTGTATGAAATATCTAGAATGTAGAAGCCATTAACAAGATCTACAGGAACAAGTATTATTTGATTATTATTAATAGATTCTTTTTCATAGACTAGTTTTCTGTTGGCACATTGAAGCCAATCAAGATCTGGATTTATATCAGAGTAGTATAGTCTTACAAGAATACTGGTTATCTGTTTTCTTAAATAGGGCAGGTACACCGCAAAACCATTAACTATATATTGAGTTGGACGTATAAACATAGGTAGTAATACTTGTTATAAAAGTACATAAGCATCTAAAGGATAAGGAACTAATCTATTACCCAGATCTAAGGCAGTATATTGATATAGAGCTCCTGTAGCTATCGTTTCAAGCACAAGAACTGTATTAGGATTATTAATACGGGCAATATATAATCCATCATCCTGTCTAACTACTACCCTATATTCCAATACATTACTAGTAAATTGACTGTACAGTTTATAAGGACTTAATACCTGATTAGTATTTCTATCTAAAAACAATTCACAGTAAATATTAACTGGAGTGTTTGTATCGGGAGTAGGCTTATAGTTATTCTTAATTAGGTCTGCATTAGCTAATCTAAATGTCACATACTGCGGCCCTATCTCCTCAATATTTATTGACGCCTCATCCGCATTTAACTCTGATATGATGCCGCAGTTATCTGGTGTTATATTTAATACGTTCTTATTAGGTACAGTCTGTATAACTCTAGGCAAATAGTCAATTATGTCCTGTAATACGGGATTAGATATGTTTTGTAGAGAGGGTGCAGAGCTCTTTATTGAATCAATGCATCCTAATAGCTTTGCTAGCTCATCTAGTAAAGGAATACCTATTCCGGTAAGTGCAGTAAATATGCTGCCAGCAATGTCATATATGTCTCTATCTTGTACCTTTTTACCTATTAGACTTAAGACCTTCTTAGCAATAGGAGTTACAGTAGGACCTAACAATTCAGATACGTAGGGAAGAGATAATAGAGAGCTGTAATTACTATTCTTAACTACGTCTGTATATACACTGTATACTTGAGATGCATAATCTACATACATAGAAGCATCTCCACCCACTATCTGAGCAATTCTATTGGCATAGTCTCCAACGTCTTTAATGTTGCCTTCAATAATACCTCTAGTAAGAGATAACACTCTTTCTACTGTTGCATCTGGAAAGTAAGCAGTTATAATGCCGTCTATATGCTTATTTAATAGCTGCGTAAATCCATTTATATTTACTTGGTCTGCAGCACCAAATTCATCTCCAAACGTAAAACTGTGTTCATTGACATTTACATCTGTTCCTTGCAGCCAGTTTTCTGTAGTATGACCTGCAACCATAGGATTTTGAGCCTGTAGAGCAATTTGAGTGCTTACATCTATAATTCCCTGTCCAATAGTTGGAGGTGTTTTAGGTGCGGGAAAGACGGTATAGGGAATACTGTTTAACACTGCTCCAATACCAGTAGGTCTCTTAGTATTAAGAAAGGTGCGCATCTCTTTTACTAAAGCAGCATTTGCTAGGAACGTATTAACTTGAGCAGAATTGTTAGTAGTTACGTCAACATTACTTATATCTACTAGGGCTAATGCTGTAATAAAGTCTGAGTAGTTAGCATCAATATTCTTTCTGTACGGCTTACTAAAGAAGTTAATGACCTCAAATCTCTGCAGACTGCTAAGACTCTTAATTGAGCTTTGTAGGTTATTCTTAGCTTCAATAGAGGGCACAACTTCATTGGATACAGTAGGTCTACTCTTGTTTGTATAGAAGTCTTCTGGTCTATCTATATACACTTTATGCAGTAAACCTAATTGAGCAGCGCCTTCTACAGCATTTGCAGCCGTAAACGTATGTTCCTTGTTATTACTAGGTATCTTATCTACTGCTCTTGGTACTGGCTGCGGCTTAATACTTGTTTTGGGAGTAGGCTTATTAGGTCCTTTTGATGCTGTAGGTATTGAGTTAGATGCAGATATAGGCATATCTGTCTTTAAGTCCTTGGGTACAGGAACTAAGGGATCTTCTAGAGAAATAAGAAGTCTGTCTTGCGCTTCTAATGCGTGTTCATCTTGCTTCTGTACTTCTGTCTTTGCTGAAGTATCAGACTGACGTATTGTGTCTACTACCTGATTAATAGTGTCTACTGCAGATACATTAGGTAAACACTTGCTTAAAAAGTCAGCTAGACTGCCAAAAGGAAATTCAGGAAGACTGGGTACATTTATCTTGATAGGAGGCAGCAATTCTGTTAATAGAGGTACAAGAGGAGCTACTCCAGTACCCGCTAATATACCAAAAGGATTGACGCTAATACCTACAGTTCTATTACCCGTATAGGTAATAGAGTCTCCTATTAGAGCAGACTGTCCCTTACTAACAATGGTTGTATTTACCGCATTAGAAGCAAAGTCAATAGATGCAAAACCTATCTTGTTAGAGTTTGCTCCATAAGAATCACTAATATGCGCTATAGTGCCGTCTGCCTGTGTAGTAACAGAACCAGTAGACTGTAGCAACAACTTACCAATAGCAGGAGTTACTTGACTGTTTATATCTCCTACTGCTTGACTAGTTCCTTCTACTAGAGATGATTGTCCAGCAGCAATAACTATGTCCTGTTGAGCTAATACACTTGTAGTGCCTTTACTGCCCAACAGCATAGAGTTACTAGCAACATTAATAGCGTTGTTGGAATAGTGATTCACGTCACTACTGACTACCTGATAGTCAGTAACAGCAGTAGTTCTACTGCTGGTAGATACTTCAGATATAGTATTTGTAGCTACTGTATGCTTATTCTCTGCAGAAAGTATCTTCTGCTTAGTTACTGTTATTTCTGTATCATTAGTACGGTAATTAGTATCAGCAATACTAATAGAGGTACTCGTCTTATTTACTACTACGTTGCTGTTATTAGTTATGGAGGGCCCCGTATTAATCATGCCTACATCACTTACATTGACAATTGCCCCAGATATAGTAGTAACAGCAGCACTAGTAATAGTATTAATAGAGCCGGTAAAGTCTTGCGCAGTAATAATATCTATGCTGCTGCGCATTAAGTCCTGTAGTCCTGTGCCTACACTATCCGCAAGACCTTGAAATACATCACTGTTTGGTGCCGCTTTTGCTACAGCACTTAATTCCTTTGCATCTCCCTTTAATTTGTCTGCAGTTGACTTAGCCTCTTTAACCGTTGTACTGCCTACTGCTTGAACAGTAGATAACCACTCTTTAGATGAATGAACTAGAAAGTTGTCATAAGTAGTGTTAGCTAAGGACTGAGTCAGTTTAGAAGAATTACTAGTTGCCTGTGCTAACCCTTCTTTTACCGCATTACCTAACTGCAAATTAGCGTTAAAATTTATAGCCATTTATTCCTATACTGCAAAACAGTAGTACTAGTTAATTTATTTACTTCTTCTGCTAAGCTACTGTACTTATTATCAAAGTACAGCAAAGAGCAGGCCTTACTTATTAGATCATCTATACGCTTCTCATACAATATAAAGTCTATGTGACATAAGTAGTGAGCTCTTCTAATTAAACTAGATGCAAGGACTAGTATTAGTGTATGTAGTCCTCCAGGCCCTATTAAAGAGTCATTATATGTATACATTGCACGTAGAGGATTTATTACTGTCTCCTCTAGTGGTATCTCTGGTATTACTAATTCCTCTGCCTGTATTGCTAAATAGATGTCCTGTATGTAGTAGCAGTAATTAATAGATAACGTCTGAAATAAGAACTGTATAGGTGCTTCTACGGGTATCTCATCTAAGAAGTAATTAGCTCCATACTTACTAAGTTTGTATTTATTAAATATCTTTAAATGTCTTAGTAAAGTAGCTACTTCGGGTAATTGATTGACTAAATAGCTAATGTAGTCATATATAAAGTCATCTTCTACTTGTTCCTCTTTAGTTAAAGCAAGAGATAAAGGCTTATATAAAGAGTCATACAGTTTAAGGAGACATATGCAGCCATAATAACTCTGCTCAGAAGGAGTTAAGTAGCTTGCATTACGTGCAGTAATAAATGACAAGTAATAACCTAAAGTGCCATAACTAGTTATCCACGTAGCTTCATTATTAAACATGCGAATAGAGTGCTGTTCTATAGACAACATCTCTTTAGTACCTATTGACTGAAGTCTTAAGTCTAATAAGTCAGGTTCTATAGTATTAGTAGTGTTCAGCGCTATTAGTATCTGTTCTAAATTATACACAAGAGAATAAATACCTATATCTGCTTCTGCTTCACTAAATACGTCAAACAAGTAGGCAATATTGTTGTATGTCTGATTAATAGATAGAGCTAAATCAACTATTATCTTTTGTTGTTCTTCAGTTAAGTTCTTTACAGAAATAGGAATGACGTTTATTGATTCATACATGATTATTTAAATACGTGTGAGCGTTGATATATAGCAAATACTTCTTCTGCTATGTCACAGCCTAAATACGTGTCAAGTTGCTGCAATGCATTGTAAGTATTAAAGATTAAAGTAGTAGGCGGGTATTGTGTCTTCTCTATAGCAAGTAGCTGTGGATTACTTATAGACCAATTGTTTAGTTTAGCTACTAACAGTACTAGCTCGTAAACACTATAATCATTCTTACTACAATAATCAGCGTGAGGTAATAGATCCTCTTCTTCTTTAAGTAGTAATGCTTGTGCTACTGCCTTCTTATACGAGCGTATATTGCTGCTTATTAGTAGGCATAGAATAGATGCTCTATGATCAAAGTAGACAGTATTGTTTTGATAGTAAGTAGGAGTTAATAAAAAGTTGTATAGCAATACCTTATTTAAACTTAGTCCGCATTTACCATAAGCCGTTACTAAGTAGAAGTACTCTTCACTAGTAGACAGACTATATATATCCTTATCTGTATAGTTCATGTTATTTATCTAAATCTCAAACACTGTTCAGGATCAATAAAGTCTCCATTAATCTTTATTTCAAAGTGCAAATGAGGGCCCGTACTATATCCCGTATTGCCCATATCTCCAATACGCTGACCTACTACTACCTGTTGGCCTACTGAGCAGAATATAGCTTCTAGATGATTATAGGTAGTAAGAATACCTTCTGGACTAGTTATTACCACTCTATTACCATAGCCTCCATCATTCCAACCCGCCTCATTGACTACTCCATTACTACTAGCAAATATGGGAGTTCCTACATTATTAGCTATGTCTACACCATTATGCATACGCTCATTTCTCCAACCAAAGCCACTAGTAAACGTTCCTTGAGTAGGCAGTCTTAAACTAGAACACATAGCAAATCCCTGTGCCAGCATTGCAAACTTGGCACCTTTAGCTACTAAGGTACTGTTAGCTACTCCTGCTCCATTAGTACTACTTCCTGTCACTGGTCTAACTATGTTAGATATTTTGCAACCTGGATTAGTTATCTGATAATTAGCTCTATACAGATCAACCGCACTAATAGCGGCACAGGTAATATCTGCCTGTAATGCTAGATCTAAATCCAATGCAGTAGCAGGAGCAGTACGTAATCCTTGACCTAGTCCACTAAGAGCACTAAGAGAGACGGCAGGTCCTTCAGGTAAAGGAACGCCCTTTAGTGAGTCAACTAACTTACAAAAGCTTTCTGCGGTATACTTACTGCCCTGATTCTTATATCTAAAACCAGAAGAACTATTAGGCATTGCTGCCCACTCCAGAGAATTACTATCTAACGTTGCTAGACAGTTACCTGCTATAACGTCATTTAGTGTACCTCTAAGAGTATCCATTCTATATAAAGCAGCAATATCCTGATCTCTAGGATTGCGTATATCTAAAGGACCTAAGCCTTGCTGTATCTCTTTCCATGTACTTGGCATAAACTGATAACGACCAAACGCAGCACTAGTTCCTCCTTGAAAAATAGTATTAGGATGAGCAGCGCTTGTAGGCACATGCACGTAGCCCCCATTAGCCGTATAGTAAGTGGGAGCCTCTATCTGACTAATTGCATTTAAATAGGCAACAACATTAGTATTACTTAATAACTGTAAATAGTAATTCTTGTCTTTAGCCATAACTACTCTAATCCTGTATATATAGTTTTGTTGGGTAGGAACTTGTTATATGCTCTAAATAACTCAACTCTGTCTAGCTTCTTTAAATCACTAGAACTAGATAGATCTGCGTGCGTATAAACCTTATCCAGGGCTATATCTAATTGAGATAACAGATATGCAAGCGTCATGTATTGAGCAGAATTAAGGGATCCATCAATAG
Organism: Bdellovibrionota bacterium; assembly: GCA_044356295.1. GTDB lineage: Bacteria > Bdellovibrionota_C > UBA2361 > UBA2361 > JBIKWN01 > JBIKWN01. The sequence continues at coordinate 12,059 of JBIKWN010000123.1, forward strand.
ACTCTAGGCATATTTGATAGGAGCTGGCATCTACATTAGATATACCTTTTAATTCGCAGTTACCACAGGCTACCGCAGCTCTATTAGCAGGAACTAAGTATGTAAGAGCGCCATTGGTACTAATGAATGCGTGATAGCTATAGCTAGCAGTCTGTATAGTACTGAGAAATACGTCAGAGCTTTCTTCTGTCTGATGTAATACAACAATAAACATTTACTTATTAATACTCCTCTTATAGTCTACGTATCTACTGTCTCCCAATATCTTATCAACTAACGACTGATTAACTTGCGTTGCTTCTGGTAAGTCATAATAGATATACATTAGTCTAATTGCCGTATCCTCTTGTTGCTTTGGCAGTCTATTATTCCACTGCAAATAACTAATGAAGGCAAGTACCTCTTCTCTAGTTAGAGTAAGTCTTGGCTTAGAGTTAGTAACAGGGAGCCGCAACTCTTTAGGTTTATATGCAGATGAAGTAGGCGCTGCTTCTTTTTTAGTATCTAGAGACTTTACTGCCTGCTTCTGTGCAAAAGAAGTCTTATTACACTGCTTAGCCGTCTTTAATGCTAATTCATGTATCTTCCTATGCTGCGCAGCTCTGTATTGTGCGTCAATAAGACTATTACTATTACGTGGATAACTAGTAATCTTTGACAGTTTATTTACAGCATCTAGTGCAACTGCAGCAACTCTAGTAGCCTTAGTACACTTATCCTCTTTATCTGCTAATGCGATTTGATAGTAGCTGCCATTTACATAGTCATACTTTATTCCTCTGTAATAACTGCCCTTATCACCTAAGCCCGTATCTATATCAATACCTGTAGGAAGTGCCTGTTCTCTTACTAGATCAGCTCTATTTGTACTAGAAGTTAATAAGTCTGTAAGTCTATACGCATCCGTATCCAGTTGAGTAGAAGTAACAGTTACTCTATTAGCAGAAGGATTCTGTACTCTATCAGGAGATAGTATTGGCTGAGGCGCATAAGTATTGTCTTCCTGTAACTGTCTAAATTTAGTTCTCTCAGTATTGGCGCCCATCAACTTATCCATATTACCTGGAAGAGATACTGCGCCTAGAATAACTATATGATCTAAGTGATTGTATAGACAACTAACAATCACCGCATCTCCTACCTTATAAGTGGCGTATTCTCCTACTCCATTACCAGTAAAAGAAGAAGTAATAGGTATACAGCCCGTAGCAATATGACCATTTGTATTATGTATTAGTACGTCATATCGTTGTATTAGATGACTTTGGTATTCTCCATCTGAAGTTAAATTAACAATTTCTCCTAAAGATAGCCATGTATTGTCTAATGCCTGCATACCTCTAGCATTAGTAAAGAAGCCATTAGGATTGTAGAGTGGATTGTCTAGCATATATGCTCCTATAGTATGTCTGCAATAGCAACTATCTTTGTGGTGTAACCTGCGTCAGCTCCTGTAGCCTTTAAAGAGTGAGTAATATTTCTTACCTTGTACATAGGAAATATCTTCTGCGTATCATCAGAATACACGCCCGTTGCAGTTCTAATCTTATTAATGACGGCACTGAGATCTGCAATCTTAGCCTTACTGCCCTCTTGAGATCTCTTATTCTTCTTTATACCATCTACCTCTTGATATAAGGTACCTAACACTGATTGAGAGGTTGCGTCTTTGCTGTAGGTAAACACATCCTTACTATGCAGAACCGTGTTATAGATTCTTATAGCTTCTCCTGGGCACATACTAGCGTCTCCCAATATTCTCAACATAACAGTTAAGTTGTCCTTAGCCATAATAGAGGCGCTAGTAAGAGCTAATGCTTGTGCTGCTCCCTCCTTATTATCCAAGTTGTACTTAGGATCTTTAATCTTAGGATCACTAATGATGTGCTGCTTTACTGGTACGTTTTTATATTGATGAGCGTAAGAAGTAATATCTACAATAGATACAAGATCAGTAAGAGAAGCGTTAGTGGGATTATTAAAATCTGCACTAGCAATAGTAAATCTATTAAAGGAGCCAATAGTGCTCTCTTGTACACGTATATCCTTAATAAGATTTCTATATGCTACAGGAATACCGTCTATACAGTTAAAGAAGAAGTAAGTCCTGTTACCTCTTTCTGGATCTTCTAGTCCCGTAACATCTAGTACTCTAGGACCAAATATAAAGTGTCCATTGACGTGAGAGCAGTAAAAGTCAATAGGCATTACCTCAGTTACCTGTAAATATGTAAGTATTTCAAATGGACTCTTATTAATAATCTGCATAGTTGTCTGTCCAGTGCCAGATACTAATGGAGGCTGTAGCGTCCATATGTGGAACAGGGGATCATATTTAGACTTGGCAGGATTAATAACGTCTGTTGGTAAGAATGCATTTGCTTGTATCCATGCATTAGGATCTTCTATAGCATTGCTAAACTTAATACGCTCTTTAGCTAAAGCACTTAGATTCTCATCTATTCTCTTTACCTGATCAGTAATTCTATTACACCTGTCAATTAGAGTATTGTTATCTCCCTTAAACTTAATAGCCTTACCATCTGCTCCTACCGTTGTACTGCCTGGGGTACATACAGTGTCGTATAGAGACACTATATTACCTACATCTAATCCATAGCGCCACATCATACCTGCAGCACTATTAAGGCTATTGTCCAGATATATGCCACCATTAGCCGCTTTATATACCGCCTCAATAGTCTTATGTCTTAATCCTTCAAATGCTCCTCTTTCTTTACTGTCTTGATTAATAAAAGGCAAAGTAATAAGCTTTGTATCTGCCAATATTCTACTTCTATCACGCAGATTATAGATTATCTGTACAGAGTTAGCACTTCCTATAAATTCTATAGTGTCTATAAAGCCCCAAAAGATAGGGGCTAGTGGTTTGTTTGCTGTTATCTCTTTTACCTTAGTAGTAGTATTAGATAACTCATCACGTAGCTTCTTTATGTCTGCATTATAAGTATTTATTTCTTGATAAAATCTAGTAATGTCCTTCTCCTTTTTTTGTTTGCTTTCAGAGGAGCCCTGAGCGTCTCTAATATACTTTCTTCTATCTTCTATGCACTTTTCAAGCTGTTTTATACGATTAGCCTTAGTATCCTGCTCTGCTTTAGATAAGGTACTAGCGTCTACAAAGTCTCTATATTTAAATGAGTAAGGGTAATTATCCAAATCTTCTAAGGCCACAGTACTGTCTGTCTTATAGCCCGCATATATACGCACTTCATCATCAGTAGCTAAAGGTCTAGTTATTACTTTATTAGAACTATCAACAGTATTCTGTACTATTGGCAGAGGAGGTATATTACCCTTACTATCCAATTGACAGGTAATAATAAGCTTAGCTTTGCACACGGGCCAATCTCTAGATATTTCTACTTCTGCTTCTCTAAGGAACCACACCTGTGGATTAGATGTAGGACATATCTGTACATTAGAATAAAGCAGTATTTCTTTATCTACTGCAGCAGGAACAGTAATAGTATTAGCTAAGCTAGCTCTTGCTAAAGCTCTGAGGTCTGCAAGCTCTTTTCTATATTCATTAATCTCTGTCTGTACGTCTTCAGCTCTATCCCTAGAACTTGTTAAAGCTAATAAATTAACTTTAATAGTTTTTACTAATCTGGTTTCTTCCTGTTGTTGATTGTACTGATCTGCTGTAGTATAAACGCCCGCATACACTAATGGTTTATCTTCTTCATTAATAGCTTTACTGGCTGTTTTATTAGGAGCTTCCTGTATTAATCTCTGTGTTTTATTGTTAGTTACGTACGTAACTGCAAAGCAGGGAATAGATTCTTGTTCTGTATAATATTTAGCCATAAGGTATTGCATTAGTAAAAAGCAGGTCGTATATAAGTACTACCTGCTTTAATGTTTATTTATGTGAGTATTTATTAAGTATAAGGAAAGTCGATATTAGGAGTCTGAGCACCACCCGCCTTAAATGGTCCTGTTGGCTTTCTATTGTAAGAAGAGCCATTAAAGTTAGTTCTAAAGTTCTGTAGACTCTCAGGAATAAATCTTAGACCTTCAGCTACTCCTTCCCAGCGTTGAGCTACTACTCTTCTACCCGGCATAATACCAATAGAGAGAGAGTCAATCTTACAGCGCTGTAACTCATATCTGCCTTGAACAATTGGTACGGCTTTTTGTTGACCATATGCAACACTGCCTCCATTAAGTCCTTTTAGTTGATTCTTAACAAAGCTTTGATTGTCGCCACCAACTAACTGATTAAATACGGTACCACCAGTTCTGTAGATAATCTGCTCATTGCTTTTACCACCCCCATCACTAATACCTCTATAAGTCTCTGCTAATTCATTAGCATTAGCATCAAAGGTAAGCTGAAATCTAGGAGATCTAGTAACAAGCTGTTCTCTTGTCATTTGCTGTACACCAAACGTTCTTTGTAAGAAGTTGAGATCTACTAGACCCTGTTCAACTACAAATGCAATCTGGACTTCACCATCTAGATATACGGGGAATCTAGTCCCTAAAGGCAAATAAGTCTCAGTACTATTTCTAATAGTTAGAGTAATAGATTGAAAGTCTCCAAAGAGAGCTAATTGACCCGTAACACTATCTTGCATCCATGCAGCAATATCAAAACCGGCAATTGGATCAAGAATAGTATTATTTACTGGCGCTTTATAAATGTCTAAAGGCATATTATTTGTATTATGTATTTGTACTAAGCTAAGGTGACTGTACCACTAACATCTCTTGTCAAAGTGATCTCAATTCTATCAATAGGATATAAAGGAGTATATGACAAATTGATGTTTAGATTGCCGTTGTAGTAGTCAGTAGTAGAGTTATTACTCTCATCAATTACAGGTTGACTATAGCTCACAATGTAGCCACTTCTTGCCATAGAACTCATATAAGCAGATATAGAAGAAGCAATCATATTTCTTACCTTTCTACTATTATTTTCTCCTTTGTATGCCTGCAGATTAAAGTACAGATCCTTTCTAATAGTGTCATTAACTCTAACAATATTGATTCTATCCTTTCCAGCAGTATTAGTAAGCGTTCTGCCCTGTACTACGTAGTAACCAGAAAGCGCAGTATCTAAACTAATCATATCTACTTTTGCATCAATAAATTGCTGCTTAGTAGCTAATGATTTGTACTGATCTAGGTCAGTAGAAATAATTCCCTGTATAGAGCCCGCAGAAGTTCTTGCATGAGGACTTATATTCTCCGGTAAAGAGGCTAGTTTACCTGCATAGAATGCAGACAGTGGAACGCCAAATCTATTATTAATATCTCCACCATAAGTAGCCCAACCTGCAACATACACAGCTCTTTCAGTGTTAATAGCTGCCGTTTCTATTCTAGCTAAAGCAGGAGTTAGATTTCTCTTAGAAGTTAGAATAGCAATCTTTCTACCTTCTAACTCTTTACTGTTATTTGCTACTGTAATTTGTGCCTGTTTAATAGCATCAGATGCACCCGCTAATTCACTAGCTACTACAATAAAGTTAACTAGCTGTTCTGACAAAGAGTTAATAGTTTTAATGTAGTCCCTTTCTACGGGAACAGGACCGTCATAGCCCTTTATTAAAAAGATGTTCTTTAGTCTAGCATTACCTACATAGTTAATATGTCTAATATCATTTATATCAGTAATGTAGACGTTAGCTGGTGCTAGTCTTTGTGGAGTTCTATTTAATAGAGTAAGCGCATTTGGCTGATTTAATGTCACAGGCAAATAGTCTGCCTTTAGATAAGTAGAAGTAATAGAATTAATATTACCACTGCCATCTACGTCAGTTAATAGGTCTACATCAAACGACTCAATCTGTGTATCTAACGTATTAGTATTCTTATCTTCAATTACTACGTTAAAGCGACTAGCTCCCGTACTATTAACTGTTAATGCAATGTTGTTTCCCCATTGTCCTGGACTAATAGCAGTAAATCTAACAAGAGGCTGACCATCAGAGCTGTATAAAGTTCTAAACGCATTTCTCGCACTATTAGTTGTGCTAGAGAAGCCCGTCTTATTAGTTACGCCGTAATTACTAAAACTAATACCATCTATGTTAGAGAAGGTAATTGATTGATTAGTAATAGCGCTAGTAGTTGCTTGACTAAGAGTAAGTACGTTGCCTGATTTACTCTGTACAACTGCGCCTTGAGGAATACTAGCATGACTGACAATACTGTTAATAGATATATTACTTGCATCTGCTACTGTAAGAGTAGTGCTGTTATTAGCCGCAGTTCCTGTAGTTACTACTTGTCCATCTGGTGTCTCTAGATCTATCCAGAAGCTATAACCACTTGCAATAGTAATTCTATCTGGATCATTTAGATCAAAGAACTCAATAGGCTGATTAAAGATGCTTTCTGCTAGAAATAGTCCGGCTCCCTGTTCATTAGTTAATCGTGTTACTTGACCAATAGGATTAACTCCACTGACTAGATCCTGTATATTATTAATAACGTCAGAGGGAGTAGCAGATTCTGCAATAGGGACATTGTATTGTGTAGAAGATACTCTAACAGTAAATTGATCTCCGGGATACAACTCAATAGGTACACCAGTAGTACTAAATTTAAGAGATACGCCTTCTGCAGTTATCTTGTAAATACCCGCATCAGTAGTTAAGTCTAGTGCAGTAGATAATAAGCCGCCAGTAACAGTAGTATTAGTAGTATCTACATAACTAGGCACATCAGTCTGAGTAGTGCCCCAATTAATACTTGGAAGAACATTTCTATTTGGGTACTGATCAACACCAAGAGTAACCCACTTAAGAATTGCCTTATTAGACGTAGTAAAGACGTTGTATCCCGCTGCACCTGTTAATAGAGATGCAGATAGAGTAACCACTCCAGTAGTAGTATTAACGTTAGTTACCGTAGTGTTTGCAGGCAGAACTCCAGCAGTATTACTAATAATAGTAGAGCCAACAACAATCTTCTTTGCGTCTGCCGGATTAAAAGTAATAGTAGTGGCAGAACTAGACTGATTATATACGGCTAGAGCAGACACAGGACCATGTGTTACGTTATAAACATAGCGCTTGTCTGCAGTACCTGTATAACTACCAGTAGATGCAATAGGCGTTTCAATATAGGTAGAGCTAATTGGCTGCCCAATAAACTTTAAATTAAGAGTAAGTATATTGCTCTTAGTAGCAGTACCACCAATAAGTAGATTTACCTTAGCAGGCTCACTAGAACCAATTACTCTAGTAACGCCAAATTCTCTAGCCCCCTGATCATACGCAGCTTGAAAGGCTAGGTTTGCAATACCATTGTCATATCCATAAATTCTAGCAAAGTCTTTAAAATCTGACAGTAGTACCGTATTAATAGGACCTCTGGTAAACTCACCAACAATTGCAATTCTATTAGATGCTGTTAGATTAATAGGAGCACCTAATGCTGGTTGTTCATTAAAAATTACGTCAGGTATTCTCATTTAGTTAAATTAGTTAGACTTGTAAATTTATAGTGTTAATGGACAACTGTTTAGTGGAGTACTTAGGCAAATAACAGGTAACTAAACAGCTAGTCAAGACTTCTTTAAAGTAGGGATCTTTTTCCCACTGACCTCCTATAAAGGCAGAACTTAATAAGGTTAACTTAGTATTTAAATCATCTATTCTAATGTCATATATGATTAGCCTTAATAGCTCAATACACTGACTTAAGATATGCATTGAAGCGTCTGTATATACCAAGAGGTCTTGATTTTTATCTAATACAATTTCAGCATCGTTACTAGGTAATTGAGTGGGCATATTTTGTATAACTATAGGCGTTGATTTAGATCCTGAAGTAACTACGTTGTAGTAGAAGCTAATATGAATTAAGTAGTTTACCTGAGTATAGTCAGTACCTAATGAATAGGGTTCATATATAACTGCAGCAGATTGACTACCTGGAGACTTTGCATTTAATGATTGAGATGGCGCTGGATATACTGCCATCGTCAATGCATTGCTGGTAGTCTCTATTCCCCCATACAGTCTGTAATTAGTAATAGGAATTACTCTATTAGTAAGAACGTCTGTAATTGGATTACTAAGTACTAGCGGGTGAGATGCAAATGCCTTAATAAAACTAGTACAGATTTGATCTACTCCAAACACTTTGAACTCCTGTTAAATCTCTGAGCATACTCATCTTGTCTTTTACACTGCTTAGCTTTGTATTTGCTTTACTTCCTAGTTCAGCACTACTAACTCCCTTCTTTATTGTTGTGTCTGTATTATTTGTAGCTACATTAATACGCAGTACAGTAGTAACTGCCACTGAACGTGGAGAAGTATTATATTGAGTTAATGCTGGAGCCTGCAGATGATAATAGCTTGCTACTGTAATGCCCTGTATATCCTCAAACTTCAAGTCAACTATTACCTTTACTTCTGGATTAGTTACTTTATACGCATTAATGTAGACAGCGTTATTGTATATTTGAGCGCCTACAACGTGCGTGTCTTCTGCGACTCTATACTCTAATATGCCTTGAACCAGTTTAAAGGCAATATCTTCTACTTTGTCTCCCACGGACACAGCAATGGGTACCCAAGGAACAGCAGTAGATATAGTAGATATTCTAAAGTACATAGTGCCCCCTACTGTACAGTAGGGATTAGCAGTATCTGCATAAGCAAAGTAGAAAGTATCTATCTCTATCTTATGATCTAACTTACTAGAAGCAGAAGTAGCGGTAGCAGTAGTTGATTTAGATACTCCCTTAGTTACGTCTATGATGCTAGATAGGGGCCCCTTATCCTGTAATGCTGAATAGTTTAAATAGTTAGTAGAGAATTTGCCTAGAACTAGACCATTTATATAGTCATATAAATAATTGTTCTTCTTATTGACTAAATCTAACTTAGTATATGCAATGGAGCTAAGAGGAACTACCTGCCAACTATTGGTATTTGTAAGAGGGGCAGTATTGTTATTTATCAGTGATCTGTATAGCGTGCCTGTAGACTCTACTACCTCATTAATCATATAACTAGAGTTATTATCATATGCGCCTTTATACAGAGGCAAGAGAGATGCTCTAAGAATAGTAATAGGTCTAATAACAATTGCTTCTGTTGCTACTATAGTAGATAGTCTTCTAGCACTAAACTCTAGATAAACAGAGTATAGTTCTGTAGTAAAATTTGCCGTCTTATTCTTAAACGTAGTAGTTGCAGGATACAGTTCTTTCTTCTTTACACTTAAGCTAATATCACTATTTGTTGTTCTAGTTGGAGTAGCTATTAGATTGGAATAAGGATATTCTGCAGTGCCAATAGTATACACATTTGCACATAAATCATTAATGTCAGAGCTAAGTCTAAATATTAGAGACTCTACTGTTTCTCCACTATTAACGACAGTTACTCCTTCATTAAGTAGAGGAGGCGCTCCTGGTTCAGACTTAAGTACGTTAAAGTATATAAAGGCAATTTGATTGTCGGGTACACTAAGACTAGTCTGTGCCAATACATCCGTAAGTTTTACTGGCTCCGTCTCTAGACCCACATCAAAGCTATTAGCTGGAATAGTAGACTTATCTAGGGCAGGGGCAAAGAAGAAGTAGTCAGTAGTACTAATCTTAGTCTGAGTAGTACTACTAACTGTTTGACTAGATGTATATAGAAAGATAATTCTATCTAAGTTGGCATATGCTCTAGTCTCTAATTCTTTTCCTCTGTCAATAAGCTTTAGATCAGCATTCAGAGGTAAAGATCTAATAATGTTTGCCGCTGTTAATTCCGCAGCTACATTTAATAGGCCACTACTATACTCACTGTCTATCATAAGAGATAAGACTGCTTGATAGGTAGTAGGCAGCTTAAATAGTCTTGTGTTATCCTTATCCTTAGCAGCAGACAGAACAAGACCTATAGTATTAAATTGATTTAGACCTTGAAAGATAATGTCATCGTCTGTTATAAAAGAAGACCCTTGTGTCAATACACACAAGGGTCTTACAAGTTTAACAAAGTTAGCACTATCAATACTTGCCTGTATATCTTGTGCAAAATTCATTGTGATTACTACTTATATGTCATTAGATGTTCAATAGCAGCTTGTTTATTTGTATAGACATAGTTAGGATTTACTTCAGCTAGTGCCTTCTTTAAAGAAGCAGCAGTATGAGAACTTAACTGTTCCTCTGATAGAGCAAGTAATTCTTGTGTTGTCTGAGAATACTTTACATACTGTACATCTACCTGCTCCTGTACTGACTGCTCTTCAATAAAGACGGGCTCTTGAACATTCATCTCTAGAGGACGAGATTGAGGTGCCTGTAAAGACTGTAGATAGTCTTCTTTTTCAGCAGGAGATGGTGCAAAAGGAGCATAGATGTCTTCATTAATACCATAAGGTAGTGTCTCTAGAGGAGGCAGACTATCTGATGCTTCTGCTATGCGCAGTTCAGTGCCAAACACATCATCATAGCGCTCCTTTACATGTAAGGGAAAATTAGCAGGATTAGGCAGTTCAATGTATTCCTTATACTCATAATTAGGTGAGTACAGATCTAACAATTGCGTTACTTCATAGCTGTCATAGATGTCAAAGGAGAGGTAAGTGCCTGCTATAGCATATACGCCCTCCTTGTACAAGAAGTCAGCAATAACCTTTACTTTGATTTGTGGGTCTTGCATATTTAGTCAATATTTAATAGGAACTAAATAAGTGTATCATATGCAGGTACAAGAGAGGTAAGAGTTACTGGACCAGTTCCACTTACTGTGACCTTTACTAAATCTGCAGGCGCATTATATAGAGTCAATGCTGGTCTAGCTTTAGCCTGCATCAATGCAGAGCGCTGAATAGCAAAAGGATTATCAAGATAAATAGGATTAATTCTGCCTAAACTAGAAGCCTCCTTATTAGTCAACACTTGAAGAACTTTATCTTCAGTACCCGTATTACCCAATTCCATATAAGAGGGGAAGTAATACTCATACACTACAAAATGAGTTAATCCTGCTACGGCAGCACCAGTACTAATATTAGTAGGATTAGTAAAGGGAGTTAAGAGCAGTGCTCCAGTAGTACTGTTATATGTTGCAATCTCAACGCCATCTACATTGTTATTAGCATTGCTAAGAGAAGTATAACCAAAGATACGCTTTAACAAGAACGTCTTAGCAGTAGTCTCATAAGCAGCTACAGCAGCAGCAGTAGTTAACGTCTTAAGCTCTGCAGGAATATCACCCTGCGTATTTCTAAATCTAGCAAACTCATTTGCAGAGTAGGTAGCCAAAGCATTAGATTTACTAGCATTGTTCTGTGCGCTTACTTTAGTTAAGACAAACTTAACACCACTAATAGGTAAAGGCTGACCTGTATATCTTGGATCTGCTAACTTGTCTCTTTCACTAGAGAACAAGTTAAAGGCAGTGTAATCTGCTGGAGTAGCAGTACCTGACCCTACTCTTTCTCTTACTGCCTCTTCACCACCTAAAGCATTAATAGCACTAATTGCATTGGGATTCATAAAGTAGTTAAGTACAGATTCTCCTAGAGAAGTCTGACTAACTACATAATTAACGCCAGCAGCAATAGCGGCAGTTTGATCAGCAGGCTCTAGATAAGAAGCAACAGCACTTAATACGTATTGACTACCTGCAGTCAACAAAGAACTATAAGGAGCAAAATCAAAACTAGCAGGAAAGGCATAGCTTTTGCCCTCAACTTCAAGAGTACCATTAGTAAAGGTAACAGTAGTTCCTGAGATAGCGGCGGTAGGTTTATCAATAACGCTGATTTGATTATAGGTCTTTAGACCTCCAGCGTTTCTACCGCCTTTAAAAACTTGATGTACTTGATACAGCATTTGTTATTTGTGTAATTGAAGAGAACTTATTAATCTAACAACAGAAGGCTTATAGGTTACCATAACCCAAATCACCAACTACACCCAAACGGACGTTGATGTCTGCGATGTTAGCCACAGTCATGTGAGCTACGCGATGTGGATACAACAAGTAAGGAAGACCAGAATTACCCATTTGAATAGTAATACCAGGAGCAGCAGGAATAACTGTCTGTCTTTGTTCACGCATCCACAGCCCAGGTTCACCGCCCATTTCCTCAGATACGCAGAACTGAGTTCTACCTGGAGCTTCATAGTTGCCCTGAGTATCAGTCTCTGATACAAAGATAACCTTATTGCGCGGCATCAAGAACTTCTTAACACCATCTTGAGGATCTCTATAATGCGTTTCAATGGTTTTGATAGGTATGCCAGCAATAGCCATAAGACCTTCAGGCCCAATACCAATAGAGTTAAGAGAAGCCTGATTAATCAAATCAGATTCAATATTTAAGCCGCCACCAGAACCCCCAGTAAAGATAGTTCTGTCTCCCGTTCTAGCGCCCATTCTAGGAATAATGCCGCCAGTCTTTAGCTTGATCTCATTGTTTTCACTAATAATCTGCTTTAGATCTGGATGCATATACATAGCAGTAACCTTAGTCTTGTTGGTAGTAAGGAACCAATACACAAACTTTTGAATACAGCTAATAATTGCAGCATCTGGTTCAGTCCAAGGCACACCAGAAGTACTAGCTTGAGGAGTGTTATAGTCAATTAAGCTTCTAAATAGATTAGCTTCATTTCTACCTCTATAACCATTTACATTGTTAAAGTGCCAATAGTTATGAGCAGGAATCTGACTACTTACAGATACACTCTGACCGCTTCTAGGGTCTGTATACTGAATACCACCTAGTAACGTTAATCCTCTGTACACGTCCCAAGTTAAGTTATGAGCAGTTACAAGCTTTTTAATCTGCTCAGATACATACTGTTCTGGATCTTCAAAGTCATTTAGAGTGCCATCTTTAATTCTAATGTTTGCGTCACCCCAACTAATATACTGAGAACCTCTTAAGAAGACAGGTTGAATGTATCTACGTTGCGTAGTATAATTGCCCATCCCTAAGAACTGGTCAGGCTGACCAAACTTAACAGGAGTAAACATTGTGCCAGTAGTCTCAAATCTCTGTTCAATAGCAACTATTGGCTGTTTAATGTACTGCTCAGGAAATAGTTCTGTCAGTGGCGTAATGCCTACAATAGGAAGAAAACTCTTAGCTAGTTCAAGATAAGTAGGTACTCCTGGCTTTTCGCTAGTACTTACAGTCTCCCAAGGAGAAGCGTAAGCATCCATATTAAAAGGAGGAATCTGTTGTAAAGTCATTTATTTATTGTAAATAGAAAGTGAATATATGTATGTATTACTTGCCAGCTTTCTTAGTAGCAGCTTCTCGGTTCTTAGCAATTAGATTCTTCATATAGCCCTGCTGCTCACCTGGCGTAGGAGTACCCAATTGACTGGAAGAAGGAACAGCATTAGCACTAAGCTTGATAAGCTCTACAATTCTATCTTCTAAAGAAGCCACAGTTTCTTGGCCATTTACAGACAGTTTAATAACTTCATCCGGAGCGCCTTGAATTAGATCTTTTGCATATTTAAGAGCGCTAGGAGCTACACCGTAATCAGTAAATAAAGTATTTAGCTTTTGGTTTAATCGTGCTGCCTTTTCACTTGAAGATAATAGAGTTACATATTGGCTAGTAGCTTCAATCTGTTCAGCTTTGTCTTTAATCTCTTTAGTAACATTCTCTAGACGCTTAGCAAATGTTGCTTCAATGCCATCAGTCTTAGCCTTTAAAGCCTCTAATTCAGTAGTAAAGGTAGTCTTTAGCGCATTTACAGATTCACTAAGAGTAGCTGCTTGTCTTTCCAGTAGACTCTCTAAAGCAGACAAATCAAAAGAGGGAGCCCCAGTCTTTGGACTTTCTACACTAGTATTATTTTCAGAGGGAGTAGTAGTCATTGGTTGTTGAGATACCTGCTCAATATTAGTAGATAATTTAATATAAAAAGAGGGTGCAGGATCAGAATCATTGGCGTCTGCACTTTGAGATAAAAGTGTAATTTTATTGTCAGAGAACGGCATAAAAGGAGAATTAGTTAAAGCTGTTCTTAGTAATACAGGTCCTTTTAATTCACCTGTTGCTTTGTCTCTAAAGTTTTGCCTGATCTCAGGAGAACTGTATTCATAGTCTCCATTAACAATAAGATTGTACGTCTCATCTTTTAATTTATATATACCATATACAACGTCATTTTCTAGGACTATTTCTTCTAGGTCTCCTCGTTTTCTTTCTCCATCTATACTGTTCTCTTCTAAAGAGTCAGTTAAATGACCAAAGGTTACATACGGATTGTGTCCTAAAACATTCTGCTTGTAGTTAGTACATAGTTTGTCTATATAGTCATCGTCTACTTTAAGTAGACCAGAACCAGGTACATGCCAAGTACCCTTTAATAACAGTGGTATCTTTGCTTTGTTATTGGTAA
>JBIKWN010000033.1:0-26180 GCA_044356295.1 Bdellovibrionota bacterium
TAGCAGTATTGGCGGCATAGGAAAGCTTTGTTGAGTATCTAACTTTTAGAACAATACCCGTATCAATTACATTGTTAATTTTTATTGTAACCCGAGCTCGATCACTTGTATCGATTGTGCCAGGGGAAACGGTTAAGTTGATTTTCGCTGCTCCGACAAAACCACCACCATCACCACTTCCACCGCCTCCAGAGCCGCATCCCCACAGAAACATTAGAGAGATAGGCAGAAAATAGAGAAAACTTTTTTTGGAAAAAGCATTAGAGAGAAACGTTTGTAGGTGTGTCATAACGGTCAGATCATACCGAGAGATTAGATTTTACAACAGTTGGAAAAAGAGAGCGTGAATTGGCTCTTTTGCCGTTATGATGGCAGTTTTGCAATCTTCAAATGCAATTGCATCTCCAGTGCTTAGTAGTGTTTCTGAGTCGCTCGATAACGTGACTTCGGCTTTTCCAGATATGAGATGAATAAATCCTGCTTCATCTTGTGGTATTTCTAAAGAATGAGTTTTACCCTCACCAAGATGAATCTGGAACATATCGCAATCTTGATTTATCGAAAGCGTATTATTTCGACCATCCCTACTGATACAAAGTGTGCACTCTGAATTTGGGGAAATTATACGTTGTTCGTAACGTGGTGTATCGCCATTCGTGTGTGGAGTAATCCAAATTTGTAACAAATGCACAGGATCAGTTTCTGATGCATTCCATTCACCGTGAAAAATCCCTGTTCCTGCGCTCATTCGCTGTACCTCGCCTGGACGAAGTATCTCTTCACTGCCAAGGCTATCTTTATGGGTCAGTGCGCCTGACAGTACATAGGTGATAATTTCCATATTCTTATGTGGATGAGTGTCAAAACCACCACCACCTAAGACAATATCATCATTAATTACTCGAAGACTTCTGAAATGATCGCGCTCGGGGTTTCGGTATCCTCCGAAAGAGAATGTATGTTTTGATTCTAACCAGGATATATCAGTACGTCCCCGTTCATTGGATCGTATTATGGTTTTCCGAGCCATATGAGTCCCCCATTTTTTTTCTCAAACTGTAATAGAGGAGTTGATCCGCCCACAATAAGTTCCTGCTCAGGGGATATAAAAGAGAGTAGTTTGTGACGAATGGCATCAAGCTGAATTGATTCTTTATTTTTAAAAGTGCCGTGTAGGTTTGCAATATCAGAGAGTACCGATGCCTCAGGCGAAGTAGTTGGATAAAAATCCTCAAGCATAGAAATTGATTGGCTCTGTGTCAGGGTTCGGTCTTCAATAAATAATGTTAAATAGATAAATGCAGCAGCATTAATAATGGTCAATAAAAGTAGGGCTCTAAAAAGGTCACTTGAAAGCAATCGAGAGATGCCGCGCTGAGATTGACCTTCTCGTTGAATGAAAGAATATTTTGTAAACATACTTGCTTCGATATTCTGTAAAGTTGGTGCAAGTTGATTGACTCGGATTGTTTTAATTAGTCTCGGATCTATTGAATCATTCATAGTGGTTTCCTCACTACTTGTTCAAGAATATTTCCATCTATGGAAGTAAATCGATAAAATCTATCACCGTTTAAAGACTCAACTTCAAAAGTAAGAATTGAAGGAGCATCTCGACGAGGTAAATTTAGAAAATAATTGAGGCGCACTGTTTGAGGCACTTCAATTTTTGAAAGCGGCGGGAATGGTATTGAGTTTGTTTGTTCTTGTGCAAAGAGGACTACTGGTTGAGAAAGATCTTGACCGGATGGAAGAGATTCTTTGATATTCGCATAGGTTGTCAGCGCAGTTCTGTTCGCCGAGCGAGTGAGAAGTTTCTGGATATTTGGGATGGTAAGCTTGACCAATCCTAGGATGAGGGTGAGTACTACTATGATTTCTAGTAGAGAAAGACCACGTTGGCGTTTATGTTGAATGGTGAGTAAACCCTTCATTTGATGGGATTGTAGCATATATTGTGGGGATACTAAAAATTAATTGGGGGGTCTAATGCCTCAATGGTGTTAAGTTAAGGTATCTCTATTCCGTGACCTTGAGCGTGCGCCTGAGCGTGACCCAAATAATTGAAGCTCACGCTCAGCCCTACGCTCAAGGTCACGGTACTTAAGTTCTTAACTTAAATACATTGGTCCAATGCCTCATCAAAATCTACCTAATTATTTGGGCATACAAGTCAATTTTGAAGACTATAAACGGGTAGCGTCACTGATTTTTCTTAGATATATATAAAGCTTCGTAATTCGCTCATGACAGATAAAACGCTTCCTTTTTACCTAGTAGTATTTTTGGCCATTGGGACTTCGTTCTTTACTGTTTTCAATGTTCCGCTGTTAATTGATGAATTAGGGTCATGGGGATTAGCACAGGGATCTTATTCTGAAGTGATATCGCAGACATTATCCGGTCAGGGACAAGGTCCATTATATTTTCTGTTACTCTCTTTCTGGAATAAAATATTTGGTGAATCAGTAACCTCGATGAGGGGACTCTCCCTACTTATTACACTTATCACTCTTAAGCTCATAGTAGAATGTGGACGAATCCTGGATAGCAAAGATCTAGGAGTACGTGCTGCACTATTTTTTATAATAACTCCTTGTGTATTCGGTTGTGAGTTTTTTGCACGACCTTACGTATTAGCAAACTTCATATTATGTCTCATAATTTTATGTGCAATACAGTTTGGTCGAAAAGGGGGCAATGTTTTCCCATTCTTTGGATTTTGTCTTTCCATCCTCCTTGGGTTTACACACTATTTATATTGTTTAGCAATCCCATGCACGTTAGGTTTTGTATTCCTTACTTCGGATTCTCGGCACAAAACTTTCAGGTCTATTGTATGGGGACTCATTTGCGCTTGTAGTATTTTGATTGTAGTAGCGACTTCGCTCTTAGCGCGACCAGAACATTTTCAAAAATTCAATGCTATGTCCTATATGGCATCTCCAAGTCTGGTTGTTTTTATAAGCGATTTTGTTTTTACATCTTCTATTGGCTTGGTCCTCTTGACTCTATTAATATTAAGATTATCAATAGGTCTTAAACATCCTCGGAATGGTCTAGATAACGTCAACAAGACAATACCTATAATTCTGTTCAGTGTTGCTACAGTATTCTTTTTGTACTTCGCTCTATTCGTCTTATCTCATGTTCTTAATGCGACGCTATTCCTAACAAGATATTACCAAATTGCTGCTCTTTTTGGTGCATTTGGGGTGGCAGCTGTAGACGACTGGCTAAAAAAACCTCTGATGCTCCGCTGTATTTTTATTTTTTTATGTTCCATCAGTGGCTTGGATTTTTTAGCGAGAAATCGCAATGAAGGTGATACTTGGTTCAAAACTGTTAGTAGAATCAAAGAGACTTTACCTATGGAGTGTGACCTTTATGTAAATACTGGATTTATTGAGCTGCAAGATCCATCAAAAATTCAAGATAAATATTTTCAAAGCTTTCTAAGATCTCCAATTAAATATTACCACAACTTTGATTTTCAACTTTTACCCATTTCACTTACAACATCAGAGGCAAATAAATATTTTCGCGAAATTCTCTTGCCACAGTTGGCTGTAAAGAACTGTGTTATGCTTGTCTTGTCGAGAATCGCTTTTAGAAAATCTGATAATACAATTCTAAGACCTTTATCGGAAGATATCGAGAAGATACTAAGAGAAATTGGTTTTATTAACATATCTCGTGACGTAAAATTTTCTGATTATGATTCTTTTTACCTTGTCACTGCTAAAAAATATCACTGAAATCTTTTTCTTTGTCAGGAAGGTCTTTTTCTAATTGCATTGTCATTACCAATGAAAAGAGGTGGCTGTCCATTACAAGGTGATGATACTTTAAAGAGATAACCTTCCAAGAAATAGATTTATTTCTTATCAACCAAAGCCTTACTAATCCTGTCTAATTGGGAATTAATAAGTATCGGATCCTCATTGGCATAAGGTTTCAATAGTTCAAGAGCGACCTGAAAGTCTTTTCTCTCTTCATATTTTGAAGCTAGCTGACGTATTCGATCGAGAAATAGCTCATGGTCAACATTATGGGATTTGGCTGAAATATAGGCTTTATGAGCCTCAGAAAGCTTTCCTTGTTCTAGGTAAATATCGCCAATAATAAGCTCATAGAAATAGGGATTCTCCCAGTCTTCGCGGTCATGAAATCTAAGCCTTTTTTCAATGTGTTCTTGGTACAGTGAGATCGCTTGTTCGAAATTTTGTTCAGATCGGAGCTGTTCAGCTTTAGCGAGTATTGGCTCTTGGCTTGAAAATAAACAGCCACTCAAAGATGAAAAAATAAGAGAGCATGATAAAAAAAGTGAGATGGCATTTTGCATTGTACGTTTTTCTAGTTCAACGGTTAATTTCTTAATATATGCTTTTGTTCCAAGAGTAATGCCGTCTGGAGAAGAACGCCAACGTTTATGAAACCACGCCCATTGATGAGGGGATTTTCGAATTACTTTTTCGAGATGTTGGTGATAGAGCGTCAGCGCTTCAACTTCAGTAAGTGTTTTCGGAATGCGTTCAATTGATAAAAGGTAACGACGGTCGGATAGTTCAATAAGAAATGCAGATACAATGAACGCACCGCATTTTTTTGAGAGTTCAAAAAGACCGCTTGGTGTTTTAACTGGCAAAGAAAAAAATGGAATGAAATCACTTCTCACAGTTGTATCTTGATCAATTAAAGCAGCAAGAACGATTCGATTTTTTAAAGCTTGAATAATTTGTTTTGGACTTTTTGGATCTTCCCTCCAGATTGTAGTGATTCCATTTCTTGACCTGAGTGTTGAAAGAATAGGTTGTAAAATCGGGGATCGTGCTTTTCTGCCTATCGTAGAAACAGGTAGTCCAAGTGAAGCGCAATATGCACCTAACAGATCCCAGTTTCCAACGTGCCCTGTTAAAGCAAGAATTGGGGTAGTAATAGATAAAATCTCTTCTTTTGTTACGCCTGATTCAGATTCCCACACGACTTCCACAGAATTAATGAGCTCTTTTGTATTGATGGAAATAAAAAGATTAGTAGCAACATGTTGGAAGATTTTTTTGATTACCATTGAAGCTTCACGCTCTGAGAGTTGCAGAAAACGTTGAAGTTGTAATGAAGCTATGAGCCTATCTTTTGGAACAAAAAAAGGAACAATACGACCCAAAGTGTTTCCGAGCCAACGTCTCATAGAGATTGGCAAAGTGCCAATCACAGAGAATATGAGAAAGTGTAATGTATGAGAAAGAAAATCGTTCACCGTCGCATTCTCTGTCTACATCAGATCTTCAGGATCAATTTGAGCTTGGAAATTTCTTTGATCTTCTCGTATGGTATCAACAGCCATAAAATCAGAAACATGTGAAGGAATTAAAAACCCAAGAAATTGTTGCTCTGCATCGACAACAGATATAATTGAAAGTTGATGTTTTGCAGCGAGTGTCAGTGTTTCTAGGAGAGGGCGGTCTGCCATGGTTGTAATAACTTCCCTAGACATGAAACTTGAAAGGTATTGATCATCGGGGTCACTTGTTGCAGTTTGAATCAATGTGGAGCGGTCGATAAGCCCCATCAGCTTATTGTGATAAAGCACAGGAAAGTGATCTTGAATTGCTTTCATAACAATAGGAAGAGCGTCGCTCAAGGTTGTTCCATGGTTAAAGCAATACAGTTTGTCTTTTTCAATTAAAAAATCCTTTGTAAAGCGACCGATTGCGACTGACTGGGTGTGTGCCGCAAAGCTTTCTTGGAGAGCACCAAAAAAAACAAGTCCAGCTATAATGCAAAGCATCGCCGAACCAAAATAGATTCCAGCAATTCCCATTAAAACGGAGCATCCTTGACTGAGCTTGGTGCAGATTGAAGTTGCATTTTTCACTTTCATCATTACAAGAATAGATCGAATAACACGCCCTCCATCCATAGGAAGGGCAGGAATCATATTGAATACTGCTAACGAGATGTTGATCTCAAAAATAGATTGAATCAGTGGATGCATGTCATGGAGTCTCGTTATCCAAATTGCTAAAGCAATAATGACGTTAACTGCTGGTCCTGCAAGGGCAATCAATAATTCTTGTTTCTCTTTTGGAGCGGACTCAAGCATTGCGATTCCGCCGAAAGGATACAGAGTAATATCTTTAGTACTTATACTAAAAAAACGAGCGGCAAAAACATGACCAAGTTCGTGAAGTAAAACACAAAGAAAAATACTAAGAAAAAATATGCCTTCAATAAAAGCGCTATTCCATCCGGCTGCTTGTTGGGTTGAGAAAACGATCCAACTTAAAAAAAGTAAAAATGAGAAGTGAATCCTTAAAGGAGTCCCTTTGATTGAACAGAGTTTGAATGACCAGCTTCCTTCGAGCATAAAAAAAGTTCCATTAATAATTGGGCACGGGAATGATGCTCACACCACCAGCTTTAAAGATTGGAGTGATAACTGCATTATAAACTTCATCAACGATAGGAATATACCCTGGAAATCCAAAAATCATCAGTAATGTCTTTAAAACGAGCATTCCTGCAGCTATTTTTAATAGGAGCAAGACAAAATCAAGAAATGTCATGTCAGTTTTCATCGATTGCTCTATGGTAACCAAAAATTAACTTAGTTACTATGTGCTTTCAGAGGATAATAATTACAGTATGAGAACAATAGGAGTAATTGGGCTAGGATACGTAGGATTGCCGTTAGCCCTTGCCTTGTCAAAAACTGAAGCAAAAAATGTTTTTGGCTTTGATATTAATACTTCAAAAGTAGAAGCTATAAAAAAAGGGATCGACCCTACGAATGAGGGATTAGAAGACCAGTTATCTCAAACGAGACTCAAGGTTACGTCCTCAATAAAGGATCTTGCTACCGTTGATTTTTTTATCGTTGGAGTTCCAACTCCTGTTGATAGTAATAATACACCAGACTTAATTCCGTTGCAGTCTGCTTGTGATCTTGTTGGATCTGTTTTAAAGAAAAACGATATTGTTGTTTTTGAGTCTACTGTTTATCCAGGGCTTACCGAAGACCTTTGTGGAAAATGGTTAGAGCAAAAATCAGGTCTCATCTGTGGGAAAGATTTTTTTCTTGGATATTCACCCGAGAGAATGAATCCTGGTGATAAAGAACATACGGTTGAAACAATTGTCAAAGTTGTCGCAGGACAAACTCCGGAAGTGTTAGAGATTGTGACTGGCGTTTATTCATCAGTAGTGAAAGCAGGTGTCTTTAAAGCGGCATCTATAAAAGTAGCTGAGGCAGCAAAAGTTATCGAAAATACTCAGCGAGATATCAATATTGCCTTGATGAATGAGCTCTCAATTATTTTTGATCGACTTGGTATTCGCACACATGATGTATTGCAAGCGGCAGGAACGAAATGGAATTTCTTAAAATTTACTCCCGGTCTTGTCGGTGGGCACTGTATTGGCGTTGATCCGTATTATTTAACTACTAAAGCACAGCAGCTTGGATATCATCCACAAGTAATTCTTTCTGGACGACGAATTAATGATGGAATGGGTCAGTTTGTTGCTCAAAAGCTAGTAAAGATGATGATTCAGCAAGAGATTCCTCCGAAGGGAGCTCGTGTTGGAGTATTAGGTATCACGTTTAAAGAGAATGTATCAGACGTACGAAATAGTAGGGTTCCGGATATCGTAAAAGAACTAGAGCAATTTGGTGTACAAGTCATGGTATCTGATGATGGTGTTTCTAAAGAAGAAGTGCTTCATGAATATGGAATTTCATTACATCCTTTAAGAGATCTTGAGAATCTTGATGCATTGATTCTTGCTGTATCTCACGATCAATATCGTTCGATGAGTATCGGCGATTTTGTAAAGCGCTTAAAGCCGTATGGTGTGATGATAGATGTCAAATCTATGCTTATTAAAGAAAAAATTCCAACTGGATTATTATATTGGTGTCTATAAAAATGTCTGCTGTCGTTTCTGATTTATTCAAATCGCTTTTACATACTCAACATCGTTGGTTAGTTACAGGTGTTGCTGGTTTTATTGGTTCAAATCTTTTAGAAGTTTTGCTGCAACATAATCAGATAGTCATTGGGCTTGATGATTTTGAGACTGGCTTTCAAGCGAATCTTGAAGATGTCAAAAAAATCGTTGGAAGTGATAATTGGAAAAATTTTACTTTCATAAACGGTACAATTACGGATATCGAAATTTGTAAAAAAGCTGTTAGTGGTGTTGATTTTGTACTTCATCAAGCAGCGCTAGGTTCTGTTCCTAAGTCGTTTGAAGATCCTGTGCGTTGGAATGCAAATAATATTAGTGGCCATCTGAATATGCTTTACGCTGCTAAAGAAGCAGCGGTGAAAGGTTTTGTCTATGCATCGTCTAGCTCTGTTTATGGCGATAGTGAAGAGTTGCCAAAGCGAGAAGCCGTGACAGGTACTCTTTTGTCACCTTATGCCCTTACAAAATGGACTGATGAGCTCTATGGGCAAGTGTTTGCAAGCGGATATGGATTCTCTTCGGTGGGGCTTCGTTATTTTAACGTATTTGGAAAAAGACAAGATCCAAATGGTGCATATGCAGCAGTGATCCCGAAGTGGATTGATTCTATGGTCAAAGGTGTTTCTTGTGTGATTAATGGGGATGGCTCAACAACGAGAGACTTTTGTTATATAGCAAATGTTATACAGGCAAATATACGGGCAGCTTTTTATGCTACTTCAATGAAAAGTGAACATCATGCATTTAATGTTGGTGTTGGTGAGCGAACGACGTTACTTGAACTTCATACGCACCTTGCTTCAGAAGTTTCTAAGCTCACCAATAAGAATGTTAAGGATGCAACGTTTGCTGATTTTAGAATTGGGGATATTCAACATTCACTTGCAGATATATCTAAGATTCGATCGCATCTTTCCTATGTACCAACGCATACGCTTAAGGAAGGTATTGGTGAGACTGCTTCCTGGTATTTAAAAAAATGAAAATATTGGAATTAATGCCTCAAGTATTTTTTTAAAGCATCCGATCGTTTTTATGACAAACATTCAGCAGATGTCTATACATTTACATATATGTCACCACAAAACGATCCAACTAAAACCATAGTCAAAGATATTCAGAACCGTGAATCGATTCTGCTAGCTAATGCTCTCATCGGTGAAAAACAAGAAGAAAAATTAAGAATTAAGAGAGCAACGAGTCTTGAGTCATTAAAGAAACTTTCAGGAATATTGAATGGACTTGGGGAAAACGAAAGTTTTAACACACTCAAAGAACTAGCAAAATCTGAAAACAGTTGTTACAAATTGCCTGAAACAAATTGGAGGAGTCAATGGGGTCGAAGGCAATTAGGCATAAACCGAAATGGTATATGTTTGGTTACTGATGTAGAAACAGAAGTTGACATCACACCTTTTCCTAGCCCACTTGGATTTTTTAAATTTTTTCACATTCGTGCGATGTTAAAAAATAATCCAAAGCTTTTAGAGGATGGAGTAATCAAAAGAATGGTAGAAGATCGTCTTTCCGAAATCGTTAACAAACGTTTAGAAAAGTGATTTCGATTTTAAGCATTACGAAGTAATTAGTTTTTTTTATTACAATGCTCATTTAAGTTTGCAATAAATCTTCGTGCAGCTATTTCTAGTAAATCGATAGCATCCCCATTATTATCAATCACAAAATCAGAATTTTTAATTTTCTCACTAATCGGAATTTGTTTTGAAAGCCGCGCAATCGCTTCTTCACGCGTAAGACCGTCTCTTTGAATAATTCGTTCGATACATACATCAGGACTGGCTGCGACTGTGATAACTTTTTTAATCCATGGATGTTGGTAGTTGGTCTCAAAATACAGAGGAATATCATAAAAGATAAATGGAACGGGACTTTTTGATATTATAGTGTCCCACATATCTTGAGCTTCTTTATTAAATGCATCTCTTATAAGTGGGTGAAGCACTGACTCAAGGGATGCTTTTTTTACAGGATCGTTGAAGATAATTGATCCAAGTTTTTTACGATCGAGTATTCCATCATTAGAAATGACATCTGAGCCGAATAATTCTTGTATGCCTTTGATTCCCATAGAGCCTGGTTCTACTACCTTTCGAGCTAGGGTGTCTGCTGAGATAATAAGACAGCCAAGGTCTTTTAGAGCCTTAGCGAATGTCGATTTTCCGGAGCCAATGGTGCCTGTGATTGCTATAACGGCTGGAGTGGTGGTTTTGATTGAAGAATTCATAAGTTAGTGCGATTATTACCAGACTTATCATTAAAAGAGGACAGAAGAAAATGGGTTTTAAAATCCGAGCACTTTTCGGTGCGGACAAAGCAGATGGAAAAGAAAGCGTTGAAGTTATTGAACAAGATATCAAAAACGAGGAGGAATCCGAAGTGGTAGATAACAATGACACTCAAAATGATAATGGGGATGAGGAATTACCAGTAACAATGCTCGAGGTTGAAGAGCCTCTGCCTCCTGGTATTACAATTTCATCTGCACCTCAAGAAGAATCGACAAATCCTGCAGGGAACAATGAGAGTGCGAGTAATCAGGACGATGAAGATGAAAAACAGCTTCCAAGAAAAAACCAATATAAACCAAGAAACATTGAAGAACTGCTCATGAAAGCAGTACCGGAAAGAGCAAACAATGCCACACTAAACCTCAGAGCAATACTTTCGAAAACTATTCTTATTGAATTAGTCCCTTCCGGAAAAAAATATCTGTTTGATCCAACTAAGGAAACTGGCGTTACGGTAACGGAATCAGGAGTAGTTGAAACTGCTTGTACCTTGCAACTTCATGAAAAAGATTTAATGAAGATATCTGATGGTAACCTAAATCCTCAGGTACTGATGCTTTCACACAAAGCAAAAGTTTCAGGGGATCCACAGGTTGCAACTCATTTTTTCACACTGATAGCCCCGCCAAGTTACTTATAATTTAAACAACGACAGTATTTTTTCATGGAACAGCTGCAAGATTATTCATGGCTTTATCAAGATCCAATAGCAGAGATTACAGCGCTCAAAAGAAAACTTGTTCTTGAAGGCAAGGACATTCTTGATCTTTCAATGGTAAATCCTGATATCTTGCCTAGTGCCATAGCACTTGATGCTCTTCACCAGCACACATTGAAAGGCAGTAATCATCGTTATGCTGTAAGTCGCGGAATTCGAAAGCTTCGAGAAGCATTTAGCCAAAAATACTCTTCGGCTTTTGGGGTCACGCTCGATCCAGAAAAAGAGGTTTGTGTTTGCTCTGGAACAAAAGATGCCTTAATTCACCTTTTGCATGTATTGGTCAATCCTGGCGATACTGTTGTTGTTCCTGCTCCGAGCTATCCAATGCATCTTTCTGCAATAAAACTTGCTCGAGCACAGAGTGCTACTTTTGAAATTCTTTCATCTGAAGACAAAACACTACAAGCAATCACTGATGTGCTCGACCAAACGAAAGCAAAAATTTTGCTCGTTAATTTTCCAAATAATCCTACTGGACTTTCTGTGTCTGAAAGCTTTCTAAGAGTATTAGCTCAAGCCACTGTTTCTCGTGGTGTAACAATTATCAATGATTTTGTTTACGGCGAGATGTCTTATGAGGGTATGCCTTCAAGTTTTCTCTCAATGAGAGGTACCAATCCCAATATTGTTGAAACATATTCACTTTCAAAAGCATATTCAGTGCCAGGATGGCGGGTAGGAGCATTGCTCGGTGATGAAGCAGTTGTTCGTTCTGTAGCAAGGTTGAAATCTCACAGTGATTACGGAATCTTCCTTCCGCTCCAGCATGCTGCAGCTCAATTATTAACGGATAAACTTGGGCTTTCTCGATCAGCAACTGGTCACTATGAACGAAGAGCTCGAATACTTACTGAAGGATTAACTCAGCTCGGCTGGGATGTTATAAAACCGAGTGCAGGTGCTTGTGTCTGGGCTTCCATTCCTACTGAGTTTCATGCAACTGGTGCATCACATATGGCACGAATTTTACTTGAGAAATTTCATCTTCATGTTACTCCTGGGGACTTGTATGGTGAAGGGTTTGAACGATTTATGCGATTTGCATTGGTTGTTTCCGAGGAAAAGATTCACCTTGTTCTTGAAAAATTACAGGAATTTCAAACTGGTTTTGGTCATTAAGGAATAATGAAAAAGGATTTTTCAAAAAGCATCTTTTCTACGATTGTTTTTGCTTCACTATCTTTTTGTAGTTTTTATTCGCACGCTGCTTTTGCAGAAGACTCTAAAAGCGATTGTCTAGCAGCAGCGCAAAAAGTGAAGCAGGGTCTTGCAATAAAAGATGGTTCACTCTCTGAAATGAACCTTTACCGAGACGCAGTGACAGCTTGCCCATCGATGGCTGAAGCTCACCACAATCTTGGTATTGTTATGCTGAAGCAAGGTAAAAAAGATGAGGCTAAGGATTCACTTTCCCGAGCTGTAGAACTTAAAGGAGATGCAAGTTCACGTATTGCTTTAGCATCTTTAGCTGTTGATGCAGGAAAAATTGATCTAGCTCGAGAGCAGTACAACCGAATTCTTGAAAAAGATCCCTCGAATGTTAAGGCGATGCAAGGACTTGGAATTTTAGCAGATAAAAGCGGAGATCCTGCTAAGGCACTTGAGCAATTTGAAGCTGCAAGAAAAATAGAAGGTGACAATCCTTCAACGCTTTATAATCTTGGTGTTCTTTATGCAAAATCTGGTCGATCAGAGGAAGCAATTTCTGTATTGAAACGAGTTCTTGAACTCGCTCCAGAGCGTGCCGATGCTGCCGTTGTTCTTGGATTAGAGCTAATTAAGAATAATCAAAGTGATGAGGCTATCAAAATCCTTGAACATGCTTTAAAAGTTGCAACTGATAATTCAGAAGTAGCTCGTGTTCTTGGATATGCATATCAACGATCTGGGGATATGGAAAAAGCAGAAGTATATTTTCGCAAAGCACTCCAAATTAATCCTAAAGATGATGTTGCCAGAACGAATTTATCAGTTGTTTTAATTGGTAATAAGCAGGAAGGTCTAGCCGAGTCTGAGCTACAAAAAATAGTTACAAATGACCCTAAAAATTCAAGAGCGTATAGCGTGCTTGGATGGTCACAGATTGAGCTTGGTAAATACCGAGAAGCTGAAGTTAACCTCAGAAAAGCTTTAGAAATTGATCCTGCTAACGCAGATGCTAAAAATAATTTAGGGGTCCTTTTTCAAAGACAAGGACGTACCCAAACAGCTATTGATGCATATAAAGAAGCGCTGTCACTCAATCCAAAACTAGAATCAGCAAAAAGTAACCTCGAGAAGTTAAAGTAAATGTCACCTGCTATAAATATCTTTCCTATTGGTATCATTGGTGCTGGGACAATGGGGTGCGGTGTGTGCGAGCTTGCAGTGGCGGCAAATCATATTGTATGTATTTTTGATAATGATATTGAAAATTTATATAAAGCTGAGGGGCACATACAAAAATATTTTCAAGGATTGACTCAAAAAGGAAGAATTACCTCTTCATTTGCTGAAGAAGCATTATCTAGAGTTCATTATGTTACCGACATTAAGGCGCTTGAAAAAAGTAGACTTGTTCTTGAAGCAATTCCAGAATCGCTTCCTGAAAAACAAAAAGTGCTGCAAGCAGTTGAAGCAGTCATCTCTGAGAGTTCAATAATTGCATCGAATACCTCGAGCCTATCGATTGCAAGTTTGGGAAGTGTTTTGAAGCATCCTGAACGATTTTTAGGGATTCACTTTTTTAACCCTGCTACTGCTATGGCGCTTGTTGAAGTCGTCCCTGGGTTACTGACGATGAGTGGTACTGTTCAAGTTGCAAAGAATCTTATTGAGTCTTGGGGGAAAATTGCTGTGCTGTCTAAGGATACCCCTGGTTTTATTGTTAATAGAATAGTTCGTCCTTTCTTTAGTGAGTCGTTAAGAATCCTTGAAGCAGGAGAGAGTGATGTCTCAACAATTGATTGGGCGTTAAAAACAGTTGGACAATTCAAAATGGGTCCATTTGAGTTACTTGATTTTGTTGGGATCGATACCAATTGGGTTGTCAGTAAATCTATCTTTGAAGGTTTTTTCTTTGAACCTCGATTTCGCCCTAGCTTACTACAATCTCGGTTAGTTGAAGCGAAGCGACTTGGAAGGAAAACTGGTGCAGGTTTTTACGAATATTCTGAAGGTGTCATCCCGCCTGCAGCAAATGAGAATTCAACTATTGCCGAAAGAATTTTTAATCGTGTCTTTAGTATGATTGTTAATGAAGCCTCTGATGCTTTGACCTATGGTGTGGGGACAAAAGAAGATATTGATACTGCTGTTGTAAAAGGTGTCAATTTTCCACAAGGAGTATTTGTTTGGGCGGATTCTTTCGGCATACATAAAGTTGTAGAAATCCTTGATGAGCTTTATGCGGAATTTGGCGAGCCTCGGTACCGAGTTTGTGGATTACTCAGGAAGATGGTGGCTGAGAATAGGAAGTTTTACTCCTGAGACTTCGAAAGCTGGCACTATGTTGTCTGATTCGCTATGATTTTTCAGCGAATTATTACTCTTTCAATTTGGTAAAATTATTATGAAATTATTGTTTCGAGCACTTATCATTAGTTCATTCTTATTGTTAAACGGCTGTGGATATAACGATTTCCAACGGTACGATGAAACGATAAAAGAGAGCTGGTCGGAAGTTTTAAACCAATATCAACGACGGGCTGATCTTATTCCTAATCTTGTTAAAACTGTTCAAGGATACGCAAGCCACGAGAAAGAAGTATTTGCTCAAGTAACAGAAGCTCGTTCTAAGGCTGGCTCGATTCAGTTAACACCTGAGCTTGTAAATGATGAAGCTGCTATGAAAAAGTTTCAGGACTCTCAAGCAATTGTAACTTCATCTTTGTCACGACTTCTTGCAGTAGCTGAAAATTATCCTCAATTAAAAGCGGACACTGGTTTCCGTGATCTTCAATCTCAATTAGAAGGTACTGAAAATCGAATTACGGTTGCCCGAAAGCGCTATATTGAATCAATCAAAGAATATAATATTCTCGTCAGAAGTTTTCCTAGTAATCTGACTGCTAAATTTTTTAGCTATGCTCCAAAAGCAAATTTTTCAGTTGAGAATGAGAAACAGATATCTGCTCCGCCTTCAGTAGATTTTGGTTCGAAGTAATTTGAAGAGAATACATTTATTATTTATAGCGTTTCTCTGTTCGTTTGTCGGCATATTGCAGGTTTACAGCGATGACCGAGTCGCAATCCCTGCGCTCACTGGGCGAGTTGTTGATCTTGCCCAGCTACTCAGTCCAGAAGCTTCGAATGATTTAAATCAAAAACTTCAAGCGCTGGAAAAAGAGAAAGGGTCTCAATTTGTTATCCTTACACTACTTACGACAAAGCCTGAAGAGATTGAGCAATTCGGTATACGACTCGCTGAAAGCTGGAAAATTGGTCGTGCTAAAGTTGATGATGGTGTCATTCTTATTGTTGCAAAAGATGACAAACGAGTGCGAATTGAAGTTGGGTATGGCTTAGAAGGGGTTCTTACTGATGTATACACGAAAAGAATTATTGAAGGGTTTATTGTACCAGAATTTAAAAATGGCAATTTCAGTAAGGGAATAGTCGATGGTTCGAATGCAATAATCAGTGCGATTAATAATGAAATTTTACCACTTCCGTATTCCAATCCCGAAGAGAACGGAGTTTATTTTATTATTTTTATCATCGTTGCTCTTGTAATTTTAGAGTTCTTTTTCCCCGGGATTATTTGGGTGATTGGTGAAGCTGCATTAAACTCAAGTAGTGGGAGCAGCAGTCGTGGAGGAGGTTCATTCCGAAGTGGTGGTGGCAGTTTTGGTGGTGGAGGGTCTTCTGGATCATGGTAAGAATTATTCAATCCCTCATATATCCTAATTTTCTGATCTATTTCTTTTTCCCGAAAAAAATTCGAAAGATTTTAGCGAAATTAGTTAAAGAATCTGAGATAGGTAATAGAGCAGAGATTCAGATTGTTCTTGAAGTTTCAATCCCACTTATGAAGCTTCTAAAAAATGAAACATGTCGAAAAAGGGCTGAATATTTTTTCGCAGTAAATAAAACATGGAACACTGAGAATCGAACAGGGATCCTTATTTATATGAATCTTTCCGAGAAAGTGATTGAAGTTGTGTCGGATAGAGGTGTTCCTACTAACGAAATAGATTTTCAAGCTCTTTTTAAAGAGGCGAAAAATAGTAACGAATCACTGAGTTTAGGTGTAAGTCGTTGGTATCCATCTTCGACACATTTTTTAGTTAATGTTCTTCTACACTTAGGTAAATTTCTTTATAAGTCATCGTTAAAACTTAAGGATGGTGAAGAAAATCCAAATGAGCTTTCGGATGAGCTTGGCTTTTGAGTAGAGGTTGAAGTTTTATAAAGAACTGTGCTTGAAAGCAGAATTTAAGCAGTATTACAATGAATGATTTTTCAAAAATAACCGGGTTGCCAGTGATTTGACCTCAACCGGCTCCACTACAAGAAGATTTTGGTTCTGATGTTGGGATGATTATTGTTCCTAAAAATTTTAAAGGCCTCGATGAGTGCATTCAAGATTTAGAAACAGTAATTAAAGTATTTGCTAAACAACTTTAGGAATCACGTAGGTTACTACGACAGCTCAAGCATTCGGTCCAGTGATCGTTTAGCACGTATTCGTATATCTTCAGGAACCTCAATCACCTGCACGTTTTCTTTAAGGGCACGCAGTGTATCTTCCAGTGTAATCTCATTCATATGAGGGCACCGAACACTACACATACGAACCATCTCTTTTTGTGGATTTTCAGCAGCAATGTTGTCTCCCATACTGCATTCGGTAAGAAGCAAATACTGCGGGGCATCATGTTTTTGAACGTACTGAATCATCTTTGAAGTGCTACCTGAAAAATCTGAAGCTTCAACGACTTCAGGAGGACATTCTGGATGCGCTAGTACAACAACATCAGGAAAACTTTTTCTGGCATTGATAACGTCTTGAACGGTGAATTGATCGTGTACTTCACATTTACCGTGCCAGCCAATCATAACTTTTGCTTCTTTCTCTTTTTTAAGAAATTCAGGAAAGATTATTTTCTTGCCAGTTTCTCGGGCAATATTTTTTGCAAGATATTCATCAGGGATAAAAATTATTTCATCACAATCAAGGCTTGCAACAATTTTTGATGCATTGCCAGAAGTAACGCAAATATCAGTCTCTGCTTTTACATCTGCATATGAATTTACATAGGTTAATACCGGAACACCTGGATATTGTTTTTTAAGATTTCGAACATCTTCAGCTGTAATACTTGCTGCTAGCGAACATCCTGCAACTTGTGCCGGAAGTAGGACAGTACGACTTGGATTAAGAATCTTTGCAGTCTCTGCCATGAAACGAACCCCGCAAAAGACTATTGGATCACAGGTTGTTTCTGCAGCTTTACGGGAAAGCTCTAGAGAGTCACCAACGATGTCGCTCACTCCTAAATAGAGTGCTGGCTCCATATAGTTGTGACCAAGGATAACAGCGCCACGTTGCTTTTTTAATTGGTTTATTTCAAAGATTAATTTGGCTTTGTAGGGAAGTTCGACCTCAGGGACGACATTACCTATTTTTTTTCTTAGTAATTCGAGTGTTTCTTTTTCAGAAGATGCATCAATAGCCATTCTATTTACTTCCCAATAATTTCCCAGAGTATATCACGTGATTCAATAAAAAGCGTATTATTTACTGCTGGATCGGGGGCATATACTGCTTCTTCTATGATGTTTAATGCTTGAATGGCTTCTGGAAGCTGGGGATTATTAATAGAGAGTTTTCTTTCAAGAAATCCTCTTATTGAACATGTTCCACCGTATGAATCTTTAGCTACCCTATCGAGATATGAAAGAAACGATTTAGGATCGGTGAAATCAGTTTTTTGTCTTTTCTGTATGAGTTTTTTGTCCTTATTTTGATTTGTTGATGATATATTTTTTTGCAGTCTCCAAAGTCTAAAGAGAAGGAATGCAATAACTCCTGATAAAATATAGATCCACAGTACATGATTTGAACTACTGCTATCTTCTTGAATGAGTGATGCAGTTGGAGTCGTTGTTGCATTTGAATTTGCGTCTATAGAATCATCAGGGGTTATAGCTGTCTTTTTAGGTTGAACTGCGACATTGACTCCAGTCAGTGCGATAGGATCTGATGATGCCTTTTGATAGGTCTTTGTAAGTGGATCAAAAAATAAGATCTGTTGCGCAGGAATTTCAAAACTTCCATTCACTTTAGGCACAATTCTAAATTGTGCTGTATAGGAATAGAGTACTGTATTGTTTTTTAACGACGGTGTTAATTTTTGATTATCTCGTACAGCTTCAAAGGAATCATTCGCCTGTAAGGTAAGATTGTTTAAAAGATTTCCATTGCCTTCAGTCTCGATGGATACGGAAAGGATTGCTTCGTTGTTCGGGTCTGTTTCAGATTTATTGATTCCTGTTCGAATACTTGTTGAGCCAGTTATAACTACGGGAAGCGTCCCTTTTTTCTCTGAATCTAAAAGTGGTGGCAGAGGTAGTACCGTAAGTTTCGTTGCTTTTGTTGCCAGGGTTACAGGTTCAAGGTCTAGCGAGAAAAAACCTCTCATGAAGTTATTACTAAATGGATCTACTGAATCAAATAAGTCACCCATCTTCGAACGAGAGGCTTGAGCAGAAAGAACGGTAGGATCAATTGTTAACTGACCGGATGTTAGGGGAAATAAAATTGTTTTAAATCTTAAGATTGAAACGGTTGCACCTCTTCGCAAATCTTGATCTCGCTCTTCTGGTTTAATTTCCTCACTCCAAAAATTTGGGCGAGAAGATTTTTGAATCTGAATATTTTGAAGTGGGCTTGTCGTCATAAGTTCTGTTGTTAATAGAACTTGTTCACCTTCATAAATTGTATCCTTGCTTACTGTATCCTCAAGTCGAACATCGTCTTGCTCAACTTGTTGAGTATCGAGACTTGCTTGAGATACTTCTATGGTAAGAGGAGGAGTTACTTCAGTTATCCCGTTAACCGTGGATCGAAACCGAGGGAGTTTTAATGTTCCTTCCTGTTTTGGAGTTGCCTGATAACGAAAGGTTTTTTCTTGGGTGATGCTACCGTTTATGATTGATACTCGTTGTTCAGGTCCAATATAGCGGACTATGAAGTCATTTTCGTCTTCGAGTTCCGGAGTCGAAGCATCGCCCTCCGCAGTTATCGATAACGTGAATTTGGTACGAAGCCCACCACGTTTGGGATTAATCGTATAATCAAGAGCAGACTGTGCGATACATTGAACGCAAAAAAATATTGAAACGATTAATGTAAAAATTCTAGTTACCATCTTTGGTTTACGACTCCAGATTTTTGTTGACCTCTTTTTATCAGAAGTGGAGCTTCAGGGAGAGAGTTTATCCAATTTTTTGCTATTTTTTCATCCGGTGTCTCGGGCTTATCGCCGTCTTGCTCTTGGGGATTGCCTTTAGTTTCTTCAGGTGGAGTAGGGGACGCATCCGGCTTGTCGTTCTTTATAGAGTCATCGGATTTTGGCTCATCTTTCTGCTGGTTATCTTGGGGGGTATTCTCTGATTGATTTTTTTTCTCATCTTGCTGTTCTTGATTATTTTGGTTGTTTTTATTCTCTTGATTTTTAGAATCTTGATTTTTTTCTGATTGGTCTTTATTTGACTGATCTTTGTTTTGTTCCTGCTGTTTCTGCTCTTCCTGCTTTCTTTCTATAGCAATACGACGATTTGTAATGGCTCGTTCATCTTTAGAATTGATTTTTAATGCTTCATCATACCTTTTGATTGCTTCATCGAATTGGTTCAGAGAAAGGGCTGCGTTTCCACCATTATAGTAGCTTTTAAAAGCGTCATTTTGATTATGAGTAAGGGTATTCGATGTATCAAACGCTGAAAGAGCGTCTTTGAATCTGCCTTCTCGAAAAGCAGTAGCGCCTAAGCCAAGTGCTCCATTATACGTTGAAGCTAGTGATTGATATTTTTTTGAAGCCTCTGAGTATTCTTTCGCCTGATAGTTTTGTAATGCATTGTAATTTGTTACCTCATCTGTAAGTGACTCTGCAAAAGAACTATTAAGGTCGAGGAAGAAAATAAATAAAAGAGGTAGTAAAAATCTAGGATACCGAAATATCGCCACTGCGATTATTAAAAGTGCCGCAGTAAAAAAGAGATATCCAATTTCATTTTTAAAAACCTTTTTTATATTTGATGTCGGTGTTTTCTTGATTGTATCTAGAATCAATTGAGCAGTAATTTCGCTTCCAGATAACAAAGATCCATTAGGGCTTTTACCAGAAAGTTCAGAAAGAAACCCTGGATTAGCTTTCGATAGTACTTGCATGCCATTGTCGTCAACCAGATTTTGATTCCCGTCGGGTATGCTTGAGCCTGTTTCTGTTCCAATGCTGATTGTAAAAATAGGTATCGATGATTTTGATGCACGCTCAAGTACAAGAGCCGAGTCTTCTTTTGCAACCTCTCCATCCGAAACAATGACGATCGCACCAAAGGAATCTTTTAAAGATTGCCTGCTGACTTCAATTGCTTCTATAAAATTTGAGCCTTCATCCACAATAAGTTCATTTGAAATTGTTTGCAGATAATTTTGTAAGACATCACGATCAATTGTAGGCGGGGTAAAGAGCGATGCAGAGCCTGCAAAAAGGACTAGTCCATATCGAACAAATTGATTCGGCGGAGTTGATTCGATAATTGATTGTGCCACTCGTTTTGCGCGCTCTAACCTTGAAGGTGCCGTGTCCTGAGCATTCATACTTTTACTGATATCAAGAGCAATAATTACTGTCGACTGTTGTGCAGTAATTGTTTGCTCAGTGGTGCCCCAATACGGGCGAAATACAGTAGCAATAACTATGAGTGTAAGAATAAGTACTTGTAGAAAACGTTGGAATGAAAAATTCAAATTCATACTGTGCCTCGTTGCCACCGTACGGGGAATAACATTGTACGAATCATAATGAGTAAGGAAATAAAGAAAAGCGAAGATGCGCCTGGAATCCAGCTGTAATCTTTAATCGTTTTAGAAGAGTCTGATTTAGATTCTGTCTCTATTAACTTTTGTATCTCATCAGTTACTAACCTGAGAGCAGAAACATCAGAGGCGTTTCTGTAGATGCCTCCAGTTATTTTTGCAATTTCATTAAGTGTTGAGCCGTCATAAGGAGCCTCTGAATCATCATTGCCCCCAACTCCTATTGTGTGAACTTTAATAGAGAGTTTTTTAGAAATTTCAGCAGCTGTGATTGGTAGTATACGCCCAGCATTTGAAGCGCCATCTGTTACTATTACAATCGTTTTTGATTCATTTGGAAGATTTTGAAGTCGTTTCAATCCTGCACCAAGTGCATCCCCCATTGCAGTTCCATCGCCTGCAATACCAGGTTGCAGTGCATCAATAGCATCAAGTAAAAATCGATGATCTTTGGTAAGTGGACTTTGTAAAAAAGAGCGACCTCCAAATACGACTAGGCCAATTTTATCTTGAGTGCGAGATTCAATGAACTCTCGTACTACTTTTTTAACACCTTGCATTCTGGAAATAGAAGTAAAGTGATCAATGAAATCATTTGCTTTCATGCTGGGACTGACATCGACAACAAGCATGACGTTTCTTCCGGTATCGAGATGATTGTCTATAATTTCAGCAGGGCGTGCGGCTCCCAGAGTTAAGGCCAAAATTAATAAAAGTGTAATAAATTGGCTCAGTTTTGTTGTTAAAAAAAGTCCTAAAGATGAAGGGGTATCTTTGAAGAAAAGATTTTCTGGTAAATAAATAGTGTTAGTTTCTTGAGTTTTCTTTTTATAAATATAGAGTGCAGTAATTATTATAGGTAATAAAAATGCCCATGGACTCAGAAACGTTATGCCAAACAATGTCATTTTTGTTTCTCTTTAGAATAACCAATAAGCAGCGAGAGTATAGATTTTCCTTCCTCCATCAAAGGGTTATGTTGATAGAGGAAAGCAATAATTCTTTTTTTATCAATTGACGAAATAAATGAGTCTTTTTCACAGTAATGAAAAAGTAATGATATTGAGCTTTTTAATCGTTCAATTGATATTTCTTCTATTAAAGTTGATTCAGATGAATTGATGAGTGACTGAACAGAAAGTGGAGTATTCTTTTGTTTACGTTTGAATCGATTCAATAAATATCGAATGGCACCAGCTAGAATACAAGCTGCTAAAAGCCAAAGAATACTATAGAGCATCGGATAAGAAACTGCCGTTGGATCTATAATATCAAATGGAGTAGGGGCTGGTGCTGGATTTTGAGGCATATAACTACTTTAAGAATTGCCGTAGTGATTCTTCTGCGGAACCACTCATTTCTA
The DNA here is from genome assembly GCA_044356295.1 of Bdellovibrionota bacterium. GTDB lineage: Bacteria > Bdellovibrionota_C > UBA2361 > UBA2361 > JBIKWN01 > JBIKWN01. The sequence continues at coordinate 22,395 of JBIKWN010000033.1, forward strand.
TCCATACAGGACGAAGTTCTGTAAATCTTTTTTTAATTTCCGTAAGGCGTATCCGTGACTTTTCTTGAAAGTATTGTTTGGTGGATTGAAGTGAGAAATCAAAAACCTGTTTGTAACTTCCATCTGGACTTGAGGCTTCAAAAAGCCCTGAATCAGGAAGTGTTGTCTGAATGTCAAAAAATCCAAAATACAATTTATGTTTTGTGCCTAATAGTTTCGTAAGAAATGATGTGTCTTCATAAAATGTGCTAAAGAAGAAAATATTTAATTTTTTTTCTTTTCCACACAGTATCGTCTCAATGCATTTTGATGCACTCGTATCATCTTGTCTATCATTCGGATCTGTTGAAAAAGTTTTAGTTTGGAAAAGTTTTGCTAGAGTTGGAGGTAAATGATTATTTTTAATCACGCCTAATTTCTGTTTCCAACTTCCTGAAAAAGTATCTCCACCAATATATTGATGATGTTTTGCACCAATTGATAAAACGTAGGCTGAAGCTTCCAGAGCAATTTCATATAATGAACGTTTAAACCCACTTACCATTGATAAACGATCGTCAATAATTATATAAAATTTCTCTTGCAAGTCTTCTTCATAGGTTTTAACCAAAAGTTTACCTGCGCGTGCTGATGAATTCCAATGAATGTGTTTTAGCTCGTCACCATGGTCGTATTCTCGAAGCTCCTTAAAAGCGATACCACTTCTAGCAGTTTTTCTTGAAGTTGTTTCGCCTCCTCGAAGCAGTGATGTAATTGCGCCGCGTGCCAATGATCTTCTTTGATGGCAAAGCTTTTCAATATAATCAGTCGATGGAGTAATAACTTCTCTCATAAATATCGAAAAGAAATTTAAGGAATTTGCGTTGCTGAAAGTTGTTCAGAAAGAATAGTATTTGCGCTTCGTCCTTGACTCTCATTTGCATAAGACGGAACAACGCGGTGCCTCATAACGTCAAGGTATACTTCTTTAATATCGTCCGGACCAACAAATGTTCTTCCTTGTAAGAATGCATGAGCTTTTGCAAGTTTTCGAAGAGCAATACTCGCTCTTGGTGATGCTCCCTGAATAAATCCAGAGATTTTTTCAGGCTCTCTAGTTCGTTGTACAAGTGAAACAATAAATCGATCGAGTCGCTCATCTACATAAAGGCTTCCAGCAGTTTTTTGCATCGACTGAATTTCTTCTAGATTAGTAACGGGATTTATAATCATATCTGCTTCACTCGATCCATATTGTCGAACGATAGAGAGCTCTTCTTCATAGGAGGGATAATTGACATCCAGTTTCATTAAAAATCTATCGAGTTGGGCTTCTGGAAGAGGATAGGTGCCTTCTTGTTCGAGAGGATTTTGAGTAGCGAGAACAAAGAAAGGTTCAGGCAAGTGATGTGTGTGCTGACCTATGGTTACTGTGCGTTCTTCCATGGCTTGGAGTAGTGCAGATTGAACCTTGGCTGGGGCTCTGTTGATTTCATCGCCGAGAAGAAAATTGGTAAATACAGGTCCTGTACGAAGTACAAATTCACCTTTCTCAGGGCGAAAGATCTCTGTTCCAATCACATCTGATGGAAGTAAATCAGGGGTAAATTGCACGCGCTCCATCTTGCCACCGCAAGCAGCAGTCAGAGCTTTAACAAGTTTAGTTTTAGCCAGACCGGGGGCTCCCTCTAATAACACGTGCCCATTACATAAAAGAGCAATTAAAAGCCGATCAATCAGCTTTTCTTGCCCGATAATTTGTCGGTGAACAGCTTTTCTTACAAGTTCGAGGGGTGCAGATGTATTCATAAGGGTAAAACTATGCCAAATTATCACCATGAGTGCACCATCTTCTGGATATGATCATGTCGATTACGACACCCTTGATTCTGCAAAGCTTGCCTTTATTAGTGCAAGCCGAAAAACCCTCACTTTTGCCAAGGATTTTGGCTTTGTTGCTGATGAGAAGCTTGGGGCGAGTGCTAATATTTTCTCGCTCTCGCTTGAACCTTTCATAAAGCAAGGTTTGAAAGAGATTCAAATTACCCTTCTCCCAGAAGGATTGGGTACGGCTGATGATGCTCGTCCTGATGACCTTACTGATGATGAGCTTGAACTGTTTTGGTATAACATCGGTATTAAATCGGTTGCTGTGATGACCAATGATGCTGCAACAGCTGGTATGCAGACGGTGCTTGTTGGAATGTACCTTCCAAGTGCTGATCCCGAGCGAGTTTTTACAAAACAGTTTATGAAAGGGTTTCTTTCTGGTTTTGTAGATGGATGTCAGTCAGTTGGTTGTGTTTATTTGAGTGGGGAAACGCCGCAACTTAAAAATAAAATTGTTGCTGATAAACTTGATATTGCAGGGGCGCTTTTTGGAGTTGTACCTCCAGGCTGTGAAGCGATTCATCCAAATAATCTAGCCGTTGGTGACTATATTGTTCTGGTTGAAAGTTCGGGTCCTCATGAAAATGGTTTTACAACGCTTCGTGCATTAGCCCAGAAAACTGGATACCGAGCAAAGCTTTCTGATGGCTCTGAATTTTGGAAGGCGATGAATAAAGGTTCAAAACTTTATACTCCTTTAATTCAATCAATTTTAAAGAAGCGTATTTTTCTTTCGAATGCTGAAAATATTACAGGTCACGGCTGGCAAAAAATTATGCGCCCACTGAAGCCTTTTCGTTATGAAATTGAACAATTCCCGACGATCCTTCCTGTCTTTGAATTTGTAAAAGATAAACTTGGTATGTCGTATCAAGAATTATTGTCAGTATTTAATTGTGGAAGTGGGTTGGCTCTTTTTTGTCGGGATAAAAAAAATGCTGATGAAATAGTTTCCATTGCTGCATCTTTAGATTACAAAGCCATCGTTGCTGGTCAAGTTAAAGAATCACCTTCTGGAGAACGTGAAGTAGTTGTTCCTTCCTTAGGAGTAACACTATCCGGTGAAGCATTTAAGCTTGGAAAATAAAAATGGATGAAGTCGATGTATTAAAAGATGTTTCTCTTTTTAGTTATATGGATGATCTTGAACGGGCTTCTGTTCTTGAAAGGATGTCTAAAAATAACTTTGATCAGGGTGAGACTATCATTAGAGAAGGTGATGAATCCCATGATTTTCATGTCATTACTAGTGGCTGTGTAGAGTTTATTACCTCTGATGCAAATGATGCTGAGCTTGTGCTTGATGAAGCTGAGAAAGGTGGTTTTTTCGGTGAACTGTCGATGATCTCAGGACATCCTCGTACGATTCGTGTCCGTGCTAAAACTAATACTGAAACGCTTTCTCTTGATAGAGATGAGTTTTATGATTTTTTAAAAAAATATCCTCATGCTGGTATTGATGTCATCACGGTTCTTGGAAAAAGGTTGTATCAAACTGATACCCTGCTTCGTAAAAGTGTTAGCAGAAACGTTAATGAGGTTCATGAAGAAAGTTTAACTCTTGGGCAACGGATCGCTGATTCTTTTGCAGCGCTGATGGGGAGTTGGCCTTTTATTATCGTTCAGTCTTGTTTACTGATCGCATGGGTATCATTAAATATTGTTGGTTGGGTTCAAGCGTGGGATCCGTATCCATTTATTTTGTTAAATCTTGCGCTATCATTTCAAGCTGCTTATGCAGCCCCAATTATTATGATGAGTCAAAATAGACAGGGCGATAAAGATAGATTAGCTGCTGAAATAGATCATGAAGTGAATGTTAAAGCTGAACTGAAAGTGAGTCTTATTATGAGTCGGCTTGATGATATTGAGAGGCATTTGCACTTGGCGCAGAAGAAATAGTGCCTAACCGATTTA
>JBIKWN010000006.1:0-79901 GCA_044356295.1 Bdellovibrionota bacterium
TGATATTAAAGTTATTGGATATCCAATTGAAACTAAAGTTACCAACAAAACATTTCATGAAAGAGCTCATATGCTTTTTATTGGAGCATTCCATGATGATGACGCTCCAAATGTTGATGCAGTATACTGGTTTGTAAAAGAAGTTCTTCCTCTCATCAATAAAGACAGAAATATCCCAATAAAACTTTCAATTGCAGGGACCTGTAATTCTGCAAAAATTAAAACCCTAGAAAGTTCCACAGTTGAAGTTTTAGGCTACATCGACGACATTACTACTCTTTGCAATCAATATCGGTTTCTGATCTCTCCAATAAGGTTTGCAGCTGGAATCCCATTGAAAGCAATTCAAGCTGCCTCGGTTGGACTTCCAGTTATAGGAACAACACTGATCTCACTATTATTAGAGTGGAAAAATGAAAAGGAAATGCTGGCAGCAGACACCCCGAGCGAATTTGCGAATGCCTGCCTTCGTCTTTACCAAGATGAGAATCTTTGGACAAACCTTCAATCAAATGGATACAGAGCAGTTAAAAATTCCTATTCAAAATCGTCTGCTAAAGAAGTTCTTAAGGAGATTTTTTTTCATAACTGAAAAATAATGGTGAGCGTCCCCTAAAATCCCTAATATTCACCGGCTCCCTGATTCCCATTTTCATTTAAAAGATAATATCTACCGCCAGGAGTCGGTGCACTGGCTCCGTATACTCTAACTAAAAGCTGTAACTTGCCTTGTGCATTTTTAATAACTTTCATAACTTCTCGAATTTTCATAGTTGAAGGGATAGCAACAGCACTATTTGAAATAACGCCTGAATTATTTAAATTCAATATTGTTCCGTTCTGAAAAAGCACCCCTTCAGAAGGTAGAGTCCCAGTATATTTGTATCCTGCACCAATCGAATCCTCATCCTTAAGAAGAGTAGAAATCACAACAGACTCATTTTTTGAGCCTCCCGAATATCGATACAGTATTGATTCAGGCGTTGCAACCAAAGCCTCGGTCCGATTATTTCTAGTCACATTAATCGCAGCAGTACCCTCGTTATTAAGATCAGATAGAGAAATTGTATACCCTCTTCCAAGATCTTGTTCGAGGGAGGTAAAACTTGTCATTTGATCCTGTAAGTATGAAATAATAGGAATCCCTTTTTGACTCATCGAAAGAATTAATCCTTTTTCATTTGAAGCAAAGGCTAAACCTTGACTCATCCACGATGCATTACCGGGCAAAGGGATACCAAAAGACGAATTACTGGGATTATATATATTCGTTGTATTTGCAATTGGGGCTTTAAATCTTTGATTGTTAATTAATGTCACATTGGTATATTGATTTGCACCAACGGGTAGAGGTAATACATTAAATTGTCCTGCAGAAGTACATTCATAAGTTCTCTTGTTCTGTTGCATATCTGAATGAGATGAATATATTGACCCATTCCCTAAGATGACTGCTGGAAAAGGATTTCTATTGAGGGTTGAAAGGGTGCTACATTTTGCAACTGCAGCAGAATCCCCTACTCTCCAAGTTCCAATTGCAGTCAGTGAAACAGTTCCAACCGCAACACCATCATCATTCATTGTACTTGGAGAAAAATTTGTCGGAAGGCGTACTGCTGTAAAAGTTTGAGCTGATACCGTATGGGGAAGAATTAAGCAGGAAAATATAAAAGCTGCCCCTAAATACTTATTCATCGATGATGACTCCAATAAAAAATCTAGAAGAGACATCGACACAAAAATTATATTCTTTAAGGAATCAATCGATCGAGCTTCAAATACTCATAATTCAGAATCTCAATCATCAGGGGCTACTAATCAAGCATAATCAATGTAAAAATATCCCTTAAATGATGAGATAACATATAAGAATTTTTACTATCTCACAGACATACCGGGGACGCTCACCTTTATAACCTATTGATTTTTTTAAAGAGAATTTATGACAAAAGAAACTTCAATACCATTTTTTTACCTTATATTTATCTTAACTTTATCAACAAATCCTTCTCACGCTGAGCAAACCAAGTACTCAGTCTACTGCACGAATAACAAAATAGAAGTTAATATGCGAACTATAGAACAAATGAAATCAGCACGTGGAAGTGATGTTTGCCAATTCGGGCAATTCACTTCTCTTTCAGCCGCGCAAAGCTTCGCAAGGAAACAGTTTGGTGGCTCGGGGCAACGTTGTACTTGTGATTAATATTTATTCTTTTGCAGGAAATGATTCCTCTTCTAACTGCAGATCAATAAATTGAGCATTGTTTCTTTTTGAAAGTACATTGAAAGAGCTCTTTATATTACGAAATGCATCTGCAATAACTTCATGTTTTGAAAGCTTAAACGGAAACGGTTTTTCACGGTTGAAAAATTCATTGAGCATTGAAATTGCCAAAGGCATATTTTTTATAACCGGTTTTACGGCATGAATAAAAACAAAAACTCTTCCGTATTGTCTATCACAAAACGAAAGGAAGTCTTTTCCGAACCCGACATGATGGGCTTCATCGGCTTTAAAATGTCCAATTCCTTTACGCAATCCTGGCAGAACTTTTTGCTCGTCATCTGTTGGGATTTCATCTAGTGCTTTAAAGAGCGCTGTAAAAGCAGGCACTGCCACTGTATTTTCAACAAAAGCAGTATAGATTGATACTGCCTCAAGAGCATGCTCAACGCGCTTCTTGTTATCTAGTTTTGCCATAGCACCGTGTAATACCTGATCAAAGATTTTTTGATATTTAGGTGCACCTGATAAGTCGAGATCTCTTGTATCCACGCCGCAAACTTCCTCAAGATACCTCTTTGAAAATGCTGCATGACTTGCTTCTTCAGGAATCCAAATTGTAGATATAAATTTTGCAAATGAAGAATCTGGTCCATATTGGTATGCGAAATAATTTAAAATAGACTCAAGCTCTTTTTCTACTGCATCTTCACCGTACAGATTCTGAATTAAAAATCTCTTTAAAACTCTTTGTTGATCTAGATTGAGCGTTGAAAACTGTTCTTTATCCTTAGACAGATCAATAGTAAATGGATCCCATGAACGTTTATGTGCAACATCGATACGACGCTGTGTTTTATTATTAAATCTCTCGTGTGGTGAATTTGAACGAGACGTTGGGATTTCCGTTTTGAGCTCTGCTTGATGCATCCGAATATAATACGATATCGATTGTATCTACTCAAAAATACTATTTCTGAAAATCACAGCAGGATAGAAAGTTTTTCTTGATAGCTACAGAGCTCAAGACCGTTAAGCTGTCGTCTCCCAATAGTTATGATCCTTAAGAATTTTTAAAGCATACCGCAAACACTCTGCCGGCACCCCTCTTCCACTTCGAATCGCTCTATCAAGTTTTCCAGGGCCCCAGTTATAAGCAATAAGGGTCAATAATCGATTGCCAGCATACATACCTTCTAATTCACGGAGGTATTGAATGCCTAATTTAATATTCACTTGAGGATCTGAAAGCCTCACCGCTTGCGGAAAATCAGATTCACTTTTTGCAGCCAGATATTTACCTGTAGCAGGCATAATCTGCATCAATCCTTGCGCCCCGACACTTGAAACTGCAAGTTCATTAAATGCGCTCTCTGATTTAATAACAGCAGCCACAAATAAAGGATCATATCCCTGTATCATCGCTTCATTGACAATTGAACGAGCTAAACGAGGTGCCTGAGATTGCTTCTTATTTGTAGTTGAAATAATTCTTAGCACTTGCTGCACAAGACTTTCAGGCGAACGTTGATAAATCCGTTTTATCGATTCCATTCGGACTTGATTATCTTTTGGAGTACTTGTAAAGAATTCTCTGATTGATTCTTGTTCCTTTGTTGATATCCGATCATCGAACGAGAGCTCATCGGTCAAAATAATATCATCAAAATAACTCTCCATTAATTTCGGAGCTACACGATGGGCTGCCATTTGAAGTTTATTTTTTGCAGTAGTTACATCCATCAATGCAGCAATCACCATAGCCGAGATTAGAATTACTGCACTTATAACCTGCAGAAAGGCTTTCCTATTTTGATCCAATGAAGCAATGCGAATAATTGAAAATGGCGCTTTTTGTTCGCGTATTTCAGTTATAAGAGGAACGTTGGATGAAAGAATACATTGCGGTTCTTTTGATGAGGGCAACAAAACACCTCGTTTACCAACTTTCTGTGGCTCAGGTTCGGACTGAAATCGTTCAATTATCGCCAAAGAATACATGCCTCCTAATATGATAGTCGTCACTTTGCCCCAATTTGCTTCAGTTTAACGGCATATTTTTTTGCCCTTACTAATTAAAAAATGCTAAAGATATAGACATGTTAGCTCTGCAGTGATAGTCTCTGGCACTCATTTACGGATTTTCACCCTCCAAAATGTCCACAAAATCGTTTAGTCAACTCAAAAGCCAACTCGACCCTGATTTTCCTCAACATTCAATTGTAATGTACGAGCACGAGGGTGCACCCCACAGTGGCTTTGTTACGGGAACCAAGAGAGATAGATATGTTGTTTTTAGTGACGATCTAATAGAAATTGAACTAACCAAACCAAGGCTGCACAGTGTACCGATGGCAGGGCATCCTGCTATTTCCACTGAATCTGAGCGTAAAGATTTTTTTAAGAATTTAAAAAAATTCGAAATCCCTTCTCTGATTTCCTGTTGGGAAAAAGTTGCCGATCAAGAAAAAGTTTTTCACGTCGCTGATCTTACCAAGCTCATTCTTGGGCAAGTAACTCCATTTGGCTACATCACGCTTCGCTCATTACTTATAAAGGATAGAGTTTATTTTAAAAGAGACACACTTGGATTTGCTCCACGAAAAAAACAAGAGCTCGACGCATTGATTGCTAAAGAGAAAGAACGGCATCAGAAACAGGTACTGTTTGAATCAACTGCAGAATTTTTAAAGTCCCGCGCTAAAGATACCTCACTTCCTATCCCCGATCAGTGTTTAGAAACTATTGAGCTTTTAAAATTGATTGCTTCTGGTGCAGAGCTTCATCATGAAGATGAGCGAGCAGACGATGTGCATTTTCTTTTGCATTTACTCGAAAAGAATTTTCCCTCTGACTATCTAGGAAGGACAAATGAAAGAGCTCATTTTGCCCTTTCAAAAGCTGGACTTGTTTCTGAATACACAAATTATGCACTGATTCGCCATAATCCACGTACCACATTCAGTCCAGCTTTGATTGAAGAAGCTACTAAGATGAAAGCACCTCAGTCTTTTCATGAATATTCTGATAATTCAATCCGTGAAGATTTTACAGCTCAAGCCAGTTTTACGATTGATGATGCAACAACAAAAGATATGGATGATGCTCTGTTTCTTGAGCAGACAGATGAAGGATACCGTGTCTATGTTCACATTACTGACGTTTCATACTTTGTAAAAAAAGATAGTCCTCTTGATAAAGAAGCAAAACTTCGTGCAACTTCAATTTACTGTCCTGAATCAAAGATCCCAATGTTTCCTGATGCAATCAGCAGCGAAACATGCAGCTTAAAAATCGATCAAGTACGACCCGCAATTTCAGTTGTCTTTGACGTAGATCATACCTATCAAATTACCTCAGCGGATCTCATACCATCCGTTGTTAAAATTGCTCGGCGCCTGGATTATCCAGAAGTTGACCTTCTTATTCACCACTCAGATCATACTTTTGAAGTTCTGCACCAAATTGCAGCTCTTCATGAAGGCAATCGTCTTTCATCTGGTGCAACACCAGTCATCAAAAGAGAAGTACAACCAATCGTTAAAGCTGGTAATAAAGTTTCTATAGAAGTAGTAGATGAGCAAAGTCCCGCCCGAGCCCTGATCGGTGAAATGATGGTACTTGCTAACATTGTGATGGCAAACTTTTTAAACGCGAATGAAATCCCTGCACTATACCGATCGCAAGATGTTCCAGATGATGATGGTAAAGATCTATCTAAAATACCTGAAGGTCCTGCAAGAGACTACGTCGAACGAGGCAGGCTTAAACGTTCACAGATTCTTACAGTGCCGCGCTATCATGCAACACTTGGAACGAAAGCATATATTCAATGCACTTCTCCGATACGAAGATATCTTGATCTAGTTCTACAGAGACAAATTATAAGCTTCTTTAAAGACGAGCCTATCCCGTATTCCGAAAAAGCTCTGCAAGAATTACAACCACTTTTGGATGAGCCAATTACAAAAGCACAACTTATCTCTCGTGAATCAAAACGATTCTGGATGTTTCATTATATGAAACAGAACTTCTCTAAAGATAAAAAGATCTCAGGGACTGTAGTAAGAATTGATACGAAATTTCCAATGGTCGAATTAGACGAAGTCTTTATGATAGTTGCTGCAAAGATTAGAAATCCGAAATTAGGCATGAAGCTTAATTTACGATTAGAAAAATTAGATATCTTTAATGATTTTCTTCGATTCGAAGAATGTAAATAAACAGTTCCTGAGCTTCAACTACTCTTAGTGAAGTACAACGTCAGATTCAGTTTCCATTTGCTCTGGCGAGCCGCACACTTCTGCAATCACATTAAAAGCACGTGCAAGGGTTTGAAGATCCCCAATTTCAAGTTCAATGATTTCTAGTGCTTTTTGTTTTTGGCTTTCAGCTGTCTGATTTTTGAACTTTCTCATCATATCCCTTTTAGTAAGCATTCCGCGTACCAAGATAAGTTCGGCTCGCTGAGACGTTAGCTTAAGGGCTCAGATGTAAAAAATTTGTATCAAGACTCTGTACAAATTTGAACAAGGCTTTGTTTTCAGGGGGTTATAAGCCTGATGGAAAGAGTTATTTTTCTTATGTAAAAAATCCTGTCAAAAATTATTCAGCGTTCACCAGGCAATAATTACTCTCGCGAGAAAGGAATGTCACAAAAATAACACCAAAGAGCTATAAATCTGGCAGCTGCACTCTGAAGAGAAAACCTATTATCGATAGGTCCGTTTGCCCCTGGGAACGATTCGCTTGATCTCCCCAGTACAGATCTGCATTAAAGGTTGAAGAGAATTTATAATTCACCCCAACCAATGAGCGTAATCTGTACCAATCACTAATTGAATCATCATAAAAACCTTCGAAGTTAACAAAGGGAGTTATCTTTTCATCCATAAAAAGATTAGTTAGTTCAAAACCTATTCTAGGACGGAGCTCCCACCTATCAATGCGACTCGATCTATACTGCCTTTCAAACCTCATACGGTACGTATAGGTTAACCATTCATTCTGTTTAATACGACCAGTATGATCCAATAGTAATCGTTGTTGTTGTTCGACATCTCCTATTTTTTGTGACCTATTAAGATCTATCCATGTAGCAGTAAATCTATATTCTGGATAAAATTCATAGCCAAGATATCCACCTTGTCTCTCATCAAACAAAGTCCCACGCTCTCGTCCGATCCTGCTAACATTTATATATCCATAGTTAAAATTGGAACCGTATTGAGGTAATCCGATTAAAGTCTCTGTCCAGATTTGGCTATCTGTATTTCGCGTCTGGCTAGATGCTGAAGTGATATAGATAAAGAAGATCAATGCTATACATAAAAATCTATTGATGAATAAATTGAAATTGGAGTTTTGGTGCCGCACCTCCAAACTCTATAGGAAACAACACATCTATGTCCAATGCGGGATGATAAAGAACAATAATAGAATTATTTTCGTGTGGGGACTAAGATGCGCTTACAGCAAGAACAACAGCAGCATTCTCTTCATCACTTTCAACCCCTGCAACCATAGTCTCACCTTTCGCAAAGTTCATACGGGTATCAAGTAATGTTGAACCATTTAAATCCGACCAACGAAGCCACAACGTAACATTCTGGTCAGTCATATCAACGGCTCGTAAACAAAGTTTTTGTCCATTAGAGAGTCTTACTGAACTTTTCGCACGAAGCTCAATTGTATCTGACTCTTCCGAGATTAATCGAAAATTTTGGAACGGCAGCAACTGAAGTTTTGAGCGAATATCTTCAAGACGCTGATCAAATAATGCGTCTTCACTACGAATTTCACCTTCGTTTAAAGGCACCTGTGCATAAACGGCACGAATTGAGATCTGAATCTGTGGTGCTGCATTTTCAGGAGCTTCTGTCTCTGGAGAGGTTGATTGAAAAAGTGTTTGAGGATTAGGATTAACACTAACTTTAGACTGTAAGGATGCAGGATAGATAGATGTAGTGAGAGGATCCGCATCAACACGTTGTACAAAAGGACAAGCAAAAAGAAACGTAGCAATCAAACAAGACTGAGTAACGGTTACAACGTAGTTCATATTTAACGATCCTTCATTACTATTCCGTGAGTATTTCTCTCAAGAATAGGCATTGTAGTTAAACGTGATGATTTACGCTTTACATAAATTACAGGGGCACTTCCTTGTTCGCTTGGCATAACAGTCACTCGACGACCATTATTACTGCGCATCCAATCGACCTCCATAGCCGTTGGAATTCGATTCACACTTGATCCAAAAGATATAAGAGATGAACCTTGGGGATTAAACTTTACGAAAGAACTTGTTTTTTCATGAGGAACAATCATAAAAAGTAACAATGCCATCACTGCGCCAGAGATTCCGTATTTCGCAAATGAAGGGATAACATCAAGAATTGAATGAAGTCCAACGCGCCCACGATTCCTTCTGCCACCAGATAACAATAAAGATTTATCCTCTTGGTGCAGCCTAGAACTAATACGAGACCATAAAGCGACCGGAGCAAAATCAAAATTTTCTCTTAAGATTCTTCTGGTAGATTCAAGAGATTCAAGATAGGTAATCGCTGACCGACTTTTTTCAACAAGGCGATAAACACGGTATCGTTCAAAAAAATTACACTCTTCATCAAAATACTTCGAAAGAAGCATCTCTTCTTTTTCTGAAAGCGTTTTCTGGTTTTTATCCATACACTGCCTGCTTAACATTCGATTTCTCATTACTAAAATTTTTCTCTGGTATCTGAATACCAACTTCATGCGAATCCGGGCGAATCTCTTGGAGAGCCACTTGAAGCTTTTTCCTTGCATAGTGAAGTCGACTCATCACAGTTCCAAGAGTGGAGCCTGTCACTTTTGCAATCTCTTCATAACTTAAGCCATCTATCTCACGGAGCACAATAACGGCACGATGTTCTTCTGTTAGCTGTGCAAGGGCAACATTAATTAACCTTGATTGCTCTTTTCGATACATCTGATCAGAAGGAGTTTCAGCTTCAGGAACTGAAGCAGTCACCTTACCCTGTTCAATATCGGTCAGTTCATGTTTATCGCCTCCACGTCTGGCAGCTCTTCTTTTCCAATCAATCGCAAGGTTAAAAGATATACGATACAACCACGTATAAAATGAGGACTGTCCACGAAAACTTCCAAGTGATGAATATGCTTTCACAAAACTTTCTTGAACAATATCTTCAGCATCTTCTCGTGATCGTATTATTTGAGCGACAAGTCGCAACATCTTACTCTGGTATCTTTCAACCAAAACTCTAAAAGCCTCACGGTCTCCCTGAGAACTTTCTCGGATTAAATCCTGCTCGTCGTTAAATGCATTCATCGTTAACTTTTGAATCTGACGTATAATTATACAGTAATATTCGATAATACTTTGATTTGTTGATAAGCATTGTAAGACACTAGAATTATTGACTAAATATCACCCCTTAATGCCCCTATCTTTGCAAAATACTTCATATGCCTTCTGAATATCAAGAAATCGCTCATTGGAAGCCTTAAGCATATGAGAGGGAATATCCTTCGGAAGAACATCTGGATGATACTGTCGAACGAGCTGTCGATATTTCCTTTTTATCGAAGACGTTGAATCAGAGGCATCGACTCCAAGGGCTAATGCCCAGGCAAGATCTGAAAGAGGTTTATGTCTTGATTGATTAGACTTATTATTTTCGCTTTTTTTGTAATTTTCTTGTCGTTGTTTCGATTGTTGATCATATTTTGCTTTTTCAGATTCTCTTTGATTCTGTTCTGCATTTTGATGGAACTCTTTTTCTTTCTCTTGCTGCGTAGGGGCACCTTCGATCTTAGTTTTCCAATTATGATGGCGCGCTGTTAACCGAGAAATAGTTCTAGGAGAGAGCTGAAAAATAATCGCTGCTTCTGATAATAATATCTGTTCAGACTTTGTAAGAATATTATCAACATACGCCATAGAGAGAAGCACATCAAAAGCATTTTCAATAAGGGCACGTTGATTTTTGAATCGTAAAAAAAATTCTTTCGCCAAATCGCTAAATGATTTTCGAGAGTGCTGTACATGAAATAAAACTTTGCGGGCAGACTTTTTCTGAGCAGACGTCAAGGAAAAATGTGTCTCTAATAGATCTAGAAAAAGTTTTAGTTCAGGTTGGCTAATTGCACCATCAACAGCAGCCATTTTAGCTGTCATCGAAATTATTCCATTAAAGAACCTTCTTCCCTGGAATGGGCGAAGCCTCAGTGATAGCACTGACCAAAAAGGCCAATCAACACTATCAAGCTTAGTGACTTCTTGTGGATCAAGTTTTTTGTTTTTCTTTCGAAACAGTCGAAGCATACATTAATGTGCTTGACCCCAATTCTGCCCGACACCTACTTCAGCTTTTAACGGCACAAGAAATGTCACAACATGCTCCATTTCTTTTTGAATCCTTACTTTCATAAGTTCCGCATGTTCTTTTGGTGCTTCGAAAACGAGCTCATCATGAACTTGAGAAATCATTGTTAATGGAAGATTTTCTTCTCGGATAGCTTTATCAATAGAAATCATTGCAAGCTTTACTATATCTGCAGCAGTACCTTGAATTGGGGCATTCACAGCAATTCGATTTTGAAACCCTTTGTCTCGTTCAGAAAATTCTGAAGGTTGTATAAATCTTTTACGCCCAAAAACAGTAGTAACACACCCAAGGGTAGCGGCATCGGATTCAAGTTTAGCGAACAACTTCTTTACACCAGGATACTGATTGAAATAATTTTGGATATACATCTCTGCTTCACGCATGGAAACTGAGAGCTCTTTCGATAAACGAAATGCACCCATCCCATAAATAATTCCAAAATTAAGTGTTTTTCCGACCCGTCGTTGTTCAGTGGTAACATCAAAAAGCGGAGGAACTGCAAAGATTTCTCGGGCTGTTTTCGTATGAATATCAATACCCTGATGAAAAGCATCGATTAAATTTTTATCTTCACTCATATGAGCCAGCACTCTAAGCTCAATCTGTGAATAGTCAGCAGATAAGATGACAGAGCCAGGTTCTGCGATAAACGCCTGTCTAATCTTTGCGCCTTCTGTGGTTTGAATCGGAATATTTTGAAGGTTTGGATCAGATGAAGAAAGACGTCCTGTGGCAGTTACGGTTTGATTAAACTTTGAATGAATTCGATCTGTTTTTTTATTAATAGATGTTGGCAGTGAATCAACATAGGTGCTTTTTAATTTAAAAAGGGTTCTATGTCTTAAGATCTCTTTAGGAACTTCATGACGTTCCGCTAAAATTTCAAGGACACTAGCATCAGTTGAAAATCCAGTTTTTGTCTTCTTTACACCTTTGGTAGATATCCCAAGTTTTGTAAATAAAACTTCGCCGAGCTGTTTTGGAGAATTAAAATTAAACTCTTCTCCGACCATTGCAATAATTCGCTCGCGAACTAATTCTAATTCAGCAGTTATTTCTTCACTCATCCCTGCGAGGAATTTTTCATCAACTTTTACTCCGGCTAACTCCATTCTAGAAAGGACTGGCACTAGCGGCATTTCGATTGTTTTGAAAACATTTGTAAGCTCTTTTTCTTCCAGTAGCGGGAAAAGCACTTTATAAAGATCATATGCAACGAGGGCATCCTCAGCAGAATACTCTGCTGCCGCTTCTATAGGGACAGCTTGGAATCCTTCCTCTACATTTTGCAGAGATTCATATTCAATAACACCACGTGAAAGGTACTCAGCAGCAAGCGCTGTCATACCAAATCCATTTTTATCTGGATTTAAAAGATACGCTGCAACCATTGTGCAAAAAAGATTACCTTCTACTTGTACACCCTGAGCTGCGAGAATACTTAGATCAAATTTAAGATTTTGTCCTATCTTCAAAGAAGTTTTATCGGAAAATACAGGGTTTATCTCTTTTTTAAAAAGTTCCCACGGAATCTGTTCTGATACTTTTTCACCATTGGTATGTGAAAAAGGAATGTAGAAGTTAGAATCACCTCCAAATGAGAAAGACATACCAACAACGTCTGCACAGTGCGGATCAAGAGAAGTTGTTTCAATGTCGAACGCAAATTCCTTCTGTGAAGCTATTGAAGTAAGAAAAGAATTTAAATCATTTTTATAGATTGTTTTATATAAAGATGAGCTTATCGTTGATGCAGGCTTTTCATATTTCAGAGAAAGCTCTTTTAAAAGAGAGGTAAACTCAAGTTTCGAAAAAAGAGTTTCTACTGCATCTTTGTCAGGACTTTTTCTTGCACAAAAAATTAAAAGCTCTTCATCTGATTTATCTCGAAGATCAATTGGAGCGTCGGTAAGTATCTCAACTAGTTTTTTACAGAGGCGCAGAGTTTCTTTATTTTCTGAAATATTCTCAGCAAGTTTCTCTCTACTTCGAATTGTTTTATCAACTTTAATCTGATCTACTGCAGCAATAATTGACTCGATCGAGCCGTACTGTTGAACAAGTTGAGTCGCAGTTTTAGGACCCACTCCGCTCAGTCCTGGTATATTATCTGACGTGTCACCCATAAGGGAAAGGACATCGACAACTTGGGAAGGAGGCACACCAAACTTTTCAATAACGCCTTCCGCTCCAAACTTTTTATCCTTCATCGTATCCCAGATTGATACGTTATCATTAACTAACTGACAGATATCTTTATCACCAGTAATTATACAGACAGGATGTCCAAGCTCAGAAAATCTTTTTGAAAGTGTTCCAATAATATCATCAGCTTCAAATCCAGGAAGCTCAAGCACTGGCAATCCTAATACGGATGACAGTTCACGAAAAACTGGCATCTGTGGAACCAATTCAGGGGGACACTCTGCTCGGTTTGCTTTATAAGCTTCATAAAGATCATTTCGAAATGTTTTTTTCCCTGCATCGAAAATCATAACGACATGTACAGAATCTGAAAGCTTTAAAAGCTTTCCAAGCATTCGGGTAAATCCGTAAAGGGCGTTAGTCGGAAAGCCTTCCTTTGTAGATAAAGGAGCTACGGCATAAAAGGCTCTAAAAATGTAGCCACTGCCGTCAATGAGGTAAATCTTTTCTTTTTGGTTCTCGGTCATCGGGGTGATAGTACCAAGAAACGGTAAAAGGTTGCCAGAGCCTGTACGGCTAAATATAGCTCATATACAACTAAATAGGTTCCCTAAGCTCAGGGGCATCTTACTATCATTTTAAAAAATACTTTTCCTCTCTAAGAAAATATAGTTCAATACTATTGAAGTATTGAATAATAATACTTACATACTCGTCAAAGAACACACTCGTTATGCCAAGAAAGTTTATACATCCTAAAAGCAAAGATTTCTCACTGGATGGAATCTTACATGCACTTTCTGACCCTTTTCGCAGGATAATCGTTCAAAATCTTTTAAAAGCAAAAGGTGTGAGTTGTAATAAAAGCTGTGATTCACTTCCTGCCTCTACGCTCTCATTCCATTTTGGCATTCTTCGAGAATCTGGATTGGTATTATCCGAGAAAAAAGGAGTGAGTCTTGTAAATACACTCCGAAAAAAAGAAATAGATAAGAAATTCCCCGGACTTATCGAAACAATTTTACGTCATCACGAAACAAAAACTAAACCTAAAAGGAAATAATTCTATGAAACTGTTTGAACCATTTATGCTTGGAACTCTTCCATTAAACAACCACCTGATCATGGCGCCGCTCACTAGAAGCAGAGCATCCGCCGACGGCATTCATTCAGATATTGCTGTTACCTACTACACGCAACGTGCAAGTGCGGGGCTTATTATCTCTGAAGCAACAGCAGTCTCGAAACAAGGATCAGGCTATCCACATATTCCTGGAATCTGGAACGATGCTCAAGAAAAAGCATGGTCAAAAATTACCTCTGCGGTTCACCAAGAAAACGGAAAGATATTTATTCAACTTTTTCATACTGGACGCATTGGGCATTCCTCGCTTTTAGCTGAACAACCTGTATCTGCAAGCGACAAAACTCCAGAAGGTGAAATAATGGCTTCAGATTTTTCAATGAAAAAATATGAAACACCTCGAGCCCTTCCAATAAATGAAATTCCAACCATTGTTGCTCAATTTAAAAACGCAGCAGTTCATGCAAAAAATGCAGGATTTGATGGTATTGAAATCCATGGTGCTAATGGATATTTGATTGATCAATTCCTACGTGATGGATCAAACAGCAGGACAGATGATTACGGTGGGTCAATTGAAAACAGAGCAAGACTTCTAACAGAAATCATAACAGCAGTTATAGATGTTTGGGGCCCACAAAAAGTTGGTGTCCGCCTCTCGCCACATAACGCTTTTAATTCAATGTCAGATTCAGATCCAGTGACTACATTTGTTGAAGTATCAAAAATTCTTAATCAATTTCCATTAGCGTATCTGCACCTGATGGAACCAATTGGCGAGCACCCTTTTGCGGCTCAAAAAGGATCAGTTCGTGTTACCAACCGAATTCGTGAAGTATATAAAAGCATCCTGATGGTTAATGGTGGAATCAACAAAGAGATCGGCGAAGAGTTTTTACAAGAAGGAAAAGCTGATCTGATCTGTATGGGTGTTCCGTTTATTGCGAATCCAGATTTAGTGACTCGTTTAAAAAACAACCTGCCCCTTGCTGCGCCTAAGTATGAACTTTTTTATTCTGGTGGCGAAAAAGGCTATATTGATTATCCGAATGCGGGATGACGTTGTGGATGAAAAGTTTACGCCCAAGGCCCCAATGTCATTAAGTTACGGATTTTCACCCGTGACCTTGACCGTAGGCGTGAGCGTGACCTGTTCTTTTTCGTTCACGCCTACGCTCACGGTCACGGGGATCATGTGCTTAACTTAATGACATTGGCCCAAAGCCCTGCTAAGTAAGACAAAAGACCTCTAAGGGCGTAAATTTTTTCGATGTTTTTTGTTCTACGCGAGTCTGTGCAAAAATGATATAATCCCATTATGACTCGCGATGCAAAACAACTTCTAGATGCAGCACTTGGATTATCTGAGCAAGATAGAGCTACTATTGCATCTTCACTCATTGAGAGCTTAGAACAACCCAGCGATATAGATGTCGAAGAAGCCTGGCAGGAGGAAGTAACAAAACGATTAAATGACATTCAATCTGGTAACATAAAGCCAATCTCTTGGCTTGATGCTCGTAAAGCAATTACAGATACAATCAAATAATAGCAATGGAAGTATTTCTCCATCCTGAAGCGCTTAATGAAGCTCGGGCAGCGTTTCTGTGGTATTCCACTCGCAGATTTTTATTTCGGCGATTTCCTTTCAGCTTAATCTACTTTATTCAAGAAACAAGCATTCTTGTTGTAGCGGTTGCACACGGTCGTCGTAAACCAGGTTACTGGAATAATCGAAAATAATTTCTAATGAACAACTATTACTTGGGCTGATTTCTCAAATAAATGCTAACGATAACCCCTTTTGATAATTACCCCTAAAAATGATAAAAATCACACCTGATTTAAAAATAATTAGGCTAATCTATGAAAGCTAAAGACGTAAGAAAAGGAACTGTCCTTCTTTATAACAGCGCTCCGTATAAAGTTCTTGAATACAAACACATCACCCCTGGTAAAGGGAACGCGAAGTGTTGGTTCAAAATGAGAAACTTAATTAATGGACTCCAATCAGAGAACTCAGTGATGTCTGTTGAAGACTTAGAAACTGCTGATGTCTACAATTATAAAGCTACATATCTTTATAATGATGCTGATGGATATCACTTCATGGGGATTGATAACTTTGAAGAAGTAGTTCTTACAGCTGATGCACTCGGTGATCATGTGTACTACCTTCAAGATCAGATGCAAGTTGATGTGACAACTTTTAATGAGCAACCAATTGGTATCAATATCCCTTCAACCGTTGTTCTCACCGTTGTTGAAACTGAGCCTGAAGTTAAAGGTGGAACAGTTACAAGCTCTGGAAAACCTGCAAAACTTGATACAGGTCTTACTGTTACGGTTCCAGCTTTTGTTAAAGAAGGTGATCGTATCACTGTTAATACTGAGGAAGGCACTTACTTAGGACGGAGTGACTAATACATAACGCCGGCACTTCATGAATAAAGGAAGATTAGAAGCACTTAGTGACGGCGTCATCGCAATCATGCTCACTATTATGGTGCTTGGTGCCCATTGGCTCAGAACTTTTCAGTCCTGAAACCCCTACTTCCAGTTTCCTCAGTTACATCTTAAGTTTTGTATTTATTGGAATTTACTGGAATAACCATCACCATATGCTTCAAGCTATTAAGCATGTCAATGGAAGTGTCCTGTGGGCGAACCTGCACCTTCTTTTTTGGTTATCGTTAGTACCATTTGTAACAGGATGGATGGGAGCAAATAATTTTGCTGCTGGACCACTTGCTCTGTACGGTATCGTTTTATGGTTTGCTGGTGTTGCCTATTTTATTCTTTCTCGAGCTCTTATAACTTTACACGGAAGAGAATCAACACTAGGCACAGCACTTGGCAACGACTTTAAAGGTAAACTTTAGATTGCAATCTATTCAGTTGCAATCATTACTGCATTTACAAATACTTGGATTGCTTGTGCTCTCTACATAGCAGTAGCCGTTATCTGGCTTATTCCAGATCGCCGAATCGAGAACAAACTTTCAGTTCATCCGTGATGATTTTTGAGTAATGTATACAGCTGCTCTTTGAGGCTCAAACGTTCTTTTCGCAACGTTTCAGCAGCAACTTCTGAGATAAGATCTATTCTTTGATCAGAGCGAACGATTGCTTTATCGACTTCTTGAAATTTATCAAAAAGCACTTTGAAGTGGGCATTTTCGGTTTTAAGAATATGAATTGTATCTTTATATTCTGGAAATTCGACTGCAAGATTGTGACTGTCCATATGGTGATGTAAAAAAAAATATAATAAGTCACCTTAGCATAAAACGAGATGACTGCGAGTTATTAATTCTTAATTTATTTGGATGATTATTGCTCAGCAAGCAACAGGTTTCTTTTGAAATATTGAATGCGCATTGCTGTATAGTTTTAATTTTCTGATAGTCTCGATTGTTGATTCGATCTTTCCACTATAAAACCCTGTTTTTAAAACTTATCTCGGATACGTTTCTAACTTAACAGGTCCTCATCAACCTAAAAAAATTACTTTAGAAAAAAATTTAAATTGTCGACCATAAACAACGCTATTGTACAATAAATTTGGGTCGTCTTTGGTCAAAATTCAGTGCGTAAAAAAGCAGAATCAAAATAAACCATAAAAATGGGAGAACTCGTGTATGCAAACATATCAACTTAAATGGGAAAATAATTCTTGGAAAAGCCTAGACTTAAATAATGATAATCAAGAACCAAATATGATTCTTGTTTTTTCAGATAGAGCATCACTACAAAACGGCATTGGACTAAAAAAGATTTGTGAAAAGTTTCCAAATTCTATTATAACTGGTTGCTCTACTGCCGGCGAAATTCAAGAAGATCGTGTTTATGATGAATCATTAGTTGCTACGGCAATTTATTTTGAAAAAACAAAAGTTCGGTCATCACGACAAACTATTCAGGCTGATAGTTTAGAGACAGGAAAGCTTCTAGCAAAACAAATCGATCCTAACGGATTAAAGCATGTTATTGTTTTTTCAGATGGCCTTAAAGTAAACGGAAGTGAATTGGTTAAAGGACTCAATGAATATATTCCTTCGGATATTGTTGTGACTGGAGGCTTAGCTGCTGATGGAGGTATTTTTCATCAAACGCTTACAATATTCGATGGAGAAGTGAGAGATGATAGTGTTGTTGCAGTAGGATTCTATGGCGATGCAATTGATATCCGTTACGGTTCGTTTGGTGGGTGGGATAGTTTTGGGCCAGAGCGTTACGTATCTAAATCAACTTCAAACATACTTTTTGAATTAGACGGTCAACCTGCATTAGACCTCTACAAAACCTACCTTGGTGAACATGCCGCTGGCTTGCCTGCCACAGGTTTACTTTTTCCTTTATGCATTAAAATTGAAGGACAAGAAAATCTAATCGTTCGTACGATTTTGGCAGTTGACGAGGCTGCCAAGTCCATAACTTTTGCAGGAGACGTTCCACAAGGGTGTACTGCTAGGCTTATGAAAGCAAATTTTGATAGGTTAATTGACGGTGCCATGGATGCTGCGCGTATCATTCAAAAAGCAGAACAAATAAAAGGGAAAGGTTTAGCTTTGTTAGTGAGCTGCGTAGGTAGAAAAATGGTCCTAGGGCAAAGGGTCGAAGATGAAGTTGATGCTGTTAGAGAAATTTTAGGTGCTAATTTTGCTACTACCGGCTTTTACTCATATGGAGAAATTGCTCCGTTTAGAATGGGCGAAAGGTGTGAATTACACAATCAGACCATGACAGTAACAACATTTCACGAAAAATGAGTATTAACTAAATATCCCAATCAAACATGCATCCTCTACTTCGGCGACAACTTAAAAGAAATGGCTTATCTTTAGAGACGCTCAGTCCTGAAGTGAATGCATTGTTGCGCGATATAGAATCTGCCTACGAACAATCAGAGACTGATAGAAAGTTATTAGAAAGAAGCCTTGAACTGAGCTCTAAAGAGCTCATGACTCAAAATTCGGAAATGAGAGCGATTCTGTCCTCTTTCCCGGATATACTTGCAACTTCGGGCGGGTCGCTCAAAGACCATACTTTTGAAGAAATTGTTTCAAAGTATGTTCAAGAACTAATTAACTCTAGAGCAGAATTGGCTGAAGCAAAACAAGTAGTAGAATCGGCTCTAGCTTCTAGAGGAATATTCTTGGCGAACATGAGTCATGAAATACGGACTCCTTTGAATGGAATTTTAGGAATGATTGCTCTATTACTAGAGTCACACAATCTTTCTGAAGATCATAGATCGAATCTTTTTTTAGTCAATCAGGCTGCGCAAGACTTATTACGAATCTTAAACGATATTCTTGATTTCTCTAAAATAGAGACCGGCAAAGTAGAACTTGAAATTCGCCCTATAAATCTTAAGGAGCTTTTTCATAGAATTAACAAATTACTTGAAGTTAAAGCAAGTGAGAAAAATATCAATTGCTGTTTAGAAATAATTGGGGAAAACCCTAATATACAAATTTGCGGAGACGATACACGGGTAGGACAAGTGCTGATGAACTTAATTAGCAACGCAATTAAATTTACTTCACAAAACGGGACAGTTTCTATAAAATATTCATTCACCTACGACGACAATTATTGCAAAATAATTACGAGTATCCGTGACACAGGAATTGGAATTCCCGAGAATAAAATCCATGATATTTTTGATCCTTTCAGCCAAGCTGATCAAAGCATTACTCGAAAATTTGGAGGAACAGGGCTTGGTTTAAATATTTCTAGAATGCTAGCTAGATTAATGAATGGAGATATCGAGGTTGAATCTTCGTCATCGACTGGAACAACATTTATATTCACTGCTATTTTTAGCATTGTCGATAATCAATCTGGAACAATTGAAATCCCCACTATCAAAACAAAATCACAATATATCAAAAATGCATTGATAGTTGAGGATAATCCTCTGAATCAACTACTAGCCAGAAGATTCCTTGAAAATCGAGGAATTGAAGTTAAAGTCGCAGAAAATGGACTCAAAGCACTAGACATTATTTTGCAAAATGAAGAATTAGAATCAAAATTTGATGTAATCCTTATGGACTGTCAAATGCCGGAATTAGATGGATACGAAACGACTAAAAGAATTCGATTGTGGGAAAAGGAAAAGTCCATTTCACCCGTTTATATTGTTGCTTTAACAGCTAATGCTTTCCAAGAAGACAGAGAAAAATGTCTAAATGCAGGTATGGATGACTTTTTAACTAAACCTATAGTTGTGACTGAGCTAAATAGGGTTTTGTTACTTCGAAAATCTTAAAAATCTCCAGTACAGTGTCATTACGTTAATAATCGCAACGCCAATCCAGGTGATTGATTAGCTTGAGCGAGCACTGATGTTGCAACTTGCTGTGAAATTTTCAATCGCGTTGCCTCTGCAACTTCGCTACTGACATCACTATCCATAATTCTAGAATGAGCCTCTTTGTAGTTGATACTCGTCGACTGTACAACATTTATGACTGCTGCCGCGCGCGACATTGTTGCTCCAACTCGTCCTAGTGTTTGTGAGATGCTTTCAATTAACGTACGAGAATTATCCAAAGACTGTCTAGCTCCTTGTTGAGTGAGAATATAATTTTTTGCAAGGTAGTTAGTTTGGGCCCCGTTTCCATAATTAAGATCAAGACGTCCACCTGTCAGCGAAGCCACTATTACATCTTTGACCCCATCACCAGTAAAGTCTGCAATTAAATTTGCATCCGATAATACCCCAGAGCTGTAGGCCCAAGTTTGAGAAATCTTAAATGTTCCATCGCCGTTACCTAAAATAATTCCTGCACCTGAAAAGCCTGTAATTAAGTAATCAGCAAAACCGTCATTATTAATATCCTGGGACGTCATGTTAGCTAATTGACCTATGCCAGAAAAATTTATAGTTGTGTTTGCTCTAAAAGTTCCATCGCCGTTTCCTCGTAGGAAATTTACAGTTCCACCTCCTGGGCCAATTACAACAATGTCTAAATTGCCATCCCTATCAAAATCTTGGGCGACTGATGCACCAGATACACTATTAACAAAATAAGTGCTCATGGCTCGAAGTGTCCCGTTGGAATTCGCAAGAATAACTCCGATTTGATTGCTGGAATTATCAGAAAGTTGGATGTCATCTTTTCCATCGCCGTTAAAGTCACCAACTGAAAGGGCGACACCATTGAAGGATGTGGCATAGCTCACTGCTGCCCTAAATGTACCATTTCCATTTCCACTGAGAACACTAATTGCGTTACCACCTGATGCAACGAGGTCAGCTATTCCATCGCCGTTTATATCTCCAGTAGAAACTGACGTAACCGTAAATCCTTGCGCGTAAGTAACTGCCGAGGCAAAAGTATCATTGCCATTATTCAAAGCAATTCGAATATTTGTCGTATGATTGTTAACCCAATCCAGTTTACCATCACCATTTACATCAATGAGGCTTGCACCAGAGGGACCAGGCGCACCATTAGCGAATATCGTCACACCACTACTAAAAGATCCATCACCGTTTGATAAGAATATCTGACCGTAGATACTTAATAGATCAGCTCTTCCGTCGCGGTTGTAATCGATGGCGTTAAAACCTCGCTGATTCGCCATTGCTTGTGTACTTGTTCCTGTAAATGTTCCATCCCCTGCAGCTCCGTTGATTCCAGAACCTTGTAAATATAAAAGTGAATTATCAAGACCACTTCCGAATTGGAATCTTACCCCTTGGGAATCTACGGAACTTAATAATTTTATGCCATTAAATGATGTGATCGAAACTATTCTGTTAAATTCTTCTGTAAGCCTATCAGACTCTTGCTGCATTGATTTTCGCTGCGACAATGAAAAAGATCCGTTTGCTGCTTGCTCAGCTAATTCAGCTTGGCGTTGTGCAATTTCTGACAACCCTCCAAGAGTCCCCTGAACAATATTGAGCATACTAACGCCATCGTTAATATTACGTAGCCCCTGCGAAAAAATTCTTGTTGAAGCATTAAGCTCTAACGCGATAGCGAGTCCTGCTGCATCATCGGCTGCTTTATTAATTCTCTGCCCAGACGCAAGTCGTTCAGAGATCGAAGCAAGCTTATTCGAGCTTTGCTCAAGTCCCCGCTGCGCGGTTAAAGAACTGATATTACTGCCTAATGTTATAGCCAAACTTAAATGATACTCCTCATCTTCTTGATCGGCTTTTTTTGAATATTTCTAAAATTTCTCTTTGTTTTTTTAGGAATAATTGAAAGGAAAATGTGCTAGTGTTTCGGTAAGTTATGAGGGATGCTTTAAAATTGAAGATATTATTTATGTTTTTTGCAATTTGCGGCTAACAAAAATTCGTACGACCACGGCCATAAAGTTAAGGGACGTCGAAACTCTTTTTGGTACAAGATAACTTTCAATCTGATTTAAGCTAATGAAGTACTATATAATCCAAGTTACCTTGTACCCATTATTTCTTTTTTTAGAAAAATTGATTTGACCATGCATAAATCTTTTCCTATCAAGTCTTTTTTGATACTTGGAGTTATTTCTCTATGCATATTTATTAATAATATGGCTGACAGCTGCTTTGTTAAACTGAAATCCGCCGATAGTAAATTATCAGATGAGCTTAGTTATGAATTATTTGAATTATGGATGTCACCTCAATATGAAAATGTATCTGCAGAGAATCTTGTGAGAGAATTTCTTTCGAAATATAGCACCCCACAAGAAATTGCAGATCTGAATCCGGTATATAAATTATATCAAGAGAATATTGCTCTTGGTATCAATGATGGTGATTGGGATATACTTGCGCGGCGCAGTAAACTTAATGAACTTAATGGACGGGAGTTAATAAACGCTGCAGTTAAGAAATTTCTGTTACAAAATGAGATAGCTTGTAAATAGAGTTCGTCCTTAATATGGCTATCTAAGATTTTTATTAGTGAAATTTTTGGTACGAGGTAACTTTTGATTCGATCTTAAACCACTGTAACTGTTATACAATAAGAGTTACAGTGTACCAGTTACATTTCTCCGCGTTATCTTGTACTAGTTATTTTTTGAGTGAATTATGCAAATAAGAAGAAAAAGCTCTTTCAATAACTTCTGTTTCATCAATATTTTTTTCAATTGCACGACGTTTAATTTCGGCAAGTGTTGCAGGCTTTAATCTCCAATTAGTTCTGACTCGTCGTTCATTGACAGGAATAGATCGTTTGTCTGGTAACTCAATGTTCGCCCACCGCTTTAGATCTTTATAGGGCAATCCAGCGAGATCCGGACCAACATCTTTATTTTTTTTAATACATTCTAACACCAGGCTTAGTTTTTCTGGAATCTTATCCCAGTTTAGAAAAGATCGAGGGAATCGAAGCATTGCCGCTGGTAGAACCTCTAACACTCTGGGTTCAATTTCTGTACCTATTTTGAGTGCTTCTAGAATATCGACTTTAATTGTAGGTAATGGTTTTACATCTTCAACTCCCAATAATCCTTTACCAACAAAAAATCCAAATATCCTTTCGGTTTTTTCGTCCCACTGATTGATATAATTATTTTTAGCCATACTTTTAATCTATAGCTTTATAGTCTTTGTAATTGTGAAATAGGTAATGTCCCCACCATTGCTTATTATCTTGCTCGCTAAAACATCACCAAAAAGTTTTAAAGCATCACTAACGAGATGTTTATTTTTTTCTTTAGCCTTTATTGCTTTACTGGTAATCGCAGAAATAGGATCTAAGTGACTCACTTTTACCCAGGTTGAATCGTAATACTGAATAAAATTAGAATCCTTTGGAATCCAGATCTCTGTACTGAGTTCATCAAAAGCTAAGCCATTTGATTTCAATACATCACGAAAAACTTGAGTCTCACCCCATTTTCCCTTTAGCAATGCATCAACATCTTTGGTATATGCCAACCGAATCTTCGAGCTGACTTCTTCATTCATCAGCAAGCTCATCTGTCCTAGGACATTAATCTCTATCTTATTATCCGACATTACAGAATCACCTAAATCTTCACGACGTAATCTGAGTGCTTCTTCAAGATCTTCTATGACTTTATTTATTAATTTCATCTTTCCTAAGCACTATTTTACATTAAAAAATATATGACGTACAGACATTATTAAGTATTTGATATTACTCATTATTATGTTGTAATTTATATATTTCTAGAGGATTAGTTGCTAGTTCGAAAATCAAAATAGATGACAACATTGTTACTGTAATCATAAAGCAAGCGAAGCTACCCTTTTCCAGAAATTTTCTTCAATATTATTTAGCCTACTGAAGGCACTATATATTCCGAGTTACCTAGTCCCAATTATTTCTCCTTGAAAGAGTACTAGAAGCTGCATGTAAATTATAATTATAAAATTAAGGTGATTCCCATTGAGTGGAACACCTACTATGGGTAGGTAACTATTTACTAATCCCTAAAATTCGTAAACTGCAATTCAATATCCTTAACTTCAGAGCGCAAAAACTGAATCACTGCTTGCAGATCGTCCCTCTTCTTACCCATTATCCGTAATTGATTGCCCTGAATCTGAGAATTCACCTTCACTTTTTGACCTTTAATAAGTTTATTAACTTTTTTCAGATCGTCATCACATAATCCCTGTTTGATCAATACTTCTTGTTTAATTGTATCGCCTCCGGCAGGGAATGGATCTTTAAATTCTACAGACTTCAAACTGACTTTCCGTTTTGCAAGTTTTTCCATCAACATCGTCTGCACTGCACTTAAACGCATCTGGTCATCAGCGTGGACATTAATCTGTTCTTCAACAAGTTCAACAGTAACGTTGGTTCCCTTAAAATCATACCGAGTTGCAATTTCTCGCTGCACCTGATCAACCGCATTACGAACTTCTTGCATATCAACTTCTGAAACGACATCAAAGGAAGGCATACTCATATTCTCCAAAAAATTTTCATCTGGACTAGAAAAGCCAGAAGTCAATTAAATCTAAACATCTTTTATACCAAGAAAATGAGTTTCTGGTCGAATTTCTTTACCAACGAAATAAAAACAGGTAGCGTCATTTAAGAATGGAATTTGATACGGTTGTAATAGGTGGTGGCGCGGCTGGGCTCATGTGCGCTATCGAAGCTGCAAAACGTGGACGACGTGTGGCTCTGCTTGAAAAGGCGGGACAACTTGGTAAAAAAATCCTAATTTCTGGTGGTGGAAGGTGCAATTTCACCAATATTCATGCAACCCCTGCAAACTATATCTCTCAGAATCCTCATTTCTGTAAATCAGCACTGTCTCGGTATACCCCATTTCATTTCATCGAATTAGTTGAAAAATACAGTATCGCCTATCACGAAAAAACACTTGGTCAACAGTTTTGTGATGATTCTTCTCGTCAGATTGTTGCTCTACTAAAAAGTGAATGTGACGAACATGGTGTTCAGATTTTCCTCGACGAAACAGTGACTACGATCAATAAAGATGAAAAGTTTCATATCGAGTCTTCTAAAGGAATTTTTCATTCAGAAACACTTGTTATAGCAACTGGTGGTCTTTCAATTCCAAAAATGGGTGCGACTGATTTTGGTCATCAGATTGCAAAACAGTTTGGATTATCACTCGTAACGTGTCGTCCTGGACTTGTGCCACTGACTTTTAATGATACTGATTTAAAAATATATAGTTCTCTAAGCGGTGTTGCTCATCCGACCGTTGCAACTTGTAACGATGAATCTTTTAAAGAAAGCTTTCTTTTTACTCATAAAGGATTAAGCGGGCCAGCTATTTTACAGATTAGTTCTTATTGGAATTCTGGGGATACGATCTCATTGAATCTTTTACCTGAAATTAATCTATATAATGATTTAGTAAGACGTAAAAAGAATAGTGAGAGAAACGAATTAAAGACTGTTCTTGGAAATTTCTTCTCTAAAAAATTAGCAGAAACTTTGATTACTCAAATTGGAATTAATAAACCGATAAATGAATATGCAGACAAAGATCTAGAGGCTTTGTCAAAAAGAATTCACAACTGGGCCTATAAGCCAAATGGTACTGAAGGATACGCAAAAGCCGAAGTCACAATCGGCGGCGTTGATACAAATGAGCTTTCTTCAAAAACAATGGAATCCAAAAAAGCACCTGGGCTATTTTTTATTGGCGAAGCTGTTGATGTAACAGGTCATCTGGGCGGATTTAATTTTCAATGGGCTTGGGCTTCTGGATTTGCTGCTGGGCAATACTGCTAAACTTAATTAATGTGAAACCGAACCCTTGTGTACACGATTTAAAAAACGTTGGGCTACATTGACTTCTGCTAAAGCAGCAAGAGCAAGAACAAATATGGATATAACAAGAATTATAGCACTTGCTCTTTCAACTCTATAAAATTCACCCGATTTAAATTTATACTTTTTAAAAGCCTTAAACAAAAACGTTCCAGCCATGCCAGCTAAAACATATGCAAGCACTTCTAAAAAAAGATGCGGTAAGAAAATAAAAGGTGTGGTCGCCGACGAACTAGTATCTGTAACTATATAAAGTATAACTTGTGACCAGTTCAGAGCATTCCAAGCTAAAATGAGCGTCAGCCCACCACTACCAAAAACAAAAGAATAAAGTAGTCCAATAATCAGAATAGGATAATTAGTTTGAATAAGTGAAACAGTTGTATGCTCACCAAAAAAAGCACTATGCTTAAAAAGTAGTAATCCAGGGTAAAAAGAATAAAACAGAACTGCTGTCATAAAGATTCCAGCAAAAATCACTGCAATCTTTATCGATAAATCAAAATTTGCTATCCAAGGTGAATGACCATTTGCCCATATATTTTCACGATTTTCTTCAAGTAACTCTGCTATCTGGTCGGACAGACCAAGTGCAATCAGCCCAGTACAAAAAATAGCTACATTCTCGCTAAAACAGACCCATGAAAAAATGAATGATAAAGCACTAATTATTATCGTTCTTAAGAAGATATTAGGCAGTGCACATCTATTAGCCAGAATCATATTCAATCTTTGCGATCTTATAATGGAGGTACGAATGAACCAACTTCACATGAAATTGATGAAGCCACATCAAGATATACAATAATATTTGCTGTATTCGCTGCACCTAATTGTGATCGAAAGAATTGTCCAGGTCTTATTTTAATATTAAAACTATTTTTAATATTATTACCTCTGAAGATCAGCGCCTGTTCATAACAACGCCAAAACATATCATTCCTAGCTTTCTGTTTCTCAGGAGTCAACGCTGCGCCAGCAACTGAAGGCGTAAAATATATGGTAAATTTACCTGCACTGGGCTGTTCGCGAGCACCTGGGGCTAGCATCGGTTCAAAACAATACATAGGTCCATCGATAGCCATTCTGTAACTATTTTCTTCGACGTTATAGTCAAGTAAAACACTGGAAGCGAGGTGTCCGCTATTTGAACCAAACCCACAATGTATCATATCAGCTCTGTCTCGTGGCAATTGGCCTAGACTAAATTGCTCGTTTGCTTGATTTTGGCTGATACAAATACTGGTATAAAAAATTAATACACAGAATGATAAGATAAGTTGTAATTTGTTTTTAATTTTTAGCACGATAATTTCTCTCTATAAATAAAATTTGATCACTAGTCATGACTATAAAATTTGTTTTTTTATTGGTGGTATAGGAGTTGGCGTTTTTGCAATAGGAGGTTTGATAACTACAGTAGCTTTCTTCGTAGGCGTTGTAGTCGGTTTTTTAGTTGCAGTCATAGTGGCTTTTGGCGCTGGCGTTCTGGTTGGTGTCGGTACAGCTGTAGGTTGTAAAATATTTGCTTGTTGTGGATTGTTTTGCTCTTGAGGTGGTAAATTAAAAATTTCTCTTTGTCTTCTCTGCGAAATTATTATTAATGTTTCATCTTCATCATCTGTATCAGTAAATCGATCCTGTATGGCTTTATTTTGAGGGTCCCCTGCTCCCCTTCCTATTGCGTTATGGGATCTATCTACAAGGGGGATAGCTAGAATAATAAGTACTACAATAACAAAGATTGGAAGGATAGTTTTAACCAAATTGGGATTATTCATAGGTTAATGGCTAAGAGTGAACACCTGTAGAATTTTACAGGTTTATAGCTTTAACGAAACAGATAATCTTCAAGAGCTAGCTAAAAAAGGGCATGTAAAACTAAGTGTTTACGATTAGCAAGTTATAATCTAATTTTTAAAGTCTAACACTTGAACCTCTCCTACTTGAAGGTCGTTCAATTGATATACTCCAAACGAAATCCTTTTAAGCTTTATAACTTCATGTCCGATTGCTTCACATAATTTCCGGATTTCACGATTCTTACCTTGTTGTAAGGTAATAAGCAGGATTGTTTCTTTCCCACTGGATTTTCGAACTACAACTTCTTTCGCTATCAGTTTGATATTCTCGAATATGATTCCTTTTGTTAGTTTTTCAAGAGATGTTTTTGATGGTTCTCCTTTAACAGTCACAATATAGGTTCGTGGGATATTATTTTTTGGATCTAACAGATCATTTGCAAACTGATTATCATTGGTAAAAAGTAGTAACCCAGATGTTGCCATATCGAGTCGTCCAATTGCTTTTAAATGTCGATACTGTTCTGGTAATAGATCATAAACAGTACCTCTCCCTTTCTCATCTGAAGATGTGGTAACGACTCCTTTAGGTTTATGAAAAGCAATCAGTATTTTTTCATTCGTTTGAAGTTTGCTTACTTCAATGCCATCAATTGAAACTTGAGAATCAATCGAGATATACGCCAGAGGATCTTTGACGGTTTTACCGTTGACTTTGACTTTGCCTTCTCTAATAAGAATGGATGCTTTACTGCGAGATGCAAGCCCACGCTTGGACAGTAACCTCTGGAGTTCAGTCCTTTTCTGGGTAACTTTTTTAAGCATAGAAATGCATTATATAAGCTAATTGCGCTCAATTGTTAGTATCGGTTTTAATTTTCCAGCAATTGGAGGGTAGCTTGACTATCGTGCGGTCGAGTAGCTCAAAAAGAGGTTCTCATATCGACAGATTAGTTCATTGAAATATTAATTGGCTTGAGCGTTAAGCCTAAACGCTCATTGAGTTTCTCACGAAGGCGATTCTCGATTTCAGAAGAAATAGAAACATCACAACGTAGTGTGCGTGCTAGTCGTATCGTTAAAAGATATGTACGTTTTGATTCCGCACACTCTTCACAACTACATTCATGTGCTTCCATCATCGCTTTCATAGTCTTAGGAAGTTCACCGTCAGCATAATCGCAAAGCTGAGCTTCAAACTCATCACATGAAATCTGCCCTTTCTCAAGAATCATCACCTGCTCTTCTGTGTAAATCGTCACGTCGTCCCCTGTTTTGTTTACCTTGTCTTTCACCCCAGAAACGTCGGAAGAATCGTCCGTTTCATTTAGCTTACAGGTTTGATTCTTTTTGATACAAAAACGGTGCAACTTTTTTACAATTTTGTTACGTATTCTATAACATATTGATATTACTAGCTTAAATACAAGAAACTTCCGCCCTTTTCTCTTCGACTAGTAGGTATACCAATGTCATTAAGTTAAGAACTTAAGTACCGTGACCTTGAGCGTGAGCCTGAGCGTGACCCAAATGATTTAAGGTCACGCTCACGCCTACGGTCATGGTCACGGGGTAGAAATGCCTTAACTTAAAGACATTGAGTAGAACTACCTGCGATTTTTCGCACAAACAACTATCAATTTATTTAGGAGAAACCCCCTATGTCCAATAGCTTCACGAATCCAGCCACAACAAACCTTGGTAATACTGTCTATTCACAACTAGCAGCTAGCGACACCCAAAACCAATTAACAGATGCTCAACGGGTCAGCGGTAACCATATTAATAAGATCGAAACAGACCTTGCAGGAGCATCGAGCCTTGAGAATGACCCAGCAAAAGTGAGCGCTTGGGCAAAAGAGCATGGATACGGAGATGTCAAAAATCAAAACGCACTCATTTCAATGATTCAGTCAAAGTTAGATAGATCTTCACAAGTATTTTTAACACTTCAAAAAGTAAGAGACCGCTCACACGATATGATGATGGAGATAATCCGTGCTTTAGGAAAAGTCTAACCATTCACAACAAAAAACTATTATCTTTTAATTATTAATAAGGATTTTTATGTCACTACAAACTTCATCAACATCACCATCAACTAATGTAACAACGACGACAAACAATCAAACACAAAGCACACCTCCTGCCGTTCAAACAGGTTCTCTTGTTGCAGTACTTTCTAAGTTATCAGGTAAAAAAGTTACCGCTGATCAACTAACAAACATGAAATTTTCAGAAGAAATTCTGTATGCATCATCTGTGCATAGCGAGCTGTCTAAAACATCAAAACCACTTCTGCAAACATTCATGAGTGAGCTCAAAGAACGATATGACCGCAGAATCAAACGAAACGATACACAACCTATCGCTAAAGCAATCAACGATATTCTAGATAATGGAGTAAAGGGTAAAAAAATAACCCAAAAACAGTACGAAACAATTCTTGCGAAAGCGCTCGGCAATTCTCAAGTTGATAAAAATAAAGCTGCGGTAGGAAATCAAATAAGAACTGGTGGTATGGATAAAGCTACAAGTCTAACCAAAAATAATACAGCAGCCACAAAAAAAGCTGTGGATGCATTTGAAAAATCTGTTTCCACACTTAAGTTTCAGGCCCCTGCAACAACACGAACTCAAGTTGCTAATATGCAAAAGATATTTGACTCTCTTAAGAAAGCGACTCCTAAAACTCCAAAACCTGAAACATCGACAAAACCTTCAAACAGTGACGAAACTGGCACTGTCAAAACAAACACTCCGGATCCAACAAAAGATTCAAGTCCAAATCATTTTGATTTTAGGATTAAATCTGATGTTGATGGAAAACTCTTGGTTCGTTTACCGATTACTTTTAGACAAGACATAGAGTCAGTATCCTTAGTAGACAGCAATGGCAAAGTCCTCGAAGAACAACCGCTCAAACAAAAAGGTGAAGACAATCGTTACTATTTTAGATTTACTAAAGCAGGCGATAAATACGCAGATAGCCTAGAGGTAAGAATTAATTATCAAAATGGCACACAGATGCCAATCTCAATTAAAGATGCACGAAGCAATTACAGCCAAGAATATCAGGGATGATGTGAAGCTACTTTTTCGTTTTCACTAACAACAGCGCTCACTACTTTTTCAATCTGCTGCGCGAGTGATAACGTTTTTGTCGTGGTTTCAACGAGTGGAGCCACGACTCTTTCTGCGATAAGTTTATCTGGAAGCATCATTGCTCTTCTAGGCTTTACCAATGGTTCTCTCCATATATTAAGAAGATACTGGTCAATCTTCTGCTTATTGATCCACTATTGTTTTTAGTGCTGGTTGATAATCAAAAAACCCTGTTTCAAACTTACTTAATTGCACAATCTGACTAGCAAAAAACCTCTGTTATTCTGACAAGATCTGGCTTAGTCTGAGCTTCGTAGTATCTTAAAGTTATAGCGAGTCACGCTTTAATGTTAAGAGATTTAATTTATCGGAGATTATTCATGCTCAACATCAAAACTGTTGTTCTTTTCGCTTCCCTTGCAACTTTAACTGCTTGTTCAGGAATTAGAACAAGTGGCAATTCATTTACTACTCATGCAGAATCATTTCGTATTCTAGGAATTCAAATTCCTGAAAACGATCAAGCAAAAGCATTGTCAATGGTTCCTGCAGGAGCAAAAATTGACACTCAAACTACAACACCAACTGATTGGACATCACTTGTAGGAGCGCTGAGCAATATTCTTTGGTTCGGTGGGACTCAAATTAGTGGTACTACAAGCAAGTAATACCCCTAAAAAATATAGCTCATAAAATGAGTTATGCATGGCGGATTGAGAAATCAATCCGCCATTTTTTTATTACTTTGAAAAAATGTATAAATTGATACAGATTACTATGCGACGAACTTATACCCAACACCGTGAACGGTGAGAATATGTTTCGGATCCTCGCTATTGCTCTCAACTTTTTGACGAAGTCGTGCAATATGATTATCAACAGTTCGAGTAGATGGGTATGAATTATAGCCCCATACTTCATCAAGCAACTCATCCCGAGTTACAACTGAACCATTTTTAGCAACAAGATATTTTAGTAATCGATACTCACGAGCAGATAGTTCAAGAGGTGTCTGATCCCTTTCAGCTTTATACGCTTTGAAATCTACAATCACATTTGAAAAAGTAACTTTTTCAACTTCTTTAGTTGAGAGTCCTCTTCGAAGCAGCGCCTTTGCACGAGCAACAAGCTCCATCATCCCAAACGGTTTTGCTAAATAATCATCTGCTCCAAGGTCGAGTCCAAGAACTTTATCTACTTCAGCAGAGCGAGCAGTTAAAAGAATTAACGGAGTTGAGATTCCAGAATTACGGATCTCTTTACATGCTTGAAGCCCATCCTTCACGGGCATCATGACGTCCATAATAATGAGGTCTGGTTTTTCGTCTTCGATAAGTTTTATACCCGCCTCACCGTCACCGGCTTCCACAACGGCAAATCCAGTATGTTCAAGATTGAGAGCAAGAGCCCGTCGAACGCTCTCATCGTCATCGATAATTGCTACTTTAAATCCGGCTATATTCATATTGATGACTGATGCTCCAAAGAAAAACCTACAATATCTTTAAGAGTAACAGATACATAGCTCTTTTGCATCTAAAAAATGCCTGCCAAGCTATTGATTTCGCTAGTAGTTATCCGTATTCTTACCCCTCTAATTTTTATAATCCGACAATTTTAGTAGTTCGGGACATTCTTATGAACAAGAAATACGCTGTTATTCGCGCTCAAGGTAAACAAATGACTGTGAGCGAAGGTGAGACTTTTGATATCGATATGATCGAAGGAGAAGCTGGAACATCTGTAACTTTTGATGAAGTTTTGATGGTTTCAGATGAGGGAGCTTCTAAAGTTGGAACCCCTACTCTTTCTTCTGCTAAGGTTACTGCTAAAATCGTTAAGCAGTTCCGTGGTAAGAAACTTATCGCTTATCGAAAAAACATTACTCATGGTTTCACCAAAAAAATTGGTCACCGTCAGTATCGCACTCAACTTGTTGTTGAAAGCATCGCAGCATAATTTATTTTTTAAAGAGAGATTAAGTCATGGCAACCAAAAAAGCCGGTGGTAGTACCAAAAACGGACGAGACAGTGCAGGTCGTAGACTTGGTGTTAAACGTTTCGGTGGTGAAGTAGTTCGTGCGGGGAACATTCTTGTTCGTCAACGTGGAACCACATATCACGCTGGAAAAAATGTTGGCATGGGTAGAGACCATACTCTTTTCGCTCTTATTGATGGTGTTGTTTCTTTCCGAAAAGGACTTAGACAATCTATCAGTGTACAACCTGCCGATGCAGTAGCTGCGTAAGCTTTTAAGCAGTTTTTTACTGTTTAAAACGGTTAGCTTAATTGTAGGGAGCTTTTAATGCTCCCTATTTTTTTAGGAATTTTTTTGTGAAATTTGTTGATACCGCACAGATAGAGTGTCGCGCTGGTAAAGGCGGTGCAGGATCACGCCATTTTCGCAGAGAAGCCATGGTTCAATACGGCGGTCCTGATGGTGGAAACGGCGGCAAAGGCGGATCTGTTATTCTGATTGCAGATAAAAACAAACACACACTTTTAGATTTTTCTTTTCAACCAAAATGGAAAGCCCAAGATGGTGGCGGCGGTGAAGGCGGCAGACGCTCTGGGAAAAACGGCGAAGATTTAAAGATACTCATCCCTGTTGGTACAGAGATTTTCAATTCTGAAACACAAGAGCTTGTATGCGACCTTGTCGAGGATGGACAAGAATTTATCCTTTGCAAGGGTGGTCGCGGCGGAAAAGGGAATGACTTTTTTAAGTCTGCTACGAATCGTGCCCCTGAACATGCACAACCTGGCGAAGAGGGCGAATTCGGAACTTACACGCTGTCTCTAAAATTAATGGCCGATGTTGGGCTTGTTGGATTTCCTAATGCTGGTAAATCTACCCTTATAAGTCGGATATCTGCTGCTCGTCCTAAGATTGCTGACTACCCGTTTACTACCCTCACCCCAAATCTTGGAGTTGTTCAAGGGAAGGGTGGCTTCTCTTTCGTTGTAGCTGATATTCCAGGACTTATTCCTGGCGCCTCAGAAGGCAAAGGTTTGGGGATTCACTTCCTAAAACACATAGAACGAACTCGAGTCATTACGCATCTAATAGATATAGAGGGTCTCAATGAATTGGGTGAGCCAATTAATGTTGTGGACTCCTATGATAGTATTCGGACTGAGCTTCAAAATTTTTCTGAGGAACTTGCGAATCGACCAACTATAGTTGTTTTTTCGAAGGCCGACATTTCGCAAGACAAAGAAAAAATCCAAGAAGCCCAGAGAGCTTTTGAGGAAAGAGGGATAAAAACCCTTGTTATTTCAAGTGCTTCCGGTGAAGGTATTCAAGAACTAATAGATACCCTTACCAAGCTGCTTCAAGTAACTTAAATATTGTGTCTGGCGAGCTTTATTCCGATATACTATTTATATAAGGGAGTGATGTTGTAACAGACACTACTCTTGGTTTTTGGAGATACATACTACGTTTACTAATTTGGTTCGCAGTAAAAAATTTCAAAGCACACACTGTAAAACAGTCAAATCTTCTTTGTGCTTCATTTCTCAATCTAAAAATTTTCCTTTCTTAAGCAGTACAAACCTTACTTTTATTAACGGAGGACTTACCACTTCATGACCTTACACATACAAAAAGAAATTCGCCCCGAGGTTGAACCATTTGACCTCGCATTGAAGATCTTAGAAGCATGCAGCGATGCAAAAGCTAGAGATTTAACACTTCTCGATGTCTCTGGAGTCTTCGACCTCGCTTCTTTCTTTGTTATTGTGTCAGGACGCTCTGATAGGCAAGTTCAAGGTATTTCAAACAGAATCGCTGCTACGATTCAAGAGGAATGTAAAGTTTCAACGATATCATGTGATGGATATGATCAAGGTCATTGGGTTCTGATGGATTATGGTGATGTAGTGGTCCATATATTCTATGAACCGATGCGAGACCATTATAACCTTGAACGGTTATGGAAAGATGCCGCCCGAGTGCCCCTTCCTGAGGGTATTCAGGAAGCACGACGTGATGCTGCCTAATATTAAATTTTTTCTTTAAGTTTGAAGCTTTCAGGTGCATTTTAATTGCGCGGTTTTTTACTGCATATATACTTGATGCATGCCTCTTCGCATCCTAAAAATAACAATTCTTTTCATTGTATCTGCTTTAATTCTAGCTTTTGCAAATACTAATAGTACACCTGCGTCTATTTCGATTGGGGCTGGTAATACACTTTCTGCCTCTGTAGGAATTTTGGTGTTAAGTGCTTTTGCTTTTGGAGTTTTATTGGCACTGATTGGTGCCTCACTTTATGCAGCAAGAAGTTATTTTAGAGAGCGTTCAATGAAGAGTACGCTCGCTAAAAAAGAGCTACTTCAAAAAGAGCTGATACAAGCCCAGCAATTACAACGTTCTACAAGCTCACTTCATGTTCAAAAAAAATATCGCCAGCTTATTCAAAAAAACTCTGACTCATTACTCCTTCGAATCGAATTTATCCGTGCATTGATTGCTGCTAATGACTTCTCATTAGCACTCAATGAAATTACTGCTGCTAAAAAAATTGAAGAAGCTGAAGAGCTGTTTTTTCTTGCTGCATGTTGTTATGAAAAACTAGGCAATAAGGTAGCAGAACTTGAGTCCTTGGTGATGTCTCTTTCACACTTTCCTCAATCGATTGCTACTCTCGAAAAAGCATCGCTATTAAGTTTTGAACTTGGAAGGTTTGATGATTGTCTTGTTTACCTTGATTCTTTAGCTGATCTTCAAAAGCCTTCAATACAACACCAAAGATTATCGATAGATGCCCAAGCATCAATAATTATTCGTGATACTACTGATGAAACATCTCGCGCTGAGAAACTATTAACACTCGTCATGCGACATGATAATTCAGCAGTTGCTTTAAAAGAGCTTGCTCGAATCAAACAGAAAGAGGGGCAATTTGATGAAAGCGCACAATGTTTGGTTCGTCTATTTCGGATAACTCACGAAATAGCACATATGAAAAATGCCATTTCACTTTGGTTGAAAAATGGAAAAAGCCAAGAAGCACTATCGGCTCTTCATACGTGGCAACGAATGAGTGAAGTTTCACAGAAATCCTTAGTGAGTATTGAAATTGCAAAAGCACATATGCTGCTTGGTCAAGACCATGAAGCTTTTGATGTCCTAGATGATCTTGATAAAAGTGGTTCTCTTCCTGAATTACAGAAAAAAGAAGTTGCCATTTTGCGTGCTCTTTTAGCACTCAGGAGGCGTGATTCTACTGGGACGGCCCTGGCTATTACAGAGATTGAAAAGATTAGTTTACGTGCTGGGAATGAGAAATTCTAAAGCTTTAAAAATGCTACTAAATCTTTTTTATAAACTCAGATTTTAATTTCATTGGTCCAATCCCATCGATTTTGCAGTCGATATCGTGATCTTCATCGATAAGTCTGATGTTTCGAACTTTCGTTCCTACTTTTACGACCGACGAAGAACCTTTGATTTTTAAATCTTTTATAACGGTGACAGTGTCTCCATCTTGTAGCAGATTGCCATTAGCATCTTTATAGGTTTTTACTTGATCCTCGTGGGGTTTAGTTTCGACTTCTACCCATTCATGTGCACACTCTGGGCATACAAACATTAACCCATCAAGGTAGGTATATTCTGAATTACATTTTGGGCAGTGTGGGAGCGTGGTCATTTACTTACTCTTATCATCAAAGAATTTTTTTTCACTGTCATCGACCCACTTCAAAATAATCGGCTTATACTGTTCACTAATATCGGGAAAATCGTTGTGATCAATGTTTTGTAATTCTTTAAAGTGTTTTGGTTCAGATGCGGTTTGAAATACTTTTTCCCCTTCAGTAAATGGGATGATTGTATCCTTCCTAGAATGCATCAAGAGAAGCGGAGTCCTATTCAAACGATGCTGAACAAAATAGCCTGTTGGAAACTGATCAAACATGAGTGATGGGAATACTGGAGCCCATGGATACTTATATCCTGCCATAGAAGGGATAGAGTAGAATGGCGCTTCCAAAATTAAACCATTCAATGGTCGTTGCAATGAAAGCCCAGCGCAAACTGAAGCCCCTAAAGAATGACCCCAAGCATAAATTTTTTGATTAGGGCGTTTCTGTTTTAATAGATCATAGGCTGCAACTGCATCGCCTATTACATTGAGTTCAGCAAGCTCACCTTGATCGCTACTGCCGTAGCTTCTATAAGTAAAAAAAAGTGTTTCAAACCCATAATTGTTAAAGATTTTTGTAACATTTGCTAAGCTAGATAAACTGCCGGCATTTCCATGGCAGTAAACCAATGAACGCTTTTCTTGTGTGGTTTGGTAGTCTGTTTTAGGAATAAACCATCCATGAAGGCTAACCTTATCAAATGAAGGAAAAGATAAGTCTTCATAAGTTAAAGAAAAATCTTTGGGTGTTAGAGTACCCTCTCCTACGGGACGAAAAATCAATGATTTTTGTCCTGCATAGATATATACGACTAAGGCAAAATAGATCGATAATACAGAAACTAATATTCGTTTTAACCAACGTAGCACAGATATCCCTATGAAAAAAATTCCAGCTATTCTTTGTATCCTTGATGGACTAGGAATAAATCCAGATCGAGAAGCAAATGCTGTACTGCAAGCCTCTATACCAAACTTTAACATGCTTTGGAAAAATTATCCTCACCAGCAGCTTATTACTCATGGTGAGCGGGTTGGATTACCAGCAGGTCAAATGGGAAATTCCGAAGTTGGTCACTTAAATATTGGGGCTGGCA
Source organism: Bdellovibrionota bacterium (assembly GCA_044356295.1). Taxonomy (GTDB): domain Bacteria; phylum Bdellovibrionota_C; class UBA2361; order UBA2361; family JBIKWN01; genus JBIKWN01. The sequence continues at coordinate 37,766 of JBIKWN010000006.1, forward strand.
GAGTAGTAGAACAGTGGCTCACTCGGATCTCAAGAATGCTTTCTGATGACGAAGTATCAAAACTTACACCGTATAAAGATTTTATTTCTCATAATAAGAACAAAACTGTTCATATCATAGGACTCATCAGTAATGGTGGAGTCCATTCTCATATTGAACATATCATTTTAATGATTCAGCAATTAAGAAAAGATTTTTCTGGGAAAATTGTTATTCATGCCATTACTGATGGAAGGGATACGCCTCCTCAAAGTGGGCTTCAATTTGTTAAAACTCTGGAAAAGGAGATTAGCAAACATGCAAATGTATTTCTTGGGTCTGTGATTGGACGCCTGTTTGCAATGGACCGGGATACAAGATGGGAACGCACTCAGAAAAGCTATGATCTAATGACAAAAGGTGTTGGCTCTTCATACACATCAGCCACTGAAGGTATTGAGGCAAACTATAAGTTAGGTATTAATGATGAATTTATAGAGCCTATAACTCTTTCGAATAATTATCTTACCGCTGATGATGCAGTAATTTTTTGCAACTTTCGCGAAGATCGAATGAGACAGATAGTTCGGGCTCTTACTCAAAGCTCATTTAAAGAGTTTGAAAGAACTGTCAGCATACCGAAAGAACAAGTTCTTTGTTTTACTGAATATGACGCTCAGTATCAGCTACCAGTTCTTTTTATTCCTCAGTCTTTATCTCATCATCTGGGCGAAACGGTCAGTCGTGCCGGACGAACACAGATAAGGATTGCTGAAACTGAAAAATATCCTCACGTAACATTCTTTATGAATGGTAAAATCGAAGAGCCTTATCCTGGCGAGGAGAGAGTTCTTATCCCCTCACCTCGAGACGTCAAAACCTATAATTTAAAACCCGAAATGAGTGCTGCAGGTGTTGCAAAAGCAACAGTTGATGCAATAGAAAGCCTAAAGTTCGATCTCATTGTCGTTAATTTTGCTAACTGCGATATGGTTGGACACTGTGGTGATTTACATGCTGCAATTACTGCTGTTGAGGTCGTCGATACTGCTCTTGGGCAAATCGTTGCTGCGTCTAAAAAAGTTGGTGCAGATCTGCTTGTTATTGCTGACCATGGAAACGCAGAATTAATGATGGACTATCAAACCAAGCAGCCACATACAGCACACACTACTTTTGCTGTCCCAGTGATACTTGCCCAGTTTGGAAGTAATGTTATTCACAAACCGCTTCGCGATAATGGGAGTCTGTGTGATGTTGCTCCGACGTTACTTGGGCTTTTAGGAATTGATCTTCCGTCTGAGATGACTGGTAAAAGTTTAATATAAAGGGGACGCTCACCTTTATAAGAAGCCACTACGGTTTGTTAGAAATTAATTGAAGATATTTTAAGTAACGCGAAGGTCGCGAAGTACGCGAAGGGTTAATTTTTTCCTTCGGGTACTTCGCGACCTTCGCGTTATTTAATTAAGTCATAAAAGTGAGCACCCCCTACCTTTGGACAAACCGGTAATAGAGGGTGTCAAACGAAAGTGGGATATCTTTGCTATGCATATAGATAATCAACTCGGTTGCAGTTGATGCCAACTCTATAATGTTAATACTTTGAATCGCGAGTTCTTGGAGAATTTCGAAAAGAAATCCAGGTGTTTCTATGTATGATTTGTCAAAGTGGATACTTATTGCACTTACTTCTTCTCGAAGTCTTGGGCGTTGAGGGTGCATCATCTGTTTAATGAGCTCTTTATACTGCGAAGGGAATACTACTGTAATTTCTCCGGTCCCTGAGGTAACTGTAATATGAGATTTCTTATGGTGAAGTTTATTGTACAGTTGGTTAACGATGCGGTGATTTTGATCTGTTTGTTCAAGGGTCAAGACAGCAAGTCCTGATACAATTGATAATCCAAGAGCTTCGTATGATCTTCTTTTTGGGGCTTTTTTATATCTAACTTCATGAGACACACGAGAAAGTCCCATTTTTAAAGCTGCAGTCGATACCTTTTTTTCTATCCTGGCAGAAACTGCTGGCGCTATAAAATCAGCCAGCGCGGTCAAATTGAACAAACCATGATAAAACCCATATTCGAGGGCTGGTGTACTCGAAAGAACCGTTTTTATAGTTTCAGTAATTTTCATATGTTACATTTGTAACATATTTTGAGATTTTTTGATATTATTTTATGATTCCTTAATTCAGATTTCTTTATATGCTACATATACAGGATGTCGTCCATTGCAGTTGATGTTCTAAGAACTCGTCACCCTCTGTCTCTCTCTAGCGCTACTCTTACAACGCCGCTGGAAATCGCTGGGGCAAAAGTCAGAAAACCAAATCTTTTTGAATTGAGTTCAATACTTGATGCATGTGAGCAGAATCCTGAAACTGAGATTGGAAACTCAATTAAAACAATTCAAGAACTTGTTCGTGCAACTAAAAATCAGGAACAGTCCCCATTAATTCTTAGGACTGCAGAATATCAGGGATCAAGAGCGCACATCATTGCTAGCCAACAAGGAATGAGAGGTATGATTCATCACCTCTTCTTTGAGTCTGCTGGAAATGAACATCAAGCTATTCTAGGGAATCGTCTTGTGAATCAAGTAATAGCTGAGTTTCAGGAACGATCTATTTTTAGGGCTCATGTCTTAGTTTCCAAAGAACATGCTCACAATCATCCTTTATCAATTCATGGATTTAAAGAAGTGCAAGGTGAACGGCTTCAAGAATTCCAAATGAAAGAGCGACCAATACAGCCCGAGCAACTTCATCAAAAAGGTTTTCAAATTGAAGAAGTGCTTTGGCAAGATCAACAAGAGCTTTTTGAAAGATTTTCAGAGGTTCCTGAACTCGCGATAGCTCCTTGGGAACAAGATGCTGCACATCGAATACTACACTCAAACTCCAACGGATACATTTGTTTTGCTGTTCGCGAACAATCTTCTGGTCGACTCGTTGGTGCTTATTTCGGGGGCTATGCAGGAAGCCGTGGTACTTGTAATCATATTGTTATCGAACCAGAATATCGACATCATAAACTTGCAAGTGATTTAGTCGCTCACGCCCTGCCAAAACTTTATGATCATGGAGTCCGAACTGTACATATCATGACAACAGCAGGTAACGACCCTGCATTTAAATTTTGGGAAAAACAAGGATTTATTCAAAGTAGTAAGGGGACGTTCCTGGAAGCAGATATTTCTTATTAGGGCATGGTACATAGTATATGAATAGTGTGATGTCATTTTTTCCATCCCAGCAAATTTATCCAATACTTGGAAAATCTCTTCCTTTTCAAACATGGGCAAAACTAGATCTCAGCATTGAAAATCCAATTATGTTAGAGCGTTCATTCCACGATACTGCTGGGTTTGAAAAAATAATCTTCGAAATGATGGAAGAGAAAAATGCAGTCGTTGGATGGGGTGGCTATTTAGAAAACCGTGGGTGGTACCAAAGAGCAGAGCACTTTGGAGCCTCAGATGATGCACGTACAATACATTTAGGAATCGATCTTTGGGCGACAGGATTAACACCTCTTTTTGCACCTATCGATGGAGTGGTTCATAGCGTCAAAGATAACGCCCTCTATGGAGATTACGGCCCAACCATTATTTTAGAGCATGAAGATCCCAATAATAACTCCAAGTTCTATACTTTATATGGACACCTCTCAAAAGATTCTATAGAAGATAAAAAAGTTGGCGATACTGTTAAACAAGGCACTCAGTTTGCAAAAATTGGCACGCCTCCTACTAATGGAGACTGGCCCCCTCATCTACACTTTCAAGTCATTAAAGATATGGAAGGTATGATGGGTGACTATCCAGGAGTATCAAGTAAGAGCAAACTTCAATGGTATTCAGAGAACTGCCCTGATCCGATATCACTCCTTATATAATTCCTGAGTTTTACTGATCATAGTCAGGAAACTTTTCAATATAAAACATCGAAAAGTTTCAGTGTTAGCGCGTTCACTCATATTCCCATGCTCTTGTGTCCTTTGTGATGCCCCTCTTTCTTTTTATCACAACAAAGATGATCTATGCAGAAAATGTTACCAATTGTTAACAGAACAAGTCGGATTATTTCAAAGTAATTCTGGTCATCACTATTTATTTCATCATCAAACATACGTAAAATCTTTGATTAAAAAAGCAAAATCAAAACCATCATTTCGCACATTTCAAACGCTGATTCGAATAGCTACACCACATATATTCGAAATTAAGAATAATAATTTCGATATAATTATTCCCATACCTTCAAAATTTACTTCTCTTTTGCAAAGACAGTTTGCTCCTGCTTTCGAATTTGCTACGGCTTGTTCTGATGCGCTTGGGATTCCAATCTCATACCGATCGCTGATTCTTAGAAAAAACATTAAAAAGCAATCACGCTTATCAAGAGCTAAAAGAATAAAAAATACAGAAGATGCATTTTTGGCAGCAGCTCATGTTAGTAGTAAGCATATTCTCCTTGTTGATGATGTAGTAACTACAGGAGCGACTATGTACGCCGCTCAAACAGAGCTTATTAAAAAAGGGGCCCTCTCTGTTTCGACTATAAGTCTCTCTGCTTCGGTGCTACACTCTCGAGACCATGAAAAATATCCTCGATGAAAAAATATTTAATCCAAAGACTCCTGCTTTTGAGCGAATCTGCCTGATTGTAAAACGTCTTAGAGATCCTCATGATGGTTGCCCCTGGGATAAGGAGCAAACTCATGAATCGCTGACCCCTTATGTCATAGAAGAAGCTTTCGAAGTCGTTGAAGCCATCACGCAAAATAAAAATGATTTAAAAAAAGAGCTTGGCGACCTACTCCTTCAAGTTCTCCTCCACAGCGAAATTGCAAGTGAAACATCTGCTTTCAATATTAACGATGTGTGTGAAGCAATCTCTACAAAACTTATTACAAGGCATCCTCACGTTTTTGGTGATATTGACGCAAAAACATCTGATGTTGTTTTAAAAAATTGGGAACAGATCAAACAAAAAGAGCTCAAATCCGGCGAATCAATCCTTGATGGAGTACCAACAAGAATGCCTGCTTTATTAAGAGCTCAACGTGTCTCTGAAAAAGCAGCACGTGTTGGATTTGAGTGGTCGACACTTGATGATATTAAAGCGAAAGTGTTCGAAGAGATTCAAGAATTCCTTGCCGAAGTAAATGAATCTGCCCCCAAAGAAAAAATTGAAGATGAATTTGGTGATATTTATTTTGCTCTGACACAAGTAGCACGTCGAATGCACCTTGATGCAGAGAGCCTGCTCCATGCTTCAACTGATAAATTTACAAGACGTTTTAAAGAAGTTGAAAAACGTCTTACAAAACCGATAAAAGATATGACGCTAAATGAACTTGATATTATTTGGGAGCAAGTGAAAACAGAGGAACGTCAGGGTGCAGCCTGATCTGAATTGACAGTTAACTCTAAAAAAATACCTCGGTGGTCACTTCCTTCAACGGGCAGTACTTCAGCTTGATTAACAAAAATATTTTTATTAACAAATGCTCTATCGATCATAGTTTGCAGGAACCAAATATCTTGATTCCATGTTGATTGAAAACCAAACCCCCAAAAGACATCTCGAACTCGTGCTGCTTTCATAAAAGACCGAGTAATTCTTCCCGCCGGTGCTGAATTAAAATCACCAGCAATGAGCCAAGGTTCATGAGAGTGTCTTGCTTCGGTCGCAACTCGACGTGACATATTTCTTGCCTGTTCCCATCGGTAAGCCGAGATTGGAGGAGGAAGATGGAAAATAACAATGTTAAGAGGAGTAGTTTTTTGTAAAGCATCCTGACCACCTAGTAAAATTCTTGCATGAATATAGCCAGGAACATCTGGTCCAAGGTCGGTTTTAGGCTCTCTTTCAAATGGAAATTTCGAAAAGAGCTCTAACCCCCAAACTGATTGATCAAAAACTGTGGCACGGTAGGGATACAGGTTGATGAGTGTTGTTTTTTCAACCCACCGCAGGTCTGATTCCGCAATTGCAATTACTTGAGGTTGTTTGGTCTTAATAATTTCTGTAAGCCACTCTGTACCATCATTTCTTAAATATTTATTGGCAAAAACAAATGAAATTTTTGATAGCTCAGTACTAGCATTATTTTTAATCGAAGATTGATTATAGAGATAATAAGGAAGATAGATTTGTACCGATCGTGCCAACGGGAGCAACAGTATAATCGTGAGGGCTACTTTTCTAAAAGGATGACTATGAAAGGGAATACTTCGAAAATGAGTGATTGCAGCAAAAATACAATAAACAAAAATATAATGATGAAAGCCAGCCAATGCTTCTTGAAAAAAGAACCACTGACGAAAACTTGTTAGATAGAAAATAGAATAAGGTAACCAGAAGAAAAGTAGTGTCACTTAACTTTATGCTTCGTTCCAATCAAGAACACCTTTTTTCCATACATAGAGGAGCCCTCCTCCAAGAACAACAATGAAAGAAAGCATTGCATAGAAACCAGACCATCCAAGTTCTTTTAAATTTACTGCCCATGGGTACATAAATATGACTTCGATATCGAAAAGGATAAAAAGCATGGCGACAAGATAAAATCGAACATTGAACCTTTGATCTTTGACTGATCCAACAGATACCGAGCCACACTCGAAGGGTAGTTGTTTTGTTTTAGTTTTGTTCTTCGGTCCAAGAATCGAAGAAAGCGCAAGCATAGTGATTAAAAAGCCAGCGCAAACAACGGTAAGGGCTAATATTCCTGCATATCCATTCATAGACTCAACATATTACTCCCGTGCCCCCATCACGAACAAGAGCTACAAATTAGAGGCACATGCCGATGAAAAGTTTTATATGCTAAGAAAATGACAATCGCTTAAACTTTCGCTAAAATCCCCCCTCAATGCACTCGTAGCTCAGTTGGATAGAGCAACCGCCTTCTAAGCGGTGGGTCGGAGGTTCGAATCCTCCCGAGTGCGATTTTTAGATTTTTTAGTGCTTTAGTTAGAGGGAGGATTCGAACCTCAAAACAACAAGGTCGAATCGTTCTAAGGTTGCGGTGCGTAGCAGCGCAGCCTCCCGAGTGCGATTTTTAGATTTTTTAGTGCTTTAGTTAGAGGGAGGATTCGAACCTCAACAACAAGGTCGAATCATTCTAGGGGTACGATGCGTGGCAACGCAGCCTACCAATGCCACTACTGTCCGGCAGCGAATCATTGAAGACATTTTTAGTAACGCGAAGGTCGCGAAGTACGCGAAGGGGGAAATTAAAAATTTATTCGTACCGGGTAATTGTGTGACGCTTCGCTGATGTAAAGATATATCTGAGTCATTCGATTTGCTAGAATTTTATCTATGCAAGAAATCACCTGGTCAGATTTTGAAAAAGTTGAATTGCGAGTTGGAACAATTATTGAAGTGAATGATTTTCCACAAGCTCGAAAGCCTGCCTTGAAATTAAAAATTGATTTCGGAGAAATCGGCATCCTTCAGTCAAGCGCTCAGATCACTGAACAGTATCCAAAAGAAGATCTTATTGGAAAGCAAATCCTTGCTGTGGTTAACTTTCCAAAAAAACAAATTGCAAACTTCTTCTCTGAGTGTCTTACGACTGGTGTAGCGAATCACGTGGGGGAAGTTATACTTGTTTCTCCTGATAAAAAAGTTCCTAATGGGGCTCGTCTATTTTAATACTAATCAGTTGCTTTTGCGTCGTTAGCTCATGTTTCAAGATCTACTGTTCGATCAAATCTCTAACTATAAAAATGAGTTCAAAAGCATCCTCTTGGTAAATGCTGAAGTTTCTAAAGAACTCACAGAACCTCAGTTCAAAGAATATCTTTCTGTAATACAATCTGAAAAAGCAGCTTTTGATGCATTATCTAAGATCTCTACTCATGCTTTCTCTTCCCTTTCACAGTTACGAGATATTCAATTTGATATAGTACTTTTTCAGGGGACACGATTTAAAGAAAGGAACCTTTCAGTACTTTCTGCGCTCCCAAACATTCTTAAATCTGGAGGACTTTTTATTGAAGTACTTTCGAATATGCACGGAGCTTCTCGGTATGAAAAAATCCTGAAACAATCTTATCAAGCAGAAATATTTTCTGATTCAAAAAGAAAAGCAAGGGTTTTCGGTATAGCTGATTTCAATCCGACATTTTTTAATCTTTCAGAACCAGTACTAGATAAAAATCAATCCCGAGCAAGCTTTAATAAAGGCGAATTAGATAAAGGGTCTTTGTTGTTAGCAGAATGTTTAGCGGGAAAACTTTCTGGTGAAATTTTTGAATTCTGCTCTGGTAGTGGATTGTTAGCATCAAGGCTTACGAACGACTCTCCACTTATTACAAAATGCATTGGGTTTGAATCTGACTTCGACTCGTACGAACGATCAAAGGAGATTGAAAATGATAAGATCTCTTTCCAATGGCAAGATATTCTTTCACTTCCTGAGTCAGTAAAATTTAAAACAATAGTAGTAAATCCACCGTTTCACGATGCTGACGGAGAAAATATAAAACTAGGATTGAAAATTATTCAGAAAGCATTGTCGCTTCTTAAAACAAATGGCAATCTTTACGTCGTTCAAAATTCGCATCTGCCTTATTTAAGGGATCTCAAACTTCCAAAGAGAGCAGAGATACTAAGTCAACAAAACGGTTTTATGGTATGGCATTATGAGGCTTGATAGATTACTCAGTAATCGAGGTTACTGCTCAAGGAGTGAAGTAAAGCGCTTTATTAGAGAAAATCGAATCCGAATCGATAATGAACCTGCTTACTCGCCTTCTCAAGCAATTCATAATGAATCAGTCTTTATCGATGATGAACCCATCGATCCTGAAATCATTACGATAATGCTCCATAAGCCAATAGGATTTGTTTGTAGCCACCGCGAACAAGGGCGATTGATTTACGAACTCCTTCCAGAACGTTGGTCTAATCTTAAACCACAACTCTCTTCTGTCGGTCGCCTCGATAAAGAGTCGAGTGGACTTTTAATCTTAACGAATGATGGTCAACTCAATCATCAACTCACTCAACCGAAAAAAGTCGGTAAGGTTTATGCTGTAAAAACAAGAGATCCGCTCTCTGGTAATGAATCCTCCCTTTTTAGTAGTGGGACTTTTACGCTTCCTGATGAGGAGCAACCACTCCTTCCTGCAACTTTTTTAGAACAGAGCCCTCATTCCGGTCTTTTAACCATTCATGAAGGCAAATACCACCAGATTCGACGTATGTTTGCTGCAGTTGGTAATGAAGTTATCGAACTACACCGTACACAAATTGGGGATCTACCTCTTCTACCTGAAGAGCCTGGTGCTTGGTGCTTTTTAACTGATGATCAGCTCAAGCTCGCGCTTGCACCTTCCTTCAGTCAAAAGCATAATTAGCCCCCTTATGGAATATTTCATCGACCTCTTCTTACACCTCGACAAACACCTTGATACACTTGTTCTCTCTGCTGGGAATTGGACCTATGCAATACTCTTTCTCATTATTTTTTGCGAAACAGGATTAGTTGTTACTCCGATTCTTCCTGGTGATTCACTACTTTTTGCCGCAGGAGCTCTTGCAGCATTAAGTTCATTAAATATTTACTTATTAATTGTTCTTCTCACTATTGCAGCGATACTTGGAGATGCCGTCAATTATGCCATTGGAAGAAAATTAGGCATGAAAGCATTTGATAATCCAAATTCAAAGATTTTTAAAAAAGAGTACCTTGAAAAGACTCAAAGTTTTTACGAACGCTACGGTGGAAAAACAATCATCATTGCTCGTTTTGTCCCAATTGTCAGAACCTTTGCTCCTTTCTTAGCAGGAGTAGGCAAAATGCCTTATTCGCAGTTTGGGTTCTATAATATAACAGGGGCGATCTTCTGGATTACATCGATGACATACGCTGGGTATATTTTTGGCGGTATTGAAATCGTCAAAAAGAATTTTAGCGTTGTTGTTATATTAATTGTAATCCTATCTATCCTTCCTGCTGTATTCGAAGTAGTTCGATCGAGGAAGACAAAAAATAATTAAAACTTTTCAGATCTCTTCAGCTTCAGGATACACCCGCTTTAATGAATATGTTCTTGGAGCTGAAATAACGAGCGGTACCTTTTCTGTCATGACAGAACTGGTGTCTAGTCCAAAGCCGCGCTCTTCTGATAGGGCAAAGCGTTTGAGTATTGAATAACCCAACATTATAGTTTGTTCATAGAAAGGAAGATCATTTTCAGCAGCAAGTGATTTTTCAAGAACAATAAACCTAAAATCACCTGGGATGTTGTTTTTTCGAAGTGATTCGTATCGACTTAAAATATCAACTTCATTGTTATTTGAAAGCTCTTCAAGAACTTGTCTAAATAAAACATTAATTCTCGGTTCAAGTCGAAAACCAAGACTAAAATCGATTCTAAAAACTTTTCCAGGAACAAGTGGCACAACTTCATATTCGGTTGTGTAAGGTTCATCAACAACATCGACATGAATAAACCAATATACATCTGCTTTCTTAGGGCGCTTACGAAAGATTGAATAAATAATTTTACTTTCAATCATTTCAGATACAGGGGCACCTGTAAGATAGACAAGATGGGTTGAGAATTTAGGAATTGAAGCGTCTTTGCTGAGGTCTTCTAACGAATCCAAATGATCGCTCAGTGCAACATATTCTGTATATCGACGTTTCAAGCGAGTTGCTTGATTCCAGATCCACATTGAGGCAAAAAGTGCTCCTCCAATAATGACCGTGACGTATCCTCCATGCATAAACTTAATGAGATTTGAAACGAGGAACGCACCTTCAATCGGAAGATAGAAACCAAGAAACAACCAGATTAATAAAGGGGAAATTCTTTTTAGTCGTAAATAAAAACTAAACAGTACTGTTGTCATTAACATAGTAATTGTAATTGACAACCCGTATGCAGCTTCCATGTTGCTTGATTCACGGAAATACAGAACAACACCAACGCATCCTAAAAATAACATCAAGTTTAAAGCAGGAACGTAAATCTGACCTTTAACTTCCGTAGGATAAACAATTCGACTCTTCGGAAAGAAATAAAGTCGAATTGCCTCAGCTACCAAAGTAAAAGAGCCTGAAATTAATGCCTGGCTGGCAATAATTGCAGCACCTGTTGCAATGGCAATTCCAAACATTAAGAACCAGTCAGGCATCATTGCAAAAAAAGGATTTCTATCTTCAAGAGGTTGACCAATATTTTTAAGTAACCACGCACCTTGTCCGAAATAATTAATGAGTAATGCAAGTTTTACAAAACCCCAACTAAACCTAATATTTGGTTTTCCGCAGTGCCCTAGATCAGAATAAAGAGCCTCCGCTCCAGTAGTACAAAGAAAAATTGCACCGAGCGCCCAAAAACCATGACTGTGATGAAACAGGAGTTGAAATCCATAGAGTGGATTTATAGCTCTAAGCACAGAAAAATTATCAACTAACTGATTCATACCGAGAACTGCGAGCATCGTGAACCAGATAAACATTACTGGACCAAATAATTTCCCGACTGCTTTGGTTCCAAAATGCTGAACAGAAAAGAGCAACGTAATAATGACTAAGACAATTGGTACTGTTGGAATGTCTGGATAGATAATCCTCAATCCTTCAATTGCAGAGGATACCGATATAGGGGGAGTAATAATTCCATCCGCGAGAAGAGCACTACCACCAATGATGGCAGGAAAAATCAACCATTTTGCTTGTCTTCTTGTTAGAGCAAATAGTGAAAAGATACCACCCTCACCTTTATTGTCCGCTTGAAGAATCAACCAAACGTATTTAATCGTCGTTAGGGATGTCAGAGTCCAAAAAATTAAAGACAGTCCACCCAGAACTACTTCTTCAGATATATGCTCTAACCCTATGACTGCTTTTAATACATAGAGGGGTGAAGTACCTATATCTCCATATATGATACCTAATGCAACGAGAAACGTAGCGGCTGTAACCTTATTGTCATGCCCGTTATGATGAGTACTTGATGATGCCATAAACTTCCAAAACAACCCTCTAGAGGAGCAGATCATATACCGTTCACTTCAACCTTCAACCCCTAGAATCACTTCCAGCTCAAAAAGCGAAAAGAATCCTAAGTTTCCCAAAGACTTGACATAGACGAATTGGTAAGGAAAAGTTAGCCCATGCAAGATATTACCCCTTTCCTTCTTTTCGTCCTTAAATGTTCAACTATAGGTCTAGGCGCAATTGCTCTGGTCCTTGCCCTTAAACTTTACAATGACATCAAAAAACTTCCTGCCGGAGAGGGCAAGTTATTTGATGTTGCTCTTGCAATACGAACCGGAGCCTTCGCGTACCTGAATGAGCAATTCAAGTATATTGCTCCTTTTGCAGGTGCCGCATTCTTACTCATATTTTTTACCATTGGGTTTGATTCAGCTATTTCGTATCTTGTTGGTGCTGGATTTTCACTTCTCGCAGGCTACCTTGGAATGAACGCAGCTACGATGGCAAACGTAAGAACTGCAGTCGTTGCTTCTCAAAATAAACCAAAAGAAGCTTTGATGGTTGCTTTCAATGGTGGAAGCGTCATGGGACTTATTGTTGCAGGACTAGGAATCATTGGTCTTGGAGTTCTTTTCTTCCTTTACGGCAACCCTGAGCATCATGAAGCAATTATTGGATTCGGATTAGGCGCATCATCAGTTGCTCTTTTCGCAAGAATTGGCGGAGGTATTTATACAAAAGCTGCTGACGTTGGTTCAGATCTTGTTGGAAAAATGGAAGCAGGAATTCCTGAAGATGACCCTCGTAACCCTGGTGTTATAGCTGATAACGTCGGTGATAACGTTGGTGACGTTGCAGGAATGGGTGCTGATATATTTGAATCATTCGTAAGCATTACTATTGGTTGCGTTGCCGTTGCAGCAACTCTAAGCCTTACAGATTTAGGAACTATTACTACTTGGACACTTGATAATCCGACAACGATTCTTTTGGCTCAAAAAGTTGCAATGTTTACTCCAATATTTCAAGGAGTAATCGGACTTATCGCTTGTTTGATCGGAATGAAGATGATGTATGCGTTCAAAGAAGGTGAGCCTGCTGCTGCGCTTCGTAACGTTACAATTGCAACAACAGTAATTTATCTTGCTCTTGCATTTGCCTACTTCTTCTTTATGCCTGGTGTGAAATTCTCTTTATTCTTTACATTACTTGTTGGTGCTCTTGCAGGTTTAGGAATTGGGTTTGTGAGTGAATACTACACTGCATCAAAACCTATCTATGCAATTTGTAATGCTTCCAAAACTGGTGCTGCTACAAATATTATTGCAGGTATAGCTACAGGATTTAGTTCATGTGCGGTGCCAATCTTACTAATCGTTATCGCAACTGCTATTTCTCATGCAGTCGGTGGCGTATATGGTTCAGCATTAGCCGGTGTTTCAATGCTTGCAACTGTTGCAATCACTATGACAATCGATGCGTATGGTCCGATTGCAGATAATGCTGGTGGTATCAGCGAGATGGCAGGACTTGGTGCCGAGACTCGTGCAATCACTGATAAACTTGACGCAATTGGTAATACCACTGCGGCAATAGGAAAAGGATTTGCAATTGGTGCTTCTGGATTAACAGCTTTATCACTTTTTGCTGCCTATGCTCAGGTTGTTCAAAGTGGAACTCGTCACTTTGATTTAAGCATTACAAACTCTAACCTTGTTATTGGAGTTTTTCTTGGTTCGATTGTCCCTGTTCTTGTAGCTGCATTCACGATGAGCTCAGTTGGTAAAGCTGCTGGACTTATGGTTGAAGAGATACGTCGACAGTTCAGAGAAATCCCAGGTCTTCTTGAAGGTCATCCTGATGCAAAACCTGACGTTCAAAAGTGTGTTGCTATTTCTACAAGAGCTGCACTATCTGAGATGCGCCTTCCTGGACTACTTGCTGTTGGCTCGCCAATAGCCGTTGGATTCATTCTTGGAGCTGAAGCTCTTGGTGGATTCCTTTTAGGTGTAACCGTTGTAGGAGTTGTCCTTGGAATCTTTATGGCAAACGCTGGTGGCGCTTGGGATAACGCTAAAAAATTCATCGAACAAGGACTTATTGCTGGTGAGAAAAAAGGAAGTGATGCTCACAAAGCTGCGGTTATTGGAGATACCGTAGGAGATCCTTTCAAAGATACTTCAGGACCTGCTCTTAATATCCTTATAAAACTTGTTTCAATCCTTGCACTTGTTATTGCACCGTTACTGAAATAATTTTTAAAAGATTAAAATTATAAAAGCCGTTGTATTGATTAAACAATACAACGGCTTTTTTATATTACTTTACGGTCAGGCTATCCTCGTCTCATGACCTCACGATTGTCATTCACAAGCTCCTTAATATCTTCGACAGCATCCTTGGCTTGTTCAAAATAACTCGAAGCATTTTCAACATAGCGTTCAACCGCTGCTTTTGACCATGTATTATGTGTAGGAATCTGAACTTTCCTCACAGCTTCGTTTACATACGGAATAGCACTAGGGAAAACTAATGCAACTTCATTATATCCCCACTGCGCGACACTCGAATAAAAAATACATGCCAGAACAAAACGAATCATAGACTTCTCCCGCTTTTACTACTCTTTTTGGGGCTTTTGGATTCTTGAAGAACCACTATCCCTCGCAATGAATAAGCTATCGTTTTAGAGTCGAATTTATTTTAGCTTTGAGAGCTTTTTTTATTTTTTTCTAATAATTTTTTTGGGGAAATTGAAAAAGAGTACGTATTTTTATGAGACGAAAACCCTAAGACTTTTTAATAATTCGAACGCCACCGGCCCTATTTTGGCGTGTTGGGTCAGAGTGAAGCCTTGCTAATCGCTCTTTTTCAGCATCTTTCTCTATGCGCTCCTTTTCTTTTTTCTTCCAAGAAATTAACTCGTGAGGTGGCTTCATCGCCTCTGATTCTTTGATAACAAGATTGAAATAATATGTTCGAAGTGACTCGTCTAATCCCTGAATCGCTTTTGCATAAACTTTTAAATCTCGAACTTTTTCACCTGGACTAGAGCCAGTAACTTTTGAAGTTGCAATTGCATCAAGCGTGTTGAGAGCAGATGGAACTAAATGAGCAATTGCTGCTTCTTCTCTAGCACGACGTCTTTGTCGATGTGTAGAAGCAGCAAGAGTTGTGACTTCTACTAATGAATCAACAGAAAACGGCTCAAGAAGAACCCCATCACATCCATCTAAAATACTTGATGTAAGACCTGCTTTGCCAGTTTCCCCGCTTAGTAATATTAAGTACGCGCTATCTTGACCTTGAGAGGTTTGCTTGGCTTCATCGATAAAAGTTCGGATTGATTTCTCACCTGATTCAGGACCAACAAAAACTATAATTCTTTGGTCACCATCTTTTAAGACTTCAAGCCCTTTTTTAAATTCAGAACAAAGAGCTACAGAGCCAAAAGACAAGACTGAAGCAGTCGCGGCTTTAAGACGCATTCTGCGTTCACGGTTTGGATCCACAACAAGAATGTCATATTTTTCTAATGCCATAAGTCTTCAAATACTAAACTAATCTTTCAGGATTCTACCACGATAATTTTGACCAAACGAGTGCATGATCTGAGGCTTCTTGATAACCATTAATGATACCCGAGTTATAATTACCCTCTTTATCAATATTTTCGCGAAATAGAACAACAGCTTGTGGATTCACCAAAATATCATCGAGGAAAGAGAAAACTTTATTATATACAAAAGTCCCAGGTAGTTTAGCTGTTTCTGGATCATTGGTTATCACACTGAAAAATTTTACTGGTTGGCGAATATTTCCTTGGCAAATAGGTGTTCCCCGTTTTGTTAATCGACAACGACCTTTTTCTTTAAAATCTTCAATTACTAACGAACCCTCTAAGATACGAGCAGATGCAGTATCGAAGTGAGCGTTTCTATCACCAAGCAGTATCACAGGCTCTCCAGCTTCCATCTGATTTTTAAATCGATTTTCAAGCACGCGTCGAATTCCCTCTGCCATTTCCATTCGATAGGTCTCCCACTGCAATGCCGCAGGGTCATCTTTTGATCCACTCTTTGATTTAAAATGTAAATTAAGGATTGATATATTTTTATCTAATCTACCATCTTTGCCATCGACCGATATCTGAATCTCTAATGGTGAACGAGTAAACTGTCTTGGTTTTTGATTATTATCGAGTTTAGGAAGCAGCAGCCTTCGATATGTAACAGTATTTATAATTTGCGCCTTATCTGCAGCTACAAGAAATGCGTTCCTCTGAGAATTTTCATTTACATCACCGATCTTTGAAATAAAACGTCTACTTGTACTAATTTTTAAAATCTCTGCTAATCGATCGAGATTGAAAGCTGCAATTTCATTAGTTGAACCAACTAGTTCTTGAAGTCCAATGACATCACATTCAGCTTTCATGAAACGCTTAATAAGGTCTTTTTCTTTAGCGTTTGGTTCAGCTTGTACAAGTTTTCCTGCGATTTTTTTTAGTGGTTCTCCGCTATAATTTTTAAGATTTTGACTGCATACGACTAAACTGGTCTTACGAGAATCCAATGAGATATTTTCAAGATTGGTTCTGGATTGCGCTGATAGAAGCGATGCAAAACAAAAAAATAACAGGTTAAATTTAAATAAAACAGCTCTCAATCGAAACTCCAGTTTTTAATGCGTTCTTTAAACGAGACGTTGCAAGGTGACCAATTAATATCGCATCAATAATATCTTGATGTGACTTTACTACTGACAAACCAAAAGCTTTCAGTGAGTCCGCATAAAGCGTTTGCACAGTTTGTAATGCACTTTGCTTAACAACCGATCTCTGTAGCTGCTTACCTCTGAGCCCCATCACTTCAAACTGTACTGTCCGAGGAGAAATTCTTCCTGGAACTGAACAACCATGCTGCCTTCCTAATGTTTCGAATATACCCCTCACCCGTTCTACTTTGAAAGCAGCTTTTGGATCAATCATAGTCGTTTCTGATTCGCATATAACGACATCAGAGTTTCCGAAATTAAAGTGATTAAAAAGTTCCACAATCTGCTTCTGTAAATCATCATATCGCTGAGACAACGAATGCTGAGACGCCGGTAAGCTCTTTATTTTACCAACTGCCTGCAAAGAATTCGTTGAAACCTCAAAAACTGCCCATCCCGAACAGGTAAGACTAGGATCGACCGCTAACACATACCGCATGCTCCTATTTTTAACTGTTTAGGAAAGGTAGACAAAGCCCCTAAAAAGCTGAGAAACTCACCCCTCGTTATGGATCAAGAATTAATTGCAGACCTCTATCGCCAAATGCTCCGAATTCGTCGTTTTGAAGAAGAAGCCGCCAGGCTTTACACAGAACGTAAAATTGGGGGATTCCTTCACCTTTATATTGGACAAGAAGCAGTAGCTGTTGGCTCTGTGTCAGTACTAGACCTTAAAAAGGACTACGTAATGACTGCCTACCGTTGTCATGGACACTACTTATCTTGTGGGGGCTCATCCCGCGCTGGGATGGCTGAGCTCCTTGGGAAAGAGACTGGGTGCGCCAAAGGGCGTGGTGGCTCAATGCACTTTTATGACGTTGCAAACCATTTTATGGGCGGCTGGGGTATTGTTGGTGCCCAGTGTCCTGTTGCGGCTGGAATCGCTTTTGCTCAGAAATATCAAAACACTGATGGTGTTACTATTTGTTTTCTTGGTGATGGTGCTATCAATATTGGTCCTTTCCATGAAGCTATGTCTTTGGCTGCTCTCTGGAACCTCCCAGTGATTTTTATCATTGAAAACAATCAATTTGCGATGGGAACCCCTTTGCATAAAACCGCACCTGTTGAAGATGTTTCAATCCGAGCTATGGGATACCCAATGGCAAGAGATACTATGGATGGACATGATGTATTTGCAGTACGTTCAGTCATGCATGCAGCAGTAAAACGTGCACGTGAACAAAAACTTCCTACTTTGATTGAAGCAAAAACATATCGTTACCGTGGTCACTCAATGGCAGACCCTGGAACCTACCGTACAAAAGAAGAAGTCGAGGAACGTAAGAAATTAGACCCTATCTTTTCACTAGGCAGTAAACTTGAGTCCTTAGGCATGAGTGCTGCAAAAACAAAAATTGATGATGCTATAGAAGCTGAGATTCAAGATGCAGTAAAATTTGCTGAAGAATCCAATTTCCCAGACCCATCAACCGCTGCACAGTATGTGTACTGTGATGACACTCCACTCATGTAATAAAAAATATAGTTATGGCAACAGCAATGAATAACATTCCACAAGTTCGAGAAATAGCAATCCGTGATGCTCTAAAAGAGGCAATGGATGAGGAGATGTCCCGTGATGAGCGAGTCTTTCTTATGGGTGAAGAGGTTGGTTCCTATAATGGAGCTTACAAAGCATCAAAAGGTTTATTAGAAAAATATGGCGCGAAAAGAGTTATTGATACTCCAATCGCAGAGAATGGTTTTGCTGGTATTGGTGTTGGAGCTGCAATGCTTGGGCTTCGTCCTGTTATTGAGTTTATGACTTTTAACTTTTCTTTGATTGCAATTGACCAAATTCTAAACTCTGCTGCAAAAGGTCATCTTATGTCAGCAGGTCAACTGAGTTGCCCTATTACATTTAGAGGTGCTGGTGGTGCTGCGTATCAACTTGGTGCACAACATGCGAGCTCGTTTGAACATTTCTATGCTTACACTCCTGGATTAAAAGTTGTTGCGCCTGCAACTCCGTATGACATGAAGGGACTTCTGAAAGCATGTATCCGCGATGATAATCCGTGCTGCTTTTTTGAAAGCGAATTAACGTATGGTTTGAAAGGTCCGGTACCTGAAGAAGAATATATAATTCCAATTGGTAAAGCTGATATTAAACGTGAAGGTACTGATATTACTATTATTAGTTGGTCAAAGAATGTATTTATTGCGCTCGATACTGCAAAAGAATTAGAGAAACAAGGAATCTCGGCAGAAGTAGTAGATCTTCGAACACTTCGACCTCTTGATAAGGAAGCAATCTTTAAATCAGTTGCAAAAACTCATCGTTGTTTAATTATTCAAGAACAAAATCTTGTTGCTAGTTACGGTGCTTATATTTCGCATTTAATTAATTCAGAGATCTTTGATGAGCTTGATGCTCCGGTTCGATTACTTTCTTCTTTAGAAATACCGATGCCATATTCAAAAACTCTTGAAGCAGTAATTCTGCCTAACAAAGATAAAGCTGTTGCAGAAGCATTAAGAGTGCTTGCTTAAATTGTATGGCAATAATCCCCTATCAAGGCAAAAAGCCCTCTATAAAAGAGAGTAACTTTATTGCTCCTGATAGCTGGATTATTGGAGATGTAACACTCGGAGAAAACGTCTCAATATTTTTTGGTAGCGTTCTTCGAGGCGATATTCAGACGATTTCAGTTGGTGATAATACCAATATTCAGGAGCACTCTCTGCTACACACCTCGCACGGCAGAACACCTTGTATCGTTGGTAAAAATGTCACTGTTGGACACCGCGCAATACTTCATGGATGTTCTATTGGTGATAACTGTATTATTGGGATGGGATCCACAATATTAGATGAAGCAGTTATTCCTAATAATTGTATTGTCGGAGCTAACAGTCTTGTGACTGAAGGTAAAACTTTTCCTGAGAAATCTTTAATCTTAGGAAGTCCTGCAAAGGCTGTTCGATCACTTACAGAAGAGGATCTCGAACAGATCCAACAATCACGAAATTTTTATGTTGAAACTGGGAAAACATTACACGAATTTTTCTTAGGACATCCATAATGAGCATTTTTCGATCGAGCTTATCTCTCTTCATTTGTATCACTTCTATACATATTCTGATTTTTTCTAAAACTGAATGTTATTCACAGCCTCAACAGCAAGTCACAAAGATAGGTATTTCTGTATCCTTAACAGGTGATGGCGCAGTAATTGGAGCAGATATGAAATCTGCATTTGAATTTGCCAATAAAATGTATGGTAAAGATAAATACGAGCTTATTTTTGAAGATGACCGCTGTGATGCCAAGACTGCATCCTCAATTGCACATAAATTCAGCGAAATTGATAAAGTACAGTATGTACTTGGCTTTACGTGCAGTAGTGCTGCCGCTGCAACAGTCCCAATATATGAAAAAGCAAAAGTACTGATGCTCGCAACTTCAGCTTCTTCACCACGTCTTATTAATGTAAGTCCATATTTTTTTCGCCTATGTCCTAATGATCTTGATGCTGCAAAAATTTTAGGTTCCTATGCATCAAAAAAATTTAATCACATTGGTTTAATTGCAGAAGTAACTGAATACGCACAAGCTCTTGGGGACGAATTTGAAAAAGGTCTCATAGGCGCGGGTAAAAAAGTAGAGCGAGAAAATGTTTTGCCCAATTCAACAGATTTTCGTCCTATGATTTTTCGAATGATCAATAAGGGAATAGACGCATTATTTATCAATACTCAAGCTGAAAAAATATTCAGTGTCGTATTACTCCAAGCAAAACAATCTAAACCAACTATTCCTATCCTTGGGGCTTATTGGCCAGGTTCAAACGCAGTACTCGAACTTGCTCATAAAGAGTTAGAAGGTACTGTCTTTGTTGATACACCTTCCCTTGATTCGATTCTAAATGCTGAAGGTCAATCTATGTTGAGAGAGTTCTATAACCAAGGCGGAAGGATACTTGGAACAGAAGCTATGTTTGCGACGGCTTTTGAAGGGTTTCGATCACTCACACAGGCAATTGAATCTGGCATCGATCCCCGTGAATTTCTACAAAAAACAACTTTTCATGGTGTGTTTGGTACATATACGTTCGATGAAAAAAGAGAGCTTCAAGGCCTACCATTAGCTCTAAAAATAATAAAAGATAGTAAAGCTGTTATTCTAAATTGATTTTTCTTGAAGAATTTAAGTGAATAATATTTTCAACCCATCAATCGCTGTACAAATAGAAAGCACTCCTGAAGATCGGGTATTAGAAGAATTATCATTAGCTGTTGATTCTGGCTCGAAAAAAGTGATTACTCAGGCAAGAAATCTATTGAAGGAAGTGGAAACACTACTGGAAGAAATAACTCAAATTGACATAAAAAAAGCAGAGTAAAAATTTACTCTGCTTTCGTTTTTTATACTATCTTGTTATCGACAACTATTTTCTCTTATCGATAGGAACATAATCAGTAATGGTATTCCCAATATAGACCTGACGTGGGCGGTTAATCTTATTACCAGGCTCACCTAAGTATTCCTTCGCATGAGCAATCCAACCCGGTAATCTGCCAAGTGCAAACATAACAGTAAATGCTTTTGTAGGAATTCCAAGAGCTCTGTAAATTATTCCGGAATAGAAATCTACGTTTGGATATAATTTTCTATCAACAAAATAAGAATCAGTAAGTGCTGCTTCTTCAAGACGTTTTGCAATATCGAGAAGTTGGTCGCCTCCTTTTACTTTCGTAAGAACCTTATGACACGCTTCTTTAATAATTTTTGCGCGTGGATCATAGTTCTTATATACACGGTGACCAAAGCCCATGAGTTTAACTTTCGAATCTTTTTGCTTTGCAAGCTCAACAAATTTCTTAACATCTCCACCGCCGTCTCGTATGGTTTGAAGCATCTCAATAACTTCTTCATTTGCTCCACCATGACGAGGTCCCCATAGCGCACAGATCCCAGCAGAAATTGATGCATAAAGGTTTGCCATCGAGCTTTGAACCATTCGAACCGTTGAAGTCGAACAGTTTTGTTCATGATCTGCATGAAGGATTAGCAAAAGATTCATAATCTTTACTAACTCAGGATCAACTTCATAACCTTCAGAAGGTGTTGAGAACATCATGTAGATAAGGTTTTCGCAGTAACTTTTTCTGTTATCAGGATAGATGAATGGCTGCCCGATAGCTTTCTTGTATGCATACGCTGTAATAGTTGGAAGTTTTGCTAAGAGACGAATAGCAGTTCTATCGAAAATCTCTGCTTCACTAGCATCTTCATGTTGATAGAAAGTTGATAAAGAACAAACAACCGAGGAAAGTATCGCCATTGGGTGCGCATCTCGTGGGAATCCATCATAAAAACGTTTTACATCTTCATGTAGTAAAGTTCTTCGACTAATTTTTTGTTCAAAATCTAACAGTTCGGCAGCAGTTGGAAGATTGCCGTACATCAAAAGATAGGCAGTTTCAAGAAATGTTGCCTTCTCTGCCAATGTATCAATTGGAATACCTCGGTAACGCAGAATTCCTTTCTCTCCATCAATGAAAGTAATTGCGCTTGAGCATGCACCAGTGTTCATATACCCATTGTCGAGGGTTATATAACCGGTCTTGGCTCGAAGATTACCAATATCAATTGCTTTTTCGTTTTCAGACCCGATAACAACAGGAAGTTCGATTTCGCCATCAGGGAGTTGTAATTTTGCTGTAGTCGTCATTATACTTTCTCGATTCAATAAGATTATTGTGATCTTTCATCAGTAGACCGACAAACCGTCAGCTATTAGAATGATCATTCTAGTAGCTATTTTTATCATATTTGGTTCATTGTTAACAGAAAAAAGAAATGTCAGATAAAGTCAAAAAAATTAGGCGGGTACACCCATTCGGCTTTAGAGTCTTAGTTCAGGTTCAAGACCAGCCGGGAGTAACGGATGGAGGGCTTTTTATTCCTGAAACAGCCAAAAATACCATGGCAGAGAGCATCCTTGCCCAGGTTATTGAGGTCGCGAGCGCAATGGACGACCACGGTCAAGAAGAGACAAATATCAGTGGGATTCCTCTTGGGGCGACCGTTCTTATAGAAAAAATGGTAGGGGTCAAGGTTCCATGGGACGACAGAATCAGAATTGTCGATAGTAAGGATATTTTGGGCATTGTTCACGAAATGAGCCTTTCATAGACACGCCCCCCACTTCCATGCCATTATAACCTCAAGAGTCACCTTAATCTTCATGGTGTATTCCTTTGACTTCGCTATATTGATTCTACTAGCCGATAATTTATCTAGAAAAACAATATAGTCCTCTTGCGCTGGATGTCTTTACAAAGACATATGAAAAGAGTCCTGTTTGCAAAGAGAACTTTTAGTGAAGTTCACTGAGTATAGCTCCTTAGTTCGGATACATTCTCTTGAGCGGCATATCGACTCTTGTAGGAATTCAATCCCTCACTCGGAGAATATATTTTATTTGTATTCACTTAACTTTCCCCATAAAGACCTAAGTGATGCAAAAGATAGATTTTATTTAATCATAACAAATTTAACCTGAGTCTTTATTGACTCTACCAAAGGAAAAAAATGGCAAACAGCAAACAAACCGTTTCACACGTCTATTATGAAGTTGGAAGTGAGCTCCTCGCTAAACCAACTGCATTAACTCAACTTATTGAAGGAAGTGATGCTAGAACTACAATCGTATTTTGCAATTCAGCATCTGATACTGACCTCGTCGAAGTGCTACTTAAAAAACGTGGTGTTTCTGCTCAGAAACTTATCGGCTCTGTAAGCCCAGAGAAAATCGCTCGTACTATTGAACAATTAAACAGCGGCGAAATTACAACAATTGTTGCAACTGATGCTTCTGCAAAAAATATCCCAATCGACTCTTTTAATCTTCTTATTAGCTATACCTCACCTACAGATGGTGATACTTATAAAAATCGATATGCTTCTGAAGATGGTTTAAAAAACTTGTTAACAATTGCAACACTTGTAAGTCCTAATGATGCAGGTAACTTTGAAATCGTACAGCAAGCATTAGATGGTAAAATCACTAAAGCAGATCTTCCAACTGCTGATACATTACAAAAAGCAAAACTCAATCGAATCAAAGCTCAAGCACAAACTAAAACTGGTGCTGAAGAGAAGTATAAAGCTCTTATCGAAGCAATCTTAGCAGATAAAGAAAAAGGATTGGTTATTGGATACTTGCTCGCTAACACTTTAGAAGTACTTCCTTCTCTTCAAGCTGCCCAGTCACGTGAAGAAGAGCATTACGACGATGAAGATGCTCAACCAAACTTTAATAGCTCACATCATGATAGAAATGGTGGAAACCGATACGGAAATGGTCGAAATGATCGTAACGACCGACGTGGCAACAACGACCGTGGCAGAAATAACGGAAGAAATACCCGAGACAATCGTGGTGGACGACAACAATTTAATGACGCAGGTGATGATAGCGAAGCAAGTCTTCAAGCAAGAGAGGCAATGGCTCGAAATAAAAAACGTGCATTTACTCCTCCTCTGAAAGAAGCTCGAATTTACCTTGGTAAAGGGTCTGCTTCAGGAATCAGCGAAGCAACTATTAAAAAAATGGTTCAAGAACAAGGCGCGCTTACTGAAGGTGATGTTCGTCGTGTCATCGTTCGTAAGAACTATGCTTTCTTTGATGTACTTGAATCACAATCAGAAGACCTCATCAATAAAATTGATGGAACTTCATTGATGGCAAAAAAAGCAACTGTTATCTCTACACAGATTCGTGACCGAGGTGAAGATGACAATGAATTTGCTCCAACACTTGAAGAAGCAACTGCTCAGGCATCTGGTGGCATCGCTGCTAACGCCGAGTAGATCTTTTCTTTAATGAACTAAATGCACTCTTGATAGCATTCAAGAGTGCTTTTGATGATTGGCTTGTTTTTTTCGAAATTGAATCGAGAGCTACATTCTTTGTTAAAGACCCTGAAGAGTCTAATTCACACTCGTACTCACCATAAAACGATAGAAAACTTCCTCTAGACCGTGGATCTCTTAAACCAGCTAATCGAATTATTGATGTTGGATTACTTGGTGAGAATCTATAAATTTCTGAGCCTTGTCCGTTTCTTCTCGCGGCACCGTATAAGACAACCTCACAACCAGATTGCACTTCACTAACATTGATTTTTAAAGTCAGCGATCCAGATCGAGACACTGAAGCTCCAAGAGAGATTGAACCAGCAGACTCATTTGGATTATCTGGACCAGGTGTTACTGTTGGTACTGGACTCGGTGTTACTCCGTCTGATGGATTATTATCTACATCAAAGCACGACGGAGAAGAATTTAAATGATTTACTACGTCGGCAATACTCGCTGCAGAAAAATAGGTGCTGCCTGGAATATTTATGTAAGGCGCCATTAAACTCGATCCATCAGTTGTATCATGTCCAGCACCAAAGTTGTGCCCAATTTCGTGTGCAACTATTGAAGCATCAGCTGCAGGATGGAATTTTTGAGTTATACCAAAAGAGTAATCTTGGTTACTACAAACGACACCAACCCAAGCAAGACCAATAACACCACCATCAAAGTCTTTCCCTGAAAATAAATGATATAAATCTGCTTGACCGAGTTGGTTATTATTTAATGTATAATTTTTAAATGATCCTAACAGCGTACCAGAATTTGTACTGTTGAAAGGATTACCCACTGAAGATGAAAATCCATGTTGAGCTGAAATGACCAGTCGAATTCCTAATTGATTTTGATAAATTGCACTTGCTGCTGCTACAAGTGTTGCAATTTGCGCATTCGAATTAGCGCCGTATGTTTCATACCATTGTGGGTCAAATTCCGTTGCTATAGTAGCGTACTGCGGATTTGATGGGCTAATCTCTCTTGAAGCGACAGCTTGAGGCTCCATCTGTGAACTTGAACGAGCTTGCTCTTGTTGTTCCATAGCAGCAGTTTGATGATCATTATCGTGATTATCATTTCCACATGCTAATTCTTTCAGGGCAACAGTTGGAACAGATGATACCTTTGCATCTTTAAGTTGATGACCACTAATATAAGACTTAAGATAAAGTGCTCTACCCTTACCACGTGAAGCGTTCATGATTAAGTGCAAAACTGGTTTCCCATTCTTGGTTTTGCTATAGATACTGCCACCGAGAGATAACTTCTTTCCATTTGAGCGAGCATACCCTTCAACAAGGGCGATATCTTTATCATCTTTCTTTGAAAATCCAGAATAATCTTGAATCGATGAATCCCAAGATTTAAAAGTAATTTTATTTAAATAGATTGAATATCTTCCTGAACCTACAATGTGCGCTGAAAGCCTAATAGATTTTTTTAAATTTGAAAGTAACGGATTACTTCTTCTGTGACTACCATCCTTAACTTCTGAAGCAATAAGCCTTAATCCATCAGTATCACCACTTATATTTGTTCTATACGGTGAAGCGTGGGCTGAAGATAAAGAAATCACTATTCCTAAAGCAATTCCAATTATATGGGAAACTTCTTTCTGCATTAAAAAAAGCTAACGTCATTTCTTGTTCTGCAGTATAGGTTCTGTGTCTAAATCATAGTTTGAAAAATGCAAAAAATTTGTACCAACGGTATGTAAACATCGTACGAGAATTTCGTAGATGTAGCCTGTTCTGTCGATAAAGCTATTTTGAATTGTTTGAGACTTTTTTATTCACCGGCGGACTAGATTTTTTCTTATTAACTTTTTTCTTATTAACAGATTTCTTTACAGACTTAGGCTTAGCCCCTTTCGGTTTTTTCTTAACAACAACGGGCTCTGTAACAGGTTGTATTCTTTCTTTTAATAAACTCTTTTTGTATGCAGGATCATCTTTAACAAGTTCAGTAACTTTCCCTGTTGGAATACGTAATGTATACCCAGCTGGGATTGCTTTTCTTCCTGTAACGACTGGTTTTAATAATGCATAGTTAGCATCTATAAGAGCTTCAGTTGAAACTCCAAACGTTTTTGAAGCTTGCACCAGTGTGACTGGTTTTGTGACATGGTGATCTCTTACCGTAAGCTCAGGCAGTAGTGATACGTTAGGGTAATACTTTCGATAATTATCATATATCTCGACTGCAGCAAGGAACTCTGGCCAAAAATTCTGAGAGGCAAATCCAAAAACTGGTTCACCTGAAGCTCGTTCAATCATTTCTGAAATATCATTTGTACCCGCTGCAACAGTTTTTTTATAGACACCGGAAACGCCGTGATTATAAGAAGTAACGGCTAGCCCCCAGTTCCCTAAAGATTTATATGCTTGTTTAAAATACTTAGCAGCTGCGCGAGTTGCAGTAAATGGATCTAACCTTTCATCTACGGTGCTTCCAACCATCATAAATTTACGTGCAGTAGCAGGCATAAACTGCCAAATACCTGCCGCTCCAACAGAACTATAGGCAGTATAGTTAAAGGAGCTCTCTATAAATGGAAGCCGAGTCAGCTCAACTGGTAAATTCTCTTCTTCGATAAAGATTCTTTCTATTTGTGGTAAGTAACGACCTGTACGCCGAACTGCTTCTTCACATTTCTCTTTGATACCTGTTTGTGTTCGTACCCAGTCATTATCAAGGACATCTTGGTATTTTTGTTTACCACTCGGCAAGGATTTCATTTGAGAAACAATATACTGCTCCATCGAATTTCTTGGCGTCCCCGTCTTGGCAAGATTCTCAAGATAACCTTCAATTTCACCAACCTTTTCTGCCTCGATACGCTTCACAAGTGACTCATATCCAGCTGGACTAAGTTCTTCAGCCGCTTTGCTAAAATCTAAAACTTTAAATGAAATCTGAGGAAACCTTCTGTGATGTATGACCTTTTGATATTTTCCATACTTACCAAATATAGCTTTCCAGAAATCTACTCTACCTCGAAGGCGCTCTGGAGTTTCTAAGCCAGCAGGTCGAGAGTTATCTTTTTTGCGGGTCTGCGCACTACAATCATCATTAATCAAAACAATAAAAGTAAATAAAAACGGTAAAAAAATCAGTGATATGATCCTAAAACTAAGAATTTTTTTCATAAACATAATTAATTAAATTTTCTTCCCAGCGCTTTGCGCTTTCTGGATCATTTACGCCGTTCAAGATAATAACAACAATTTTATCCTTTTTACCCACTGTTCGCACAATACCAGCAATTGAAATAACTCCTGATAAAGACCCAGATTTACCACGAAAAAATATTTTGGGATTAAAATCCCTCGTTTTAAGAGTTCCGCTCATATTTCCAATAGACAGAGAAGAAAGAAATTCAGAGGAAATATGTATACTACCCATAGCAAATTGTAATGTTTGGAATAATGCTTTTGGAGTTATCCGATTTTTTTCTGATAACCCGGAACCATCGTACATTCGAACACCTTTGATGTTATGAGCTTGTAACCAAAGTTCAATACGTTTTAACCCCCGCGTAAATGAAAATAGAATTCTATCATCCTTAGAATCTTTATTATCTGCTCCAAGTGCATATACCAAGCTATCTGCAAGCACATTTGTAGAATAGTGATTCAGATCAAAGAGGATCTTAGGAAGAGGCTCTGATAGGTGCCTATATACCAAGCGAGCATTCGTGCTAATAGATTGAAATGATATTTTAGGAGCCCCCATTCCAAGATCAAAGAGCACTTGCTTCCAAATAGATGCAAACTCCGCTTCTGGATTTTTAAGACTTTGATACTGAATGCTGCACTCATAAGGTGGATTTTTACATACTACTTTTTCTTGTGAATTGTAATTAATTGAAGTGGCATGTGTTGTTGAATTATATGCCCTATCACCAGTTGTTTTTCGTTCTTCTTCATAGGAAGTACTATCAATTAGAAGAGTATCAACTGAGGATATACCTTGCGCTTTAAGCTTACGAACTATTTCATATACCTTTTCGGTTGTTAGAGTTGGGTCTCCTCCACCGCGAACCATGAGAACATTTTTATGATTAATTTTTTCATAGTACATGTGAGTAAAAAATCTAAAATCATTCCCAAGTTGATCAAGAGCAACTACGGACGTGATAATTTTTTGAGTGCTGGCAGGTATGAGCTCTTCCTCGGCAAGTGAAGCATCATCAAAATGAGCTTCATTGGAATCTGCAACAACTAAACCAACTTGAGATGCTGGAGCCTTTTTTATTAATTGCTCAACTGTTTGAGCTTCACAAACAGCTACAACACTGAAACCGATGAAAAGTACCAGTGAAATAATAGAGCGGTTCATTAACCTTTTGATGTGCAACGGCACTCATCCAATTCTGCGTCAGAGAGCTGTGCTGTTTCTTCAAGATTATATTCAATAAAGACAGTTAGATCCGATGGCACTCCTGAATCTTCATAGATAGCTTCAACTGGACATTCTGTTTCACACGCACCGCACGTAATACACTCATCGGGATTAATCATGAGCATGTCTGTATCGTTGTCAGATTTTGGATTGATACCGAAATCCTTATTATAATTTCTCTTCTTTTTTTTGCTCTTTCCAATATCGTAGAAACAATCAACAGGACACACTTCAACACAGGAACGATCTTTAGTACCAATACAAGGTTTTGTAACTACGTAAGCCATTTCAAATTTATTTATAAATTAAAGAAAAATTTCGGAGTAAGAATATCAGGGTCGAGCAAAAGAAAAAAGGGACGCCTCTTTAAACTAAAAGAGAACGCCCCCACTCGCAGAAAGGATGGTGTGTCATGCCTTATGAAGTTCACTTCGACCTATTAGGCTGATGTCTGTATGCTTTGAGCCTAAAATTTATAATTTTTTTTGTCATAAAACTTGAGGAAAATCTTTGGTTTTTTATTCAATAATTTCAATATGTTACAAATCTATTATTTAAAGCCAGTTCCTTTTTCTTCTGGTGAATCCTCTTAAAACATCAGAGAATCACACTTCGTACTATCAAACTTCCCATTGGAGATTTTAATCTATGAAAAAAACCATCCTAAGCCTTGTTGCACTTGCTTCTTTGGCATTTATGTCAACTGGTTGTGCAAAACCACAACTTGATGCTCGTGCAGAAGCTGGTCGACCTGCCTCAGCGGAAGTATCACTTATCTCAATTCCATATAATCCTTCGATGCCTAAATTTGTTTTAGTTGTTGAACCTTTTACGACAAGCTCAACAGTTTACAGCTTTACTTCAGGAGAAGCAGGACAAGTTCCAGTTGGAGATAAAATGGCTGCTCAGTTAATAACTGCACTTTCAAGAGTTGGAAACTTTGTTCTGTACGATAGTCGCTCTGCTAATAAAATCACTTTAAGAAAAGGCGAAAAGGGCCCTTTCTTAGTCAAAGCAACTCTTACTGAGTTCAATGAAAACGCAGAAGCATCTGAAGAAGATAATGGAGTTTCCCTTGGTGGAGTTGGAGCTGTACTAGGTATTGCAGGTGCAGTTTCAAGCAGACCTGGTCTTATGTGGACAGGAGCTGGGCTTGCAGCAGCTAATCCTACTTACGAAAACTCACAAGCTGAGCGTAAAGGTATGGTAGCTTTTGATGTGCAACTTACCGAGAAAGGAAGTGGAAGAATTGTGGGTTCTTTTGAAGCATCAGGGACATTCAAAGCTCAAAGTGCTGTTAGTGGTATGAGCCTATTTGGTATTGGAAACCGCAAAGCTCAATTTGCTTCAAGTGCGATTGGGCAAGCTCTGCGTGTTGCAATGAACGACGCAGTGCAACATACCGTTGATACATTGCGCTAAATCAACCGTTAAATGCTGATTTATTCAGCATTTATTTGCTTTTGGGAGGAGATGACTTTGTCGTCTCCTCCCTTTATAATTTCTGAATGCCAGATAAATTAATCAAAGTTGATGCCTGCGACGATGGTGTTGAACATCATTACGAACTCATTCAAGAAATAGCGCACGTACAAACTGCCCGTCAAAAAATTGAGATTGATAATTTTAAACGTTTCGGAGTTGGTGTTTGGATTGATGGCTGGCCTCAGTGTGCTGAATTTGATTCAGACCGTTATCACGAAGCACTTGTACATCCTTCCTTAATTCACCGAGCTAGCAGTTCAACTCCATTTACTGCTTGTATTTTAGGTGGTGGTGATTTTGGAGTAGTCAATCAATTAGTTAAATATAAAAATTTGCAATCTGCTCATATGATTGATTGGGATTTAGAATTTATTGAACTAACAAAAAAACATCTTACGCCAATCCATCATGATTCATGGAAAGATCCTCGTGTTACTGTTGAAACAAAAAATCCAGATGTCTTTCAATTTTTCGAAGTCAACAAAGAGCAGTTTGATATTGTATTTGGAGATTTAACTGATCTGACTTCAATGGGCTCTGGGGTAAAAAGTTTTATTGAGCAGATTAAAACTCTTGTAAAAAGTGATGGTGTATTTGTGTCTCAAAGCTCGGAATATCCAACAATGCCCAGCCAATACGAGGAATTTATCTCAATGGTGAAAATGGTAGGTTCTATTTTTAAGAAAGTCTGGATTTATAAAACATATGTCCCCTCTTTTGCCTATGAGCAGGCTTTTATTCTTGGGACTGATTCATTAACCTTTAATCCTCTCGCATCCTCTGCTTCTGTGATTGATGAGAATATTTCAGCCTTGAATAAGCCCCTGACTGAGTATTCTGGTGCAATTCATCACGGAATGTTTGCACTGCCTCCATCCCTTACATCTCGACTTTAAAGCTAGTTTCGAATAGCATAAGAGTCTTCAGTTCAGTTCTAAGGCCCGGTAGCCAAGTGGCTAAGGCAGCGGTTTGCAAAACCGTCACGCGCCGGTTCGACTCCGGCCCGGGCCTATTTCTTTTGTTTTTCTTACTATATTTTGTCCCGGGACGGAGGCGAACCTGCATTGCCGTATGGCAATGCAAAATAACACTGTGACTCCGGATTACTGCGGAGCAGTAATTTTACCCGGGCCTATTTCTTTCAAAATGATTGTTGCCCCTGAGTTTCTAATTTGATGTACTTTGAAGTCATGAAAAAAATTCCACTCTATTGTACTTTGTTCCTTCTATTAATTACCTCCTCAATCGCGCATTCGCAAACAGTACTCTGCGCCAGGAAAACAAATGGAATAATTACATTAAGAAATAAAAAATGTACTTCTAAAGAAACGAAAATCAGTAAGTTATCCCAGCTTAAAGGTGAAACTGGATCTGCTGGTACTAATGGCACAAATGGAACCGATGGCGATATTAAAGTTTGGGGCGACGGCTCTGCTGGATCTGTTACTTTTTCTTCATCGTATTCTGATAGCAATCCACAATTTACTAATATTACTTTTGAATCAGGATCTGCTTTTGCCAGTGGAGCTGTAATTCGAGCAACTGGTACATGTACAATCAATGGTGCTATTAGTATCGAAAATAGTGGTTTTGGCGGACGTTATGAAACAATTACAGCTACGACTCTGAGCCCAGCGACCAGATTATCAACAACAGGAGTTTCCTTTACCAACGCAGGTTTTGGTGAATTTGGAACAAACGCAAATACTTTATCCGCAGGCAGATTTGGCATCGGATTATCTCCTGCTGAACTAACTTCGCTAAAAATAACTTCTGGTCATAGTTCTGGAGGAGCTGGCGGCCCTGGATATCTAGCTTCTGCTGGTGCAGCAGGTGGTGCATTTGCGCTTTATTGCAAGCTTGGAATTGTGATTAACGCTTCAGGCTCTATAACCGCAAACGGGGGTAGTTCTGCTGGCGCTGTTGGTGGTGGTGGTGGTGGCGCTGGTGGCTTTATTTTTCTGGCATCATCGGGTTCTATAGTTAATTCAGGAACCATTAGCGCAAATGGTGGCGATGGCGGAGCTTCATCAACAAGAATAGGTGCTGGAGGAGGTGGCTCTGGAGGTGTTGTTAGAGCAATTGCCCCTGTCATTACGATTGGAACAACATCAGTCACTGGAGGAACCGCAGGCTCTAATTTAAGCCCTGTCACATCCAGCCCTAGAGTTGGTGGTAGCGGAGGCGGTGGGTTTGGTGGCGACGGAGGTTTAGGTGGCGCAGTATCCTCAGATAATATGGCATTTCCAGCAGGAAGTGGTGCAAGCGGGGCTGTAATTACTACGATTGCTGATCCTACATCACTAATATTCTAAATTAGTACTTTATAAAAATTAAAAAAGCCTCTTTGCTATTTAAGCTTAAACAATTACTGTTTTAAAGTAGTTACTCTCATTAAAAGAACATTACCTTTTTGGAGCTCTTTATGAATACATCTCAAACTACAACAGGAATTTGTTGTCCATTAACTGGTTTTAATTTTTTTCTTAATCGAGAATTTATAACCGGATCTTTGGTAATGGTAATTTGGTCAAATCTTTTTTCTTTTTTTTGGCATTCAAAAATAATGGGTGAAGCATATCAAGCTACTGCTTCGCTTTGGAGGGGTCCTCAAGATATGGATACGCTGGCTCTGAACTCAGGGATTAGCCTTATGGCAATCATCGCAACATATATCTTTATGAAAGGTTATGAGGGTACAGGATGGAGAGAAGGTTTGCGTTTTGGAATTTTAATCTCTTTGCTTTTTCTTGGTATGGGATTGATTACTTTTGCTACTCAACCAATGCCAGCGGATATAATTAAAATGTGGGGACTAGGTGATTTAATTATGTTCTCTGTTGGAGGAATTATCTTGAGCACTATGGTAAAAAAGAAATGCTAAGATACGATATCTAGGTAGTCTAAGGCTTAATAAACCACCAAATATCGCTTTCCTTAGGAGTGAAAAACCCTTTTAGGTTATTAGCTTTTGCAAATTCAACTACGGCATTTTTTACACCTTCCCACCTGAAGTCATGACCAGAAAAAAGGCCACCTGAGCGAACTTTAGGATACCATGCCGCTAGATCTTGTTTTACCGCTTCGTAAGAATGATCCGCATCAATAAAAGCGAAATCAAAAGAATTATCGGGAAGAGTGGATGCCGCTTCAACGGAAGTCTTTTTTAATCGAATTGATCGATCTCCAAGAGGAGCTAAGCGACTGAGCGCTTTCTCTTCAGCTTTAGCCATTCGTTCTGCATCATACTCATGATAAGACAGGTATGGATCGACACTTACAAGACGAAGATTCGGTAAGTAATGCAATAAGTACAAACTAGTGCCTCCATCTAAGACTCCAACTTCAACTCCAAGTCCATTTTTAATTATATCGAGAGCTTCTATTAAGCTTCTTAAAACATTGAAATTATAAGCCCCTAAACATTCCGGAAGTAAAACCCCTTCTACCGCTGTTTCAAATGGATCTAATGTCATAATCATTCTCAAATAAAAAACTAAAAATCTGGTGCTACTGCCTGATTGTAAATAGTTTGAGATGCTGTGAGTGCAATTTGCTCAAGAGCAGTTTGCTCTTGGCTTCGAATAAATTGTCGTGGATCAAGACGAGCTAGACTTGAATCAGTTGTTAAGCCGCCTGCAAAAGATGCTGAGCCTGCTTGTAATCCTGCCTGTGAAGCTGCGACTGCCGAAGAGACTTGCAGATTAGGATTGCCCCACAACATTGTACCGTTCTTTTTAACGAGTCGAACATCAATCACCACTGCAGTATCGAATTGCTGTGCAATGTCGGTAGTGTTGGTAACTGCTCTCGTCGTTCTTTTTACAGATTTGATTCGTGTGATAAGTTCCGCATCCGCACCTAAACGCTTATCTGTAACTTCAACAGCACCAAAGCGCTCGAATTGATCGCGTAAGCTCTCGGTTAAGATATTTCCAAATGATCCTTCAGTCGAATCATTCTCTGCAAAAGGAATATAGATTTTTTTAACATCTGGGGGCAAAACACTGCCTGTTCCCTGCAAAGTATAACCACATCCAAGTAATGACGTTAGTGCTACCGAAAATAGTAAAGATAAAATAGAGAATAGGTGTTTCATAAAAGTTATCCTTTTAGCGGACGATACCGGTTAAGCCTTTTTGGCAGGTTATCAGCATACGCCATGATAACCTTAGACTTTTGTCGAAAAGATGCCAACTCCTTACTACCTTCCAAAAGCCAATTTTTTGCTAGTTCAATTATTTTTTCATGAGAAAAAAGTGCATTCTCGATGGTAATTCTATCTTGTTTTGTTAAATCTGCGCTTTCAATCCAAGTATCAAAGGAGCTTATATACTCCTCAAGGAGAGCTAACTGCTCGTTTCGTTCGGTAGAATCTAGGATTTTAGAAATAATTTCAGGAAATGGAGACTGATCAATAACCTTCTTTCTTGGGAAATCTGGAGAGACTTCTGAAGACAAGCTGATTACATCCCCATAATATTATAGCCACTATCAACATGAAGCGTTTCACCGGTAACACCTGCTCCAAGGTCGCTCATAAGAAAAAGAGCGGAGCTTCCAACATCTTCACT
Source organism: Bdellovibrionota bacterium (assembly GCA_044356295.1). Lineage (GTDB taxonomy): Bacteria > Bdellovibrionota_C > UBA2361 > UBA2361 > JBIKWN01 > JBIKWN01. Next base: position 72,835 of record JBIKWN010000006.1, read on the forward strand.
AGTAACATTTCTTTTAAGGGGTGAACGTTCTTCAACAGCATGAAGCATCTGCTTCAAGCCAGCAATTCCAGACGCAGCAAGTGTCTTTATAGGCCCTGCAGAGATTGAATTTACTCGAATATTGAACTGTCCTAGATCATAGGCAAGATATCGTACGGATGCTTCAAGAGCAGCCTTTGCAACGCCCATGATGTTATAATTAGGAACAACTTTTTCAGCACCCATATAAGAGAGGGTTATAATTGAACCCCCTTTTTCTTGCATAAGTGGAACAAGGGCTCCTGCAACCCCTATTAAAGAATAAGCAGAGATATCAAGTGCTAATCTAAAACCTTCACGACTCGTTGTATGAAAACTTTTAGCTAAATCGTTTTTATCTGCATAAGCTACGGAGTGAACAATACCATCTACGGTACCCCAACGATTTTTTAATTCTGATGCCAAGTTTTGTATTTGAATGTCATCTGCAACATCACAAGGAAGAACGACATTAATACCAAATTCTTCAGCAATAGGCCGTACTCTTTTTTCAATAGCTTCATTAACATAGGTAAGAGCGATTTCAGCACCTTGGTCTTTTAAAGACTTCAAGATTCCGTAACCGATACTTCTTTCGTTAGCGACGCCGAGTATGACGACTTTTTTACCCTGCATTAGCATAGTATGAGTCACTCAAAGTGATTAGTTAACAAGTTCGATGAGTGCCATATCAGCAGCATCACCAACACGAATCCCTGTTTTTAGAATTCTGGTGTAACCACCATTTCTTCCAACATATTTTGGGGCAATTTCACTATAGAGCTTATGAACAACATCTTTATCAGTGATGTATCCAAGAGCATCGCGTCGTGCTGCAAGTGTGCCAGTTCGTGCTTTTGTAATTAACTTCTCAACAACAGGTCTGAGTGCTTTTGCTTTTACAACAGTGGTTTCTGTCCTTCCGTGACGGAAGAATTCAGTTGCCATATTTCGAAGCATCGCACGACGATGTGGAGTTGAACGGCCTAATTTTTTTTGTCGTACATTATGTTGCATGTTGCACCTCTATTAATCTTTTTCAGGCTCTCTCATTGCTTCAAGCTCTTTACGGCTTGGGTAATTATCAAGCTTCATTCCAAGAGTAAGTCCCATTTCTGTGAGAATCTCTTTGATTTCGTTTAAGCTCTTACGTCCAAAATTCTTTGTACGAAGCATCTCACCTTCAGAACGTGAAACAAGTTCACCGATATATTTAATATCAGCGTTTTCTAAACAGTTTGCACTTCTTACTGAGAGTTCAATCTCATCAATTCTTCTGAAGAGATTTTCATTCATTCTTGATTTTGGCTCAGCAGACTTAACTTCAACCTGCTCAACGATGAGGTTTTCACCAACGAATAATCCAAGTTGATCAACAAGGATATGAGCTGCTTGCGCTACTGCAGAACGAGCATCAACTGAACCATTAGTCCAGATTTCCATTGTTAGTTTGTCATAGTCAGTTCTTTGACCAACACGAGCGTTAGTAACATTTAAGTTAACACGACGAATCGGCGAGAATACTGCATCGATAAAGATAGTTCCTGTAGGAGCTCCTTCAACTTTATTTTTATCAGCAGGAGAATAACCACGACCTACTTTAACAGTAATATCGATTGAAAGTTTTGCACCTTCACCAAGCGTTGCAATGTGTTGTGCTGGGTTTAAGATTTGAACAGCAGGGTCCCCTGTGATCATTCCAGCAGTTACGATGCAAGGACCTACTGCTTCAAGACGAAGTTGAGCTTCATCTTTATCTTCAAGATGTGGAACAACTTCTTTGAAATTTAATACAAGCTCAGTTGAATCTTCGATAACACCTGGAAGTGTTGAGAATTCATGCATTGCGCCATCGATTTTGATTGCAGTAATAGCAGAACCTTGAAGAGAAGAAAGAAGAATCCTTCTTACACTGTTACCAATAGTTAGACCGAACCCTCTTTCAAGTGGCTCAGCAACGAATTTTCCGTAAAGCGGATTTACATTATCCCCTTCAACTTCGATTCTTCTTGGTCGTATAAGATCTTTTAAGCTAATTTTTTTCATTTAAAAGGTACCTTTGAATTTAAAAATTATTATCGTGAGTAAAGTTCAACAATGAGCTGCTCATTGACGTTTTGCGGCATCTGTTCACGTGTCGGAAGTGCCTTAATAGAGCCAGTCATTGCAGCTTCATCGAGTGAAAGCCACTCTGGAACTAATCTGCTTTTTGCAGCAGAAACTGAACTTACAATTGCGATATCTTTTTTATGGTTATCTTTAACTTCAAGAGTATCACCAACTTTCAAGATATAACTTGGAATGTTGATTTTTTTACCATTAACAAGGAGCAGTCCGTGACGAACCACTTGTCGTGACTGACGTCTTGATGCACCAAAACCAAGTCTGTATGCAATGTTATCTAAACGTAACTCTAATTGTGTTAGAAGTTCAGTACCAGTAACACCTTTCGACTTAGAAGCAACTTCGTAATATGAACGGAATTGTTTCTCAGCAACTCCATACATAGTCTTTGATTTTTGTTTTTGACGAAGTTGTACTTTAAAGTTCGAGAATTGTTGACGTCCCTTACCATGCTGTCCTGGACGACCTTCTCTCTTATCAAGTGTACACTTTGAAAAACAACGCTCGCCTTTCAAGAAGAGTTTTTCTCCTTCTCTTCTGCAAAGTCTGCAAACCGGTCCAACGTAACGTGCCATATGCTCTCTCTCTTTCCTAAACTATTACTTCTTAATTTACACTCGACGGGTTTTACGTGCTCGGCATCCATTGTGTGGAACCGGAGTGATGTCTTTGATTGATGTGACTTGTATTCCAGAAAGATGAAGTGCACGAAGTGCAGATTCACGCCCAGAACCAGGTCCTTTTACAAGAACTGATACAGATTTAAGCCCCGCTTCACGTGCTTTACGTGCAGCGTTTTCACCAGCTACCTGAGCAGCAAATGGTGTCGACTTTCTTGATCCTTTAAATCCATTACAACCAGATGATGACCAGCTTACAAGATTACCAGCAGGATCAGTGATTGAAACGATTGTGTTGTTGAATGAAGAGAAGATATGAGCAACGCCAACGGGGACGTTTTTCTTAACTTTCTTCTTACGGGTAGAGGTTTTTGCTTCTGCCACAGGTGTTCCCTTTTCTACTTAAAAAATCAATTACTTCTTAGGTGCTGCTTTTTTACCAGCGATTGCTGCGCGACGTGGACCCTTACGAGTACGTGCGTTTGTTTTAGTGCGCTGACCACGTGCTGGAAGACCACGACGGTGACGAAGACCGCGGTAACAACCAAGGTCAACTAAGCGCTTAATTGAAAGTCCGTTTTCACGACGAAGATCACCTTCTACTTTCTCTTGTTTTTCAATGATATTTCTAATTCTAGAAACTTCATCTTCAGTCAGATTATCAGTACGAGTATTTTCATCAACTTTTGCTTCAGCAAGAATTGCTTTTGATTTGAAATCTCCGATACCGAAAATATAGGTAAGACCTCGAATCACTCTTTTATTTCTTGGAAGGTCAACTCCCGCAATACGTGGCATGTATGTTTGTCCTTAATTACTTAACGTTCGCTAAAATTTATTGATTAACCCTGACGTTGTTTATGCTTTGGGGTTCGGCTACAGATAACGTAAACCTTTCCTTTACGGCGAATAACTTTGCAGTAGCCACAAATTGGCTTAACTGATGCTCTAACTTTCATGTGTAAACTCCTGATCTCTTTTACCGAACTCTTTACACCTAATTTCACGCGCTTAGTTCTTTTTTAGAGAACCCCAATTAAATGGCACTTTCGTGGAACTGGCTTCTTCAAAATAACGGTAGAAGCAACAATCTATAATGACTAAAAGGCGCTAAGCCCTTTCGACTGGTGGAGTATAACAAATTGTGGGAACTTCTCAAGTTTGTGGGGGATGATGACGCAATGCAATTTTTAGTGTGTCGTATCAAATAGTTAAGCGTTAACTGGGATTTTCTCATTTTGACTAAAACCACGGGACATCGTGATTAACTTCTCGGAATCCTCGACATCTAGTGTAATCCTAACAGCGATCTTACGTAGCTGTTTTGCAAATTTTAGTTGATCTGGAACGTCTTTCTCACTTTCAAGCCAAGAAATACCCAGATTACAGAGGTGTTTAAGATAATCATTAGACTCTTGAGTATTTTCTAAATGCTCAATATTTTTTTTCGAAATTGCATGAGATGTTTCAATCAAAAGTTTTAAGTGTGTAGATTTAGAAAAAGATGAATAAGGATGGTCTGGATCTACAAGATGAAAAAACTTCTTTACTAGTTCGAAATTCTCTTTCTTGTGTCCAAATGATAAAAGGAATGGTTTGATTTCACTTGCGCTATAGGTAGCTTCGCTTAATTGAATAGCATGTCTTAGCTCTACTTCTCGATTTTCTCTATCCGTTGCTACGTGGGTCTTGGGCACGTTAGATCTTTTTCTCTTCAATACATCATAGAGAGTTATGAGTAAATTTAATTGTCCAATAGGATCTTTTTTAATTATAGATTGCTTACCTTCTCCCTCGTCAACTTTGGAGCTTTTAAGTTTAGCAAGTTCTTCTTTACTTGTTCGTATAACTTCAAGAGCACCAATAGCCATGGTCGCCCTTTCCCTTAAAAATACTTCCCTTTGATGATGAACATCAGGCATTGAAATCTCTGTAAGTTCATTTAAAGGTGTAAGATACCCACGCAAATAACGTGCGATATCTAAACAAGTGCCATAATGTGGAGCAATCTTTCTTTTCCTATCTTGTCCGACCGTTTCAAACTCACTCGCTAGTGTTTCAATTTGATCGACCGATTCAAACTGAGTCTTATCAAGCAAGACAACAGCATTTGCTAAGGTAAATCGAGTGAGGGGTGCGGAATTTTCATTATCCGGATTCTTAAGTATTTTTAATACTTCTTGAAGAGATTCGTGCAGGACTTCGAAAGGTATAGTCGGATCTTTAAGACCCTTTCCAAACTGAACTACTACTTGATGCGGCATAAATACCTTAATTTCACAGAGACTGAATCAATCTGCTGAAATTAAACAGTATTTTAATGCTCTTTCTTAGTCAATGTATAAACGATAGATAAGGGTAATGATTACAATGAGTTATAAAAGAGTTCTTATTCACGAATATAATGACAAGTATACCCCCCAGGATTCTTTTGAAGATAATCCTGATGGTACTCCTCTGCTTTATACCAAGGAGTTGATTTTACTACTTCAGTAACAATTGGATTTGCCCATTTTTTGGAAGCTTCAATTTCAGTGATTACTTTTTCAGCAAGCTCTTTTTGTCTTTCATCAAGGTAAAAAATTGCGGATCGGTACTGAGTACCTCGATCATTTCCTTGTTGATTTTTTGTAGTGGGATCATGAATTTTAAAGAAAAATTTTAGAATCGACTCATACGAAGTTTTGTTTGGATCAAATTCGATTCGTACACTTTCAGCGTGCCCAGTACTCCCAGTAGAAACTCTTGGATATATTGGATCAGGAATTTTTCCACCTGTATATCCAACTTCAATATTTACTACTCCTGGTACTGTACGAAGTAATTCTTCCATTCCCCAAAAACAGCCTCCTGCTAAAATTACAAGTTCATTACCATTTAGTAGGTACGCATCACTTTTTTCAGTTTGCAGATTAAAAAGCTTCTTATACTTTCCATACCCACGCTGGTCTAATTCAGCAACAGGTACGAAATCAAGAGAAGCAGAGTTAATACAATACCTCAGTCCGTTTGCTCCTGGGCCATCTGGAAAAACATGCCCTAAATGTGAATCTCCAATTTTTGATTTTACCTCTGTTCGGATCATTCCATGCGATGTGTCTCGAATTTCTTTCACTTCTGCATCGTCAATTGGTTTTGTAAAACTTGGCCAACCTGATCCTGAATCAAACTTATCGATTGAGGAAAATAGAGGTTCACCCGTTACAATATCTACATAGATTCCTGCTTCATGATTATCCCAATATTTATTTTTAAAAGGGGGCTCGGTGCCACATGCTTGCGTTACCTGAATCTGTTCAGGAGATAATTTTTTCTTAATTTCTTCAAGGGTTGGTTTTCGATATTCACTCATAGCTAAGTTTGATAACAATAAACTTATTAAAAGGGCAGAAAAATACTCTTTTCTTAAAAACATATAAATAACTGTCCATTAAACGACGTCCAACGTATGATTATCATTCAATATCATAATAAGGACTACCTCTATGAGATTCGCTTCATTTGCCCAAATAGTTACAGCTTCTATTCTTTTCAATACCTCTTTTCTGCCTTTATCTTATGCCGACACCCCAGGAGTACCAAAAGTTTCTGCATCAGGGGAGTATACTGTGAGCATTGAAGCAACAAAAGCCATTGTAAGTTTTCAAGTCAGCCGAACTGGCGCAACTGCCAAAGAAGCTTCCGAAAAGAATGCACGTGCAGCTGATTCAGTAGTCTCATTTCTTAAGAATCAAAGTAATGTTAAGAAACTTCAAACGACTGGTATTAACCTTGCACCGATTACCAGATACGACAATCAGACAAACCAGCCACAGATTACTGGATACGAATCGCGAAATGATCTCCAATTTGAAACTTCTATTGATACTGCCGGTGCACTACTTGATCAGATCATTCAGAAAGGTGCTAACAATATTTCATCAGTAAATTTTAGCGCAGAAGAATCCGCACTTGAAGAAGCTCGAAAAAAAGCAGTTAGTGAAGCTACCAAAAATGCAAAAATGAATGCAGAGCTTGCTGCATCTGCAATCGGTGTGACTCCAAAATCTGTTTATAGTATTAACATTAACCAATCGAACCGCATGCCAATTTTTATGAGATCGCAAGAGATGGCATTTTCGGCAAAAATGGCAGCTGATACTCCAGTTGTTGGTGGGTCGTTATCTGTAAGCGCATCAGTCAGTGTAGAGTTGTCGTTGTAATTTTGCTTTCTTACTTGGTTCATACCGACTACTGTCCGGTAGAAAGCAATTGAAGACATTTTTAGTAACGCGAAGGTCGCGAAGTAAGCGAAGGATTAAAATA
>JBIKWN010000125.1:0-7446 GCA_044356295.1 Bdellovibrionota bacterium
TAGATTCATAGAGAGCGTGCCAAAACTCTTCTCTGTTTCTACTTAGAGATCCAATAAGCACTTCACCAATAGGCTTATCTATTTCTAGAGACACGTAATAATCAACTAAACTACCTACCTGTCTTAAATTACCATCAGCAAGCTGACTAACTATCTCCGCATCTTTATTAGAAATAAAGGGCCACTGTTCCTGTATATAGTTAGTACAGTTAATAGGACTATGCTTATTTAGCTCTAGCTCCTTGCATCTACTTACTAGCGCATCTAAGATAGTATTTGCTAGTCTGCTTAAGTCCATAGATATTAGTATCCATGTGGTAGTGGTAGGACTAGCATCAATAAAGCCCAGTAGACTTTGTATATGCGTACTTGTAAGTAGCTGTATCTCATCTAATACTACAAACTTTCTAGTTACTTGTTGCAAGTCTCCTAGGTACTGAGGAGCTTCTTTAGCCCATAAACTGATATCTGCTAACAAGTCAGACATGCCATCTAGACTTGCGATTTGATGCCAGTATACATTGTGCAGTTCTCTTGTAGATTTAGTGCAGGAACTACAGACTCCACAGGGCTTACTGGTGTCTGATAGACACATAACAGACTTAACTGTTAACTCTGCTAATAAAGATTTACCTACACCAGGCGGCCCCGTTATAAGTATTGCACTAGGAAATTTATTACGATTAATGCAGTTACGCATATACCTAACTGCATTGTCTTGTCCCTTATACGTATTCCACATACTCCTAAATTCCACACAGACTAAGAAATCTAATAATGTCCTGTTTAAATAAGTACGTATGACTAAACTTAGGTACAGGCAATACATAGTTACCATTCATCTCTTTAGGCAAATAATGCAGCGCTATAATGGGATTCCATGTAACTACTACTGGGCGCCCTTCATACATTAAGCCCTTTTTATTCCTATATTCTCCAATAGTCGCCTTCTTACCAAACATCTGTTTTACTGCCTCACCAGAAGCAGCAAGTATAGGTGCTCCTGCTCTGCATTTACTTATCTCATAGTTAGTCCACGTACTGCACTTGATAATACAGTCACTTAAGTCATCTTTAATGCCTTTAGTGCTACAACTAATAGCATTAGTAAAGAATATATCTTTGTCTATCTCTGAGTCTCTACTAATACTTCTAAGTACCTTTCGTAGAAATCCACCAGCATTGTCATATGTAGTTGCCTCTACTAATACCTGCTTCTTTGTCTCTTCTTCTTTACCACTATAGGCGCTAATAATAATGCCTCTTACTTGACTAAGAGGCACTTCTGATTGACCCCATATAGGAGTCATATAGCCATTATTAGATAAAAAGCAATTGCTGCAGCTATTAGGAAGACCTAACGCTCTATAAGTCATAAGCAGTAGAAGGAGACGATAAGAATATATTGTTGTACGTACTAATAATTACCTGTTCTGACATCCGTTCAATCTGTAAAGTAATAACGTCTTTATTACTATTAGGATTACTGTCTACATAGTAGCGAATAAGAGCCGCCTTATAATCAGATAAAGTCATAAGTGTTTACTCAATTAATGTGTAGAGGATTGCAGTAGTATCAATATCTGCACTGTCTGGACTACTTATTAGCAGAATAACAATAGTTGTATCTGCTAAATAAGTAATTCTCTGTTCTAAGAGAATACCAATGCATGTATTGTCTGTTAGTGACAACGCATACTTTAAACAGCATAGGTCAACCTTTACAGGAACAAAGGAACTAGAGTTACCCGCAGTAATCTTTAACGTCGCAGGATCTTTACTAGTATTGCTGTATATACACAGCTTACCCTCCGTATTACCCTCTAGACTGATATAGTTACCATCAGCATGAAAGTCTATTGCTGTATCTAGTTCTAGTCTACTTACAACAACAGAGCCGCCTACTTCTAGCTTATTCTTAATACCATCAAAGGTACGATCAACGCTAGTAATTGTCTTTAGACTGCTATAGCTTACAATGCCCTTATCAGAGCAAAAGCATATCCACTTATTACTGCTGTTGTATCCTAGACAGAGATTATTTCCTAAATAGGACAATGCATTAGTAAATACATGAGCAGGTAAAGATACGCTAATAGTTCCAACACTACTTAACTTGGATAAATACAGATGTGTTCCTGTACTGCCAAACTTACCAGATATGCTTAATTCGTCTGTAGTGCCCTTTAAGTTAATAGTGCTACTATCAAATGATTTAGCAATACTGCTTAACTTTAGTAGATAAGGCGCCAATATGTTGTTATCTTCAGCTAGTACAGTATAACTAGTCTCACTAAGAAATTTAGATCGACTTATAGATGCATTAGTTTGAGACCATAGACATTCAGAGATACTTCCTAGATTAAGAAGAGCAAAACAAAGCATATTGTTTTCAACGTATACCTTTAGATAGCTAATCTTGCCCACTACCTTATTTAATAAGGCAGTCAGCTTAGTATGATGTATTAAACAACTGCCATTTGTATACTCACCACCTTCTAAATTAACGTAGAACTTACCCGCAGTAAGACTGTTTGTTGCTGAAACCATCAGCACTCCATCTTCTACAGACAGTTCAACACACTGTTCACTGCTTGTATTGTTCTTGCTATTAGCAAAAGATATAGCTAGCTTTACTGTCTGCTTAAATGCAGAGATGTTTGTAATGTGAAAAAGCATTGTTTATTTTGTAGTTTAAAAAGAATATTTATTCACTGTCATCATCATCTTCGTCCTCCTCATCTTCCTCATATATGATTTCTTTTATACTAAGATCTGCTAATGCAGCTCTAATGTCAGCAATCTGTTTATACAGACTATTAAGATATGTAGTTATATCTTGTTCAGGAAACAATTTAAATACGTATTCAACAATTACTGTACTTACTTCACCATTATTACTCTTATTCTCACCAGTCAATATGTATCCGTAGTAGTTACTGTTTTGAGATATGCTATTTATTCTGCGAATTAAGGTTAGCTTATCTTTACTATCAACATCAATAGCTCCTACTGCCATTCTAACGTCAATGTAGCCATGTACATCTGATCTAGTAGGAGGATCTAAGTATGTAAAAGAAGCAAGAATGCCTGGAATAATAGCCTTCCAGGTTCCCTTCCAAACAATCTCTATACTGTACTTATTTCTACTGCAGAAATGAGAAGCCTCAAACCCCTCAATAAACTTATCAATACTAATTTGAACTGTCATCTATTTAGTCCTTAAGTTAATATTACCAAATCTTCTAATGTTTTCTTCTCTTGCTGCTTTTGCTTTTTCTTTTCTATTAATTAAGTATGCATGTACTGCCTCCGTATTTACTTCATAGTAATCTATGATTTCTTTTATTACAGACACGTCTAAATTGTAATCCTCAGCTATTTCTTCAATACTATAGCCTTTTTCTACTACTGAATAAATAATTGTATCTAATGTAACTCTAGTGTTATTAACTAGTAGAACTCCATCTTTGTTTGTTGTAATAGTCCTTATTTCTTCCAACAATTAGCAATTGTAAGTGAACTAAAGCCGCCAGTCTCACACTTAAAGTATCTATACAGCATTTCTCCCTGTATATCCTGCATCATATTTCTTAGATGTTCTCCTACTTCATAGGTCATAGTCTCCTCTAACTCATATACGATCTCATCATGTACAAGAGCTACTATCTTATTAGCAACGCTATACTTACTATTTATCTCTTGTAAGTACCTCTTAACTTGAGGAAGGGTGTACTTTAACTGATCAGCACAGAAGCCCTGTACACATGCATTAGGGCCCTTTCTCTTAGCCGCATTATCCAAACCCTTTGAATTGCTTTCTTCTACCCACAGCCATCTGTTAGTAGGAAGCTTAATGCGTTTACATTTAACGGCCTGCCAAGCAGTTCTGTCTAACCATTCTCTTAGCATGTAGTACTTACCAAAGTAACTATCAAGTACCTCTTTGGCCTCTTCTACGGAACACTTTAAGTCATTAGCCAGACCTACTTCAGTCTTGCCATAAATAACGCTGAAGTTAAGTATCTTACCTCTGTATCTATAATCTATACCATCGTGTCCTCCTTTACTCTTTTTGAGAATTATGTCTGGTGAGTAGTCCTTTAATGCGGCACATAGACCTATTGCAGCAGTTAGATGAGGATCTGTATATGGATTGTCTAGAGGCTGATTATTGCTGTCTAGAACAACTACGCCATTGTTATCTAGTAAGTAGGGTACTCTCTTCTTCTCATAGAAAGGAGCTAGTCCTGCTTCATCATTAGCAAAGGCCATTGCAGTTAGTACTTCCTGAGAACTAAAGTCAATGCCTGCAATTAAGTAGCCAGGTCTAGCAATATAGCCACTTCTTATATCGTAGTTACCTCTTGCAATAACCTGCTGTAAATTCATCTTATAGCGCTTACTACCTACAATAATGTTAGATGAAGAAGACATACGACCTGTACCTGCTCCAACTGCATTAGTAGTTGCATGAAGCGCCTTAGTTACAGGATTAACAATATGTACATACTTGCGTATCTCTGTTAATAGCTTCTCCTGCTTCTTATAGGTAATAAGAGTGTTAACTATTTGCTTAGCTTCTTCCTTATTAGTAACATTGCCTAAGTCAATATCATCTTCTTCTTCTTCTTCTTCATCCTGCTCTAAGAATTGAGTCATAATTACCGCGTTTAGTGCGGGCAGGTTAACTTTGTACTTTCTACTAATGTATTGAGCTAGCTTAGTTGGGTTGTTAAACAGCTTAGTTACTTCTGGCGCTACACTTAGTATAGGAATTAACTGTCCTGTATCATCATCTAGTTCTAGAGATACAGATAAAGGCTGATCTAACTGCTTAGCTAAGTCAATCTTAGTTAGTATAGATAGCTTTTCTAGCTCAGCAATAAACGCATTCATCTTATTAGTGTCAATGTTAAAGCCATCATACTCAACGATAGCTAGAATACGCATTGCATTCTGATCTAAGTTAAACGCATCTATACAGTCATACTCATCTCTAAGAACAGTAAATACTTCCTGTATTAAGTTTAACCAGGCAGTACTTACGTCTAGTGCTGAATACTTTATCTGTTGCTTAGATAAAGTATTACTAGACCATTCAGATGTCTGCAGATCCTTACTAAGTTCTACGCCAGCAAAGTGACGCATAATTGCGCCTAATCCTGCGCCTATTGATTTACCCTGTCTCCAGCCAGTAGCAGCATAGAGAGTTTTAAACATTACCATAGAACAGTAGATATTATCTAACTCTAATCCATAGTGATGCTTTATCTGACGTATCTCAAAAGCCGCATTATGTGCCCAAATCATATGACTACTGTTCTTAAGTAGTAGTAATAGATTAGTAATGTCTATGCTGTGCAGATCTATTACATATGTAGTAGATGATCCAATCCAATTAATGCTTAATAAGCGTAGCTTGTTGCAATAGGGATCTAAGCCTGAGCTAACATTTGTGTATTCATCTTTAACGTAAGTCTCAAAGTCAATACCTACTATGCTATTAGGAGTAAGAGCAGCTAAGTTCTCTATTACTAGAGTATCTAGCTGCTCTCTTGTTACAACATAGCAGTGACTACTGTTCTGTTGTTGCTGCTCCATCTTCTACCTGCTGTGAAAAAGCAATATCTTCTAGGGGTAAAGAAAGCTGTCTAGCAGCAAACTCTGCTTCTGCATCATACAGACTAACTTCCATGTTAGATTCAAAAGCACCTAAAGGACTAGTAGATACCTTTACTTCTGTTAGTTCTGCTGTATTAGTTCCTACAGAGCGTTTAGTATTACTACTAATATTAGAATAGGGGAGTGCGTAAGAGGACTGCGTATTAGTAGAAAGACCTAACTTACTTACTAAGTTTTCACCTACACTATTAATACTCTTAGTCAAGTCAAACAAGCTCTGCAACTGTTCAATCGTTAGACTATTTGGCTTATTAAGAGCCTTAGTAATAATCTTTACAGCAGCATCAATGCTGCCTCCATCTCTATTCAAAGGTGACATATTGTTTCAGTCCTGCTACATACGCATGTCTAAATGCCTCTACTTGGCTCATAAACTCAGTAAAGTCTTGAGGAGTAATAGTATTTAAATGATACGCCTGAAGATTAGCTAGCTTTTGAGCAATAGTAGACAAGCTCATTACAGGAGCAAGTCTCTTCTTTGAAGCTACTACTGGAGTAGGTAGAGCCGTATCTAGAGCATCACTTAGCTCATCCGTGGAATTGTTCAATTCAATATCAGTTGCAATAGTCATAACAAAATACACAATAACGGGTTACTGATTAAATACGCACATTAATAAGATCTCTTAGCTCATCTAGTACAGCAGGATTAGCTAGTAAATGCGCCTTAAGATTCTTTTCTCCTTGAACCTTTATTAGTTCTCCTGTAGAAAGTGTAAATGAATAGAAGGAGCCATTAACCTGTATAAGACCTAACTTCTTTCCCATCTTAATAACGTCAATAATGGGATCATAGTAAGTCTTTACGCGGCCCTCCTCATCTTCTTCAAGCACAACCTGAAGATCAATACTTCTATTAGCCTTGCCGTACTTAGTCTTAGTAAGTACAACATGAACATCAAACCCAGTAATACCTGAACTATCTTCAGCCTTAACACTAGGCTTGCTTAGACGAGCAATAATAGAGCTATAGTATGCCATAGCTTTACCACCCATGCCGCCTTCAGGATTGCCGTAACCACTAAGGTTAATACTGCGCATCTGATTAATAAGAATAAGAACTACGTCATTAGCTACACACTTAACACTAAAGATAGGAAGAGCTTCAGATAGAAGACGCGCTCTAGTACCCATAGCACTAACTTCACCTATATCCTTGTCTTCATCAGATAGCTTCTCTGGTACAAGACCGCCAACACTATCTAATATTACACAGCAAAAGGGACTGCTATCCTTATTCTCTCCTAACACCTTCTTTATAGACGTAAGCGCCTGTTCAGCAGTATTAGCTCTAACAAGAATAGTCTTTTCAGTGTCTAGTCCTAAGTTAGCCGCATGTTCTGTTGTGTAGCCTACTTCTGCTGCCTCTATATAACAAACTGCTTTATTAGTCTGTCTCTGTATATCAGCAGCAATACTTAGCGCCATTAATGACTTTGTTGTCTGTTCCAATCCCATTAGTTGAAGTATTACTCCTCTTGGAATACCTCCACCAAACAGATAATTCATAGAAGGACTAGTCAGCTTAATGCGTTCAAAGTTGTAGTTATTACCTACTAATACGTTCTGTTTACCAACAACCCCGCCTAGTATCTTTCTGTATTCATCTAAGTTCATATGTCAGTACAGCTATAAAGAGCAACTAAACAATACACATTAACAACTGTATATCATTTATAGTTTAAACCCTTCTTGTAACTGTCTAAACACGTATTCAGACATAATTACAATATTGCCGTATTCTTTACTGTTGACTATATG
>JBIKWN010000087.1:0-7441 GCA_044356295.1 Bdellovibrionota bacterium
TGAGGGGTCAGCAATGAGGGAAGTTGGATAGGGGTTTTGCCTGGGATATATACAACATTTAAGGGCACACCTGCTTTTCCAAATTTTGAAAGAGCTTTAGTTAGTATTGGGTCTTGATTTGTCCAATCAGCTTTTACCAGAGCAATATTTTTATCTTTAATAATTTTTAGAACATCGGCGTTGTTGAAAACAAGGCTTTTATTTACTTGGCAGCTAATGCACCAAGCAGCAGTAAAGTCTAGGTAGATGGTACGACTATCTTTTTGTAGTTTTTCTATGACTTCTTCTGAATAAGGAGTCCAAGTCAGTCCATATTGATCATGGACTTCTAAGGATGGGTTGTGTGGTGTTAGTTGTAAATAAAGTACCCAACCCAGCCAGCATGAAGTTATCAAGCAGGGGACAGCAAGAATTTTTCTGAGCCAATTCATCCATGCTCCAGGGCGTGGTAGTAGGCGACGTAGTAATGGAATCGTAAGTAATAGGATAAATGGTAATGAAATTCCAAAACCTAATGCAGTAAATATTAGGAAGCCTTCAAAAAATGAGCTTGAAAGTGCTACCCCAAGTGCTGCTCCCATAAACGGAGCTGTACAAGGTGTTGCAACTAAAACTGTTAAGAGACCCGAAAAAAAATTCTCAACAAAGATAGATTTACTATTTAAATTCTGGCCGAGTGATTGGACTCTTGAAAATTGGAATTCAAACAATCCAACAAGGTTTAATGTCAGTATCAAAAAAAGAATACATAAGAAACCAACCATGTAGGGATTTTGAAGTTGGAATCCCCATCCTAGAGCAGCACCAGTGCTACGAAGTGAAAAAATAATTATTAGAAATAACCAGAGTGATACGCAAACACCAGATAAAAATCCGGTTACACACAGCATGGTTTCTGAACGATTATTTTGTTTCATAGTCTTAATCGCAGAGAGAACTTTAAGACCAAGAACTGGAAAAACACATGGCATAAGGTTTAAAAGAATTCCACCAAGAAATGCAAAGAGTACTGCAATCAAAATTGTCCAAGCAGTACTGCCATTATCTTGTTTTGGCATCATCTCAATTGAAGGGGGCAGAAATTCAATTTCAAATGCTTCGTTGTTTTCTGTTTTTAAAAGAAAAAACAATGATCCAGTTACTTTGGAAAGTTTTGTAGGAATTGAAAGATGGGTTTGAGCATGTTGAATCGAAACCGAAGGGAAATGATTATTTTCTATAATTCCAGGGGTTACTGGGTATAGTTCAATTTGAGATCTGTTTAGATCTGGAATTGATAAAATGAGTTCTTTTTGATTTATTTCATAGCGACCATTGTGTAGCATTTTTGGATACAGTTGCTCGTCAAAGAAATGTGCGTTTGCTGATGGCACTGGATATGAATCTATGATTGGGATAGTAGTAGTAAAATTTCCAGTACCAGGAATACAGTCTTCTTTACATACAAGCCATTCACCTTCAATGTATAGTTGCATTGAGGTTTTCTGATCTTGTTCGAAATTTTTTTTAATTAATGATGCTGGAATAGTAAACCCGAGCATTACTTGATTCTCATATCCATAGTTGATGAGGTGGGCTAATGGAAGTTTTTTAGGGATTGGCCACTCAAGAATGTCGTGACCAGTTGCAGTCGAAGAAAGAGTTGATGGTTCGATAAACTTAAATTTCGGTGCAGCGCCTGAGTCCCCAGGATTCTTCCAGTATATATGCCAGCCTTCTTCTAATTTAAAAAGGAAGCCGAAATCACAATTTTCTAAGGTAGAGCATGCAGTGGTTTTTTGGACGAGTTCTACTGTTACGTGAGGGGATGATACTTTTGCTTCTGCAAAGAGGCTCCTACTTGACCCAAACAAAGGAAGGATGAATATAAAAACAAGGGTTAGAAAACGAAATATTAGGGGCATGATAAAATACAAAATAGTTACGCTATCTTATACCAGGTATTACCAGGCCGAAATGTCTGTTTGTCAGATCACCATAGTACAATCGTTATATTAGTTTTAAATTCCTGTAAAAACTTAGATCAAAGATTTGAATGACTTAAGCGTAAAGTGAGTTTTTTGTATAATTATTGGTATTGAAATCTATTAGAACAGTTGTAGTATCCGCAGAGTAGTGAGGTTTCTAAGGTAAATCACTTCTAAATTTAAGGAGACAAGTTATGACAATTGTAATGATGGAGAATGCAGCCGAGATTCAGCCTGAAGCAGTTCTACAGATGCCAAAACGTCCAATTGGCTTTCCTGAAAATTTACCATTTGAAATTAGAGAAGATCCTTGGGCCCATGGATTCGGAGCAGATCGATTTTTCTCGGGGTTTAAAGTTGATGGTACTCAATTTGAACTCAAGCCTAGAAAAGAAAGTTCGAAACGAAGCAAATTCGAACGATTTGATTATAGAGAGAAGCAGAGTGGAATTTGGGGTGAGTTTAGCGAATTAAAAATTAAGAAATCCGCACCATCTGACGCCTAAGTAATTCATCCTTCGCGTACTTCGCGACCTTCGCGTTACAACTACATTTTTGTTATTATTCAACGAACTAATTATAGCCCGATGAATAATAAAAAACGCCCAGAAATCCTAGCCCCAGTAGGCACCATCGAAATGGCACAAGCAGCTGTGCATAACGGTGCAGATGCGATTTATGTCGGATTACCTGGATTCAACGCACGGGGACGTACAGAAAACTTCACCCTTGAATCACTAAAAGAAATAATCGATTTCTGTCATCGGTACAATGTTAGAGTATTTATTGCAGCAAATATTCTTATCTTTGAAAAAGAGCTCGATGTTATCAAAGAACTCTTAATTGATGTGATTGCATTAAAACCAGATGCTTTCATCGTCCAAGATATAGGGCTCGTTCGATTAATAAAATCGATTGCGCCTGAACAAATTATCCATGCATCAACCCAGATGACGGTCACAAATGCTGAAGCAATTCAGATTACAGAGGACCTAAATATTCAACGATATGTTTTAGGTCGAGAAAATTCACTTGATGAAATAAAAAAAATTCGTGCAGATACACAAAAAGAGTTGGAAGTTTTTATCCATGGTGCGTTATGTGTATCTTATTCTGGTCAATGTTTAACAAGTGAAAGTTTTGGAGGACGCAGTGCGAATAGGGGACAGTGTGCACAAAGCTGCCGATTACCATACGAAATTATTGTTGATGGAAAAAGAATCGACGATGGAACTCGTCCTTTTGTTGTTTCACCTCAAGACCTGTGCGGAATAGATGATGTTGAAGCACTTTGTGAAATTGGTATTGATTCTTTCAAAATTGAAGGAAGGTTAAAAAGTCCTACCTATGTAGCTGAATCTGTAAAGCAGTATCGACTCAAACTTGATGGTAATCAGATTCAGAAAGAGGGAATGTCTCTGGCGTATTCACGTGGATTTTATAATGGATGGCTTGGTGGTGTTAGTCATCAAAAGCTTGTTGATGGAAGGTATAGTAACCACCACGGACTTGAAATTGGTGTGATTGATTCAATCAATATGAGGTCTGTCGGTATTACATTGAAATCCGGAATAGATCATAGTCTTGTTCCAGGGGACGGGTTACTTTTTGTTGATTTTTCAAAAGCTGTAAAAGACCAAGAGCCTCTAGGTGGATTTATATACGAAATAAATCAAGCTTCAGATTCTATAACTGTTTCTTTTTCAAATGATTTTCCTTTAGAGAAACTATCGAGTGGAATGACTGTTTTTCAAAATAAATCAGTTTCACTTGAAAAAGTTTCGAAACAGTCGTTTTCTGATAAACAAAAATTAAAAACGACTCCGCTTCAAGTTGTCATTGAAGCAAAAGTTGGGAAGCCTTTGCATCTTCAAGCCACAGAGGAGGGCGGTGAATCTGTTTATGTGTCTTTAGAAACCCCTCTTGAAGCGAGTAAGAATGGACTCTTTCAACAGGATAGAATAACGAGTGAAATTCAAGCACTGTCAGGGACTCCTTTTCACGTTGAGCAGATTCAGATTATTCATGAGGGGTCTCCTTTTGTTCCTAACCAGTTGGTGAAAGAACTACGTCGAAAGATGGTTGATGAATTTCTCTCTAAACGTCAAAAGTCTAATACGCACATAGCAATTAATAATAGCCCTTACATATCTTTAGAGAATCTTTCTCAGATACCAAATCATCATCAAGAGCCGCATGCTGATTCGAAACTAAATCTTCTTATTCGTGATAAAGAACAACTGAATGATTTATCAGGTCTATCAATTGATACTGTCTACCTCGATTTTGAATACGGTAAAGAATATCACCAAGCAGTGGATGTTGTTCGAGGACTTGGTTTTAAAGCTGGAATCGCAACTACACGAATTTATAAACCAGGTGAGCTTGGTCATTTAAAAGTTATCGAAAGAATTAAACCAGATGCAGTACTCGTTAGAAATCTTGGAGCATTACAAGTTCTTTCGCAGAAAGGTTTAAATTTATTTGGTGATTTTTCTTTGAATATCACAAATTCATTCAGCGCTGATTGGTTTTTAGGAAAAGGGCTTACCACAATCTGTCCTTCTTATGATCTTAACTCTAAACAGTTATTTGATCTGTTATCGGCAACTGGATGTGGGTCACGATTTGAAGTTGTGCTTCATCAGTATATGCCAGGGTTTCATATGGAACATTGCGTGTTCGCTGCATTCTTGAGCGATGGCTCTTCGTGGAGAGATTGCGGAAAACCGTGCGAAAAACATCGCGTTGAACTTCGAGATCCAAAAGGGGTGATCCATCCATTAAAACCAGACGCTGAGTGTCGAAACACGATGTTTCATGGAAAAGCACAGAGCGCAGTAAAACTTCTATCTGACCTTAAAAATTTAGGAGTGCACTCGTACCGCATCGAAGCACTCTTTGAGCGGCCTTCCGAACTGCGAGCGAAAATCGAAAGTTATACTGCAATCCTGGCCGATGGCAGGCTCCTTCCTGAGAGATTATCTTTGCTTGCTGCACAAGAGCAGTACGGCATAACGGAAGGGCAGCTTTTCAATATAAATACTTATAAAGATCGCAAAAAATCGAGTGATTTGAGTAGCGTACATCAATAGCAGATAATTTGGCTGTTAAGCCAATGGAACCTTGTCGACTGCTTTTCATGCGTACAGATGAAACTGCTTCGAAGCCAAGTGAATTTGAAAAGAACCTTTCGTCCCTTAATTCTCAAGCGAAAGTATTCGTTAATTGAGTTTAAAACTGAAATTTAACAGCATCATTTTTTTCTTGTAATAACAATAATCAAGTGATATTCGATTTTAGGGCTTTTTATTTTTTTTAAAATTAAAAAAGCTGATTTTTAAATATGTAGGAGTAGTAATGGAGTCAATGTTGTCGGCGCTTCGAACCCCTCTTGGTCAATCTGGATTATATCGTCAATCTGATTCAGGTGGTCGAGGAGGTGGCGGTATGTCTTCTGATTTTTCGACTCAACTTGTTTCTTATCACATAGATGACCTTCTGAGACTAGCAAAGAAAAACGGAGCATCCGATCTTAGATTGAAAGCTATGTCTTCCCCAAAATTTACCATCAATTCCCAAAACGTACTTTGCTCTGAGCATGGTTCTCCAGAAGCAAAAGGACTTCTAAGCCCGCAACAATCACAAGAACTTGTTTACGCATTACTCAGTAAAAATGACATTATCAAACTTGAAAATACTGGAGACGTCGATCTTTCATATGCAGTAAAAATGGATGAAGGTCATCTACAGAATTTTCGTGTTAATGCTTTTAAAGATCGAAATGGATACGGTGTTGTTATTCGAGTGCTCGAGCCGGTTGCGCCAAGGCTTGAAGATCTTTTTTCGCACGATACTGATATAATTCCAATTTTTGAGTCTATTTTTAAACGAAAAGAAGGGTTAATTCTTGTAACTGGCCCAACTGGATCTGGAAAATCAACAACGATTGCAGCAATGATTCAACACCACCTTGATGCACGGGGCGGGAGTCTTGTTACTCTTGAAGAACCAGTTGAGTTTTATTTTCAAGAAACTAATCCACGTACTTCAGTTATCCAGAGAGAAGTCGGAAAAGACACTGAATCATTCGAGACTGGACTAAGGGCAGCGCTGAGAGAAGCTCCAAATATTCTGCTTGTTGGTGAAATGAGGGATAAAGCTTCTGTTGAAGGAGCATTACAGGCTGCCCAAACTGGACATCTTGTTGTTGCAACTCTTCATACTAATTCTGCAAAAGATACGCTCTATAGAATCATTAACGCTGTTGGTTCTCAGAATAAAGACCAGATTCAAACGCAGCTATCCCAGTGCTTGATTGGGATTGTCTCTCAGCAACTTGCAGGACGAGCTAAGCCGCTTGCAGCAGGGCCTCTCTATGCGAAAAATCGAATTGCAATTCCAGAGCTGTTACTCATGAATCCTGCAATAAGTAATCAGATTCGCATGGGTAAAGTTGAACACATAGACAACACGCTACAAACATCACGAGAAGACGGAATGAGGACACGTAACCAAACAATAGATCTATATCTAAAGAAGGGGCTTATCACCGCTGAAACAGCAGCAGCGTTTAGGATATCGAGCCAGGGATAGGGATCTTACCTTTGCCCGATAAGTGATGTTATCGGGCAAATTCACCCTCCTTAGAATGGCAAGGCAAGCTCAACACAGTTATTGTTAGTGAGCCCTAACCTGACTCTCAAAGACCCTGTATGTAGCCGATTGTCGGTCTTCAGGAGCTTCACTAAACAGTGATTCAAGTATAGCCCTTCCTCTAATATTTACAGATAACGGAAGGCTAAATACTGAATCCCTTGCTGTGCTAAATATAATTTCTCGCAGATGTTGCCTTAGAATTGGTACATCGATGCCACGCACAAATGCTGCCAAAACAGCAGCGTCACTGACTGATTGTACTTTCGAGGCAATTTGGCTCGTTATAGCGTCTTCCAAAGGCTGATTAAGATGAAAAGTTGATTTTGTAATAAAATTCAGTGCCTTTGGTCTAAGTTCAACAGGAAAATCTTCGATAATCTTGACCAACAAGGAATTTAATTGTCCTTCGTTCAATGAAGTTATCTCGTCTATATATCGTAATCCTTGAACTTCTAGGGCTTCAAGAAGTGATGTATTCAGAGAGTCAATCGATACAGAGGAGCTTTCACTGTGGATAGAAAGTGCTGTAAGAGATTGTTTAAGTTTAAAGGCATTTGAACTGTTTTGTACTTTCATTAGTTCTGCAATATAAGGTGATGCTGATTTTTGGTAGAGAGAGAGTCCATCTAGAGCTTTCCTCCATACCATTTCATCGGGATCGGCTGCGAGCAGAATCACTGATGATAAAATTGAATCAATTTGAATCGATAGTTTGGCTGCAATTGTTGAAAGTTCAGCTCGAAATCTTCTATCGTAGAGTTGGTTAGAAATTGCTTGAATAACAAATTCTCTTCGTGCTTCAGCGGTAAAAATCT
>JBIKWN010000034.1:0-25069 GCA_044356295.1 Bdellovibrionota bacterium
TAAAAAGTACTTACCTTTTTATAATCAAGAAAGAATTCATTCTAGTATCGGATACTTATCTCCGGTTCAATTTGAAGCCAATTTGTGTTAACTTTTACCTGTCAACAAAAGTGGGTGAAGATCCTTTTGCACCATCCGAATTCAGTGGTTGGACTAAGATTTGTTTTGGTGCAAAACTTCTCATCGTAAACGTTATCCCCCAATAATCTCGCCAAGCCCTTCAATAACGAGATTCATTTCCTCGGGAGTTGCTTTTCCAATTTTTGCTGTGAGCCTTTCAGTCGAAAGTGTTCTTATCTGGCTAATTTTAACCCACGACTTCTTAGGTAGCTTTGTAGAAGTTAATTCTAATGTTAAAGGAAATCCTGCTCTCTGAGGTTGACTTGTGAGTGCCATTGCGATGACTGTTCCTGAACGCTCATTGAAAACATCTTGGCTCAAAACAAGAACAGGACGTAGGCCAGCCTGCTCATTGCCTCGAGTTGGTTCCAGATCTGCCCAAACAATATCGCCTCGAGATACTCTTAATAATCTGGCCATTCTTCTAACTCTCTTGATAGTCCTTCATTGGCAAGTTTGCGTTCGAAGCGTTTATCTAGCTTAGCGCATTCCTTGGCAAGTTGAGATCGTTCAACCTTTTCAAGGGTGCTTTCAGCGGCTTTTTGGAAAGCCTGACTTCTGCTCTCGAAAGTCTTGGCTTTCACCAAACGGTCTATTTTCTTCAAGACCGACTCCTCAATCGAAATGGCTACTTTTGCGTATTTCATATCCTAATCATACCACTGGTCATACCAGCTATCAATCAAAATTTCAGGCTGGGGATAACAAAAGAATCCAAAAGATTTCAGGCCTTTAAGTTCGGTGGTTGCTTAAGATCCTGTTTGGCCTGAAACTTTTGATTTAAACGTTATCCCGCAAAAAACAATTATGTCTGCTAAAATCAAAATCGCTGAAAGCGATACCGAAATTCAAAGTTGTTTTTCCGTAATGTCGCAACTTCGTCCGCACTTGTCAGCAGAGGAGTTTGTAACGGTAGTTAGAAATCAAATGAATGATGGATATATGCTCGCCTATTTGGAGGATCATGGGGTAATTCAGTCGGTAACTGGTTTTCGTTTCATGACCGTCTTGTCCGCTGGTTATCATATGCATGTTGATGATCTCGTAAGTAACACAGACAATCGTTCAAAAGGTTACGGTTCTCAGCTTTTTGACTGGCTCGTTGATCTGGCTAAATCAAAAGCGTGCAAAAAGCTCCGCTTAGATTCAGGCGTGCAGCGATTCGGTGCTCATCGATTCTACCTAAGAAAAGGTATGGATATTACGTGCCACCATTTTGATTTGGTCCTCTAGGCTTAGCAGCGGGATAGAAATCAACGCCACGCAGAATTCTAACCCGCTGAAATTTTCTATGATTTAGAATGCGTTCTGGGTTAGAATAAGATGCTTTTAAACATTACCATCTTTAATAAAGTCACAATGATAAAATATTTTCTATTGATAATCGCTTACTGCTTCGTAATTGTATTTCATGCATCTGCCCAGTCTCCTTCGGATGTTCAGTTGGAGGAATTGTTTCGTGTAACTAAATCAGAAAGTCAACTACTTGATACAGCTAATCAGCTTGAAGGTAATATGAAGGCTGGTGTTCAACAGTCGCTGAGTCAAGCAAAAATTCCTCCAGCGTTACTTCCGGAGGTAAATAAGCTCATTGATTCGATACTACCAAAGGCAATTCAAAGAGCGCAGGAACAACTTTCGTGGGCAAACATGAAACCAAAATACATGCAATTATACCGTGAAACATTTACACAGCAGGATGTTGATGGAATGATTTCGTTTTATAAGACACAAAGTGGCCAGTCCGTAATCAACAAAATGCCGGCGCTTATGCAAAAAATAATGGTAATGACTCAACAGATGATACTTCCTTCGATTGGGCAAATGAATACTGATCTGCAAAATGCCATCGTGGCGTCACAACAAGCAAGTAAGAGTAAGTAATCCAAGGATATCCAATATTATATTAAGTTTGTAAGCGAAGGTTAGTAGACCAGACGCATAAGAATAATGTCGTACTGGAAATAAGGTGTGAAATTCTGTGGCGATTTTTATTGATTAGCTGCCCCGTTTCCCGCACACTTTAAACATTACGTTTTTAAAGAGAACTGACATGAACCAACAACTTCAACCTCCCCATCTAGTAGCTTATGAAGGTGACCTGAACGCGTTAGAACTAAGCCTAAGACGTGCTCAAAATGCAGTTAATGGTCAATCTGAAATCATTAAATCAGAAATTGTTAGCAGTCTATCACGAATTCATAAACTATCCTGTTTAATGACCGAAAATGTACCTACAAGTAGGTCAACTCAACAGTTTGGCGGAACGCATCATTATGATCAGGGCGAGTACATTGCTGGACCATTTTCAGTTAGTTTTATAAACCATAGCTGGGCAGACTCTGGTGGTAGTGGAAGCGATCCTACAACCTTCATAATTTCTGACGGAATAACACAGATATCCTTCGAAGATTATGGAGGCGATAGTCCGATAATGCTCAAAAAAAATGGCGCTACTGTTTTGGGACATAAAGATACAATTGATGGATCTAAAGGTTTATCAAACCTTGGAAAATATAATGAAACCCTAAAATGGCTAGTTAAACTTTGCGAAGATGTGGTTTCGTTAAAGAGCGTTTAAATAAAGAGATAACAAAAGTTCGAGCAGTTACGCCTGAGGTGCCCCCGTTTAACGGACATCAATTAATGTCTAGTATGTTGCTAGCACACTCTGAGTTTCATTGTCGACAAGTTTCAAGTGCTTTATAGCCCCAGATTCTGATAGTTTGCCAGTGACTGTTTGATCAAATTTTTCACGAACAAAAGGTGGCATTGCTTCCATTGGAAAGTTTTTTAAATAAACTGTTGCAGTATCCTCAGATACTTTAAAATTTATAACTTTAGGACCAACAATTTGATGACTTTTTAGAAAAGTAACAATAGTAGGTTCTTTATTTTGATTTCTCATCCCAGATAGTGAATCTAGAAATCCTTGGAATCTTTTTCGAGCTTCATCATTTGGAGCAAACCCTAATGCTTTTGTACCAATTGTTTTTGCTTCTTCAAATTTTTCCATTTGGCTTAGCGTAATGGCTTTAAATGCAAGAGGTTTAAAGGCATTTGGGTCTGATAAAAGAACTTTGTCTAATTCAGAAATGGCATCTTTTGGTCGACCTAAAAATGTTAAGGTTGAAGCGTAGCTGGAACGAGCTTCAAGGTCTTCAGGATGGAGTACAAGATATTTTTGAAAATATTCGGAAGATTTAGTAAAAACCTTTTGATTGAATGTAATGTTAGCAAGCATCAATAAGCTTTCACTATCTTTATCATCGAGCACTAATACTTTACTCAATGTATCAATAATTTCTAATACAAGAGAAGGGGACGGATCACCTTCATTAGGAAGTAGCGACCAGAGTTCAGCTGAAAGAGCTTTTAAGTTTGAAATACTTTTTGGATTAATTTCAATCTCAGCCCGAAGTTCTTTAATCTTTTGATTATCATCAGCAGGATTTTTTTGATTTGCCGATGCATGGTTACTTACAGATTGTGTAGGTTTTTTGCCAATGAAACGATCGCTATATGTAATTAAAATTGAACTGCCAATAATACCAATAATAATTATTACGAAGAGTGGTAGTAATCGAATATTATTTTTTTTTGAGGTTTTGGTTAGCGGGCTCCCACACGATCCACAAAAGTTAGCTGATACTTCGCATTTACTTCCACATTTTGAACAAAACTTCATTTTTTCTCCCAAGGCAAACCTTCATCAAGGATGACAATACGGATTATATACACTGCGACAGGTAAGCCAAGTAACAGTCCCCATGCACCAAAGAAGTGCTCACCAAGTGCAAGAATGACCAAAACAAGTACAGGATGTAAATGAAGGAAGGTGCCTACAATTTTTGGATTTAAAAGGCTTGTTTCAATAAAATGAATTACAAGAATTCCAATGATTGCCCAAAAAGCAAGCATGAAACTTCCACCGTCTTGTATAATTGCCATAACTGCTATTGGAGCACCTGAAAGCACGACACCAAGAACTGGAATAAAACTACTCAGAAATACAATGACAGAAAGAAATATTGTGTTTTCAATTCCAAGCATTGTTATGATTATCCAGGTAAGCAGTGCATTAACCAGAGCGATACATCCCTGAGCTTGAAATGCACGACCAATCAAAGAAGCGAACGTATTCAAACCTGGAATAATTTCTTCATAGATATGTCCTACTCGACTTAATTTGAGACGATTGGCACCATCTCGTAATCGATCAATATCGTAGGTGATAAAAAAACTCAGCATTAAAGACAGCACCAGTTGTATAGGTAACGTGAGGAGAGCTGGAATAAGACCTGCCAGATAGTTACCAATAGCTCCAAAGAGACCAAGAACTTTTTTATCAAACTCGGTCGCTAGTTTTTCAGCCATTGGACCTTCTTTCCATACAGAAACTAAATTATTACTTTGAAGGTATAAGAAATTAGCTTGGATAATGATCTCTTTCTCTGAAGGACTTAACGGTGACAGTACTTCTTTTTCATAAAGTTCCGAAAAAGCAATTACATCATTCAATCCAGCAGATTGATAAAGTTTTTGATACTGATTCCAGGAATATGGAGAACGATTTGTCCCATTTATTTCATGAGCGTAATACTCTTTAACAATAGCGAGATAACCGTCCTGATTGGAGTCTTTAATTCTCTTCAATAACGGAAGCTGTGCAGCAGGTTGGTCTACTGTTTTTGCTTGGCGTTTAATAAAATCACGCTCAACCTGTTGATCAACTTTCGAGCTTAGGACAGAGAAATCATCAAAAGCTTTCTGATAGATTGGTTTCTTAAGAAATTCTGAAAATGCTTGATCATATTCTGTATCACCAACAGAACCATACTGTTGTTCAAACAACCACCTTCCAACTGTTACTCGTAGAATTGAATCAAGTGTTTTTCTTGGGCTATCCTCTAACGAGCTTACTTTTTTTATAAGTGCTTGTCCCTGTTGAACAAACTTTGGAATAAAAAATTTGCCAAGTCCATATCCAGAAAATAGTAACGTTACAAAGCAAAAAACAGTTAATGCTTTCTTTATTCTAATTGAACTTTGATTGAGGAGCTTACTACTGATAACCGAAATGACATTACCCATGAGGTAGGCAATCAGAAATGTCATAAAGATGATAAAGAAGAAGTGACGCAGGATGTACGTTAAGATTAGGAAGACCGACCAAATAAAGAATTTACTCCAAGAAAATTTGAGTACTGTTCGGAAAAAGTTTCGTGTTTCGCCCATAGTTTAAATCACCTTTTGAAGATGGTATCATCTCACCTTGGGGTTTAGCCCCAAGTCTGTTTTCGAAAGTATTATTAAATGTCTTCTTATATATGGTCGTCAATCGCTGAAGCGGCAAAGCACCGCAGAACTTTTGCTATAATTAGTCACCCTGATGCTGGAAAGACTACTCTTACAGAAAAATTGCTTCTGTATTCGGGGATGGTTCGTACTGCAGGGATGGTTCGTGGACGAAAAGGAAGCAAAGCTACGAGTTCTGACTGGATGGCAATGGAGCAAGAGCGAGGAATTTCGATTACAGCCTCTGCTATGCAATTTAACTATAAGGATACAACAATAAATCTATTGGATACCCCAGGACACCAAGATTTTAGTGAAGATACCTATAGAACGCTGACTGCTGCGGACTGTGCCATTATGGTTATCGATGCCGCCAAAGGGGTTGAGGCCCAGACAAAGAAACTTTTTGAAGTGTGTCGATTACGTGGCATACCTGCCATGACTTTTGTAAACAAAATGGATCTACCGGCAAGGGATATTTTTGATCTTCTTTCTGAAGTTGAAAATTTACTTGGAGTAAAAGCTTCACCCTTGTATTGGCCCATTGGAAGTGGCAGAGATTTTGTCGGAGTAGTAAATCTGCAAACTAAAATTGTTTCGCTCTTCCAAAAATCTGCAGTTGGAGGTGCTGATAGAGCAATCATTGAAGAAGTCACCCTTGATAGCTTCATCAAACAAAAATCTATTGACGAGGATCTTTTATCCCAATTACAGTTTGAACTTTCGCTTTTGGAAGAAGCTGGGAATCCTTTTGTTTATGAAGATTTTTTAGCTGGAAAAACTTCACCAGTATTTTTTGGGTCAGCCCTTACCAATTTTGGTATTGAACCTTTTTTTGATTCTTTCGTTTCTATAGCTCCTTCTCCTCGACCTGTTATCGCAAAATCAAATACTGGTGAAGATCTTATTGTAACAAATGAAAGCGAATTTTTTAGCGGCTTTGTTTTCAAAGTTCAAGCCAATATGAACCCTAAACACCGAGACAGTATGGCTTTTATACGGGTGTGTTCTGGTGCATTCGAAAGAGACATGATGGTGAAACATCACCGTTCTGGAAAAGATGTAAGATTGTCCCGTTCATATGCCATGGCAGGACAAGATAGAAATACTGTTGATCTTGCATTCCCAGGTGATGTTATTGGAGTTATTAACCCAGGAGTCTTTGCAATTGGAGATACCGTTTCATCGATAGGTGGATTTCAATTTAGGGATATGCCGCAGTTTCCTCCAGAAATTATTGCACAGATTAGACCGCTTGATGTTATGAAGCGCAAAGCATTTGAAAAAGGAGTGCAGCAACTTTGTAGTGAAGGAGCAGTTCAGATGCTTCGATCATTTGATAATCCAAATGGCGCCCCCTATGTCGCAGCAGTCGGAAAATTACAGTTTGAAGTATTACAGTATCGTATCAAAGAAGAGTACGGCGTCGACACTGCGCTTGATGTATTACCATATCGTTACAGTGCTTGGTTAATCGGAGACCCAACAGATCTTAAGAAAACACAAAGTTCATTTCTTACACTCGATTCAAAAGATCGTGTTGTTGTCTTATTTACAGGTGAGTGGGAAAAGAATTATCTCTTGGAAAAAAATCCTGGATGCTCACTTCATGAATTTGCAAATTAATATATAACTCACCAATGCACTCGGCAAAACTTACCCACTAAAAATAAATTAAAAATAATTCATTTTTACCTTCAGTAAAAATGAAAATGGTTCGAATACTATTTTTAAGAAGTAGTAGTAATTAGCGGTACGAGAAATTTTTTAAGCGGTGCATTCAGCTCTTGGCCCAAAGAGTTGTAAGCAAGTCATTAAACTGAATCACCCAAAACATTTAATAACGTAAGGTTTAGGCTGCACGTGCCCACGCGCAGGACGAATTTTCGTTGGTTTCCATGGATTGGAGACTCTAAGCATTGCGTCTTTTCAAGGAGGAAGAGATGGGTATAACAATTGGTAGTAATATTGCGTCGTTGCAAGCACAACGACAATTAGGAATCGCAAACGAACAGTTAGGTTCGGTGTATCAACAACTTAGTTCTGGTCTTCGGATCAACAAAGCAAGTGATGATGCAGCGGGTCTAGCAATCGCTGACTCATTAAAAGCTAACCAACGTGTTGCAGCAGTTGCAGTACGAAACGCAAACGACGGTATTTCTACTGTTGCTATTGCGGATGGTGCTCTTAATGAAATTGGTAACGTATTAAGCCGACTAGCAGAACTTTCTGAACAGTCAGCAAACGGTACGTTCTCAACTCAGCAACGTTCTGCACTTCAAAACGAATTCTCAGCTCTTGGATCTGAGATTGAAAGAATCGCTATCACCACAACATTTAACGGAGTGAAACTGCTTTCAGGTGGAAACTCTATTACGTTGCAGGTTGGTTTTGATTCTCAGTCTACTTCACAAATCCAAATTACAAACGTACAAGGAACTCTTACTGCGCTTGGACTTGCAGGGGCCGGGGTGTCAGCTTTGACATACTCAATCTCTGGAACTTCAATCACAGATGGTCAGTCTGCTGCACGTCTTGCGCTTGACGCGGTGAACACTGCAATCAGTTCACTTGCTCAAACTCGAGGTACTTTAGGTGCTGCAGAATCAAGACTTCGTGTATCGATCAATAACTTGAACGTTGCACGTGAGAACTTTGCAGCTGCTGAAAGCCGCATCAGAGACGTTGATGTAGCAAGCGCAGCCGCTGACTTGACTCGACTTGGAATCTTGCAACAGGCTGGTTCATCCATCCTTGCGCAAGCGAACCAACAGCCTCAGTTGGCTCTTTCTCTTCTACGAGGATAAGTGTAGAGAGACTTCGCTCTGGCAGGTTTACCTCTTAAAGCCAGAGCGAATTCTTCACACGATACTTCGTCGGAGCATGGAAGCGAACATTAAGTTCGTGTTGAAGATGGCATGGTTCGGACCAGTACGTCGCGATAAGAAAAGAGGGGGTTCTAAATTTAGTACCTCGCTACTTTCTCTTGGGGTCTGGAAGTGTAAAAACTTCCAGGCCTTTTTCTTTTTGATTATTTACTGAGCGAATCACTCAGTGAACGCAAAACCTTCCAGTTAAAATTTGCAACGGTAGTCACTAGAGATGATTGAAGATCTAAAACATCTGTAATCGATTCTTGGAATCCATCTATTTCAAGTAAAATAACTTTCCTAATAGCCGTTACACTAGCATCGATGATTACTCCTAAAGGATTATTCTCAAATGAACGAGCAATCAAACCAAGTGTTTGATTTTTGAGTGCATGAGAGGCAGTAACAATCAATCGACCTTCCGATTGATTCACACCCATATTTAATAGATTTCCTAATCCTATATCTGTGGATAGGACAATTTTGGCAAAATGACTAAATCCTTTTTTTCTTACCTGTTCATTCCATTCAGCAAGAATCGACCGTATCGATTTTTTGTGGATAGCAAGATTTGGTGCTAAAAGCACGATGCATTCAAAGTCTTTGAAGTCTTGATCAATAAGACTGTGTAATTGTTCGTTCAGTTTTTCAACTGTTTCAAAATTAATAAGAACACTCATCGCATAGCTAGAATCAAAAGCAAATTCTCGGTAACGTCTATGAATTCGAGACATTTCAGGTTCTGCATATGGCATACCTTCAACCTGGTCTGATGTTTTATTTTCAGGGGTCATCCGGTAGTACGAAAGTGTCTCTTCCATTCGATGAGAAAAAGGAAATGCTTGGGCTATGCGAAGCCATAGGTCATAATCCATACAAAAGTGTAATTCCGGATCAAAGATAAGATCGTCAGTACGTCGTACTAGTTCAAGAACTTCTTTTGTAAAGAATATGGAAGGTTGTGTAGGAATTGAATAGGGAACCCAATATTTCAATAAATCGAACCAGCTTCTTTCTTTATTAATAATCTTTGTTTTTGGAGTACCAAATTCGTCCGTAAGCTCGCAGGCTCCCATGATAATGGGGTAGTCTTTAAGATTATCGGCTACTTCACCAAAAATATGTGGAGCATAAAAATCATCACTGTTGAGCCATCCAAAAATAGTTCCTGTTGCGATCGAGAATCCTTTATTGAGTGCATCAGCTTGACCCTCATCAGGTTCAGAGATCCAAGTAACATGAGGGTACTTTTCGAGGATTTGTAACGTCTCATCAGTTGAACCCCCATCAATGACAATATGCTCAAAATCATCATATCCCTGATTCATAACGGACTGGATACATTGTTCAAGATATTTACCCTGATTAAACGAAGGGGTGATGATCGAAATTTTTGGTAAGACTGATAAACCCATATGATATTTTAGAATCGCGCTGAGGAAATATAAAAGATAAGATTATTCCCTATATGCATTCTTTTGAACCTTTTAGTCAATTTATTCAGCGAGATAATCCTTTAGTCAGTGTTGTCGTGCCTTGTTTCAATAAGGCAAGCTATCTTGCAGAAACGATACAGAGTATTGCAATTCAAAATTATCAACCAATTGAAGTGCTTATTGTTGATGATGGAAGTACTGATGATTCCTTAAAAGTCGCCCATTCGATGAAAGATCAGCATCCTGGTCTCAATCTTGTCATTTTTTCAAAACCAAATACTGGTATCTCTGATACTAGGAACTATGCAATAGAAAGAGCTTCGGGAAGAGTGATCCTAAATTTAGATGGCGATGATTTGCTAAAACCTAACCTCATCTCTGAATCAATTCGTGCAATGAGGACCACAGGCGTAAACCTAGTGACATCACCCGTTGAGATGTTTGGAGGTAAAAATGAAGTTTGGAGTCCTGTAAGATATGATCCATTCTTTCATCGGTATGATAATTTAATTACAACACTTATTGTGTTTGATAAAAAAATCTGGGAACAAGTTGGAGGATATAGTAAAGCATTTGCATTCAATGAAGATTGGAGTTTTTCTTTAGCAGCTCAAAAATTTGGCCTCAAAGTAGCTCAATTTTCTGAACCTCTCTTTCGTTACCGCGTTACCGAGGATGGTTTAGCGAATCAATACATAAAGGATTCTGGTGGTTTAAGCCGTGCAATGGTTGCTACAGCAAATCATGAACTTTATCCTGTAAGTGAATTATTAGTCGCCCATGATCTATTGAAAATTATACCAGCGAAATGGTTGAAACGTTTTGAGCAACAAGATATTCAGCACCCGCATGAATGGCTCTTAAAGTTTTGGCTTGGTTTAGCTGCTTTAAAAACAAAAGAGTTTCAACCCGCAGCTGAGTTTTTTACTAGGTCAATTGAACTCAGTAATGCAAAAGAATGGCAGCCTCTTTTTCAATATGCTGAATTATTCGCTTCAGAGGGAAGGAAAAAAGAGGCGAAAATGATGTATCACGAGACAAGAATTGTATGTCCAAATTTACGACCATTGATTGAGGAAAGATTTCAATCCTTTAATCTTTAGGTGTATAGGTATCTTTCATAATTGCTTGGCTTACGCACTGACCAAGTTTATCCATGACGTAACTTGTTGGAAATTCTGCAGGCGTTCTCCGAAGTATCCCAAGATTTGCAACAGAATTTTTATATTCTTGTCGATTTGAAATAGCTGTTGATTTACCATAATAAATAGTTGTTCCAGACTCAACATCAATTGCTTTAGCAAATGCTGTCATTGTATCAGGTGATCTCATCGGTTCAATCCAAGAAACAATGACAATATCGTATCCGGCTTCTCGAGCATATCGAATAGCCCCAAAATTACCTGTAAAAAACTCATCTTTTTTACCTGGCCATTCTTGTCGATTGAGAACTTCAACAATTGGTAACTGACCATAATTTAAAAGATCTTGTTGTATCCGCCATGCGAGCTGATTTCCTGCGCTTGGTTGCTCAATATAGAGGCTACTCATATTTGCAGGAGCAGTTCCTGGGACAACCCCAATTCGAACTGGTGCATTTGGAGTGTAACGTTTCGAAATAAACTCCAAGATAGGTATTTGAGTATATGCATGTGATTGGCATGACTCTTGAAACTCTTTTCCAAAGCGGGTTTCAAAAAAAGTGCAGCCAGACGGCAGTAATGTCAAAAAGATGGCTAAACAAAGATTGATTCGCTTCATGATTGGTGCTCGTAATTATCTGTTTTTATTACGTTTAGAGGCTCCAATCAGTCTAAAGGATTAGAAAGATATGAAACACTCAACCTCGTACGTTCAACTACTATGCCAGATATTGATGCTGATGTGCATGGCATTTTTTGCCGGCTGTAGCGGTCGTTACAATGAAGTTCCTGCCTACGTACCATCAATTTTTAGCGATGAAGATAATGATGGAGTAGGGCGCTTTAAAACTTCTTATCTCATCGGTCAAATTGATAATCTTTATAGAGGTAGTGATCCAGGACCTATCGGTGTCACCACATTAGTTAACCTCGATGACCTGTACTCAACATCTAGTTTTGGGCGTATGTATGCAGAGCAGTTGATGAGCGAACTAGCAATGAAAGGCTATGATGTGGTTGAACTTCGCCACTCAGATGCCCTCCAGTTTATGAATAATGCAGGTGAGTTCGGTTTATCCCGCGATACTACCGCTGTTAAAGAGGCAAGAAATCTTGGAGGAATTCTTGTTGGTACTTACTCTGCTTCTCCTTTAAGAGTGTATGTTAACGTAAGGCTCATTGATCCTAAATCTTCTATTGTTCTTTCTGCAGGATCTGTAGAGATGTCAAAGACCAAAGAAATTGCACGCATGATCCGAGGTGGTTCGCTTGCAAATTCAATGGAGCGGATTCCTGTTAAGCATCTTGACTATACAACCTACCCGGCAATGATGATGCCTAACTTCATGGGTAATCGTTATGAGCAAGAAGAGGTTGGGATGATTATGCCATCCATGAGAGGGCAAGCAACAAATCCGATTCAAATAGAACCAAAGTTGAAATAGTACTCTTTATTTAGTTATTGAGAGAAAAAGGAAGGTCCACAGGACCTTTCTGCTTTTCAGGAGATGGGATTTCCCGTTCTTGGATCCTTTCAGGATTTGGGTGGCAAAAATCTGCCTTTGCATTATTAGGATCGTCGCAATTTATAAAAACCCCACCAAATTCCTTAATTTCAAGTCCAACAAAGCCTAAGATCGGTCGAAATGGCCCACCCAGGACAAAAGCTAACAATAACAGCAATAACAATGATATCCCGACCCAACCAATGATTTGATTGAAGAGATCCCAATTTTTATTTTGTTGTTTTTTAACCATTCTTATTTGTGTAGAGAATCGAACAAAGTAGCTATTCCGTCAAATGGATTTTCGTTGTACTGTTTTAACCTAGTTAAAGTTAAAACAATATGTCTGAAAACCTACTAAGTACCGACCATTTTTGGATAGGCTCTGTTCCTTATTTTAATCCTTACCTCATAGTTTTTCCTCAGGAACAGGATTTTGAGCCAAGTGAGACTCTGATTGATTTTTTTGATTGCGATGGTGAGCCATTTAATTCTGCAAAAATTATTGTCGATACTCCTAAGGTTCAGTGTATTTCCTTAGAACCATTTTTGTCTGGTTGCAAAACTGAGTCAGGAATGAAGCACTGTCATCTACGATCTACCTCATCTCTTGGTACAGAAGTTTTTTGCAGATTACATTCACATTTACAGACTACACTTCTCGGGCACGCTCAGAGTTTAAATGAGACCTTACCAGGATTTTTCCCTTTGACGTTAGAGGAAGGGGTGACAAATTTACTTGCCATAATGAATGTTGAGGAACAAGTGGCCTCATTAAAGCTTCGGCTTTATGTCGGTAATAGGAATCCTGAAATAACGGTTTCGATTGCTCCGAACGGAAGTGCGTTAGTACATCTTGAGAATGAATTTAAAGATGTTATCGAAGCGCTGGCCCAGAAAAGTACACGTCAGTCTAGTTATCAGGGATATGTAAGAATTCTTGCAAAATCACCACTGGCTATACAGATGCTTACAAAAGAGGTTGGACCTCAAGAGCAACCGCAGTTCAGTGCATTGGGATAGAGGAGATAGAGATTTTACATGTATACGGTTCGTTGGTTTGGATTTGGTGTATCGCAGGCATTGACGAAGTCAGTGCTACATTTCTTTCCAACGTCATCTAATGTTTCAGCTCCTTATCCGTTGCAATGTAAAATAGAAATTTTTTCTGAAAAATTTGGAAGAAAATCTCTCATCCTTGACGGCGCAAGATTACATCAACCAGACGGTATTAAATTAGAAGCTGCTTTTCCAGTTCTTGAAGACGGTGCACATCCAATTTTTGGTGTTACGATTGAACTATCGGCTCAAGCACAACGTGTCGATATTAGAGCGTCACAGGTGTATATGGAGGTGATTAACGCAGGGAGTCGTGTACGTTTTAGAATGAAACAATCAGAAAATATAGCAACTCGATCAAGTACACCGTTACTGTTTAAGGATGAGAATTGTTACACAAGTCTTGCTGTCGTCAATGGTAGTGTGGATCAAATAACGGTGGATGGTCTTTCTGATATACCGAAACCTATTCCTGGTGAGTCAGTTGTAGAAGTTGAACCAAGCGATAACTTTTATGAAGGTGGTGTGAGCTTTGAAACCGACAGAACTACGTCGCTTTTTCGTGGAATCGCAGCTCATGCGTTTACGCACCCAGATAGGGCGCTGTTTGTTATTCAGCGAGACCAAGAATCTAAGAAAATTCAAAGTATTTATTCAGTAGGAGTCTAAGTATATGTCAGTACCATCAATACTTTTTTGCCCTCCAACATATCAGCATAATGTTGAAGTGAGCCTTCTTGCACTGCTTGGACGGTTTTTAAATCAGCATGCCATAGTCAAACAACTTCGTTGTAATGGAGTCATGCTTCATTGCGATCGAGATGTCACAACTTCATTTCATCGAAGTTTTGAAAGTTGCTTACAGTGTATGTCAGAAACAACTTTTTTCTCACAGTGGTCAGGCGCATTGCTTGAACAATTATCTAAATATATTCCTTCCTCTGATATTGAGCGAACAAAACGTTGGATGACAACATTGGAAACTGCTGACTTGGAACATGCCGTATTTGACGGTATTTCACCTTTTGATTGGTGTATAGAACTTTTTCAAAAACGATTTCAACAACGTCAGTTTAACCCTGAAAATAAGCAACACGAAGTATTTATGCGCCGCTATATGTTGTCGGTCATTCGAACACGACTTGGGGTGCGTCGTTTTTTATTTTCGCATAAACCAGAAACTATTTTCGTTATTGATACTCAAGAAATTTTTTCTCGTGCTGTTATTGAAAGCGCACAAGATATTGGATTGAATCTTATAAAAATTAAAATGAACAGGGATGAGCGCTCCATACAAGTTGAGTGTTGGGAATCAAGAGAGACATTAATGATAGATGTTCTTATACAAGATTTTTCTCAGGTTCGTACTGATATCGAAAAATGGCCTGAAGAGCTTAAAGATCAGTTGCGATCGTTAGCTGTATTTTCGGGAATGAAGTTGCCTAATATGCAACATACTATACATGCTGGTGGAAGAGTTGTTCATGGAAGATAGTTCTGTTCCCTCAAAAGAGATTCTTCCAAATACAGATCAGTGGATCTGGGGAAGAGAAGTATTAATCTGGGGACATGATCTGTCACATCAATATACTTGCAAAGTTCTGCGTCCAAAGGTTGGAAGACTGGGAATGTTAAGCCTTCAGTATCATCATGAAAAAAGTGAAAGTTGGATTCAGTTGTCTGGTAAAAGCTGGGCACTTGTTATTTCTAATGGCAAAGTTTGTACCCGAATTCTAAATCCCGGTGATGTGCAAAATATTGAGTTAGGAATGATTCACCGATTAATGGGATTAACAGAAGATTGTCAAATTCTTGAACCGTCAACTCCGGATAGACATGCTGCTGATAAGTCCGTCCCTAAGGATGTTGTCCGCCTTCATTGTGTCTTAGGTAGAGACGTTTCGAATGCTCGTAACGATTCTGAAGCCAGGCTCGTTGATGAAGCAATTAGAATTTCACATGAAGCGTTGAATGCAATTGATGCTGGTGGAATACCAGAAGAAATCAATGTATCTGAACTATTGGGGAAGACCGGATTCCGATTGGCCCTTTAGCAGTACAGCTATCTCGGACTGGACATTTCATGCATTTGTTTGGATGAGGCGTTGCTTTTATTGGATGATTTTCCTCAAGAAAATTGCGCATATCTTTTAAAATACCACTAAGCCAAAGTTGTTTTTCTTCTGTATTCTCAATTTTGATGCGCTTTGACTGTTTGCCAAGAATTAAATATCCATACGGTGGACGTTTTCCTTCATGGGCTTCAATGAGCCTCATGTAGACGAGTAGTTGGGCAATTTGTCTTTCATGAATTTTTTTCTGTAATGGTTTTTGTTCTACTGGAATGAAAAAACCATTTTCTTCGATTACGGCATCTGGTCGTCCGGCGATTCCTAATTCATCGTTTATATATTCTTTTGTTTTAACGGAACGCCCACCATCGACACCAATTGTTCGCGCACGTTTAGCAATACCTGCATTTTTTTTTAGTTTGGTAATCGAGAGCAGTACACCATCAACAACAATTACAGTAATAGAAAGTAAAATTACAAAAATAATACTGTCTGTATCAAGCTTAGCAAGATCTTGAAATAGAAATTTTATGGACTGAAAAAAATGATGAAGTTCATCCTTTAGTAGGTACATACGATTACTACCGTTGTAATAAGAAGAGCAACTAAAAATCGCAACCCTTCTCCAAGATGTGCAGCTTGATCAAGGTTTGATGACCATTCGTGGTGAAGCGTTTTTCCTGTTTTTCGATCTGAGGATTCTTTAGCAGTTATGGATTCTTTCGAATTAGTTTGGTGGCGCAGTCTCCAACTTTCTTGGCAGTATACAAATTGACCAACTTCTCCAGCGGAGATTATAAATTTTCCAGTGTTATTTCTTCTTGCCATCAATTACTCCTGTAGCTTCCACACATGTTATTTGAGTAAACGACAAAAAGTGACTGAAAATGTAGCACTTTTTCTTATATTTTTTATTATTCTTTATTAAGAAGTGTTTTTAGCCAGCTAACAACACTTGATTTTTCAGTTGTAACCTCTGGAAATTGCTCTGGAATTTCAAAAATTGCTGTTTTCTTTTTCTTATCGAGGTCGGGTGCAGATAGTATTCTAGAGTATAGCGATTCTGCATTGGGAATATGAGCAGTTTCGATACCATATTGCGCTTCGGGTGCTTGATTATTGGTTAGCCTCCAGAAGGCATATCGACCACACGCAGTAGTAAAAAAACACTCTATTTTAAACTCAGAGGATGCTATCGACCCTGTAGAGGTAATATTGAAATCATGTCCATTATCAAGTAAAAAAGTATGTTCTAGTGTATCAATCCAGACTTTTTTGGCTCTGTATGCTGAAATTTCGTCTGAATAAAGCCCCTCTAGACTGGCTGTTTGAGGGTCAAATGAGACATGGTTGAGTAAGGCAATTTCTTTAGTAAGTTCTACTACTCTTTCCTCGGCAATGCTCATACTACTACTTCCTTACACCTTTTACTTCTTTTTGCTTCCAGTAGATAAGACATCGGACTTTTAGTGAGAGGACTTTAATAAAAGTAGGCAAAATACTAGAAATTAGCAGAGCTTAGTTACTTGTGGATTTAAGTAAAAGTATTAGCAAAATTCAAAAATAATCGAGTTTTTTGAGGAAATTGATCTCTTTTTAACCCA
The DNA here is from genome assembly GCA_044356295.1 of Bdellovibrionota bacterium. Classification (GTDB taxonomy): domain Bacteria; phylum Bdellovibrionota_C; class UBA2361; order UBA2361; family JBIKWN01; genus JBIKWN01. The sequence continues at coordinate 17,107 of JBIKWN010000034.1, forward strand.
CATGTCTGCTAGGTAAGGTTCTTTAAGGCATGCTAAGGATCAGATAGTGGCAAATTTAGAGATTTTTTGTCTATAATGAGCATTCTTTCGACAGAGGGGTACTCGCCCGTAGGATTATTGTTTTGCCAGACTGTGAAGTCTGCTCGATGGTTCTAAAAAAAGTTGCCAAGGTTTATTTCTGGCAACCCCTTTGACACTGAGACACTAACAACCTTAAACAATTAAAAGGTATCAAATATATGAGAAATGGAAGAAACGATAATCGTGGCGGCGGCAGACGTGGCGGCGGTGGAAATGGTGGACGTCGTGGAGGAGGCGGTCGACATGGTGGTGGACGAAGACATCATAGAAATCCTCGTATGGCAGCAGAGGGTGGTAACAAAAGAGAAAGAATTGCAGTAGAAAGCGGTTACCTTGTTCTTATAGATCAATTCATGCTGGCTAATCCTCAGTTCATGGAGCGTATTGCCGCTGTAGTTGATGAAGATCCAGATGCAAAAGATGCAATCGTAGCTGATTTTGGTGGAACTGTTATCGATGTTGAACCAGGTACGTACCGTATCGAACGCGATCCTTTTCAATATATCGTTGTGATTCATCCTGAAGATGCTGAAGGAATTAATCCAAAAGAACTTCGTGTAAATGCAACACAAAGTCGCGGTGATGTTTTTGTTGATACACGATGCCTAGCAATGATCGATCGTGAACTTCTTGACGATAATGATCTGCTTCAAAAATACCAACAGCTTTGGTTTAGTGGTCAAGATAAAGCTTGCCGAGATCTTTTAAGAGATAACGGTGGAGCTGTTCGATATGGATTCCAAAGATACGGCGATGAATTACAAGTATATTCAGTACCTGGTCAAGATATCGTATGTCTGTGGCCAAATCCTGCAACAATGCCAGAGCAGCCGGCTGAAGGAAGCGATGCAGAGGCAGTTGCAGAAGGAGCTGCTGCTTAGTAACGCTTACAAGTCCTTACTTGTTTGTTAAGCCCATTTACGATTTCGTATATGGGCTTTTTTATTACTGTAGAGCTTGCTCAGTTTTCCAGAGTTTATATCTCGTCAGTAATAGTAATCCAGGAATAGCAGTTAAAGCACAAAGTATAAAATAAAGTTCCCATCCAACGGATTTTGCAACTGCCCCTGTTCCAAATGAAAACATCGTGCGAGGCATTGAAGAAACGCTTGATAGTAGAGCGTACTGAGTTGCACTATAACGTTTGTTACAAATCAATCCCAGAAAAGCAAGAAATGCTGAAGTTCCTAAACCACTTGTCAGATTTTCAATAACAACACTAACAATCAGCATATAATGATTTTTACCAAAAGCTGCGAGTGCTGCGAAAGCTAAGATACCAATTGCTTGAATAATACCAAAATAAGTTAAAGATTTTTTTAGGCCAATTCTTGGAATTAAGCTTCCACCGATAATTCCACCACCAATTGCAGAAAGCAGACCGTAGGTTTTACCAATGGTTCCAACCTCTGCGTTAGAAAAACCAAGATCAAGAATGAAGGGTGTAGACATTGCAGCTGCAAATACATCACCTATTTTATAGAGCATGATAAATAGTAGCATTTCATAGCAATGCGTTCGTTTGAGAAAATCTTTAAGAGGTTCGATTACCGATGCAACGAGGGTACGAGGTGGTGCATGTTCAATTGCTGGTTCTTTTGAAAAAAAAGTTGTGATGACACCAAGCACCATAATAGCAGAGATCCCAATATAGATCTGATGCCAAGTGAAAAATTGAGTGCTCCAAAGTGCTACTGCTCCAGCAAGGAGTAAGCCGACTCGGTAACCTGCAACAAATACCGATGCTCCCAGACCTAATTCTTCATCCGAGAGGATATCTCTTCGATATGCATCAAGAACGATATCTTGAGTGGCACTGATAAAGGAAGCAGCAAAAGCAACAAGTGATATCAGATAAAGATGTGTTGAAGGAGAAAGAGATGCAATGATTAAAAATAGAATTACTAAAAGTGACTGCGACAGATACATCCAGCTCTTTCTTCTTCCTAGTTTAAAGAGTGCATATCTATCTACAAATGGCGCCCACAAAAATTTATATGAATAAGGAATGCCAACAAGCGAGAAAAGTCCGATCGTCGTTAGGTCGATAGACTCATTTTTCATCCATACTTGTAGCGTCCCGCCGGCTGCTACCAGGGGTAGTCCAGAGCTTATTCCCAGGAAAAAACATAAAATAATCGGCACAGTAAAGTTAGAACGCATAAGGACTAAATATTATTAGTAGAACGACCGATATCTTCTCACGGGAGTATTGAAAGCAACATGAGTCATTTGCGGGAAGATATCAGTCAATTCTTAGAGGAAGCTCGAGGGTATGCTTTGGATGAGGATCTTCTTTCTTCACTTGGGGTCTTAAATCATGCGCGAGGAATCTTGCAAGATGCTGGAGAAATGCTCACGTATGAAATGAGTATCGTACTTGAAGCAATTGGAGAAAATTATATTGCTCAAGATTTAGAAAATGAAGCAATTATCTATTTTGAGAAGTCGCTAGCAATACGAGAAGCAATCTCTGCTGTTGAGACAATTGAAACAGGGGAATTATTTTGTAAGACTGCTGAACTGTTAGGCGCAGAAGGACAGTTTGATCAAGCTGAAGAATATAGCCTGCGATCATTACAGATTCTAGAAGTCTTTGAGCCTAATACAAATGAAACAATTAGTACCTTGAAACATAATTTAGGAATTATTCTGTTTTCAAAAAATGAAAGTGACAGAGCTTTACCTTTTCTTGAAAGTGCTCGAGATCTTCGTAGAGAAATATACGGAGAATTATCTGAACAGGTTTTTGAAACGAATCAAGGATTGCAACATATATACAGTACGCTTTCCATGAATAATGAGCTTCTTAGTTGTCTTGAAAATAGTATTACTTTTGCACAAGGTTATTGGGGTAAAGATGCTGAAGAAGTTGATGAATTACAACGAAAGTATAGAGCTTTAACTGGTTTTGATTTTATAAATACTCAAAATGAAAAATCTTCAATTAAAGATTCCAGCGACTCAATTATTTCAGCGCTTATTATTGCCTCTATTGAAGCAATACACTCAAAACAGCATAATGTAGCGGTTGAGATTTTGGAACTTTCACGAAAGCTTCTCAACAATTCTTCAGAAAATCAAAGTCACGTTGATGAATCAATAGTGAACTCTATTCGTTCAATGCTTGAACAAAATGAGTCTTAAATTCTAGAGAGAAAACTTTTAAGTAAAAATAGAAATACCTGAGCGACTAAATTGCTCTGTAAAGATTTGATCTGATGCAAATCCCGCCTTTTGTATAACTTGTTCTAGTACTTCTCTAAAATCAACTCCTGCTACAAGTGTTTGATCGTCCCTTCGGTACCCATATCCACCTGGAATTTCACCTCGACTCCCTTGAATGCCACGTTTCATAAAATCAATTGCATTGTATTCTGTTGGTCCAAGAACTGATTGGCGTGCTTGAGTATCAAGTACCAGCATCATACCGCCGTGTCCATGATCATTACCTTTACTCGCGTTTTCAAATCCATTTCTTCCAAATTCACCATGGGCAAGAATTACGGCTCGATCAGCGACAGATCCTAGTGATAGGTCTTCACAGAATGCTTTGAGCGAAAGATTAAGTTGACTGGCCAACATTGGAATTCGATCGTCACCGTCACCATGAGTATCCCATCCTCCGAGTTCAACAGTGACAAACTGTGGAGGTCGATTTGAGCGAATCAAGATTGCTATATCTCGTAACCGTTTTGCAAACCAATGCATCTCTCCAGGGACTTGGGTTGTCGTAAGAAGATTTGATGTTGGATAGAATGCTTTCTGGTTTGATGCAAGATTCTCATATGAATCAACAAGTGATCTCATTACTTCAACAGAGCTATCCATCGCAGTCAGTGCTTGCTTCATGGCGGTATCACTTATATTTAAATCCTGACCAGCTTTAACATTTTTAAAAACTTGACGAGCAAAAGCAGAATGCCCATCCCATGTATCTCCAGAAAATCTATATGCTTTCAGATCATCTAATAATAGAGGTTGAACTGTTTGAGACCATAAAACAGGTGAGCGCCCTGCAAAACTAAAAACCGAAAAATCTTTTCCAACACAGAATTGATCAGCAAGACGACCAGCCCAGCCTGTTCCTTGAGCCGAATAGTTTCTAGATCCAAATTTTATAATATTTGAGCTCTCTTCGTGGGAGTAATTTTGGCTTGGATATCCTACATAGTTAATCAGAGAAGCCTTAAATGAAAATAGAGAAGAGTTCATCGCATCTCTAATTGAAGACAACGATTGGTGGAGTACATATTTATTAGAAGATGAAATTGCTAATCCAGATGGATTTGTTCCAACGCCAATTCCAAGTGATGGATTGTTTGTGGCATAGGTTGAGAATGCAGACGAGCTTGATGAAGGAGCAAGAAGTAGGTGAGAAGCGGGACCGCCACCAAGCCATATGTGTACGAGAGTTTTATTACTACTTCCACAGTTGTCAGCGAATGCAGTTGTTCCAAAAGGTCTCAAAGCTGTAACCAATGCTGTGCCAACTCCGTATGTTGCTGCTCTTTTAAGAAAGGATCGTCGTGATTGTTTCATAAATTTACCTTAAATTATTCAACGCCACTAACAAAACCCATAGCCTCGGTAACCTTGCGTTTACATGCCAGTAATCATTTGTATTAAACGGACTATTGTTTACTGAGGTAATTTGTCGAGTAGCACCATTATAACCTATAGATTTGTCAAGGATACGGGAAAGTTCAATCCGCTGCTCTGATGTTAGGTTTGTTAAATTAAATTGCGGTAATAAGTGGTCCAATATTTGCGATGAGGTAGGTGAGCTTCTACCTGGAGGTAGTAGCTGACTCCATGTCCACAATACTGTTCTGGCACCTTCACCTGTATTGATTGGTCGCAAAACATTTTGGTTGGTAATATTTGTAAGTGTATTTTGAAAATAGAGTTGCCATGCTGAGTTCGCATAATCTAATGATTTAGTACCAAAGACAGTTGGAAACTTAGTAAGACGAAATCCTGCATCTTTTAACCACCAAACAATACTGGTAATGAGCTGTGTTGATGTTCCACTTCCTTCTGGAACAAGTTGAGCTGTTGTCATTTTAGCACGTAAAATGCCTTGTACTACTTGCTCAACAGGACTCATGACGATACTTCGTTGATTTTGAGAAGAATAAAATACTTCTGAAAGAAAGAGTTTTTTTAAAGTTTTATTAAAATTAAAATTTTCTTCACGAAGTATTTTTGAAAGAGCAACAACGGCATCATGTGAAGGAGTTTCATTCAAATATTCTTTAGCAAGCCTCCATGCAAGAAAGTGTTCTGGTCGTCTGCATGCAAATGTTTGATCAATTACCTCCATATCACGTGGAAGCCCTGTTGATTCGTTAAAATTAATTTGTGTTTCGCACGATGTACCTTCAAAGATTGTTTGCGGATCTGTATCTACGTAGGCTGAACGCAGAACCCGAGAATTGACCCATACACCAGGTAATACTTGAATTCTTTGAACTCCCCAACCAGCATGCATTCTTCCTGAACGCCTTACGTCTAACTCAACGTAATCTTTTTCATTTGGAAATAGTGGGTTAGGGGAACCAAGTGTAAACAGTTCAAACATCTCTCTTGCATAGTTTATATTTGGAGCTTGTTTGGTATTTGTTGCGCCATCAAGCCAGATAAGCATCGCAGGATCTCGACTCATTTTTTTTAGGAGAGGTATATAGTTTCCGTCAACAGCACCGGCACGAAGAAGATTCATATGGTCTCGCATTAAATCTTTTTGTTCCCATGCAAGTACTTCTTGAGAGGTAGCAAGAAGGTTATGGAGGAAAAAGAATGCAAGACGTTCATGATATCGATTTGGTGAATTCAGTAACAAGTAGAATGACCAGTACATTAATCCCCACTCTCTGACTCGTGGTTCATCACGACTTTCATCAACAAGATCATCAATAAATCTTGTCGCATCTGCTTCAACAGAAGCAGCACTTTGATATCGCATCATATAATCGACTACGGCTTCTAATCCTTGTTCACGAGCAATGGTATAAGCTTCATCTGGAACTGCTCCAAGCGCAGCTCGTTGATATAAATGACGAACATCTTGATCTGAGACTGAACGATTTAATCTGATGAGTGGATCTGGCGTTGAGGTAGGAGTTGGCGTTGGGGTAATATCTGTTGGTGGTACACCAGATCGACATTGAGTAAGAATTGGATTTACTTTTGCTGAAGGAAATTTGGTGAGTATTTTGAGAGCAGACCGCCGAATAATCCTATTTGAAGATTTTGAGCGTGATTTATAATAGCTTTGCCAAGATGAAAAAAGAATATTTTTTTTATTATGTGAAAGTATCAGTTGCCATCTATTTTTAACTTTTCCGCATCGTAGAGTTTTTAAAGAAGTATCTGTACCTCGATAAGGTTTAAAAATATCTTTAGCTTGAACAGGAGAAGGAAAGCGAGACTGTGCAGTTGCTACCGCAGTAGATGTAATAAATATGAGAACTAAAAAAAAACTTACTTTAAGAATACGGTCTACGTTCGATGGCATACGATACCTTGTAAAATTGCAGACTAGGGATAAGCAACGTCCACATATCGGTACGTCTAAAGATAATGGTTCTATCTTTCTCTAGGAGAAATATGGATTTTTCACATCGCCACTACGAATCTTTAGTACATAATTCGTAGAATTGACTTAAGGAAATCTGGTAGATTTTTGCCTTATTAACTTAAGCTAAGGCCAACTATAGCAATACTCATACCCAACATCAGAGCAGCTGGTATCGTTTTTACAATTGGATCCTTTACCTTAGCATGCATTGTTACAGCACCGAGCATCAGACCAGTGACCATTAGTGCAGCTGGAAGAACTAAGGAAGGAATCCAAAGCCCAACTAATAGCAGAATCGCTGAACTAATCTTAAGTACCCCAACAACAGTACAAAACCAGCCCGGTAGACCATATACGGCAAATTCTTCTTTTATATTCTTAGCATTTCCACCGCGGTAAGCTGTGCTCATATTGGCGCGAATGAGCCATACATTTAAAAGCCCCAATGCCACAATCGTTTGAACTATTTGAAGAAGAGTTTGTGCCATTCTAGATCCTTTAATTTTTAATGATTAGCCTTAAGAAGGTAATACAGTCACAATGAAGAATAGTTCTTTTAATGAGTATCTTCAATGCAAATATTTCATAGTATCTTAGCTCTCGTCTCGGCGGTGTCTTTTATTGTATACGGAAGCTTATGTCTTTTTACTGGTAGTATGTCAGCTGAATTTGAGCGCTACCAATTGTCCTCGATGAGGAAGCTCATTGGTTTTCTCGAAATTGCTGGCGGTATTGGTATACTTTTTGGTTTTTTCTATCAACCTCTTTTGACTCTGAGTGCGCTTTGCCTTGCACTACTCATGCTCTGTGCATTGCTTGTAAGAATAAAAATCCAAGATAAGTTTGTATCGTGCTTACCAGCTCTTATCTTATGTGTAATCAATTTCTATATCGTATTATATTAATTTTAAGATAGAGAAATAGTATAATTTGAAAGTGGTTTTTTACTGCAGAGGTAAGCAGGATAATTCATTTTAAAATTAGTAACGTGAAGGTCGCTAAGTACGCCAAGTATCTATTTAGATCCTTCGCTTACTTCGCGACCTTCGCGTTATTAAAAATATTTTCAGTTATTTTCGACCGGACAGTAGTTGTACATTATACTCTGCGGTAAAAAAAAACCTCAAAAGTATCAATGAAATGACCTAAAACTTGCTTACCCCTAATGCTGTGGTAATATCTTAAGCACAACAATTCACTTGGTTTGGAGCCTTGCTTAATATGTTTACAATCACTGCATTCTATAAATTCGCACGCTTTTCAACAATCCGCATAGAAGTATTTCAAAAAGATCTTAAT
>JBIKWN010000088.1:0-7052 GCA_044356295.1 Bdellovibrionota bacterium
CAGAAGCTATGACGGTTTTTGCGGTTGCTACTGCGGGACTATTCCCAATTATCCACACCGGGCGACCTTGGTTTGCGGCTTATTGGTTATTTCCTTATCCAAATCAAAGGGCTCTATGGCCGAACTTTAAATCGCCACTTATGTGGGACGTTTTTGCAATTTCCACATACTTTACAGTTTCATTTATGTTCTTTGTCATTGGTCTTATACCTGACATTGCAACTGCGCGTGATGCTGCAAAAACACCTTTTAGGAAATTCCTTTATACAGTCGCGTCACTTGGCTGGAAGGGTAATCACGATCGTTGGAAACATTACAGCGCAGCGTATCTTTTATTTGCCTCATTTGCTGCACCGCTTGTAGTTTCTGTTCACAGCGTAGTTTCGTGGGACTTTGCAATGGGATTAACTCCTGGTTGGCACGCAACTATATTTCCACCTTATTTTGTCGCAGGAGCTATTTTTTCAGGTGTTGCAATGGTTCTTACAATTGTAATTCCAATGAGGAAAGTTTACGGACTTGAAGCGCTTATTCGTGAAGAGCATTTTGATGCGATGTGTAAGCTTATTATGCTTACCTCAGGAATCGTTACGTATGCATACTTAACTGAGTTTTATGTTGCTTGGTTTAGTAATAATATTTTTGAACGGTATCAGTTTTGGTTTAGACCATTCGGTGAGTTTGCTTGGGCGTTTTGGATGATGGCATTCTGTAACTGTATGGCGCCGCTGTTACTGTGGATTCCAAAATTAAGAAAGAACCTGACATTCCTTTTTATCCTTTCGATAGTTATTAACATTGGGATGTGGTTTGAGCGTTTCAATATTATCTTTACATCACTCTCACGAGAATTCATCCCTGCAGCATGGGGCGGATATGTTATTAAACTTGGTGAGATCCTGATTACGGCAGGAGCATTCGGTTGGTTTGGAACCTTTATGCTCGTGTTTATTAAGTTTTTCCCTGCAGTTGCAATTACTGAGATCAAAGAGATCTTGCCACCTCCGGTACGAGATCCCAAAGGTCTAAAACATCATTAAATGCCAAGTAATTAGAAGAGGGAGGAGAGAAAATTTATGAGTGGAAGCAAAGCAGTCGTAGGAACATTTGAGTATCTTGATGATACGCTTCATGCCCTTGAACAAGCGAAAAAAGATAATAAAGAGTTCCGAGTTTATTCACCGTGTCCGTTGCATGAGATAAGTCATGCAGCATCACCGCAAAGAAGCCCAATCTGTTTTATTACAGGAACTGGGGCAATTCTTGGTACAACTTTTGGTTTTGGATTAGCAATTCTTACAGGACTTGATTGGCCAATACGAGTTAGTGCTAAACCGATTATTTCAATCCCTGCATTTTTCCCTGTTGGATATGAAACTACGATTCTTTTTGGGGCAATTATTACTTTAATTGCTATGTTTCATTTCTGTCGCATACCAGATATTTTTCGTGCACCTGGATATCAACCGCGTTTCTCACAAGATAGATTCGGACTTGTTGTTTTCTGTGAAGCAAATGAAACAGATGGAATTAGTGAAAGCTTAAAAAAATTTGGTGCTGAAGAGGTAAAGGTAACCGATGGATTGTAAAAAGTTACAAGGATTAATCGCCTTTGTTTTTGGGATTGTTGCATTTGATGCTCTAGCACTTCCTTTTAATGATGACATGGTTCACAGTAAAAATATTGAAGGTCGTCACATGTACTATTCAACTGGTCAGATCATGAGAGCTCGTCCAGAAGGTTCAATATCAATTGGGATGAATGGGTACCATGTTAAAAGTAAAGAAGAGGCTGAAACCTTAGAAAATCCTAAGAAGAATAATAAACAAAGTTGGAAATTTGGAAAAAGACTTTTCCAAATCAATTGTTCTTCTTGTCACGGAAATATTGAAGCTTCAACCTATGAGCCAGGGCCTGTTGCTCAAAAGTTTGCGGCTCCTCCCGATATCTCTGCTGAGCCGTACCGAACAGGTCGTACTGACGGCAATATTTATGGAGTCATTCACTTTGGTGGTATGGCAGTAATGCCGGCACTTGGTTGGAAACTTTCACCAGCCGAGCACTGGGATATCATTAACTATGTTCGTCACGTACAAGCTGAAAAAATCGCAAAAGGTAAGTAAAAGAGTCAACCATGCATGCAGATCCGCTACACATTGATATAAACGAAGTTTCTCGGTGTGAACCAATACCGACACGTACCAGTATAGATAAATTGCTTTGGCTCATTATTATTGCTGGCTCATGCATATTTTTTGCGTATTTGTTTATTGATCCAAAACATCTTTGGAACTCATATTTTATTACTTCAGTTTTTTGGCTTGGATTATCACTCGGTGGTGTAATCATAACTGTTATTTTTCAGATTGTGCGTGCTACTTGGTGTTCGCCTATTCGTCGTATCGCAGAGAGTAATGTCGCGTTTCTTCCATATGCTTACCTTGCGTACATGGGGACATATTTCGGAAAGTCGTATCTTTTTATGTGGGCTACAACTCCAATGCCTGGACGTGAATTCTGGATGCAACCTGATTTTGTTTATGGTCGTATTGGGGTTGGGCTAGGGTTGTTAGTCTTCCTTCTACACAGGTTTGTTCGTATGTCTTTAAGGAGTGACGTTGGATTCCTAAAAGAAACCTCTACTAATAAATCTTTTTGGCAGGGACATCCTTATGATCAAATTTCAAAAAATTGGGGTGGGGTCAACACCGAGGTAAAAGCTCTTCAAGCTAAAATGTCTTGGAATGCTCCTGTTATTATTCTTACCTATGTCATTGTTGTATCGCTTCTTGCATTCGAAATGATCATGGGACAAGACAATATTTGGTATTCAAATATGATGGGAGGATTTATCTTCCTCGGAAATATTTATATGGCCTGGGCAATGACGGCACTGTTGACGATGTATTTTATGTCAGTAAGTCCTGTGTTTAAAAAACAATTAGGAACTCAGCAGTTTTGGGATCTTGGAAAGCTTACTTTTGGTTTCTCTATGCTTTGGGGTTATACGATGATTTCTCAGTATCTTCCGCAGTGGTATGGAAACTTACCTGAAGAAACTCAGTGGTTAATCCTAAGAACCAAAGAGATGCCTTGGAAACCTATCGCTTTTCTAACACTTGGAATGTGTTTTATTTTTCCATTTCTTACTCTTGTTAGTGAAGATATTAAAAAAACACCGAAAGCATTTGGTATTATCTGCTGCGTTGTTCTTTTAGGAATGTGGTGTGAGAAATTTATTCTTGTTAGTCCTCAACGGTATCCGCATGAACTGCCATTTGGACTTATTGATATTGTAATCTTTGTAACGTTTGCAGCGGTTTACTTTATGTCTGTTACTAGCTTTATGAGTAAGTATCCTTTCCTGACGGTTTCTCATCCGCAGGCGAAGGGGGATGTTGAGTGGTAGGTCCTCTCAAACGTACAAGCTTTGATAGGGACCAAGAAGAAATATTTTGTATCCAAGCAGGTAATTCATAAAACTTGGAATAGATCGAATTTTGAGGAAGTGAACGTATCAGTTCTTCTTGGACCTCAGCACAGACCTGTCCACTGGTAATACAAGAAGAAATAATGCCTGCGATGTCTCTGCTATCGACAAATTGCAATATGAAAGACAACGAAAGAAGTCCCTTACGAAGTCGCTGTGTGTAATCATCATTGCCTTCACTTCCACCCATAGCTTCAAGCATTGCCGCCTTAATATCTTTCTCTTCTACTGCGGCAGTAACTATGTGTCCGACAATGCTAGCCAATCGTAAGCGGTCTTCTTCTGATGGTGGATCTAATGATTCACCACCATGATCAAGTGCTATAATTGTATTTTTATGAACATGATACTGTCGTTCATGTCTATCACAATCAAATCCACCACCGGATAATATGGATTCTAATTCTGCAGCAATAATTGCTTTAGCGACTGCTTTTTTATATCGACGCTGAAAAAAATTACATTCAGGTAGTTCATCAAAACTTCTTCCAGGCGCCTCATCCATCGTACGATAACCATCACCATGTATTCGCCAATGAGCTGTTGTAAATTTAAGAAGTATTCCATCAGCAAAATAGATTCTTCCTTCATATCGTGCTTTGGCGTTTTCATGTTGAATGGCCCCTAGTGCCATATTTGTCTCGGTGTTAGTCATTTCTCGAGCATGACGAAGTATACTCACAACATCATCTCTGAATTTTTCTAAAGCAGGTCGTTCGTTAATAAGAGTAGAAACAACATTCTCGAGATCTTCGAACCCTTTTTGCGCACGTTCAAGCGCATGAGGTCGCAGCAAAGCAAATGCACCCCGTCTCTTAATTTGATCAAGGTATGTTGCTACAATATTAAACGATGCGGAACCTCGAATTGGACCAACATATTCAAGTTCATCGTTGACTTCATCCGTCATGCGCTCGTCGATCATATCAAAGAGTCCCCAACGAGTTGGAACCATTGCCATCCCTTTTTAGATCTGCAAGGTCAGCTTTGATATCACTAGGAGTTCCGGGGTACGAGTGAATTGCTTGGCCAAGCTTAATGTATGCAGGACCGAGGTGTTCCAAGATTCTTTTAAGCTGAAGACCAGGTCGTACTGCTTTTCCAGAACTACTCTGTGATGAAGCAAGCATCGCAGTTAAAAGAAAACCACGCTCTGACTCGTGCGCCGAAAGCACATAAGCCTCCATAAATAATCTACACCACGAGCGGGTTTCCTGTTCTTTAGCTGTCCCAGTTGTATCATCGATTGGAAATAGTCTGTCCATCGTATAGGTAATCGCATGCTGGTATGTTGCATCCTGATCCTTATAGAGGCGCTCTGGAGCAACTAAGATTTGTTTTAAAGCAAAAGATTTTGCTTCTAATGGCAATAACGAGAAATGTCTGTGCAATGTGTAGAGTGCCATTGATTTTCGTGCGACATCTTCAGGAGTATCTTCGCTACATTCCGTATAATCATTTACTGCGTTTCTGTGGTTGTATTCTGATGGATCCCACAGTTTAAGTTTTTTTTGAAAATCCTCAATCAATTCCATTGAGAGAGGCGAAAGCAAGAAATCAATTATTTCCTGCGCTCGATCTTTATCTTGTCCTGCAAAAAGAAATAGTGCTTCTGCTCCTTTAATTGTAGGGGTTAGAATCGCTTGATTCTTAGTGCCATCGACTTTCCCAAGGTCTCTAAGAGCAAAAGAAAGATCTCGTTGTGATACTATGAGGTTAGCAGTTTTACGGGCGACCTGATGTTGAAGGTCTAAAGATATAAATTCGAGTTCATCTTCAAGAGAACTTAAAAGTTTTGTACGATAATTCTCTGAATTATCATCAATACCATATTCCTTATGATATGCCTCTGCCAAGCAGGTTGTAGCTATATCTCTTAATGTTGGATCGAGAGGAGGAATTGATAAAATCTTTAAGGCATATTTTTTGCGCTCTGATACTTGATGTAACTGAGTTAATCTCTTTGCAAGTACGCTACAAGCTAATTCTTTTTCAGCAGGAGACGGAAACAGTGAAGCCCGTTCACCGATTGATACCAAGCGAAGAAGAACAGTGATAGGAAGTTTTTCATAGTACTTTAATGGAGGTTTTGTATGAGAAGTGAACAGCTTATCCCTGAGCGTTGAGCGAAAATCTTTACACTCATGAGAAACAATAGCTTTGAGATCTTTTAAGCTCTTTTCAATTGTATAGGTTATTCTGTCAGTTAGTTGTGGACTTTGTTCTTCCTGAAGGAGAACTTTATGCATAACTTTAGTTAAAAGATTACTTCGTCCTAACACCCCACCTAAACCATCGTCTTCTTTAGTGAGAGGCTCATCATATCTACTACTTTTCTTAGCAAGTTCCTTGCTACCTGAAACTAATGGTCCTCCGAAAGTATGCTCCCACCTATTCAGGTCGGAAGGTACACCTATGCAGAAAAGAGCAGCTTGCAGCTCATTTTTTTTAAATAATTTTCGATTGTTTAGTAAAAAAGTAGTTAGTGGCCCTTCCCAAGGGTAAGGATTACCTCCTATGAGAACCATCATATTGTTGTTGAACTCTTCTTGGCGTACTGAAATCTTTTTATATGAAAATTCATTTCTTAAATAAAGTGCTCTTATCAGTTCATTCGCATCTTTAGGATTCTCTTGTTGATACTGTTCTAAATGTTTGAGGACTTTTAAACACCATTCGTTATGAAGAGTTGTAGCTGTTTCTTGAAAAACAGTTTTATTTGAATCACTGGAACAGGCTTGTATGCATAGTAATCACGTTTAACTCCATTTAACTTTGAGTATGGGTGTGCAGCGAGATAGGATGGAGAATTTGAATCAATTTCGTTGGGTAAAAATAGAACATCCCGAAACTTACATATAAAACCGACAGGGTCTTTTTTAAAAGCGTCGTATGAGTTGATATCTTGCTCCCAATTTTTTCGTTCCTCGATATAGTTGGAGATAGCTGGCCAGTTTGTTACGAGTTCGTTTTGAGCTGCTTCAAGAGTTGCCAAAGGAACTTTATCGATTATTTCTAAATCACCTTGCCCTTGAAAGTAGGTATGAAACAAGAGAACTAATTTTGTTCCACTTGGATCTTTAGAGGCAACATCAATTGCAGTTTCCTTTTCGATTGGCCAATGAATACTGATTGATTCATAAAAAGAGCCTCTTGAAGGCAAACGGTTGAGCGCATTTAAAATCTCGATTGAACTTTTAAGCTCTTCAACACTAGGTAATGGATCTGATTCAGAAGCGAGTGTCGTCTCTACTAATGTGGATATCTCTCTAAATTTTCCAAGAGCAGCTACGGGTGGAAAATGTCGTTTGCCATTTTTGACCTGTGAAAGAGGCTGGGTATCATGTGATTGTACGATTCCCCCAGCAAGAGAATAGTATCGATAGAACAACTCATGCCAATTCTCTGGGTCAAGAAGTGTACGTTCTAATAGCGAATCACAAAGCTCGTGAAGGACCTCTGCATTTTTCAAAGACATTGGATTTGCTAGTAGTGCATTCTGAAGAAGTTCTAAGTATTCATTACGTCTGGCTTGGTTTGTTACTTGAGGTAGTAGTTCAA
>JBIKWN010000035.1:0-23641 GCA_044356295.1 Bdellovibrionota bacterium
GCAATTTTTAAAGCAGATCAAAATCAGATAAACACTAGTCGTATTACTGGTGTTGCATATTTTTATGACCATGGTCAGGTAAAGTGTGTATCAACTAATTACCAAAAATGGGTTTCAGGTAGGGGGCAGATATTCGGTGAGGACTACAATAGGTCTTCTATTAATCTGCAAAGAGATGGTTTTGGGGCCTGATGTACCGACAGTGATACGTAACCCAATTCCTTTCAAAATTTAACTGGGACTATCAACCCCAAGATAGAGAACACTGCCAACTCCAAGCATAATGATATTAGCAAGCCATGCAGCAATCATCGGTTCTAATATCTCAGCACGCCCCATAGCAATTGAATATGAATGCAGGACGTAAAAAGAAAAACCAATCACGAGCCCTGCAACAAAGCTCATAGCAAGGTTTCCAGAGCGCGCTGGTCGTATAGCAAAAGTAAGAGCTATAAAACTTGCAATAAAAGTAATAAAGGGAAAAGAGATCTTAGCGTACAGATCCGTCAGTAAGCGTGCAGTAGCAACACCTGAATCAGCTTGACGTTTAATATATTTTCTAAACGTTCTATACGACATCGTATCTGCGTCAGTTTCTACATTATAAAAACTTTCTGGTTCTTCGCTCGTTGCAAGTGGAAAAGTTGCTCGTTTTTCATATTCAGTTTGATTGTTTGAGGAAAATCGATATTCAGTCATATCTTTCATCATCCATCCATAGGTTCCACTGATCCAGTTACCTTGAACTGCATTAGTGCGACGGGTCACTTCAAAGTCAGAGTTTACATGAAAAACAGAGATTCCCATCATTGAATCCGTTCGTGAATCAAACATATTCAGATTGATAAATCTATTATTTTTTCTGCCCCAATAATTCGATTGGCTGTATGCTCCACGCGCATCTTTTTTCTGGATATCAATATTATATATCTCTTTTACGCGACGTGTCGCAGTGGGGACGATTGTTTCATTAAAGACAATAGATAAAAGGCTAACAATAATTCCTGCAATATAAATAGGACGTGCAAGATAAAATGTAGACAGACCTGCTGCACGCATTGCAGTAAGTTCACTATTCTTTGACAGTGTTCCCAGAGTAAAAAGGGTAGCTACAAGAAAAGCAAGCGGAATCATTAAATTCAGGGTGAGTGGAACTTTAAATAAAAAATATTCAATTGCGCTGCCAAACGAAGCTCCTGCAGCAACGATGTTATCGATTCGATCAAAGAAATCAATAACAAGAAAAAGTGCAGCAAAAAGAGTAATGCACAGTGCTAAGTTTCGAAGCAAGCTACTCAGAATGTATCGGTGAATAATACTCATGATGTGACACGCTTATAGTGCTGAAATTTACTAATTTTATCTCTGATGAACAGTTCAACTGCTTCTGTTACAGAATGCCATTTTTCTTTGCCAAGATTACGGAGCGTCATGAGCGCAAAGTAACAGACGATAATATTTGGTAACCATAAAGCGAGAAGTGGTGACAGTGTGCCACTCTCTGCCATGGCGATTCCAATAGACAAGAATCCATAATAGATAACAAATACAACAAGGGCAAAAACAGCAGAAAGGCCAATTCCAAAAGTTCTTTGAGTTCTAGGAGGCTGAATTCCAAGGCTCATTCCAACGAGTGCAAGTACGAGGGCGGCAAATGGCATTGAAAGTCTTCTACCTTTTTCAATTTCGATTCTATTTATTCTTTTATTCACTTCTTTTTTATTGAGTTGATGGTCTGCAAGGCTCTGACCAAAGGGTAGATTGATATCTTCAAGATTAATTTTTTCTGCTTTCTGAATTCTTTCTGCAAGATTGATAAAGGCTTTCTTCGTTTCATCTAGCTCACTTATTTTCATTGAACTAAATTGCCTTCCTTTTTTATTAGTATCAGTAGAGAGTAGTTCATCAGCAGAGATAACAGAGATGTTCTCATCAAAATGAGTGACTGCATATTTCCCTTCATGCTCTTCGTGAATTTCCCCGTTAAATAAGTGAAAAATGACCTGATTACTTTCTTGGTTGTTACCTAAGTTTCCAGTTTTAGAAAAAATAATTTTTCTATTTTGTTCATCTCTTCGGTCATCAAGTAGTACATGACTCATCTTGCCGGTAGCATGATCTATTTTTTCACAGTACATGGTCATGTCACCAAAGCGAGTAAATACTCCCTCATCCAAACCTGCAGTACTGGTTGTTGAAGCAATCTGTTTGAGTGTGTTACTCAAAGTGTTATATCCCCATGGTCTTCCAATATAACTGACAGAGATGCTTATGAGGGTAATACATAATCCAAAAATGACTACTGGTTGAATAAGCGTGGTAAGTGAAATGCCACTTGCGCGCAGAACTATTAACTCTGAATCGCCAGATAATCGCGCAAATGCAAGCATGACACCGAGAAGAATTGCCATAGGAATAGCAATCTCTAAAAATGTAGGAAGCAGTGACATGAAGACCATTGAGATCTGGGAAGAATCAACTCCCTTTGCAACTATGAGAGAAGCGAATTTCAGCAAATTGACAGCAAAGAGCACTCCGGTAAAGGCTGCAAGACATCCAAAAAAAAATACCGCTATCTCTTTGAGGAGATAGCGGTAGATAATTTTAGGGAAGGGAATTTTTGCAAACACTTCTCTAAAAAACCACTTAGCTAAAAAGCATAGAGTTTTTCTTTGCTCGCGACTCTTCTTTGCGAACTTTCTTCATCGCTTCTTTAGCTTTACGCTTTCTTTTCAGCGATGGCTTTTCGAAATAACGACGGCTTTTGAGTTCTTTAAAAAGTCCTTCTTTGATCAGTTTTCTTTTTAGAATTTTCATCGCCTTTTCGATGTTAGTATCGACGATGACTTCCATTGGACCACCACGAGGTCGTTCAGCCTGTGGATTAGCTCCAGCAGCTCCGCCTGAATTTTGAAAATAATCTTTTCGTGGGCGACGCTCAGTTTTTTCGTTTGTTTCGTTATTGTCCAATTTCTTTCTCCAAAAATTTACTGTGACGATTATTATTCAGCTGCAACTTCAGCAGTTTCAACTTCAGTGGAAGCAGCAGCTGCCATGAAACGAGTTTTAATTCTTGTTGCTTTACCACGAAGCGGTCGTAAGTAGAACAGTTTAGCACGTGCAACTTTACCGTGGCTTAGTACTTCTATTTTTTCAACACGTGGGCTGTGAAGATAGAAAGTACGCTCTACACCGATGTTGTATGAAACTTTACGAACAGTGAATGTAGCATTAGCATTTTCACGATTACGTCTTTTAAGAACAACACCTTCAAATGCCTGTATTCTTTCTCTTGTTCCTTCAACGATTTTAACGTGAACACGAACAGTGTCGCCCGCACGAAATGTAGGGACAGAAGACTTTGTGTTTGCTGCGCGAATTTTTGCGAGCTTGGACTCAAGAGAGCCAGTAGGGATAACGTCACTCATATTATATAACTCAGTTCAATGAAGAATCTAAAAGAAGAGCTAGGCAGTATACGACTACATGGGGTTTGTTTCAAGCTTCAGCACAGATTTTTTTTCGCTAACTGCTCGAATTCAGTTGGAATCTTAAAAAATCCTGCTATGATTCACCCTCCTCACTTTAACTGGCTTGTAGTAAATATAGTAAAAGTACCCCCTCTGTGAAAAAAGCGTCTACCTCCCCAACAACTCGAACAAAATCAGATAACCGTAAACAATCATTAGAGAAAATTCTTCGGTTACTGACAGATTTGCTGAAGTTAAACGGCTTTACCTTGAGGAAAGAAGAGTTAAAGAGGGGATTTGGCTGGAAAGCTGTCTCAGGAAGCTGCCGTATTCTTGAAGATAGGATTATCTTTATTGATCGCAAAATGACCCTTGAAGAACAAGTCGGTTTTTTAAGTGGTTATGCTATGGTAAGCCGCCCAGGTTTTGTCTATCCACAAGAGATCAAGGAACAACTTGAACTGCTTGAATGGAGCGCCCCCTCAACATCAGAGGAAGAAGTAGTATCGTCAGGTTCACAAGAGGAAAGTGTGTCGGCTGCGTAATCATCTGCCGCACACAAAAAGTTTAATGAAAAGTTGGAGTCACATGTTAGGAGCGTTTTACAGTTTATTTTCAAATGATCTTGCAATTGATCTTGGTACTGCAAACACATTAATTTATCAAAAAGGTCAAGGAATTGTTTGTAATGAACCATCAGTTGTTGCAGTGCAAAATGATCGAACTACTGGAAGAAGAAAAGTAGTAGCTGTTGGGACAGAAGCCAAAAATATGTTAGGGCGTACCCCTGAAAGGATTAGTGCCATTCGCCCTGTAAAGGAAGGGGTCATTGCAGATTTCGAAATTACAGAGCAGATGCTTCGACACCTTATTCAACGAGTACACAATAGAAAAACACTTGTTCGACCAAGAATGATAATCTGTGTTCCTCACGGCATTACTGAAGTTGAAAAAAGAGCTGTGAGAGATTCTGCTGAATCTGCTGGCGCGCGTGAAGTTTATTTAATCGAAGAGCCAATGGCTGCAGCAATTGGTGCCGGACTCCCTGTCACTGAAGCATGTGGAAGTATGATTCTAGATATCGGTGGTGGTACCACTGAGATTGCAACTATTTCTTTAAAGGGAATTGTTTTTTCGCGCTCGCTCCGCGTCGGTGGAGACAAGATGGATGAAGCGATTATGAACTTTGTGAAGCGTCGTTATAATGTTCTGATCGGAGAAAGGACTGCTGAGCAGATAAAAATTGCAGTCGGGTCTGTTCTACCAACTGGTGAACGTCTTGCTGTTGAAGTTCGTGGTAGAGATCTTGTTCAAGGAGTTCCAAAAGCTATCGTCGTTTCAGAGGATGAAGTAAGAGATGCGCTGTTAGAGCCAGTCAATCAGATTATTGATCTCATACGAGTTGCTTTGGAAAAAACACCTCCTGAATTATCGGCAGATATTGTTGAGCGAGGTATTACAATGACAGGAGGAGGAGCGCTGTTAAGAAATCTTGATAAATTAATCTCTGAACAGACTGGTTTGCCAGTTATTCTTGTCGACGATCCACTTTCAGCTGTTGTAATCGGCTCTGGAGTCGTGCTCGATCAGCTCGATACCCTTAAAGATGTTGTTCTTCAGTAAGTGTGAGTGCCCATGAGAACTGTTTCTGATAGAGGTCGGGCTGGATTATCAGCATTTGTTCTTTTTTGTATATCACTATCGTTAACTTCTTATTCAGTGAAGCACACTGGGACATCAGGGTATGCTAATCAAATAGTTGCCGAATCTATTAGACCGTTTTCCTCTGCTTCTTATGCAGTTTATGACTGGAGTCGTCAGCATTGGGAAGGGTATATCAATCTTGTAGGATTGAAAGAAGAAAACGAACATATAATTTCTCGACTGAAAATTCTTGAATCTCAAAATGCAAAGCTTGGCGAACTCGAACAAGAAAATCGTCGATTGAAAAGTCTATTACTCGTCAAAGATATCGCCCAGAGTCATACAGTCGCTGCCCGTGTCATTGGATACGATCCATCTGGATGGATTCAGGCAATTACTATTAATCGAGGCTTGAATGATGGTGTTAATGAAGGTGATGCCGTCATTGATGGAGCAGGCATTGTTGGTCAAGTTATCACCGTTAGTCACAATACATCCCGAGTACTTTTAGTCATCGATCGCACAAGTGGCGTTGATGCCTTTATACAAGATAATAGGGGGAGGGGCATTGTTGAAGGGAGTGGATCAAGTACACTTGAATTTAAATTTGTTACTGATTCAGAAGAAATAAAAATTGGAGAAAAAATTGTTACCAGTGGCCTTGATGGAGTTTTTCCTAAAGGATTAATTGTAGGCATAGTTTCCCAAAGTGGCACAAGCAGTGGTGGAATGTTTAAAGTAATAAAAATAAATCCAGCTGTTAATTTTCAAAAACTCGAAGACGTCCTTGTGTTAATACATGGAGGGCAATAAGAATGTTTAGACAAATTATAACAATTCTTTCAATTGCACTTTTCTGTGTGTTTCTTCAGGCCACCATATTTGGAACGTTCCTTCCGCGAACAATGATTCCAAATCTTTGCTTGATTGTTGTTATTTTTTTAGGAGCATGTGAAGTGAACCTTTTAGGAGCAGTCTTAGCATTTATGGTTGGGCTTCTTTTAGACCTGTCTTCTGGTCAATTAATTGGACCTTGGAGCGGTGCCTTCGCAGCCTTATTTGGAGTGCTTTCTCAAGGTGGACGGAAACTATTTCTGGATTCGTGGCTCACGATAGGATTGGTTACATTTGTGAGTGGATTTTTTTGCCAAGTTATTTATCTTTTTCTTTTATCAAGTTTTCGATTTTCGTGGTCTGATATTTTTTCATGGACTATGTTTGGGACAAGCTTTGTTACAGCAATCCTTGCGCCTGGGTTCTTCCTTTTATTAAAGGGAGTCATTGATCGACGAAGCGCTGGAACTCGTTATATTCAACAACGATTATTCTGATGGTTTTATAAAAGTTAGACGTTTGTGAATCCTGAAAAACTACAGATAAATGTTCAGTTTAGAGCCATGATTATCTTGGCGATTGGAATTGTTTTTTGCTTTGTTGTTGCAATGCGACTCTGGTATTTGCAGATTATTAATGGAGAAGAATTTCGACAAAAATCAGAAAATAACAGGATTCGGCGAGTGTTTATTCCACCTCCTCGTGGATTGATCTTAGATAGAGACGGAAAGGTGCTGGTGAAAAATCGTCCTTCATTTAATATCGAATTCATTAAAGAGGATTCACCAAATCCAGAAGAGACAATTACGAAACTTTCAATAATTGTGAACGAACCAGCTGATGTTTTGATGTCTCGACTTAAAGGAAGTAAAAAAAGAAGACGGTTTGAACCAAAAGTTCTTCTGAAAGATGTATCTCGTGATGTCTTGGCAAAAGTTTCAGCGAAACGTTATGACTTGCCTGGTGTAATCGTAAATGTTGTACC
This sequence comes from Bdellovibrionota bacterium, assembly GCA_044356295.1. GTDB lineage: Bacteria > Bdellovibrionota_C > UBA2361 > UBA2361 > JBIKWN01 > JBIKWN01. Next base: position 6,934 of record JBIKWN010000035.1, read on the forward strand.
CGCACGAGAGTATATTCACGGAGCACTCGGAGCGCATGCGCTTGGCTATATTCGAGAGATCTCATCTTCACAATTAGAAAAACAAGAATATGCTGGGTATACCCAAGGAGATATTGTTGGTCAGTTTGGTTTAGAGAAAAAATGGGAACGTTACTTACAAGGTAAACGAGGCCTGCAAGCTGTCATTGTTGATGCAACGGGGAATCGAATTGGAGAAGCCTCTTTTGAACGAGAAACTGCTGGACATTCTTTAACGACTACCCTTGATCTTGATGTTCAATTAGCAGCCGAGAAGGCACTTGGTGAGAGGAAGGGATCGGTTGTAGCAATGGACCCAAATACAGGTGAAGTACTTGCTATGGTGTCTCATCCTGCATTTGATCCAAATCTTTTTACTAAAGAAGTTTCTGAAGAAGATTGGAAAGATTTAACAACAGGCAAGGAAAAAAAACTTTCTAATCGAGTTATTCAAGGAACGTTTCCACCAGGATCCGTTTTTAAAGTATTTATGGCAGCCGCAGGATTGTCTGAAAGTTTAGTGACTCCAAATTCAACAGTGAATTGTCCAGGTTTTTTTAATTTTGTTGGAAGAAATTTTAAATGTCACAAACACTCAGGACATGGTGCTGTAAATTTATTTGATGCACTTGTGCTTTCTTGTGATGTTTATTTTTATACACTGGGTAATAAATTAGGTGTCGATAGAATTCATCAATATGCATCCTATTTTGGTCTTGGGCAAAAAACTGGAATTGATATTGGTGATGAACCTACAGGAATCATTCCTTCAACTGCTTGGAAAAAGAGTTATTATAAAACACCTGAAATGCAGAAATGGTATGCAGGTGAGACCCTTTCGGTAGTTATTGGTCAAGGTGCTACAACGACAACACCGCTTCAATTAACTAGAGGAATCGCTGCCGTAGTGAATGGCGGCAAAGTGCTTCGCCCATATCTTGAAAAACGTTTATCTTCTTTGGATGGTTCATTTCAAGATGATAATTTCCACACTGAAGTACAAAGCATTGCCGATGTTGATAAAAAAACACTTGATATTGTTCGACAAGGAATGGTCGGTGTTGTCAACGAAGCCCGAGGAACTGGGAAAAGGGCGAGTCTGACTAAAGAGTTTGGCGTTACTGTTGGCGGCAAAACTGGAACCGCGCAAGTTGCCGCACTTGAATTTCATAAAACGGGCACCGACCTTGATCACCATGCATGGTTTTCTGGCTATGCACCTGCTGAAAATCCACAAATTGTTGTGACTGCATTAGTTGAAAATGGCGGTGGTGGTGGTGCAACTGCTGCTCCTGTAGTGAAAGCTACTATGGAAGCATTTTTTGCGAAAAGACTTCCTCGACTCGATGTAGAATTACAGCCTACATCAGAAAAAGGTAATACAGCGTCCGGTGGGGATATTGAAGTTCCTGAGCCTGATACAGTAGATTCGACGAATCAAGAGGAGCACCGACATGCAGATTGATAGAAGATTGTTTGCCTACTTTGATTGGTGGCTTCTTGGTATTGCTGCAATGATTCCACTTGTTGGGCTTATTGTTTTATATAGTGCTGGATACGATCCTGATGCAACGGATCCTTTGTTTGGATTTATTCCCTTACTTATTCCTAGTCCTGCTTGTAAAAAGCAGATAGTGTTTCTGATTTTTGGAATTATTGTAGCCATAGTCGCTGTCCTTATTCCGACACAGCGTCTTAGTAAATTTGCTTATGTTTTTTACGGTGTATGTATTCTTCTTTTAATTTTCGTTGATGTATTTGGGGTGGTCATTAAAGGTTCACAGCGATGGATTGATTTTGGTCCAATTCATTTTCAACCATCTGAAATTACAAAGATGGGAGTTATCCTTGCCCTTTCGCGTTATCTATCCGCGTATCCATCACCACGCGGTGGTCTAAAACTAAAAGGAATGATCTTTCCGTTTCTTATTTTCCTGATCCCTATGGGACTTATTATGAAGCAACCCGACCTTGGGACTGGATTGTCGATTGGCGCAATTGGGTTTGCAATGGTTCTATTTTCTGGGGTTCATATCCGTTCGTTGTTGCTCCTTTTTATTATAGGTCTATCTGCCCTCTACCCGGCGTGGCTCAATTTGCATGATTATCAGAAGCGAAGGCTTATAGTGCTTGTTGATCCTGAAGCGGATCCACTCGGCAGTGGATATCATATTTTGCAATCAAAAATTGCAGTTGGATCAGGTGAATTATTTGGAAAAGGATTTTTAAAAGGGACCCAGACTCAGCTTCAATTTCTTCCGGAACATACTACTGATTTTATTTTCTCAGTATTGGCTGAAGAGTGGGGGTTTGTTGGTTGTATGTTTGTGTTAGGGCTATACCTATTACTGCTTTATAAACTCTCGAGGGTTGTAATAAAGTGTCGTGATTCGTTTTCGATGTTTTTAGTTGTTGGGATGATTGCTTATATTTATTGCCATCTGATGATTAATATTGGGATGGTTATTGGGCTACTTCCTGTTGTTGGTATTCCTCTTCCTCTTTTTAGCTACGGTGGTTCGTCGCTTTTATCCAATATGATGGCGATCGGAATTGCTTTAGGGGTGAGTGTCCGTAGACGATTGGGATAATTCATGATTTTTTAGTATCTTAGTATTTGGCGACTGATATAATTAGTGCATAAACATATGCCTAAACAGAATGAACATTTGCACGCAGAGGATCTTAATCCGCTATCTAATCTAGGTGGTTATGTTGATAAAGTTCTTGGTGGAAAACGGATTTCTTTGCATACAGAATTACAGATCCAAGCAAACCTAAGGGCATTAGGATTAGGTAGGGAGCAGTCCTCGGATATAAGTCAGCAAACAGAAGATGAAACATCATCTTCTGAATTTTCTGCATCAGAAGCTGAGATAGAAAAAGCTCGTATTAAACAGCAACGTAAACAAGAACTCGAATTGTTAAAGCAAGAAAAGCTTCAAGCGCTCCAAGAACAAGAACAAGCATTATGGAATGAATTGAACAGTTTCGCAGAAAGTATTGAAGTAACTGATTTTCAAACAAATGCGAAATCAGAAGTATCAAAAAGTGGGTTGCGAATTAGGCAGGTTTTCTCTCATGAAGGCGAGATAACTGTTTTAGCAAAAACTCTTACTGGTGAATATAAACTACTTTCTGATTCTCAAAATATATCGCTAATAAAAGCCTACCCATTTTTGAAAGATGTACAAACCGAAATGAAACCGGATGGAACATCTGCATTGATGCTTACTATTGAATATGCGGTAACAGTAGGCGGTCAGAGTCGAAATAATATTTCGAACAATAGCCTTCAAAAGAAGTTAAAGGAATTGTCGCAATTGCTTAGCGAAAATGAAGTCTCGTTGATTAAAGCTATTTCAATCCAGGATATCGTAGACAAAGAACCCGAACCAGCCCCTGTTGAGGAGGAAGTTGAGTTTGCTCAGGTTCCTCTTCCAATAATCAAGCCAAAAACTCATTTATCTCCAGTTCGTACTCTTGATGAATACGCACTGCACCTTGATGTGCTCGAAGCGTCAAATCAGAATCCCCCATTTGCGCTTAAAGCTTTTCTGACAAAAGTTAATGAACTTCCATCTGATGGTATATTTCATGTAGCAGGCGAAGCTTCAGAAAGATTTCTTGAGACTGTTGCAGTGGCGCTGTCATCAGAGAAACATCTAGAGCGTTGCTTGGAAGCTCAACTTCGTATTGTAAAATCATTTTCTGGTGCGCATGGAGAACCTAGTGTGGCTAGTTGGATTCCTGTTATCGAAGTGATTGCTGTTCTAAAAGCTCTGCAGCATATGCTGATTGAGGAAGATGAGAAGCAACGAGTTGCCAGTAAGGTTGAAAAAGCAAATAAGGATCTTCGTTATAATCTTAGTAAACTTCAAAAAAACTTATGGTTTAGCGAACCAAACAAAGGTGCTGAAGCTTATTATAAAGCTCTGACTATTTTATTCGAGCAGCGGTGGAGCCACCTCTAGCCCAATATCGAGAAGTAATTTTGTGAAGTCTTGTGAGCAAGTAGTTTATCTACTAATCTAGTTTCGTATTTTAATCTATCAAAGAGTGTATTTTAAATTTTTTAATTTTCGGAGCTTCTATGGACCGACGCGATTTTATTTTTTCAAGCTCAGCACTTCTTGCAACGACTACATATGTTTCAGGATGTACTTCAGTCCGTGATTCAATAACACCGACTTTTACAATTCCAACTGCAATAAATGGCATATATCAAATACCTCAGTTGACGTATCAATATAATTCACTCGAGCCATATATTGATGCAGCAACGATGAAACTTCATCATGATGTACACCATACAGCTTATGTAAAAAATCTAAATGCCGCTGTTGCACAATTCCCCGATCTGACAAATAAGCCTCTTGAGGCTTTGCTGTCTGACCTATCAATGGCACCCGAAATAATACGTGAAACAGTGCGTAATCACGGAGGCGGGCACTATAATCATTCTCTGTTCTGGGAATCGATGAATATAGAAGGAAAGCGATCTCCGGAGGGGGCACTTGAAATTGCATTGAAGAATACTTTTGGAGATTTGAAAAATTTTAAAGCCAAATTTCAAGATGCTGGCATGAAACGTTTCGGAAGTGGATGGGTATGGTTAGTAAAAAGTAGGGATGGCTCATTAGAAATCATGACGACGCCTAATCAAGATACTCCACTAGCTGAAGGCTTAGTTCCTTTATTAGGTAACGATCTTTGGGAGCATGCTTACTATTTAAAATATCAAAGCAAACGTGCTGACTATTTAACCGCCTGGTGGAACGTTGTGGATTGGGCCGTCGTAGAAAAAAGGTTCGTTTAAGAGCTTCCTAGCGTAAGATTTTTTTACGTGGTAGCATATTTTGCCAAAACAAGGAGATAGCTTTGGCACACGTAACCCCCGATATTTCTCGTACTTTTGATGAATTTTTGCTCTTACCAGGGCTCACCACAAAGAGTCATGTCTCTACTAATGTCAATCTGCAGGTACCAATACAGAAGTTCCATCGAGATACAGGACCAAAAGCTGTACTAAATATTCCATTTGTCTCTGCATCTATGCAAGCAGTATCAGGGTCCGAACTTGCAATTGCTCTTGCAAGAAAAGGTGGCTCAGCTTTTATTTTTTGTTCACAATCAATTGAAGCTCAAGCAGGAATGGTAAAAACAGTCAAAGAACACAAAGCTGGATTTGTGGAATCTGATTCAAACCTCTCTCCGCAACATACATTAAAAGATGCAATCGATCTTCGTAAAAAAACTGGTCACTCAACAATTCCGATTACCGAAAACGGTGCGTTACACGGAAAGTTATTAGGAATTCTGACGAGTAAAGATTTCTGGGAATATAAAGATGATTTATCGCGCCCAATTGAAGAGTTCTATACTACACTTGATAGACTTGTGTTTGCAGAAGAAGGCATAACACTTTCGAAAGCAACTGAATTACTCTGGAAAAATAAAAAAGAGTGTCTGCCTATTGTTGATAAACAAGGAAATTTAAAATCATTAGTTTTTCGAAAAGATTACTTCGATCATAAAGCATACCCCGATGAGCTTACTGATGGTCGTAAAAGACTTTTTGTTGGAGCCGCGCTTAATACTTTTGACCACGAGGAGCGAGCTCGTGCATTAATTGATGCCGGTGTTGATGCTCTATGCTTTGATTCATCGGATGGTTTTACTGAATACCAAAAAGAAGCTGCTCTTGCGCTTCGACAAACATACGGTGATGCCATAGTCATAGGTGGTGGTAATGTCGTTACGAAAGAGGGATTCCGATTTTTAGTGGAAGAAGCAAAAGTTGATTTTGTAAAAGTTGGTATCGGAGGTGGATCAATCTGCATTACACGTGAACAGAAAGGAATCGGTCGTGGACAAGCCTCAGCAGTTATTGAAGTATCCGAAGCCAGAGATCAGTACTTTAAAGAAACTGGAATATACGTTCCAATCTGTTCCGATGGTGGGCTTAATAATGATACACAGGTTATTATTGCTTTAGCGCTCGGCGCCGATTTTGTCATGATGGGGAAATACTTTGCTATGACAGAAGAGAGTCCTACTGAAAAAGTTTCTCACAGAGGTCGTTTATACAAGCCGTATTGGGGAGAAGGATCAAATCGAGCAAGAAATTGGCAGCGATATCTACAAGGTAATTCGAAATCTGAGCTAACGTTTGAAGAAGGTGTTGATGCGTATGTCCCTTATGGTGGACCACTTTCAAGTAAAGTAGAGATGTCAGTGGCAAAAATGAAATCTACCATGTGTAACTGTGGTGTATTAAGTATTAAAGAATTCCATGAAAAAGCAGTGCTTACGCGTGTTTCTGGACTTACTATTGTTGAAGGTGGCACATCCTCAGTCGAGCGATTTGATAAGGGAATTGGCGATAGGGACGTATAAAAATTATGTTGTCACATCCGCACTATCTTGAGCTTTGTCATGAGCTCTGGAAGAAAGGTTTATCGTATGATTTGCGACCTGGACTCCGAATTGGAAGAGGTTTCTCTGATATTGGGGCTGAAGAGTATTCAGTGCTTAATTATAAAAAAGCAGTCTCGTTGCTTACCGGAAAAGAAATAGAGCTTGATGAATTTTTCCTAAATTACTATTTCTTTGTTCCAGATGCTGAAGAGCTCGTGTTAGAGCTCTTTAAAAGAAACATTAATATCGAAAAAATTGAATTTATTGATCAACGTAGTTGGCGTATCGAGATTGAGAATCAGAAGCTACAAAAATTTATTCAAGAAGAAAGGTCATTGCATCAATGCCTCGCACTTCTTCTTTTGGATCATTTAAAAAGTTAAAAAGCATGTCTCTTTATATAATGAAAAAAGATCTTGTGCTTGCTTCTGGATCGCCACGCCGAAGCGAGATGCTCACTTCTTGTGGAATTCAGTTCACCAAAAGCGTTGCTGACATAGAAGAAATTGTTTTGCCAAACGAAACTCCCAAAGCAATGGTCGAAAGACTTTCGATAGAAAAAGGGAAAGTTGTTGCTAAAAAATTCCCCGATAGTTGGGTACTCTCTGCTGATACGACAGTGTCGATTGATAATGATATTCTCAATAAACCCGCTGATTTTAATGACAGTATGATGATGCTTAAAAAAATATCGGGTCGTACACACACCGTCTGGGGTGGTATCAGTCTTACCTGTATTGCTTCTCATGCTCTTGTGACAAAATCTTTTTCATCAGAGGTTACTCTTCGTGAGTTACGTGAGCACGAAATAAAGCAGTATATTAAAACCGGCGAGCCTGCCGATAAAGCTGGTAGTTATGCAATTCAAGGAATTGGCGCATCCCTTGTTACGGAAGTAAAAGGTTCATATACGAATGTGGTAGGTCTTAACCTTGCAGCATGTATTGATATGCTTCGTGAATCAGGAGTGATTGATATTGCAGAATCATAAGTCTTACGAACAGTTTGAAAATATCGTTCAAACAGTACATTCAGCATCTGAGCGTTCTGGACGCGATAAGAGCTCAGTGAAAATCATTGCTGTCTCAAAAAAACAATCAGTCGAAGCAGTTCAGTCGTACATTGATTTCTGTGCTTCAAAACAGATCGAATGCGAATTAGGTGAAAATTATGTACAAGAATGGAAAGAGAAAAAACCGTTTCTTCGTGGGGCTTATTCTTGTCACGCGATCGGTCATTTACAAAGTAACAAAATAAAAGATGCTTTGAGTATTTTTCAAAGTATTCAGACTGTCGATTCTAAAAAAATCATTGACCACATTGTGAAACTAAAGCCGTCATCAACAGTACCCATCTGGATTCAAGTCAACATATCGTCTGATGATCAAAAGTATGGAGTATCAAAAAATCAGGTTGAAGATTTAATCTCATATTCTGATTCTTTTCCTGAAATTCAAGTGATAGGGCTTATGACTATTACTCGTTCTTATGAATTGGCAGAAGATGCTCGAAATGACTATCGAGAGCTTACAAATCTAGCTAAAAATTTGACAGCTTCTTTGCACCGGAAAACACCACTTTATATAAGTATGGGAATGTCAGATGACTTTGAAGTGGCTATAGAAGAAGGAGCAACCCATGTAAGAATAGGTTCGGCGCTTTTTGGGGCACGTTTATAAACCCTTGAAATCTGTTATTATCGTGGCCATATATTCGTTTGTAATTTATTAATACTACTATGCAAATACTTATTGGAAATCTCTTGCTTGGAATAGGTCAAATCCTTCACTTGCTCCTTTCTACTTATATTTTTCTGCTTTTTGGGCGGGTTATTATCTCTTGGGTGAATGCAGATCCATATAATCCGATAGTTCGATTTCTAATGACGAGCACTGAGCCACCGTTGGCTTTGATTCGCAGGTATCTTCCAAAGAGTCTTACTCGGTTGGGTGGATCTCTTGATCTGACGCCGCTTTTTTTTCTTATGGCTATCTATTTTTTAGATAGTTTTTTAGTGAACTCACTTATAGATTTTGGTTTGCAGTTTAAAAGAGGAATGTAGTATGCCGACGTATGAATACGAATGTAAGAAATGTGGAGTATTTGAGATAGAGCAGCGCATTACTGAAGATGCTCTCAAGGTTTGCCCTGAATGTGCTAAGGCGGGGAAAAGTGAAGCTGTAGCCCGACTCATTTCTGCACCTGCATTTCATCTAAAGGGCGGCGGATGGTACAAAGATCTATATGCAACAACTAAAAAAGATGATTCTTCGAGTAAGAATACAGCTGAAAAATCGGCTCCTGCGGACAGCGCGCCTGCAAGTTCTGAGAGTAAGGTTGAGACCCCCAAGAAAGAACCTACTACCCTTAAAACAACAGGTGGTTGTGGTTCTGGTGGATGCGGATGTAATTAAGCCCGATACTTACGCTCAACGAGCATCATTAAGCATATACCTGCAAGAATATTCGTAGGTAATAAGAATCGCCACTCTGGTGTCATGTCAATTATTAAGTATGGGACAATATAAAAAAGTGCCGTAGAAGCAACTATCATTACAGCTTTAAAATTTAGAAAAATTGAGATCAAAAGAGAAATAAGAAGGATCAAAATATAAAACAAATGAGAAATGAAAATTGACTGATTAAATCTAGCGATAATCTTTAATGAGTAGTTTTTTATAGTAGGAAAGAAACTATCAGATTCGAATCGAAAACTATTCAGGTCAATACCTGGATGGGTTATGCTCCCATGATGTCCTGCAAAAAACATTTTTAAGTTGCAAAAGCGATGTTTTAGCCATAAAAGGGGATGATTTTTGATTGCAGTAATGAAAGCATCGATGACGAACTGTTTTTCTGCCACAATAATATCGCGATGTAAAAGTGCTTTCTCTTTTTTGTGTGGAAAAATCAAATATTTCCAATCCTCACAAAGATAATCATTCATTGCAGAATCAAAAATGCCTATTCCAAATTTTGTATCAAAGTTTTCTTTGAATTGTATTCTCTCTGGATTGTTCGGATCCAACCGAACATAGACTCCGAGTGATTGAATGAGGAGTTGTGGAGCAAGTCGTCCAGTTTCATGATGTGCAAAAGGGAGCATTTCAAATAGTTTTGCAGGTATGAGGCAAAGAATAAAAATGAAACTACTAATCAGTATTTTTTTGATACGATTTGAATATATAAACGAGGGAGCGTAGTAGTAAAATAACAAAGGAGGTAGTACGGCAAAAGTAACGGCATTATGTCTAAATGAAATTGCAATTGATGTTGTTATAATACAGAGAAAAAGATATTTTTTTTGCAATGTCTTTTGGTATAGGACTTGTAATGTTACTGAGCTCAGAATGAAAGTTGTAAGCCAGATATCCTTCCAAAGTGTCACTGAATAGCTCCAGAGGACAGGATGTAGCGAAATGAGGGTACAGTAGAGTATCCACCTCCACCTACTTGAGGAAAACATGCTGATGCATGTAAAAAGGCTCCACCAGAATAATACCGACTGTATGAGTGAGAATGTCGCAGGGGTCGTATCGAATAATTGTGAAACGCTCATTAACATCGCCATAAGTGGCGGATGTCTTGTACCGTAAACATGTTGAGTTGCTTGAAACCATTGCTCTAAGCTGTCTGTGCTCATGATCGCTGGAAAGAATACGAGCCACCACATTGTTCCTATACAGAGAGCTAAGCCTAATGAGCTCAGAATTCTACTTTTGAATCTTTTATTCCAAATACTGAAAAATGAAAGAAAAACGACTATAGAAAGTATAGCGGTGATTAAGATCGTGATTATAGTTATAACAGTGGATTTAATCTTTTGTACGTAAACTTCAGAGTTAGTATTAGTAATAGTAAGGTTTGTAGAGGAAGTTGTAATTTTATTAACTGTTAGATTTGAGCTGTCAATATTGGTAATTGAAAAGTTTTCTTTAGTTTGTACTGGATAGTGAAAAGTATAGGTTCTTTGCGTTGTTAACAAATTGGGATTGCAGGTAGTGAGACGAATGGTAGTCATTCTTCTCTCAGGTGAATATAAATCAAAAGTTTGTTGATTCAACCCAAATTGAGTCGTGATGATTCCGCTCCAGGGATGGGTTAACACTAAAAAATCGATATCTCCTACAGCATCAGTTTCAATAAAGCTTGGGGCGTTTCCTGTTGATATAAATACTATACCAAGTGGCGAATCTTTTTGTGTTCGCTCTTCCCACGAGCCACGTAAAGTTTGACGTATTTTGTCTGGTGACCAAAGTCCAGTTTGATCAGTGATTCCAAATAGCCATACTTCGTTACCTCTTGAAGCAATATTATGATTGGTGTTTGCAGAGAGTTTGAAAAATGTTTTGTCAGTATTGCTATTAGGATTTTGGGTGAGAATGATTTGATTGAATCCATAGGGCGATAATGACCTGACAATTATACCAGAGCAATTTACTGGTTGAGTAACAGTTACGTGAAATAAATATTTATCGTTGTTGAAAGCATGACAGGTGTTTGAATTGATGAATTGTATAAGAGTGCAGAAAATTATTGAAATTATTAGAAAATAATTTCTTTGATACCGAGTTTCATTAGACTCTGTAGAGGGAGTAGATGAACTGAAAAGTAGAGACATATTTAAGATTGTTTTATGGTTTGTGAATCCCAAACGTTCAACTCTATAGAAGAGTAATAACTAAATCATTTTATAGGTAACTTATCAATACATTGACATCTTACCTTTTATTATTTGGGGATAAATCTAATTTCAAGAAGAGATTTTCAGCACATGACGAATCTCTTTCTGAGGAAAAGCAGTTCGAAGTCCATTTAATACTGCAAGAATATCAATGACCTCTTGAGTAATGGCTCCAGCCAGTGGTGTTAATAATCCAAACGCAGCCAGAATCATACCAATGACGCTAAGCCCCATTCCTCCAATTGCACTTTGCAGGGCGATTTTTTTCATTCTTTTTGAGATATGTATGAGCTCGTCTACTTTTTCTAAAGAAGGCTCTAAAACGACAGCATCTGCAGCTTCGGAAGTAATATCGCTATTAGTGCCAATTGCGATTCCTACAGTGGCAGCTTGTAGGGCAGGGGCGTCATTAATTCCGTCACCTATGTATACTGTTTTTTGAAGTTTTGTTTCGTTTTGAATTTTTAACAGTTTATCTTCAGGTGATAAATCACCTTCGAATTTAGTTATACCAACGATTGCTGCAAGATGAGCAACTTCCTTTGTTTTATCTCCTGAAAGTATGCTCACAGAGTGTATTGAATGATGAATTCCAACGTGATCTACAAATGCTTTACTCTCAGCTCTTGGAATATCAAGAAAGCTAAATATAGCTATCGGTACGTCGTCTTCTACAATGATGCACTCTAGGCCGTCTTTTCTAGGCGGCATTACTTTTGTAGATCCAATTTTAGATCTGCTGGTTACTTTCAATATTTTTGATTTAAATGTTCCTACTAAGCCCTGTCCAGGTTTTTCAGAAACAGTATCTAAAAAAGGGAGAGCGAGTGAACGCTTTTGGGCTTCATTAATAATCGCTTGAGCAAGGGGATGTTTAGAATATGTTTCAAGTGCAGCAACTTTAGCAAGAATTGTATCTTCATCTTGATCGGTAACAAGACATGTAATTTGGGTTAGGAGTGGCTTCCCATAGGTGAGGGTTCCAGTTTTATCCATGATCATAGCGCGACATGTTGGAAGATATTCAAGCACTGCGGGGTTTTTAATGATTATTCCACGGCTCGCTGCAAGAGAGATTGAACCAATGATTGCAATTGGTATCGCAATCAATAAAGGACAAGGAGTTGCAACTATGAGTACAGAGAGGAAGCGAGTTGGATCGTTCGAAACATACCATGCAATCCCAGCAATAATAAGCGCAATGGGTGTATACCACGTGCCGAGTGTATCTCCGAGTCGCCTTAGAGGAACCTGCTTTGAGGCTTGGATCTCAATAACTTTTGCTATTTTTTGATAACGTGAGTCAATTGGTAGAGCAGTTGCACGAACAACGAGAAGCGATTCACCATTGAGGGTTCCCGAGATAACTGCACTGCCAGGAGCCTTTAGAACTTGGTACGGTTCTCCAGTGAGGAATGATTCGTCCATCGAACCGTGACCTTCAATCACTTCTCCATCTACTGGACAAATATCGTATGGACGAAGTTCAATGATATCTGCGATCTTAACTTCAGATAGCTCAACTTTTGTTGCTCTATTATCTCTTCGGACATAAGTAAAGTGTGGCATTCGTTTTGAAAGTGCATCAAGGACAGAAGAAGCTTTTCGCATTGCATAGACTTCAAGTGCTTCGCCTCCGGAGAGCATTAAAATAACAAAAACACCTGCAAGATATTCACCTAACAGTAATGAAACAATGATTGAGATTCCTGCAAGAAGGTCAGAACCAAATTCTTTGTTCCATGCTTTTTTTAGAAGTTCAAATATCAGTGGTATGCCACCAATAAGATATGCTAAGTAAAGAGGATAATTATGATACGACTGCAATACTACGTTATTCTGGAAACGAAAAAGCAGTGATGTACCAATTGAAACTATTGCAAAAGAGGCTATAACTCCTTGCATGGATAAATACCAAGGAGCCTGCTTATCAGAGTTCATTTTTAATCTTAGTGAGGTAATGCTTTTTCATTATTTGATTGAAGCTCAGGGTGCCTGATTTGACCACCAAGATGAGCTGTCCAGATTAATAGTCCGATCGATACAGCAGAGACTAATGTTAAGAGATTAAGACCTAAATTTTCATTAAATTTGATTCTTGGACCTATGAAACATAAGAAAGCAAAAATTCCTGTTATGATACAACCAATGAGAGCTATCAGAGCAGCGTCTTCGTGAGGCTCAATATCGACTTCGTGGACTCCTTGCATATTTTCAATTACTTCTTCTGCAGGTTCACCCGTCAGGTATACGGGAATTGAAAACAGTGAGCTACTTATGAACCCAAACAATGCCAGTTGTATAATAACATTCTGTTTTCGGAATCTACCCCAAACAAGAATTGCTAGGAAAATAGGAAGGCTTATTATTGGAATGTGATTCAGGGCAAGGTGTAGAAAAGCAAAATTCATGGACATAACTTAAGCCTCTATTCCATAAAAAGCCATCGTACATTTGTACTATTGTTGCCTAAGTAGGCGTTATGATGTTGAGAGGACTAATTTTTTTTATAAATAAATAAAAAAATTTGCAAAGACGAAGTAATCTAACACTGAATAGTCTGTTTAATGAAGAAACCAACATGAGGAGCAGTAAGAAGGGTAAGAGAGAGCTCCTCCTCGTTAGGGTCCTCAGATCTAAATGATCCGATTACACCCCCAATAGCCAATCCTTCCCTTGGAAGATTCATCAAAAAATCAAATCCATTATTTTTAAAGAAACTTATAGCTTGGATACGGTAAATCAAATCTTCTAGAATAGAATACACTTGATCCGGAATTTCGATAACGTCGAGGGGGATGTTGTCGTGAGACTGTAAAATAATACAACACCCGTTATCAGATTCATAAACTTTAATCAGTTCTGCCTCAAGTTTGCCCCCATACGCAATAAGGGAGCTAAGAAAAATCGAAATCGAGTCGGATCTTCTATTGGTGTCATGTAAAAAAAATCCAAGCTCAGTCAATGAGGCAATGACTGCTTCTCTCGTTTCATCGAGGGTTGCAGGAGTAGTAGATTTAGTTCCTTGAGAAGTGAGCATTGTTACAACCGAATGCGTTTTAAACTAAGGTGATAATTATATCCTTTTTTAAAATCTTAACCTACTAGATAAATTAAAAAACTAGTTGAGCACTTTATTGATTAAACTTTGCTCGTAAAACAGAGCAAGTTGATTAAGAGCATGAATTTTGAAATCACTTTTCTGTGAGGTAATTAATTCATTTTTAATTGTCTCTAAGGAGCTTTGAAGAGAGCTTAGCGATGGATGAAATCTTGATGTGTTCTTTGCAATACCTCGCTCATCATCGTCAAAGAGTCTAAGGGTTGGTGTTGGCCCATATCGTTCCAATGCGTACTGGGTAAAGGTTTTAATATTTTTTTTAATTCCGTCATCGGACATCGTGCTTAAAAGGTACCGACGCCACAGTTCATTGAGATCATCGTTGAAGGCACCAAGTTTTTTTGGAGGAGAATGATTAATAGAATCGCAAAAAAGCCTCATAGCATTTCCTGGAATCCGGTACATCCATTGCTCAGCACAGCAATTTTTTGGGGGATAGAGTTCATTGATATTAAAATTATGAAATGTTTTATAAATTTCAGAAGCAGCTTCAATCATTTGCTTATCATAAGCAGGTTGTATTTCATCAAGCCGAACAGCTTCTTCACAAAACTTCATTCGTTTTATAGGCATTCCTTGAGTTTTCTCTGAGTCTGAGTTTTGCTTTTTCCATTTTTGATACTGACTAATTTCAACCCAATAACTTGCACTCCCTTCAGTTCTTAAAAAAACAAAATCTTCTTGGCTAATTGGATTTTGAAAACTTCTTGCGGGGCGCTCTAATCGGGCGAGTGTTCCTTTCTGGGTATGCAAGTGAGCAATTTGATACGGACTAAATGAAAAAATATTTAATTTGTATTTATCAGCAATAATTCGGGCAAGAGCTATCGTTACATTTACGTCATCTTCACTTTCATGTGATTGTGGTCTATCGAGAAGACTAAAAAAAGTAGCTACCTTTTCTAAACGAATGCTAAATCTTGGAGAATCACTTTTTTCTAATTCTTTTAGGAATGCATAGTATTCATTTCGAAGAGTCTCGTTATACGCAAAGAGCGTTTTAACAAGAATAAGAACATCATGAGAAATCGGATGATCATAGGGGAATAGACCGCATCGTAGAAAACTTGTTCGAAGATAAGGAATATCAAAATCTTCAACATTATAGCCAGAGAGAGCTGTTTTACCTTTGATAGTCCACTGAGCAAAATAACGATGAATGACTTCCATCGCTTGTCTCTCGTTCAGTGTTGCTCTTTCATTCAAAGAGATAACATCAATACCAGTGCTGGCTATCGCTCCAGGATCTGGAAGTTCCACCCTAGAAACTCTGACTTCTCCTTTCAACCGTGACAGTTCATTCCAGTTAGAATCTAAACAAACAAAACAAAAGTTAAGAATTTGGCCTACTTTATGGAGACTTGATGTCTCGAGGTCAAAAAAGATAATCCTTTCAAGGCTCATATCGGTAAAAAGTACCATATTACTCGAAGAAAAACCCTCATGTTTTTTAGGATTTTATGTCGATTTAAAACAATCTGTAAAATTATATAATGGCATGGCTATGGCTGTTAAATCAGACAATAAAGGGATTCTTGGATAAGTTTTTGGAATAAACGTTGCCAAGGTACGTCAAGTGATGGTCTTTGCTCCTGAACAGGTTGTTGAGATTCCAGGTACATCAGAACATATATCAGGACATTTTTGCTTTCGAGGCAATCGAATACTTCAATCGTTGGAACCGTTCTTTATAATGATAAAGTGATTCCTGTTGTTGATGTTGAATTAGTTCTTGCAGAACTGATAGCGCGTTTCGACCACAATCGATAGGAAAGATGTATCTGTTGTCTACTGTGAAGATTCTCATATCGTTTAAAAGGTACTTCTCAAGACATTGCAAAATGCTGGTTTTAAAAAGATTAAAATGTTTCCTTCTGGATCAGATGCACTTGACCACATAAAAGCACATCCCGAAGAGACAATTGATATAATCATTAGTGATATTGAAATGCCTAAGATGGATGGGCTTACCTTTTGCAAACAATTCCGAGGAGTTGAAATGCATAAGAAAACTCCATTTATATTTTTCTCTTCAACTGTTTCAGAAGAAATGAAAAGAAAATGTCATCTCGTTGGAGGCGATAAAGCTTTTTCAAAGCCTGAAATAGGTAATATAGTGGAAGCGATTGATAGTTTGATTGATGATAAAAATCGAGCGGTTACTGAATAGGCAATTTTCCTCTAACGCTATCCCCGTGACTGCTGAACCTGAATAGATGCTTCTGTTTCAGCTTCAAAGCCTGGGCTTTCAATATTGAATTCTTCACTATCAGTGATAGTTGGGTCATTTACATCAGCATCACCTTCAACTACTCCATCAGACAGTCGACCTTTTCCAATAATCTCGAAGGTAAGAGTAGCTGGGTCACTTGGCGTTTCGTCCGCGTCAGTGGTATCTGTTACAGCGTCTCCAAATTGTGACCTTGCAAGAAAGAAAACTAGATACTTCCAGTTATTAGTTTCAG
>JBIKWN010000007.1:0-74626 GCA_044356295.1 Bdellovibrionota bacterium
GACAGGATGTTACACAAAAGGTTTTTTAGAAGTTTAGTAGTAGACAGTAAATGAGTAGTAGTAAATGCCGAGTTCTAAGATCGGATAAAATTTTTTTGTCTCTGGGGCTTGATTATTCTCATGACAGAAGAATTTAGGTATTCTTTAAAATCCTCTACATTAACCCTTTATACGATTTAATGAGCGACTCAATAACAGGTCGAATAGCAAAACGATTCGCGTAATCTGCTCTAGCTGCAACACCTAATTTTTCTGTTTTATTTGAATCTTTGATAAGTCCCATTATACTTTTGCCAATTGCCATAGGATCATCATGACAAGTCACACCATTTTGTTCATTGATAATTATGCCTTGCCCATTTTCAAGAGCAATTATTGGCAGTCCAAACATCATTGCTTCAATATAAATAAGTCCAAAAGATTCGAATCGACTGGGAGCAATAAATAGGTCTGCACGTTTATAAGCTTCATCGAGTGTTTCATCTGAAACTCGTCCTTCAAAAGTTATATTTTTATTCCATGAGGAATCAAAATTTTCAGTTGAAAGAAATTGTTTTGCTTTAGTAACCGATTCGGAATCACCACCGATGATTCTAAATTGAATCTCTGGAAAAATTTTTAATACAAATGGTATCGCATAAAGTAAAAGATCGATGCCTTTTCTTTGTTCCAATCTTCCTACAAAAAGAATTTCTCGAACTGAACCATAAGCTCGTCGGAAGTTGGGGGCTTTATCATGAAGTCCAAATGGACATCGAATTTCATAAGAGGCAGAAACTTTGTTGAGCGATTTTACCGTATCCTCTATCCAACTCGAATTCCAATGAAAGTATTTCGCCTCTCGGTACACAGCTTCTTCACCATCGAGCATAACGGAATTAAAATGTGCATCTTGGCGTAACTGCTGATACCCAGTTACCGGAACAACAATCGTTTTAAATTCAGGGGTACGAATAAATGGGAGTGCTAAACTATTCCATGATGGAGCAATAACTAAACTAATCGGATTTTTTGCATGAAGCGCTTTTGCATAGTCAAGCATTGTTGCAAGATAATTATTCATTCCGATTGGAAAAGAGAGATCTAAAAAAAGATCTGTCTCAATAAATTGTGTTGGGATTTCGTGAATAGTTACGCCTTGATCGTTTCGAATTAGATGCACGTTGCCTGGAGTAAAAACATGTACATCGTAACCTTCTAAACTTAATGCAACAGCAAATTCATTTGTGTATCGTCCAATTCCTCCAAAATTACTTGGGGGATAAGAATCTGTTATGAACAATACTGTTTGTTTCATTACTAATGACATGCAATGTTGATTACACTATTTGAGTATACTGCAATCAAAAAGTCAGTTAATTTTGGAACTTATTCGATAAGCTTAAATCGATATTCCCAATCTCTAGTTTGCGCTAACCTCACTTACCGCTAAGCCCCTTACAACAGTTGAACCTGCACCGATTGCACCTATATTTGTCACAGCACCAGATACCAGATTAACAGAGTAAAGTCCTGTAACTCCACCAACAGTGAATGCGCCGTAGCCAGAACCTGATACAACAGGAGATCCCGAAGTATTCGAAGTTATGGATGGAGGAATTTCAAATCCAAGTCGTGAACTAAAATCAAGTGATGAACCACCCAAAGTAACCGCAACTGCTGATCCTTGAGTGCCAGCATTTGCAGGATTTTGAATATACAAAGAATCAGTTGAGGCATCTAACGTATAGAGAGTTGTTACAGATGCACTAGCAAAAGAATTAGTGTAAGAAACTTCATGCACAGAAGTAGTCGCTCCATTAATTGCTGAATCTGTATTTATACCAGAGGCAATATTACCATCAGCATCAACTGGACTACCCGTACTTGGATTAATGCGGAAATTTAGTCCTGTTCCAGTTACCACTCGTATTCGATCTACCGTAGGATTAAAGTCAAAGCCATATCCTTCAGAGTCGGGACTTGGAAAATCAACTGGGTTACTACTTAAGTCAACAAACGCAATTGAACCTGGAGTTCCCACAGCAGTTGCACTACCCGTCTGCGGATCCAAAATATAGACAGTGCCAGTATTTGCAGTAGCATTAATTCCTAGACCCATTAACACTCCTGTAGAAGGTCTGAAATCAATACCAACGATAACTTCTCCACTTGTTACACCCGTGATTGAAGCAGTTGTGGTTGTACCAGGAGAGTCGGCTCGGAATCGAATCAACTGATCACCAGAGGCGGCAAGTGCTATCATTGCTGGCGTTGATGCACTTTGAACTGCCAGACCCAATAATGAATCGGTGCCACCATTAATTAATGCTGAAGAAGTTACAGCGGCATTAACCAGATTAATCGAACAAAATCTCTGTTGGCTGTTTGATGCATATTCAAGAACTGCAAAACCACTTCCTGAAGATACTGGCGAATTCGAAGCGTTCGTTGTTACACCTTCTGGAATATCAAACCCACGAACTTCAATAATATTAAGCGGATCGCCCAGTTCAGTTAAGGCCAGACCATTTGTTTGCGTGCCAGCATTTGGAGGGGTTTGAATAAATAAAGAATCAGTCGCTGCATCAATTGTATACTGTGTCGTTACAGTTTGATTAACTTGATTATTAGTATAAGCGGTTTCTCCGACTGTAGTTGTATCTCCATTAATAGATCCATCCATGTTGGTTCCTGCTGTAGTGTCTCCACCGAGATTACCATCAACGAATGCACCAGTATTTGGATTGATGCGAAAATTCTGACCTGAAGCAGTTACAACTCTTAAACGATCGGCAGTTGGATTGAAATCAATCCCAATTTTAGTGAGAGCATCAACGCCAATTCTTACAGGATCTGATGAATCATCAACGAACGAACCAGTTGATCCAACAGCAGTTGCAACTCCACTGCGGACTGAGATGAGATAGAGCTGGGCTGTTCCTGTAGTCGGATTATATCCAAGTCCGTACAGTAATCCGTTTTGTGGTCGTCTATCGATACTTGCAAGGAATTCACCGGAATTTATACCAGTAATTGCCTGTACAGAAGATGATTCAGGGGCTGAAGTGTTAAAGGATATTACTTCATTATTAGTAGTGAGTGCTTGAGCATTAGGTGTAAAGGTTGGTGTAGGCGTTGGTGTGATTGTTGAAGTTGGCGTTTGAGTGGGAGTGATTGTTGGAGTTGATGTCGGTCTTGTTGCAAGACAGCTTACTGTCACTTTTCTAGCAGAACGAGATCTCACTGCAAGGAAACAACCTTTTGCTTTGATAGTGGCAGTCTTTCCTTTCTTTAACGTCAATGCACCTTTCGCTGAACCCCTTACACTTGGGTTAGTGCATCTTAGTATAACTCTCGATGTACTTTCTGACCTTATGCCTAATGAACATTTATTTGGAATAATGGTAACTGATTTACCGCGTTGCAACGTCTTGGAAATATTTCCAGAAGCAGCATGTGAGGATGAAATAATTAAAAAGAAACTAAGAAAAATAAAAATCTTAGAAAGTTGATTACAAATTCTCATAAAACAAACACCAATTAGGAGACGCTCACCTTTACAACACGTGGACATCTTTCGTTTTTTTAGCTTTAACTGACGGAACTCTACTAAATAATTGGGTATTTGTGTAGTATTAATTGATATTTCAAGTACTTATAAAGGTTAGCGTCCCCTATTTCTAAGCATTGGTTTTTACGTGAAAAAGATTTTATTTTTAGCACCACAGCCGTTTTTTCAAGAACGAGGCACTCCGATTGCTGTTCGTATGGCTGTGGAAACTCTTGGCAGACAAAAAGAGTTTGAAGTCACGCTGCTGACCTATCATGAAGGCTTTGATATTACCTTAGAAGGCGTCAACCATGAACGAATGTGGGCACCTAAATGGCTGTATGGAATTCGACCTGGAATTTCAATTAAAAAACTTATTGCAGATTTTTTCTTCTTTTTGACGGCACTTAAATTTTTATTATTCGGAAACTTCAACGTCATTCATGCAGTTGAAGAATCAGTATATATGGCACTACCCTTTGCGTGGGTTAGGAAAATACCTCTTGTCTATGATATGGACTCCTCTATTGCTGAGCAGTTAACCGATAGTTGGTACCTGCTTCGTCCACTCAAGTGGTTTATAAGCTTTGCAGAGCAGTGCGCTATCAAAAAAAGTGTGGGAATACTTGCAGTGTGTGAAGCACTAAAGACAACCGCATCAAATGCCGGTGCAAAAAAAATCTCTTTACTCTATGACGTCAGCTTATTGGCGGATCAAAATGAATCTACTAAGGAATCACTCAGAGAAACTGCTCATATTACTAAAGAAACACCTGTCGTACTCTACATTGGTAATCTTGAAGGATATCAAGGTATCGATCTTCTGCTAGAAAGTTTTGGAATTCTTATAAAAAAATTTGTAAGTACTGACGATTTCTTGACCCCGCATCTAATTATCTTAGGCGGCTCTGAACGACATATAGAAAAATATGCCAATCTCGCTAAGAAACTAGGAATAGAAAAAAACGTATCACTACTAGGTCCACGTCCACTTTCAATGTTGGGATCTTATCTTTCGCAGGCAACTCTTCTGGTTTCTCCGCGAACGAAGGGGAACAATACTCCTATGAAGATATATTCGTATCTTGATTCAGGGGTTCCTATGGTTGCAACTGACCTACCTACTCATACTCAAGTTGTAACGAATGTGGAAGCTTTCCTAGCTCTACCGTTAGCATCAAACTATGCAGATGCCCTGTATAGTGCTCTACTCGATCCTGTTGAAGCTTCAAAACGTGCAACTGCTGCCCGCAATGTTATCCACACTAAATATAATCGATTGAACTTTGATAAGACGTTACTGGAATTTTATTCTCAGATCTAACCATCACAGACCTAAACATCTTTTTGATCTATATTTTTTGCTCATCATAGTGTGCAGTCGACCAACTCTTAAAGGCTCCGGAAAGATTAGAACATGTAAATCCGTTTTGGGATAAAATCCTGCATGCTAAATAAGATCTCATTCCACTTTGACAATAAACAACGATTGGCTTGGTTTTCGCAAGTTCATTGAGTCGATTTCTCAATTCACCTAAAGGAATGTGAACAGCATGTGGAATCATACCATGAGAAATCTCATCAGCATCACGTACATCAAGAATGATTCCCTGAAAATGATCACTATCAAATGATAACGGATGTTCTACTTGAACGAGGCCCGAGATGACATTCTGCGCTGCCATACCAGCAATGTTTACTGGATCTTTAGCTGAACCAAAAGGTGGCGCATACGAAAGTTCAAGATCAATAAGATCATGAACCGTTAATTTTCCTTTTATCGCAGTTGCAATGACATCAATACGTTTATCAATTCCCTCTTTTCCTACAGCTTGTGCACCGAGCAATTGCCCAGTTTTTGGATTAAAAAGAAGCTTCAGAGCTATTGAAGTTGCACCAGGATAATAGCCTGCATGGGAATTTGGATGAATAAACACCGCTTTATATTCTAATTCTGATTTTTGCAGCTGCTTTTCATTAGCGCCGGTTGAAGCCGCAGTGAGATCAAAAACTCGCGCAATTGCAGTTCCAAGGCCGCCTGTAAATTTTTCTTTCAAACCAAAAATTATATTATCCGCAACGATTCTTCCTTGTCGATTTGCAGGAACAGCCAATGGTATTGGCATCTTTATACCAAGTACTTGATGCGTTGATTCAACTGCGTCTCCAAGCGCCCAAATATCAGATACATTGGTTTGCATAAACTCATTTACTGCAATTGCTCCACTTTGACCAAGAAGGACGTTAGCATCTTTTGCTAATGATACGTTCGGTCTTACTCCTACCCCCATGATAACGAGATCTGTTTCAATTACCTTTCCATATTTTGTAACAATTGATTTTAGTGATGCACCCTCAGTTTTAATTGCAGATAGAGGATCTGCTAAAACTAATTTTACATCTTTATCTTGAACTTCTTTATGAATAAATTGTGCCATCTCTGGGTCAAGCGGAGCTAAGAGCTGGGGCGAACCTTCTACAATAGTAACTTTTAATCCGATACGGTGAAGTTGTTCAGAAACTTCAAGACCAATAAAACCACCACCGACTACTGTTGCATGTTGGGGATTCTTGGTATCAATCCACTGAATAATTGAATCCATATCACCCATGTCTCGCAGAGTAAAAACGCCTGCCGCATCAATACCTTCTATTGGAGGTTTAATTGGAGAAGCACCAGTTGAAATTACAAGATGATCGAAACTCTCTTGGTACGTATTTCCGGTAAGGACATCTTGAACTATGACGAATTTCTTTTGTGGATCAATCTTAGTTACTTCACTGTGTATCCGAACGTCGATGTTGTATCGGGCTTTTAAGCTTTCAGGTGTAGCCATTAAAAGCTTACTGCGTGACTGGATCTCTTTTCCAATATGATATGGCAGCCCACAGTTTGCAAAAGATACATAAGGACCTTTTTCAAACATTACCACTTCAACGTCTTCAGATATTCTTCGTAATCTTGTTGCAACATTTGCTCCACCTGCAACGCCACCAATAATAACAACTTTCATATAATTCCTATCTTTATTTATTCCAGGGCATTTTTGCTAAAATCAAAGCCATACCGCAGGTGTTAGTCATGCCTGCAAAGACTAATCCTGCACCAACAAATCCACTCAGCATGAGCCATCCACTTTGAGAAGTAACTGCATGAAGAATAATACCAGCAAGAACAAGCGAACCTGCTGCTATTCGCACCTGTCTATCAATACTTATTACGCCACATGACATTTCGTCTTTCTCAATAGGTAAACCCGATTGTATCCAAGCAGATGTACCACCGCTGATATTAAGAGCAGAAGTAAATCCTAACGATTCAAGTTTTGTGCAAGCGTTTTCTCCTCTCGTTCCTGCCTGACAAATAATAAGAACTTCTTGATGATCAAAGAGAGATTTAATTTTCTGTGGATCAATTTCATTCAATGGAATATTAACGGCTCGAACTACATGCCCCCCACGGTACTCAGCTGGAGTACGCACATCGATTACCGGGCACCCTAATTCAAATTTCTTTTTAGCTTCTTCTATAGTGATTGAACGTGACATATATATTCCTTATGAAAATCTTTTTTTAATACAAACAAGTAGATCTAAAAGATGCGTATCTTTAATTTTATATCTTACTTCTTTCCCTACTCGCTCACTGGAAATGAAACCACAATGTTGAAGCAAGCGAAGGTGTTCACACGCGACGTTGTGTGGAAGATTTCGACTTATCGAAATTTGTTTCACACTTTTTTCGCCATCTGATAATTCGCAAACAATTTTCAACCTTGTCGCATTGCCAAGAATCTTCAAACAGTGCGAAGCCTGGTTAAGCGATTCGGAGGATAAGATTTGGTTTAAGTTCATATATCGTATTATTGCGATATTACGACAACTTAACAAGCAAATTCATATCTCTTTGTTATTATTCAGTTTTTATTCATATTTTTTTACAGAATTAACGATTCAGACCCACTGAGTCGTCAGAGCAAGTTTTCAAAGAACTGTGCAGGTGCAGCCAAAACAGGATTAACCTCAGCAACCTTCCAATCAGATAGCCTCACCCACCCCAACGAAGTATCCTTAACTTTAACCATCAACCCAGCCTCTTCAATAAGCAAGGCTGCAGGAAGATCCCATGCTTTCACTGTAAACTGAACTTGCACCTGTTCAAACCCCTGAGCAAGTCTCGAGCAATCATTTGCAAAACCACCAAAACGGTAAAGGTTTTCAACTAGATCTTTTCTTCTAATATTTTCTATAAAAGGCAGTTCACCGTTTAGTCCTGCATAAAATAATAATCCACACTCGACAAGTTGTTTAGGGATACTTGGTGACAACTTCAAAAACTGGCTACCTTGTTTTTTAATCCATGCACCTTTGCCACGTTCTGCAACAAACAACGCACGTTGGGGAGCATTAAAAAAAGCAACTGCATGCACTGAACCGTTTCTTACTACTCCAATCATTGGACCAAAACCAACTTGAGTATCACGGCTAGTAAAAAATCTTTTACAACTTGTAGTACCATCGAGTGGATCGATAACAAAGTATTCTTTCTGCCCACCAATCAGGTGATGAGTTTCCGGAAGCTCTTCACTGACGACAACTTCATTTGCAAGGACTTTTGATATCTCATGCTGCAAAGCCAGATCTATATTCATCACAAGGGTATTATCAGGCTTTACTTGAACTTCAAGTGCATGATTTGCATCAATCATCTGACAAAGCTTTTCAGATGCAGGATGTATCGCGTCAATGGCGCGGAGTGTTGAGGAATCAAAAACTGGGGATCCAGTCATATAACAATGATTGTAATTGCAATCACTGATTCATACAATCAAATTGTTCTTAATGAATTACCTTGCCGAAGTAATATTACCAATACAAAAGGTGAAGCAATAAGTGCAGTCACAACGCCTACTGGAATCTCTGCTGGGGCAATAACAACACGAGCAAACGTATCACAGGCAAGAAGTACAATACCGCCTAAGAAGTAACTAAGAATAAGTTGTAATCGACAATGACATCCTACAACCGCACGAGCAAGATAGGGCACTGCAATACCGACGAATCCAATCGGTCCACAAAAAGTAACAACAATTCCGATCGCGATTGAAGTAATACTAAAGAGCTGAAATATTGTTCGCTCAACCGAAACGCCTTTCGATTTTGCAAATTCAGCATCAATAGCAATCAAACCCAATTCATCGCTTTTGAGTATACTAATGAGTAGTGTGAAAAAAGAGATAACAGCGATGATTCCAACAGCGTGATATCCAACTACCTCTAAACTGCCCATCAACCATCTTGTCATTCGAAAGATCTCTGAAAAATCTGCGATATACTGCAAAAACAAAACAATACTTGAAAGAAAAAAACTAAGTATAACACCAGCAAGTAATAAACGAGATTGCGAATCTCCTTTGACTGAAAATCCTAAAAATGAAACAAATCCTGTCGTCATAATTGCGCCGAGAATCCCACCTATGATTACGGCGTTGCCTGATAAGAATTGTGAAGATAGAAACATCATAACAATTGTTGTTCCAACAGCAGCACCAGATGAAACTCCTAACGTATACGGAGAAGCTAATGGATTTCGGAAAATCGATTGATACACAGAGCCACAAACCGATAAAACAGACCCTACAAAAAATGCTAAAAGCACACGTGGCACACGGACTGACCAAAAGATTTTCGACAGTTCGCCATCATATAGATCTAAAAAAGAAATTTTAATTACACCCAAAAATGGCGCTGTTGCGATAACAACTATTCCAACAATAAAAATTATAATAAGTAAGCTTCGGGTATGACTTGTCACAGAGTAACATCCTGCCCATATGTTGCAGTTATGGACTCCTCAAAGGAAAACTGACTCGAAGGTCCATCAAAGATAAGTCCGCCACAAGAAATCGATAAAATACGATCTGAATACTGTGTACTGGCTGCTATGTTATGAGAAGCAATAAGAAATGAAACATCACTATTTTGTTTAAGAGATACTATTGTTTCATATAAACGTTTTTGTTGCACCGGATCAAGGTAAACAGTTGGCTCGTCAAGAATAATTAACTTTGCTTTTTGAGCAAGAGCCCCTGCAAGAAAAACTCGTTGTTGTTCACCACCACTTAGTTCGTGCATCCATCTTTCGGAAAAACTTTCAAGGTGTAGCATCGATATTGCATCATCAACAGCTAACCTGTCTTGCTTTTGATACCCAAACAGCGAGGTTACATGCGGATATCGTGCTAGCAAAACAAAATCTTTGACTTGAATAGGATAAGTAATATGAAGTCTTTGGGGTAAGTACGAAACAAGTCGTGCAAGGTGGCGATGAGTTAAGGTACTCACTGAAAGACCATCAATAATCACTTCACCACTTATTAATGGGACGAGCCCTGCAATACTTTTTAACAAAGTAGTTTTACCAGCACCATTAACGCCGATGAGCGATACAATCTCATGTGTATCGATGAAAAAAGAAACATCACTGAGAATCTTTTTCTTACCAATACCGACTGTGAGATTTCGTATTTCTAAAATATGATTCATGACGACAAATCTGGATGTAAAATTGAAAAAAACTTATTCAGCAAAAGAGGAATTCGTGGACCAGGAATCGTTGCCCAATCATCATCAATAAAAAATATTTTATCGTCTCTAACTGCTTTAATCAAAGAAAGAGCCTTCCAAGGTGTCTTTAGATTCTGCTTTGTATGTTTTGTCATGAATCCTTGGGGTAAAACTTCAATAATTACATCAGGATTAAGCGCATAGATTCCCTCTAATGAAACTGCCGTTATCGACCCGAATTCTTTTTTAAAAACATTTTCACCACCTACATACGAAAGAAGGGAATCATACATACCATCCTTCCCCGATATATAAACTTCTCGCAAATCACTACTTTCATAATCTCTTGAAACGACAATTAAAACCTTTTTGATTGTAACATTTGCAGTCTTACTTTTACTTTCATGCAAAGCCCCACTAACTTTTTCAAAAAGTACACTCCCTGCAGAAGATACGTCACAAGTATCTGCAATTACTTTAAAACTATTTAAAATAGTGTCTATAGAACGATGATCAACAGCAAGAGTGTGTAAGTCTAATTTCTGTAATAATTTTAGCGTACTCTCCTGCTCACTTAATCCAATAACACGTGTTGGTCGAAGTGCTACAATCGCTTCAATATTTGGATCTAGAAATCCCCCAATCTGTGTTTTCAACGTAACCTCTTTGGGATAGGTATCATACGAAGTGACTCCAACAATATGCTCCCCAAGCCCAAGGGCATACACTGTTTCAGTAACACTCGGTGCTATGCTCACAATTCTTTCACAACTTTTTTCTGTATTTCCTTCTAAAGAAAAAATAAGAAACAGAGCTGCTGAAGTAATCCAGTATAAAAATTTATTGCTTATTAATACTAGATTCACTTCAGCTGCTCTAAAGGTTTAAAGGTCGTATTTAAAACCTGCAAAATAAGCAGCACCTTGCGTACCAAACCCACGAACCTCTTGATATTCCTGGTCGAGAATATTTTCTGCTCTTCCAAAAATCTCAAATTGATCTGAAATTTTATATCTACTCGTAAGGTTTAATAATACATACCCTCCAAGATCAACTGGTGTTGCAGGAAAAGTCGAGAAATCATTATCTAACCTTTTTCCGTTCATTAACATCTCGATGCCGACTTCAGATTTCTCAGTTGCTTGGTATCGAACTGCAACTTTTGCTTTATTTCTTGCACGTCTTAAAAGCCTTTCATTTGTTTCAGAATCTTCTGTATTCGTCATTGTATAGCTCAGATCAAGATTCAGATCTGTGCCAAATTTACTTGTCGAAAATACTTCAATCCCTGAGCTTTGTGCATTCGCAATGTTTTCTGATTTAAAGGTAGTCGGATCAAAAGTTATCAGATCATTAAAGTCATTATTAAAATACGTAACACCGAATGTCATCTGATCTTTATATAACGATTGCTCGATACCAACATCCCATCCTAGGCTATCTTCAGGGCGAAGATCTCGATTTCCATAAGAAGAATAGAGCTGAAAGATACTCGGAGCTTTATATCCGGTTCCAAGTGTACTCGATATCTTTGTATCACCGAGCAACAACGTAGGTCCTACTTTCCAAGTAGACTGTGATCCAAAAACACTGTGCTCATCAATTCTGCCGCTTGCTGATGTAATCAACGTATCGTCATAGTTCCAACGACCTTGAAGGTAATAGCCATTCGTTGTGACAGAGGTATCATCGAGGATATCAACAAAGGGACCAAAACGTCCGTCTGATGCGAATGAGGAACTTCCCTGATCCGTTTCATTTTCATAACCAAATGTGATGTCAACTTGCTCAGAAGCCTTCACAACGTTTTGCAAGTCTACTTTTCTACTTTTACCAGTATAGTTACTGACAATCGAGTCAAGCGGACGTGCCTCATCAACTCTATTATTATCATCATACCAATGATTGGCATAAGCGATTCCAATTTTCTGTTTTAGAACGCCACCAAAAAAATTGGTTGCCAATTGTCCACGTGTGAATACTTGATTATCAAAAAGTACGCGGTTTGGATCGTCGCCACCTACTCCACCAAAATTATCGAGCTCCGTTCTCGCATTCGAGTAACGAGCAACTAGTGAACTCTCTACTGTATCGGATAACTTATTAGTTACTAGTCCTGATACATTTGTAGTATCGTAACTATCTTTTTCATTATTTCCATCTCGCTTATCTGCAGATGAAAAACCATCTCTATTTCTTTGCGATGCAGTGAAAGAATAGGTTGATTCTTTATCACCACCACTTAGTCTTGCATGTTCAGAGAAAGAGCCAAACGAGCCTCCCTCCGCAGAAACTGTCGTTTGAAGAGGACCTTCTCCTTTTTTTGTAGTAATAAGAATGACTCCACCAATTGCATCAGATCCATACAGCACACTTCCAGGACCCCGTATTACTTCGATCTGTTCAATATTATCTAAACTAAAATTTGCAAAATCGAATGCTCGTGTCGGCGAAATTGGATCATTTGATTCAATACCATCGACAATCACAAGTGTATGCTCTGAATTTGCGCCACGAATAAACACGGACACGTTGCCTCCAGGTCCACCACTTTGTACAACATCCACACCTGGAACTCCTCTGAGGATTTCTCCAACTGTTTGTTGTTGTGATGCCTGTATTTGTTCAGAGGAAATCACTGTTACCGAAGAAGCAACTTGTGATTTTGGATATGGTACTCGGTCTGCCGTGACAATTATTTCAGGCGATTGATTCATTCCAGTATTGGATAAATCTTGTGAGTACGAGTTGAAGGGGGATACCAAGAATAGGAGAACACCTATTCCAAGCGGAATTGTTTTCTTATTCATTACGAATACTCCAGTCCACGAGAGTAGTTATTTAAAAAACCATGCATAAATTAAATTTATACAGAGTTCAGCAAGCAGGTCTTCTGACTTACTCAGTGCCTCTATTATTTACAGGGGCACCTCTTTTACCTTCCCACCTCTTCAAAAAGAGACAGTGGCTAACAAAGAATTAAGAGCATACAGCGGCGGGACCGTTGTGGATTCTCACCACATTCCCTAAGAGCTACAAAAGGAGAATTCCTTTCTGTAACCCAAACTTACTGAAAGAGTTAATAACAAGTACAACTAAGAGTGTCAATTAATCCTTTAAATCCGATTTTCCTTCTTTCTATAACGAAAAGCTGGTTTATACTTTGTTTAAGAAATACCCATGAACCCTTTTAGCCAAAGCCGTCACTCAGATTCAATTGCCCAAGGGAATCTTATTGAGCTTATTGAAAGCTACATTGAATTTTATGCAACATCATCTGGTCATACTGCTCGTGCTAAAAAACTTGACCTCTATCATTTTGTTCGATTTCTAACTGAATTTCGAAAAAAGAAAAATGACAAAAGCCTTCTTGTAAAAGATTGGGACTACTCTGCTGTTCAAGCATTTGTTGAGGAGTGTCTTCGTGCTGGTGAATCCCCTGCAACTGTCACAAGACGCCTGGCAACTCTAAAACATATGGGAAGAACACTGAGTGAAAAGTTTTCAGGATTTATTAACCCTGCACGAGAAGTCAAACCTCCTAAAACAGCACCGCTTCGTCCAAAATCTATTTCAAATGATGAGATTGAAAAAATTCGCGCATTTGCAAAACTAAAGATAAAAGAAAAACCAAACTTTACCCGTCAAAGAAATTTTACACTCTTTAATTTTCTACTCGATACAGGTTTAAGAGCAGAAGAGATTAGGCTATTAAAAGGTGCTCAAATTAAGGAAGACTTATCCTGGATTGAAGGGGTTCGAACGAAAGGTAGAAAATTTCGAAACGTATATATTACTACAAAAGTAAGAGATGAATTAAAGATTTATCTTGAGCTTCGAGAGAAACAGTTAAAAAAATTCTACCCAACGCTTACAGCAAAAATTTTAAAAGATCATCCACTTTTTATAAGTACTCATAATGCTGTACCAACGAAACCTCAATCATTTTACTTAGATCCAAAAACAATCTGGCGAGCTGTACGCGAGTTTTCTCAGGGTACGAAACTCCATCCTCATTTACTTCGTCACTCGTTTGCTATTGAGCTATTAGAAGATTCAAAAGATATCCGTTTAGTTTCTCAAGCATTGGGACACAGTGATGTTCGAATTACGATGAGATACACTGAAAGGAGAGACGAGGAGATTGCCGAAGCGCTCGAGGCAGCGAGGCGGAAATAGGGTCTCGTTTATAAAAAAAAACATTGAGCAACCTAATAGGTATCAATCTCAATCATGCAACTACTAAGTGAGCACTTCACCGGGTATATCTTCACTTGCATTCATCATAATACACTTATTACACTGCTCATTAAACAATAATAATCCAATCTTCTTTATGTCGCGGATAGTAATAAGAACAATGACTCTTCAAGATATCGATGGAGTCGTCGCCCTACAACGGGATTGTTTTCCTCCACCATTTGACGAAGATTTACTTTGGAAACAAATTCATCTCGAACAACATCTTCAAATTTTTCCTGACGGACAATTAGTAGCAGAACATTCTGAGACTCAACATATAATAGGAAGTGCAAGCGCCTCGCTTATTAATGAAGAGAATTGGAATAAACACAAAGGTTGGGATGAAACTCTTGGCGGCTTCATGTTTAATACATTTGACCCAAAAGGAACTACGCTCTACGGTGCAGATATTAGCGTTCATCCTTCTCACCGAAAACAAGGTGTCGGTAAAAAACTTTATGAAGTGAGATTTGCTGTTGTAAAAAAATTAAACCTTCTGCGTTATGGAACGGCTTGCCGGATACCAGATTATAGCAACTATAATGATAAACATCATGACTCACTAACTTTGAATGATTATTGTCTTCGCGTTGCATCATTAGAATATAACGACAGAACACTGACGCCACTATTAAAACTGGGTCTTACATTTCTTGATGTAATTGAAGATTATATGGATGATCAAGAAAGCGGCAACGCAGCTGCACTTCTCGAATGGCGACCAGTATGAAAGTAAGTTCAATTAATTTTAAAATAAATAAAATTTCTCATAAGGATGATTTTTTTAATCATGTAAATACGGTACTTCTCGAAGCAATCCAGAAAGACGCTGAACTCATTGTCCTTCCTGAATATACTGTAGCAGAGCTATACTCACTATTTCCTTCTTATTCAGAGGAAGATGCTCCTTCTCTTCTGGTACGATATGCCAAAGAGTACGTGAGTACACTAGAAGAATTCTCAAAAAAACATAGCGTTACGATTGTTGGTGGAACTTTTTTCAGTGATGCTTTTGGCGGTATTTCAAACGTTTGCCCTATTACTTCAAACACACATGCAACTCGTTTCCAAATTAAAAACCAACTTGTTTCTTATGAGAATCAAATTCAGAAACTATCTCGTGGAACTAAGATTGAAATTCTAGATGATACAAGAATAGGTGTACTCATTTGTTATGACTCTGAGTTCCCCGAATACTGTCGAACGCTTTGCCAAGCCGGGATGCAGATTCTTTGTGTGCCCTCATCAACTGAAACGGTGCATGGCTTCAACCGTGTCCGCTTTTCATGTCTTGCTAGAGCAATTGAAAATCAGATTTATGTTATTCATTCTGCGTTAGTAGGAAGCATAAATAAAGAGCCGCATCCAACAAGTTACGGTTCTTCTGCTGTGATTAGTCCGTGTTCCGCAGAATTTCCTTCTGGACCAATTTTGAATGAAACTCCATTACATGAAGAAGGATCTGCATTTTACAACCTTCATCTT
This sequence comes from Bdellovibrionota bacterium, assembly GCA_044356295.1. GTDB lineage: Bacteria > Bdellovibrionota_C > UBA2361 > UBA2361 > JBIKWN01 > JBIKWN01. The sequence goes on from JBIKWN010000007.1 coordinate 15,827, forward strand.
AATTTATTATATACCTTTCAAAATCAGGGCGAAGTGCAAAATTTTAACGATTGGAAAAATACTTTTTGTCGTTCATAAAAGTAGCAACACTATTGATTTGCTAACGCTACTATCCGGTTTACTGTTCCAGTTATCTCACCTGTAATACTTTGAGGGTAATAATCCTCTTGCATAACATCGACTCTATAAGCAGTCCCATAAGGAATAGTAAAGGTTACCAGTCCGGATCCATTAGACACGGCTGCCCCGTAAAGTGAACCATCTACAAAAACACTTACATAAGCACCAGACATCGCAGAGGCATTCATACGATCCACCACTTTAACTTCAAGCGTATATCCTGATTGATAGGCTCGAGCAGTCACTGTGGTGCTTTGATTGACCGTAACTTGATAAGAATTAGATTCAAAGGTTAGTCCTGCTTTTGAAAAAGTAACTGTATAAATTCCACCTGAAAGTTGAGCAGTGTTCATTCTGCCCGTTGAATCAGTCATACCACTTGCTACGATAGCGTTTCCACTTTTAACTGTTACTGCGACTTGAGAGATTCCAGTACCACGTAAGGCATCAAGGACGATTAATGATAAAACACCAGGCTGGGGTATTGGAGTCATCGTTGGTGTCATTGTTGGGGTGGCTGTTGGTGTGCGAGTTGGAGTAGGAGTCGATGTTGGAGTTGCAGTTGGTACAACAGGAGCTGGAGGGGTCGGAGGATTCATTACAAGCTGCTGTAGGCCTCTTAACACATTAAGTTCTCCACCAGTAAGAGTTCTACCAACTAACGCACCATTATAGGAAGTATTAGACAAAAGTGTCGATTTTAATTGCGATATTGTTAAGGCATTTGAATAAGCCTTAAATAATGCAAGCGCACCACTAACATGAGGCGCTGCCATGGAAGTTCCACTGATAGAGTTATATTGGTTGTTGATCCATGTACTAGAAATCCCAACACCAGGGGCACCCAAGTCTACAGTAGTAGCTCCATAGTTTGAAAAACTAGCCAAAGCACCATTTGAATCAATTGCAGCTACAGAAACAATATTGTCAAGATTGTATGCAGCAGGATACTGAGGCGATGCATCAGAATTCATTCCGCTATTACCTGCAGCAGCAACAAAAAGTAACCCAGCATTTCTAGACGCAGAAATCTCGTCATAGAGGACATTATAATATCCACCACCACCCCATGAGTTACTGGTAAGAACAATTGGTTCTCCGCGTTCTTTCAATCTTCGTACATACTGCAACGCTGTGACCGCATGAGCTAATGATCCAGAACCGGATGAACTTAAAAATTTCACTGGAATCATTTTTACATTCCAGCTGACTCCGACAACTCCTGTACCGTTATTTCCAACACCACCTATCGTTCCAGCACAGTGTGAACCGTGACCATTATCATCCATTGGATTTCCGCTATTATTGATTGCGTTGTATCCGTATATGTCATCAACAACACCATTTGCATCATCATCTATACCATTACCAGCAATCTCTCTTGAATTTCTCCAAATGTTTGCAGCTAAATCTGGATGATTATAATTAACGCCTGTATCAATGACCGCAACAACAACTTGACTTGAACCAGTTGTATAGTCCCATGCAGCAGGCATACTCATACGTTGCATTCCCCATAGCAAAGAATAATAAGGGTCATTCGGTGTAGCAGAAGCTTGCAGAATCGCATTTGGATCGCAGTGACTTGCATAGTTTCTAAAGATTTTTAATTGACCCATCTGTCGAAGTTTTCGCTCATGCTTTCGAAGTTTGTCACAAGCGTTAACCATAGGAGCCCTGATTCTTGAAGGCTTATCTTTCTGTTCAGGTGGACTAACGACCATAATCCCAATTCCAGGCAGCTGCTCGGTTATCGCTAATTGTTGATTCGTAGCATCTTCCATCATAGAAACAGCCTGCTCAGCCCTAAACTCATTTTTCACTGATACAATATATTGTCCAGTGTTGACTAATGATTGAGCCGAGGATTCCATAACAGGAATCAAACATCCTAAAGCAATAACGATCATTGATTTAACGAAATGTTTCATCATGATTACTTAGCTAACCTCCTGTTTTGAGCACTAACTCCAGTCGATACCGCTCTTAATCCAAACGAATACCCTGTTCCTCGAGGTCGTGAATCAGAAAGTAGCCAAACATTTTTATACTCTGTTGGACGAGATCTGACTTCTATACCAGAGCGTGTAAATGTCATTCGAATTCTATAAGGATCATCACAAGGAACAACGATTCTAAATGAATCATCATTCACAACCCACGAATATGATTTTTTGGTATTACGTTGCGATGTAATAACGACTCTGGCACCACTTCTTTGAACGCGACTTTGGAATGGAGATGACATTACTCGTGAGACTTCTCGAATATTTCCAGCCACTGAACAAACTACTGGTGTAGCTGTATTAGTTGGGGTTGAAGTAGGAAGTGGCGTTTCGGTAATCGTTGGAGTTGGGGTTGCAGTAGCAGTTGGAACGATTATGGTTGGCGTGATTGTTGGAGTATTTGTCCTGGTTGGTGTGGGTGTAGGACAAATCTGTAGACCAGACGCTTTTATAGCAACCTGAACACCATTATGAAAAAGTCCCAAAGTATTTCCACTTGGAAGTCTTGTTGTAGAAAAGAACGTATGAGCATTTGCAGCAGCTATAATAGATCCTTTTACTGTCGATCCATATAACTCCCAAGTTAAAGTCAAATCAGATGAGTACGGATTAATTACTCTCCATGCTAACGAAGTAGAATCGAGTGAACACATTGATGTAAGAGTAAAGGGCAGAGCCGGTGTATACGTTGCTGTAGGCGTATTTGTTGAAGTCGATGTCGAGGTAACAGTCGCCGTTGCAGTTGGTGATGGTGATGGTGTGATAGTTGATGTTTGAGTAGAAGTTGCAGTAAACGTAGATGTTGGTTGTTGTGTTGGCGTATTTGTATTAATTGGTGTCACAGAAGGTGTCATAGAAGGACTCGGTATCTGAGTTGGCGTTAGTGTATTAGTAACAGTTAACGTTGCTGTTGGAGTTGTAGTACTTGTTGGAGTAGCAGTTAGCGTATTTGTTGCTGTTGGTGTTACTGAAAAAGTCAAAGTAGGTGTTTGAGTTGAAGTTGCTGTATTTGTAGGTGTTGCCGTTGATGTCCCTGTAAAGGTCGGAGTCGGAGTGATTGTAGCTGTATTGGTAAATGTTGGAGTCACTGTAGCGGTAAATGTACTGGTAGAAGTTTGAGTCCGCGTTGCAGTAGGTGTAACTGTAGCAGTACTGGTAAAAGTCATCGTTGGAGTTACTGTTGCAGTGTTTGTAAATGTGAATGTAGCGGTAGGTGTTGGAGTTCTTGTTGATGTAGGCGTGAGTGTTGCAGTATTGGTCGCAGTAAATGTAGCAGTTGGAGTAGCAGTTGGTGCTACTTGATTAAAATTTATATTCAGAAAATCGCGTTCTGCACGCTCTGAGAACTGCGCAGGAAGAAAAACCATATCAGGGTTTGAAGATGTCAGCACAAACGAAATTCCATTATCGATATCAAATGAATAGGCTCCTTCATCATCAGCAATATCGGTGCGCACAGATCCATCTCCGAGTGTTGCAGTAACTGTTGCTCCGGAAAGAACCGTTCCTGTATGTCTAAATACTTTACCAGTAACTTTGTAACTTGTTTTGCCTACCTGAACAAAATCAGCATTCTGTTTATCACAACGAATATTTGGCTCAGAGTATGCAACTGGTAGAAAATCCCAATTTGCATATGAAGCTGAAACCCAGTTATCGGAGCCTTGGTTAACTATAAAGCTATAAACTCCATCCAAATCTGTAATAATAGGAGCAGAGAAATTATTCATCACTACTGCCCCTGAAATAGGTTGCCCTAAGTCATTAAGTACCCGTCCACTAATCGTATTAAAAAACTGAACTGGACATGGGGGACCAACCGGTGGCAAATTTCCTATCGAAGAATCTGGAGCAACAGAGTAAAAATTTAATTTTTTATCTTCATCAACATTTATAAATTGTTGATAGGATGGGTCGTAAAGAAGTGTTGAATTAGGAAGAAAAGAATTAAGTGCGAGTGAAGAGTTTTGTGCAGTTGAGATTGTATATTTACCTTCCGTATCAGAAGTAGCAACGACAGACCCATTATTTAATATTCGTACATTTGGCTGTGGCAATCCCAAAAGATCATATACAACTCCACTAACCGATGAGAGCAATGGAACGTCTCCTGCAGTAAAAGCAGATAAACTAACGGGACTTGTTGCCTGGTCAGGGCAGAACTGAAAAGGACTACCACTACTGTGGGTAAATGTGAATCCTTGCCGACTTGGAAAGACCGTATACAGTGGATTACAGGTTGTTTGTCTTACTGCTCCAAAAAGCGCTTTACCAGTTGAATCAGTAAACTGACGTGTTGTTTCTAAGCAACTATTAGTAACATCAACTGCTACACTTTCAAGTGGTGTTGTTCCGGCATTTAATACCTGAACAGGAATCAAAGACATAACAGAATCACGAGTTGCTCCAAACCATGTACATATTCTGTTCGGACATGTTTGAGGTGAAATAGTATACAACGGTAATGTTTCAAACTTCGATCCAGTTACGACTGCACTGTAAGATGTAGAACCATCGAGAGTAACACGAGCTGTACCAGTACTATCGGTTGTAATCGTAGGAATCCCATTATTTATATTGATTAAGGCGCCCCAAATTCCACTCCCGGTATTTCTCTCTAGAAATTTTAAAGTATAGGAAACTTGTCCTGATACCGGAGAAGGAGTTGTATTTGTTGCGCAACTTCCTGATACATAGACTGTAGCAGAAGATGATGATGGGCATGCGTTAAATTTATTTTTTAATAATGTTGTAAAAGTACATGACTGACCACTCGGTGATAGTGGTAACAAAGTATAGTTATCATCAACGTCTGTGTTGTTTTTATCATTACAAACACTACTTCTTCGTGGAGCTGCAAAAAATACAGTGCCATCACTATCTGTATATTTAGGAGCATAACATGAGCCCTTACCACTTAAGAGGACCACGGGCATATTAGGATAAGGTGCACCAGAGATATCAATCAAAGAAAATTGAATAATTTGAGCAGGTGTACTGCTAGCACTAGCAATAATAGAACATATATACCCGGGACATGTGCTGGTATTAATTGTCAACGACGGCGGTGAAAATTCAAATCCACCACCAGCAAAAACAACGGTAGGATTCGCAACTGATGCAGGAACATCTACTTGCCCCTGTGCATTAGTGACATCTGTTCCAAAACCATTATTACCCTGCACTTTCACCGCAGCAGCAGGGATACCATTGTCTTGAGTAATTTTAATTCTAAAGTTTTGAGCTTGCGTATCAAAACTTACAAAGCAAAATAAAGCGATAAGTAATAAGGTGAACTTCTGAAAGTCCCTAAAGTATTGATTTTTATTACTCAGTGTCATGCCCAGTAAAGGCATCGGGCACGGATATGGAACGCTTTATAATCTAGCGCAAAAAAATAATTTAAATCATCCAATCCCAGCCATGACCTTTGCGAATAAGAATTTTTACTAATTCTTCTAAGTCATCTTTATCAGATTGAGTACGAAAACCAAGGACACTCCAAAGAGATTCTCGTATGGTTTCTAAGCATTGCGTACGAACGGCTTCGGTAATTGCAAATGCTGCAAGCCACTGTTGTTGTTCGAATGACGATTCAATATTGACCGTTTCATTTGCAGACAGATTGGCATATGACATTGTTCCAAAACTAGCATCTTTTCCGCAACCACTCGCTGAAAGAATTAATGCACTGATTTGAAGAGGATCGATGCCATAAATTTTCTCTCCTACTTCTCGTAAGGTTTTACCATCTGCAAGTAGTCTCATCGCTTGTTCTGCATCCATTTGAGACCCTGTTGCAAGAAGCACTACTAATCCGATTCTTCCTGCAAAACCAGCAAGCATACCCCTACCCGGACTAAAATCGGAATTCAGTTGCCCAACAAAAAACCCTATGTGGGCACGAATGATCGCATCATCTAAAATTGGCTGCCAAAGTTTTTCATTATTTTTAGTTTTTAATTTTCGAGAGATAGCTTGAATAACACTTGCAGCAGCAATCACATCACTTCGAAGTACTTTATAAGCTTCCCTGGTAGTTGTAATATCCCCAGCTTTTCCAAGCACTCGATCAGATGCAGCAGCGAGAAGAAGCTTTTTTAGTCCAAGAGTTAACCCTTCACTAGCCTTAGTAGGCTTACCCGACTTTCCGAAAACAAAGTTTGAAAGTCGCCAAATAAACCATGGTACCGGCTCGAATTCTTGTACTAAGGATTTAGCTCTTTCAAAACTGACTTCCTTTTTCTTAGGTACAATACCAGCAGCCTGCAGAGTTTCTTGAGTAATTTCAAGGGTTTGACGGAGATTCTCTTTGAATTTTATCTCGTCGTCTTTCTTAATCTCTTCTATGCTCATACAGATAATAGATCATCGGACAAAATTAAATAAATCCCAATAGTTTAGCTCTGAATCTAATTGAAAAGATGATAAATTTTAGCTTGAAAGATCTTTAATAATTTTAGAGACTTAAACACATGAGCAACAACAAATATTGCCTTACCAAAGCAGACCTCGCCGATGCAATCTATGCAACGATGCCTGTTGATAAGCAAAAAGCCGCCGATATCGTTGAAGATTATATCGAGATAATTAAAGAGATGTTAGCAAAAGATGGCAAAGTTATGCTCTCTGGATTCGGTTCGTACGAAGTCAAAGCAAAACCACCACGTAGAGGACGTAATCCACAAACTGGTGCCACCATTACACTTCGTGCACGAAAGGTTGTGAAATTCAAACCAAGTCAATTACTGCGTAAAGCTATCAACGGACAGAAGTACGATGAAAGCGATGCTGATAAAGTTGATTAATAACTAGTTCGGATATCCGTTGTAGTATTGTCTTCTCTTTACTGCCTGAAAACATACTCCGTATGCAGCTGATGCATCGTAAGTGTATACAGTCATTTGCCTACCATTTAAACTTTTCTGCGGTAGTGAGTATTCAAATATCATTCCGAAGTAAATAATATTTCTTCGAACAATTCTATGATTAACAATTCTTTGTAATCTCTTATTACGTCCAGCTGACCAAAAACCATAGTCATGTATATCATTCAAGACCCCAACAGGGCTCGTAAGTAGGAGTGGTTGTCCTTTGAATTGTCCATCACCTGATGGCTTTAATGAAGCTGCTTTTCTTCCTTCAAACTCGGATTCTGTAGCTGTAATACTAATCTTAAATCCTGCTGCAATTGAAGCTTTTGATACTTTTGACAGATCCACTTGAATGATAGCTGCATATTTTCCAGTTTTTTTACATTCATCGCGAAAGATATGCATAGTAAACGATCTAACCTGTGGACCGTTTTCGCCGCTACTTCCATCGCCTGGGATAGTCTCCCATTCAGGATTTATGTAATCACAAAGAACATTAAAAGGACTTGGATTACGACCAAATGCATCTCGATACCTAAAAAGCCAATCAGGTAAATCAGCATCTAAAAGATGACCATTGCAGTATGTTATATCACTACCATTTCCTGTTTTCTGTTTTGAAAGAACGATCTGTTTTTTAAATCTTGAATCTTGGTCAGCTAATTTTTGAGGGAATTGGTATCCTGAAACTATCGAAGTTATCGAAGCTGAACCATTCGAAAAAACAGCATTCGACCCTTTAATGATTGATTTTGTAGGAGCAGTGATAGAGTAATTTACTGTACTCGTTTCATTCTCTTTTGAACGAAGGACAAATGTAAGTGATTTTGGTCGCTCGCCTGGTTTACTGGTGTAATCATAGGTCTGACCGTTTTGTAATTCAATTGTCTGGGCAGAGACAAAAGAAGAGCTAGAAAGTTGAATAAATACAAATAGATAGAAGCAAGATAGCGCAATTAAATTGGTATTTTTTAATTTCATATAGACACGTATCTGCTCGATCAGTCCATATGATTCAGCGAAAGATACGATTTTTTCACACCGGCAGATCGGTCTTTAGGAGCGAACAAAGAACTCAGAAAAAATTACCGAACTACCGTATCCCCTTCAGGGAACAGCACTGGAGGATTTTTAACTTGAAATCCAGAAGCCTTAAGCCTTAACCAGATATCACGTGCTAATTCACGTGTCTCATTATCAAGAAGCGTATAGATATCAGGCATGTTAAGAACCTGATTCATTGCTGATGCAATATAAATAGCAGGAGCAGCATCTTCCTTAATTTTATCAAGCATGTTCGAAAGAAAGCTTTTTAATTCTGCTGATGTGCCAATCTTAGCTCCGCCTTCTACTTCAGGAGAAGCGATTTTTGTTCTTGGTGTTTTTGTATCTTTTTTAGCTGCCATAATTATATTCTATCTATCTACTGCTATAAGCTCAATCGCCTGTGCATATCTTAGAGGTGGTTCCCCTAGTGCCACAACAAGCGGACCTTGAATTACCACAGGTCGAGTCTCGATTCTTCGAGGCTCAATCCCATATTTAACAAAAGCATCGCCTAAGGCAACAGCTCTTCTCTTAGTAAGATAAGATGCAAATTCTGAAGTTTCGTCGTTAGCTTTTACATAACTTCCTATAACTAATCTAGACCAAGGAAGGCGCTCTTTATTAAGGCGAGCAAGCTCATGTGCGAGCTCAAAGCCCTGTTTGGTCAAATTTGCCGTGTCTGCATCGAAAAAGATATCTGCGGGGAAAATATCCCGACTTGGATGAAGCTCAATCCTACGCTCAAAGAAACGCTCTAAAATAGCCTGCATTTCAGCTCTATATTCTAAACGAGCAGTTTCATGTTTCATTTTAATCAGAGCCCGCTCTTCCTCATCTGCTTGAGCCCCTTGAATTGCTCCTGCAATTGCTCCAAAACCAGCACCGACAAATGCCCCCGGTCCAGTTGGTGAAGAAACTTGAAAAGCTGTAACTGCACCAGCACCAGCTCCTGTAAGAACTCCTTCAAGTGCACCTGCAGTTTGTCTATCTTGATCAGGATTCAGACCTGATGTTGGAGAACATCCGCAGATACTAAAAAGTAAAAACAGATTTGAAAAAAGAAAGGATTTATATTTCATCTTATTTATTCATCATTTTATTAAGAGCTCTGAAGAAAAATTCATTTTCTTCAATGGAAGTTTTTGTAAGACCCTGTGAGTTTCAGATTTTTTACTTAATTCATTTTTGAGAGAGCGATAAGCGTTCTTATCACCAACTATTAAAATGGTAAGTTCATCCTCCTTCCAGTATTTGTTCGCAGCAGCAACTACTTCACTCTTAGTCACTGCCTCTATTTTCGCTAGAAAAGACTCATCATAGGAAGAGGGATAGTGAAGAATTCTTTTAAGGGCTTCACGTCTCACTATTTCAGGTACAGCATCGTAGCGGAAGACAAATGAGTTCCGAGCTGCTGTTTTAACGTCCTGGAGCTGTAATTCAGTAAAATCACCTTTTTTAGCTTCTTGAAGCGTATTCAAAGCTGTAATGAGACCCTCTCCGACTGAGGCGCTTTTTGTTTGAAATCCGATAAAATTTCTACCAATTGGTTCATCTCGGTAAATGCCTCCCGCAACACTATAGGAAAGCCCTTTTTGAGTTCGTATTGCTTTGGTTAGCATTGAGCTAAAGGCCCCACTACTTCCAAAGACTCCATTAAATACTTCAATTGCAGGATAGTCGTCTGGAAAACGATGCGGACCAAGCTGTCCGATGTAAATAGTCGCTTGAGGAAAACTTTTTTCTACAAAGTAAATTCCTGGTTTGTTTTTAAAGGTAAACTGAGGAACTTCAATTTGATTAAGAGCAAGTCCAACATCATCTTTTAGAAGCTCTTCAAGTTTTTCTTTAATCTCATCTTTTTCTAGATCACCCGATACAGCAACGACTACACCGTCAAGTGAGAAAATTGAATTATAAAGATTTTCAACTGATTCCTCTGTAACTTCTGTTATATCTTTTTCACGTAGTGGAGTTCCCAGAATAGAATCTTTATAAAGTAATTGAATAAAGGATTGTGCTGCGATTGACTCAGCTGAATCGCTTCGCTTTTTAATCGCATCAATCGAATGCGATTTCCACAATGCCAATCGTTCTTGATCAAACCGTGGAGTAAAAAGCACATCTCGTGCAAGTGGGAGGATCTGGTCGAGCTCTGAAGTGAGTCCACTGAGTGTTACTGTTGAAAACTCATCCCCTACATTTGCCGAAATTGAAGCAGAAAGCTCCTCGAGACGTTCATCAAGTTGATCTGGTGAAAAGAGTCCAGCACCACCACTTCTCCAAAGGTACGATAGTGCTCCGTAAGAAGCTGCGTTTTTTGAATTTCGAGCAAGACTTCCTCGAGGGAAATAAACGGACACAGAAAAAGTAGGAAGCTCTTTATCTTCTTTAAAAAATACTACTGCTCCATTTGACAATCGAAACTTTGATAACGCGGGGGGTGTAAAATTTTCTTCATTGACCAACCTATATCGTTCAAATAAATAACTTGCACATCCAGATTGTGTAAAAACAAAAACAACAAACAAGAGCGTTGAAGAAAATAAAGAAAACCTACTTAAAAATTTCACGTCATGATCCCTTTTTAATAGTTCTCTCTAAAAAACCAATCGTTCGATTTTTGGCTACTAGATACTTCTTTCCAACCCTAACAATATCGTCACTTGTTACGGACAATGCTTCTTTATACCAGTCAATCATTGCACTCCAATCTTTATATTGAAGTTGCACTTCACTGAGTGTCGTTGCAAGAGCAAGATTCGATTTCATCTGCCCAATGTACGAAATAGCAATCGATCTTTTTGATTGTTCAAGTAACGCTTCTGAAATTGGTTCGGATAAAAACCGAACAAGTAGCTCATCAAACCTAGTAAGTAGCTGTTTATTAGAAGTAGGCATCCTTGGAACAAGGGTGAAAAATAAAAGATTAGGATATCGTGTGCCTGGTCCTTCTTCTGAGGCTACCTGAATTGCAAGTTTTTCTTTTTTTATAAGTGTTTCATAAAGAGGACTTTTTGATGAGCCACTGAGCATCTCGCTGAGTATCGTTATAGCGGCATCGTCAGCATCTGGATAATTTGGTTTGTGGTATGCAATAAGCATTTGTGGGCTTGATTCAGCATACTGCACAAGCGTTCTTTCCTCTGTCTGCTCTACTTCTATGTCATGAGGTTCAGGTGCAGCGACTCCTTCCGGTATATCACCAAAATATTTTTCTAATGTCTCAATATCTTGAAAAGGATCAACCGCGCCGACAAGACTTATAACAATATTACTTGGAACATAGTATTTTTTACGAAATGCATCCAAACGACGGGCTGTGAGCGATTCAATATCTTTCTGATATCCAATTAATGGCAAACGATAAGGATGAGTAAGATACGCTTTTTGAAGCATTGATTCATAAAGAAGTGCACTCGGTTCATTATCAAAACGCATTCTTCGTTCTTCAAGGACGACATCCCTTTCTTGATAAAATTGCCGCATGACTGGGTCTTTCAGTCGTGCACTCTCTGTTTGCGCCCAAAATTCAAATGAACTTCGAGGAAGGCTTACCATGTAAGAAGTATGATCCTTATCTGTCTGAGCATTAAGGTCTCCACCTCCACGCTTTTCATATTCAAGGGTAAACTCATCGTTCTTTGATAAGGATTGAAGCTGTAAAGAAATTTCTGAGACACGTTTTCTCTGTTCAACAGATAATCCTTCAAATTTCGGATGTTGCTCTGTGATATTTTCTAATTCATCGAGTAATACTTTTTCAGTTTCGAAATCTTTTGTACCAATGACAGAGGTACCCTTAAACGCCATATGCTCAAACATATGTGCAATTCCAGTTTCTCCAATCGTTTCATCAACACCGCCAACACCAACCGTCGTTACAGCTGAAAACACAGGGGCAAAGCCTCGTTGATAAAAAATAAAGGTCAAGCCATTTGATAACTTCTTAACAACAACAGAATGCTCAAGACGATCTAATGAGTTTTGAGAAGCTTCGAGAATATTTTCGCTCAAGAGCTTTGTAGAGAGACTCAAAAAAAACAAAAGAGAAATACTAAGATTTCGAAGAAAGACAATTTTCACTTAACAAGTATAAGAACTACTAGAAACTTCCAACAGTAGGAAGAATTAATGTTACCTTTGCACCACCCTCTGGTCGATTTTGGAAAGTAATTCGCGCACCATTAAACTCTGCATATGAACAAGCAATCGCTAGTCCTGCTCCACTACCTTGCTGTTCAAGTTTATCTCTGTCAACTTGGTTAAATGCAAGGGTCATATGTTCGAGCTGATTCTCTTTAAATCCAATTCCATTATCGAGCACTTGAATAACAAATTCATCTCCTTGTGTAAGAAAATGTATCTGGATTTTTTTAGGATGCTTAGAAAACTTACATCCGTTCTGAACAATCCTCGATACACAGTCGAGTATCTGAGCCTCAAATACTTCTAATTTTTGTGGAAGCAACGTTTTTTCAACGATCAACTCAGCCCCTTCGTTCAATACAGCATCTTTAATCTGTCCTACGATTCGTTCAGCTATATCCTCAACAGAAACAATTGTTTTTTTCGTTTCAGCCAATCGTTTTGCTAAACCTGCTTCGATTTGCTGCAAGATCATAAAATCGTTTACGAGTCTTTCTAAACGCAGCCCACCTCTCTGAATTGCTTCGACAAGAGTCTTTAATTTCTTTTCTTCAAGCTCTGGTTGATCGAGTAAGATCTCTGTCCCAGTGCTTATAGCGACTAAGGGAGTTCTAAATTCGTGTGATAGAGTATGCAAAACTTTACGTCGATACTGATCGTAGCGCGATTCAATCTGTTGCTTCTTCTCTCTTGCTCTTTCTACTTTACCTTTGACCATAGCCAACAGCTCTTTTGGGTCAAAAGGCTTCGTTAGGTAATCATCCGCACCAGAAGCTTTACCTTTGATTTTATCGTCAGGTGAATCAAGAGCCGTAAGAAAGACAAATGGGATATTTGCAAATTCTACTCGCTCTCTAACCATCTGCTGAAACTGATATCCAGAAAGCTCGGGCATCATTACATCGCAGATCACTAAATCGACAGGTTGTGAACCTAAGATTTTCATTGCTTCCTGCCCGCTTTCACAGGCATAAACCTCCATTTTTTCAGTCTGAAGCAACGACTTAACAACCCCTAAAATCAAGGGGTTATCATCCACCAATAAGATCGATGGTGTTATGGAAACTGTTTTATCTTCCAAGAGCTTCACACACAAAAAATTTAGTTGCCCAAGGATTAAGTCGGCAGAAATCTATATGAACATAAGCTTCTTTTTTACTGTTAAAAAGTTGAGCAGAGCAGTAAAAATAAGGTAATCTCGCAGACTTATGGATAAAATTTTTGCTGTATTCCCTGGTCAAGGTTCTCAAACCGTTGGTATGGGTAAAGACCTTTCTGAAGCCTCTGAAATTGCTAGAGAATCCTTTAATGCTGCTGATAAAGTGCTTGGATTTTCTCTTTCAAAAATATGTTTTGAAGGTCCAGCAGAAAGACTAACTTCTACAGAAATCGCTCAACCAGCTATCCTCGTAACAAGTATTATCTCATATCGACTGAGCCCTAAATCTATTCAAGAAAAAATTGTTGCAGCTGCAGGCCACAGTCTTGGTGAATATTCAGCACTTGTCGCAATGGATGCAATAACGCTTGAGGATGCTGTGCAGCTTGTACATAAGCGAGGCTGCTATATGCAGGAAGCAGTGCCTGCAGGTGTTGGTAAAATGGTCGCAATTCTTGGAAAAGAAGTGAGTGAAATTGAAAGTGCACTTTCAAAAGTCACGTCTGGCGTTGCTTCTATTGCTAATGTCAATGCACCAGGACAAGTCGTTATAGCAGGTGATGTTGCAGGAATTGATGAGGGTTTAACTCATCTTGGATCAGCTAAAACAATTCCTCTTCAAGTGAGCGCACCATTCCATTGTGCACTGATGAAGCCTGCTGAGATTGCTTTATCAAAAGATCTCGACTCATTAACAATACGCACACCACGACGTCCAGTAATCGCAAATTTTTCTGCTTCTCCTGTTACGGCCCCAGAAGAGATACGCTCACTCCTTAAAAGCCAAGTCTGTGGTCGAGTTCGCTGGGTTGAGTCTATAGAAACAGCAACTAAAGTATTCTCACCTTCAGCTTTAATTGAATTTGGGTCTGGTGCAGTTTTAACTGGTCTTCAAAAGCGTATTGATTCAAAATTGCCACGATTTAATATTTATCGCGGCAATGAGATTAATTAGACTTTTTTTCCTCCTTCTCCTTTTAGCATTTATTGCATTTGGTGCTTTCGTATATGTACGAGCAGGTAGCATTTCACTTCAGTTCTTCGAGAAAGTGTCACCTATAATCACAGCTGATGAGAAATTGGGTATAGGGATTGAAACTAAAAACTTCGTTGTCTCAGTAAGTGATGCTGGAGCAGGTCTTGATGAAACCGTTGTACGACTTGAACAAGATGGGCACTCGCATGATTTATTAAAAGAAAGATTTCCTTCAAACACCTCTGAACATCAATTATCTCTCTCAATTAATGCTAAAGAGCTTGGATTAAAAGAAGGGAAAGCTGATTTACTAATCGGATGTTTTGACCGGAGCTTTTGGGTAAACGCTGCTCAGAAAGTTGTTCCTGTTACTATAAAATACTCAAAACCTCGAGGTGAAATTCTTACTGGTCAACAAAACATAGCACTTGGAGGTGTTGAGCCCATTTTTTATAAGATAAAAGATAGTGCAATTGCACAAACCGGTGTTGAAGTTGGTTCAAATTTTTTTCCTGGTTATAAAGCAAGCTTACTAGACCCTCGCTTCGAACGATTCCCTGATGTTTATTTTTCATTTTTTTCACTTCCTTTTAACTTTAATAAATCAACTGATAAAGTCCAATTAGTTATTACAGACGTGGTTGGTAATCGTGCACTACTTTCTTTCAACTATCTCGTTATTCCAAGAAAATTCAACATCGTTGACATGAAACTGTCTGACACTTTTCTCCAGAAAGTTTTCGATGAATTACTGCCACCATATTTCGAACTGAGTAAAACGAAACAAACAAAAAACTCTTTCGATGTTACTTCGATGAGTGAAAGTGAAAAAATTGAAAGTTTTAAACTCATCAATGAGTCGTACCGAAAGCTTTTACTTGAACAGTTAAAGATCATAAATGCTCAATCAGAACCATCAAGATTTTGGCAAGGAGTTTGGCAACGACCTATGAGAGCCGCCCCTACTTCCACTTTTGCTGAAACCAGAAACTATAAGTACAACGATTCATTTGCTAGCCAATCGCTCCATGCCGGAGTTGATCTTGCAGATGTAGCAAATGCTATCGTCAAACCTGCAGCTAAAGGAAAAGTCTTATTCGCAGATTTTTTTGGTATCTATGGGAATGCCGTCATTGTTGATCATGGATTTGGCCTCACTACATTATACGGTCATCTATCATCAATAAGTGTCAATGTAGGCGAAGAGGTATCTGCCGACACAACACTTGGAAGAAGCGGAGCAACAGGTCTAGCAGGTGGCGATCATCTTCACTATGAAGTAAGACTAGCAAATATTCCAGTCCATCCTATCGAATGGTGGGACGGCACTTGGATTAGAGAACATATTGAGAAGAAAATTGATTCAGTTTTTGATCAGTTATCTTCAACTGCGCTCCTGAGCTGAGCTTCGACAGGCTCAGCTCAAGAGCCTTCAACAACCTAACCAGAAATGAGTTTCAATTTTAAATCGCTCTTGAGTTGAGCGAAGTCGAAACTATGCTCGCTTTAGGACGTTTCCAGCACGGCTTCCTGCCGGAGTTGTGCTTTCTTGAATGCTACCGCTGCGTGTGTAGTTTTTTGTAACATGCTGAGTAGCTGAATAGAGTATGGATAAAAGACCATCAACCATCGACATTCCAAATTTTGCGATACTACCAAGTTCACGAGTATCTTTTTGAGAAGTAGTAACACTTCTTTTTAATTTTTCAGCTATAATTGCAAAACGTTTCTTTTCTTCTCCCTGTAAACAATCAGCGATCAAAATTGTCAGCTTTGTCTTATTATCACCGAATATTTGCTGAATAAGGCTAAGACGTTCTGCCTGAAGTCGATTCATTTCATCAACAAACTGTTCTCGCCGAGAAGCAGCATCTGTTACTTTAACGGCATCAAACGGAGCAATTACTTTTTTCTCTAGTTCCGTTAGAGCATTATACCCTTCATAGATTCGAATCTCTGCGAGTAATACTTTTTCTAATTGAGGAAGAAGAGCTCTATTCATAATTAAATATTATAAAATGAACAGAATTAATTTTCTGCTTGTAATAATCCTCCGGAGGATAGGATTTCAGTTGAGATTTCATCAGCAAGTGCTTTGGCAATATCTTCCGATGATGGTCGATACGTTCCAGCAGCAAGTTGTTCTTTAATTTTATCAATCTTAGATTGACGTTCTGATAAAATTTGAAGTGGGCTAAATTCACCATTTAATGCAGTGGCAAGCTTTGAAACCTCGATTTTATCGTTTGAGTCTCCTTCGTTTTTGCCTGCTTTTTTGTCTTGAACAAGCTTGTTTTTAAGCTGTTCAATCTGTGTTTGACGGTCAAGTTGAACAATTTCCGCCTGTGATTCCAATGACTTAGGGTTTACTTTCATGGATTTCCTTTCCTTTTAAATGCTCGGGGGCCTTAACCTTGGCTCCCGAAAGTCACCTATACGCCTTATATAAGATGCACAGATGCTTATTTCCGACTGTAATAATTTTTACTCGATTTTAAGCTCTTTTTTCTTAGCATTTTTCTCAAAATCCTTCATGAGGACATCTTTGACACCAATGCTCTGTTTCTCTGCAATCTCTTTCGCGAGTGCTTCTGTGTACATATCTCTGTATTGCGCTTCCTCATTCGAACCACCAAGGAGCGAATCTTTAGGAACTGTTTTCCACATCTCATTTAACATTTGGTGAAGCATAAGCGATTCAAAATCAGTCGCTGCTTTCTCTGCTTTTGCTTTTTCAGGATTTTTTGAAATCTTCTCAGCAGACTTTACTAGAGAGTCTGCACGAAGCCCTGAAATATCATTTAACGATTTAATGCCATCCATGGCGTTTATCCTTTTACAATTTGATTACATTATTACTAACTCAGCCTGAAGCGCTCCAGCTCTTTTGAGTGCAGCAAAGATTGAGATTAAATCCCGCGGTGTTGCACCCAACGAATTAAGTCCTTTTACAAGATCACCAAGTGTTACTTGACCACCAACAACTTGCAGACTTTTTACTTCTTCACCAATATTAACATCAGAATTTTGTACAACAGCGGTTTCACCTTGAGAAAGAGCACCAGGTTGCGACACCTGTGTATCTGAACGGATTGCAATACTTAAATTTCCATGAGCAAGCGCAACTCTACTAACTCGGACGGCTTCTCCCATTATAATTGTTCCCGTTCGTTCATTAACTATAATTTTAGCGCCGACATCTGTTGGCACCTCTATGTTTTCTAGTCGCGAAACGAGTCCAATTGGATCTTTCATAAGTTCAGTTGAAAGAGGAACCTCAACAGCAGCACCATCAATAGCAACTGCAAGAGGACGACCCATAAAATTATTTATCTGACCAACCATGTTATTTACTGTAGTAAAATCAGGCTCTCTAAGAACTACACGTATTCTTTTAGCTTGAAAAAGATCAAAAGGAATAGATTTTTCTACATTTGCTCCACCTGTTATCACACCAACTGTTGGATGATTTTTTTGTGCGCTATCTCCTCCTCCGCCATCAACGGCAAATCCACCAACGCTTACTGGACCTTGCGCTACTGCGTAGGTTGAACCATCTGCAGCCTTTAAAGGAGACATTAATAATGTCCCACCTTGAATACTTTTTGCATCACCGAGTGAACTAAGTGTGACATCAATTTTACTTCCTGGACGAGCAAATGCCGGTAGCGTTGCGGTTAATAATACCGATGCGATATTTTTAACCTTAACATCTTTTGGATCCACTCTAATGCCAAGTCGCTCAAGCATGTTAGAGATTGATTTATTAGTAAAATCAATTTTTCCATCTCCTGTACCGTTAAGTCCTATAACGATTCCGTATCCAAAAAGTTGGTTACCTCGAACGCCTTCAATATCGGCGATATCTTTAAGGCGTGCAGCTTCTACATTTGTTGATAAGAAAACTGTTAACAAAAGTAAAAGGGTAAGTGTATTTTTTTTCATAACTGTATACATAGTTAGCACTCCTTAAAATGGCCAAAGGGTTCGAATAAGGCGTGCACCCCACGGTGGTGTTTGTCCTTCATCGAGTGTTCCTTTCCCGAAGTAGTCAATTCTCATATTTGCAACTTTCGAAGAATCTACTTCGTTGGCGCTGTTTATATCTCGTACTCTTACTAAACCAGAAAGCATCATGACCTGCTCTTCATCATTTACAGCTACAATTTTCTTACCTTCAATTCTTAGAATTCCAGTAGGAAGAACTTCAGCAACCATTACAGATAAACGACCTCTCAATTGGTTCAATCTGTTTGTTATTCCTTGCCCTTTAAATTCATTACTACTTTTGGCAGTAATAAGAGCAGGATCTGCGATGTTACCTTCTTCTGGGCTTGTAACTTCAGAATTGAAAATTCCAGCAATTCCAAAAAGATTTTTCAAGGACGCTGAAAGTGTATTTTCAGATTTTGTATTGGTAAGTGCTTGCCGGATACCTTGGTCATTTTCAGTTACAGCAATCGTTATCAGGTCCCCTGCTTGCCATGCTCTGTCATCTCGTAATATATCATTCGTACCACGAGTTTCCCTCCAGAGTGATGCCTGTACTCCTGGATCGCCGAGGTCTAGTGGGCCTTGGTAATCTCGGGTCAAAGTCGTATTACCACGATAGATTGTAACTCCTTTAGCACCATCAATGGTTACATCAGAAGCAGCATTTGGATCGTTGGTTACAACATCATTAACAAAATGATATTGTGCTTTTGCATCTGCTCCAACAGCAGAAGCTGCAACAGTTGACACTTTTGGGGGATACCCATAGGAATTGACCTGAGGAGGCACTCCTTTTGCCTGCTCAGTTTTAAAACTATTGGCATAGTCTTCTGATGGGATCACTGGAACGCGGGCATTATGCGTTGCACAACCAATCAGTGTACTCACACACAAAGGGGCGGTAATTTTTAAATAGCTTTTTTTATTTTTCATTGAACCCTCACTATGCCTACTTCAATTATTTGACCACTGACTATCTTTTTAGATGCGTCATTACGTACTTTAATTTCTTGCCCTATACCGCCACTTTCAATAGCAACACCTGACGCTGTCGCTTCAAAGAACTGTCCTTGAAACTTCATTGTTACAGGCGACCCAGCAGCAATTGCCGTCGGAGGAGCGATTTTTTTTGCACGAAATACTTCTCCAGCTTGAATTTCGTTTTTAATTTCTTGACCAATTACATCACTGGCTCCCTGTAGGGCATCGATCGGCAACGCTTCAATATTAAATCGAGCCATTTGAAGATCTCCTTCTGTGATCATTGTTCCGCGTGAAAGTGGTTTTTTTGCTACTGGAATCTCTCGAAACTCTTGAACCATCGTTGGGACTGAAAAGTTTTTATACGGAGTTCCATCTGGCTGCTGAATGGTGATTTGGAATGCGCGTTGTCCACCAGCCATCGCACTTGAAGAACTCACTAAAAGGGTAAAAGCACCAGTTGGTACAATCAGTGGCTGCTCATAACGAATGCTTTTTACTTCAGTGGAAAGTTGATTTTGCTGAATATAGTTTTGTATGGCGTTACTAATCTCACCTTCTTGTAATGCTCTGCCAGCACGTTCAATTTTCATTACTCGAGGCAGGGTATATATCACTTCTTCAGTGTTTACTCCTTGTTCTTTGAGTTTAGAAATTATTTCTAGAGCTCCGATTGTTGTCGTATCACCTGGAGCTGGAGCATTCATTAAACGAATTTTTTTTAACCCTATAACAGCTTCATCATCTATACTTGAAGTACTTTGAATATCGCATAAATCAGAGAGCCTGACTTCATTCTGTGTTACCGTGATTGAAGATCTTCCAATAATTTTAATCCGTGACTCTGCGATTGCAGAATGTATCAGCAAGAAAAAACTACTCAGTAAAATGATACTACGTCTCATTGACTACCTACCTTATCGTTTTAAATTAATAGCCTGGCTTAACATTTCATCAGCACTGTTCACCCCTTTTGAAGAAGCTTCATATGCTCGTTGTGCAGTAATCATATTGACTACTTGTTCAACGACGCTGACGTTACTACTTTCAAGAAATCCCTGAGAAACTCGACCAAATCCATTTTCGTTGAATATCCCTTGTAACGGAGTTCCAGAACTCTGTGTTTCTACATAGAGGTTCTGCCCAATTGATTTTAATCCTGCATTGTTAGGAAATCGTACTGCAGTAAACTGTCCTAGTACCTGAGGTGCTGCCTGCCCTGGGATTTTTACAGATACTTCACCGTTTTTTGCAATTATTATCTGTTGCGTTTCAGGTGGTACTGTAATGGCAGGATCAATGACAAACCCATCAGGATTCACAATTTGTCCTTGATCATTTAAACGAAAATTTCCAGAACGAGTAAATGCAATAGATCCATCAGGCATCTGTACTTGCATAAAGCCATCCCCTTCAATCGCAACATCGAGAGGATTATTTGTTGAATTCATATCTCCTTGAGAGAATACCTTTCCAACCGAAACTGCTTTAACCCCTAATCCCACTTGAAGCCCTGTTGGATTTCTAGTAACTGCGCTTGTTGCAGCACCAGGCTCTACAACTGTTTGATAAAAGAGATCTTGGAACGATGGTATCCCCTTTTTATAAGCAGTAGTGTTTACGTTCGCAAGGTTGTTCGAAATAACATCGATGTTAGTCTCTTGTGCTTGCATTCCTGTTGCTGATGTATAGAGTGCGCGAATCATAAAGTTACTCCTTTAAAAATCTATTAACGTGAACGTCCTATTTGTGTAATTGCTGATTGATTGAGTTGATCGATGGTCTGAGCGGTTTTTGTGTACATTTCAAAACCACGGTTAGCAGTAATCATGTCAACCATGCTTGTAATTGCTGACACATTTGCCATTTCTAAAGCTCCAGACTCAAGCTCTGCATCAACCTGCACAGGAGCTGCGGCACCAGGTGCTAACTTAAAACGATTCCCACCAGTTTGTTGAAGCGTTTGTAGGTCACTGACTTGAACAACTTGAATTGTACCCAATAGAGTTGTACCTGAGGTTACGTCACCATTTCCTTGGATCTTAATTTGAGGACCATCGATTGAGATTGGGCCACCTCCTCCCAGCACTTGCATTCCATCATGAGTTGAAAGGCTTCCATCGACACCAATGGTAAAATCACCTGCTCTTGAATACTGGGTCCCATCAGGGGTTTGAATAGCAAAAAAGTGATCTGGTTTCTTTAGTGCAACATCCATCGGATTACCAGTAGCTTTTACTGAACCTGGAGAAAAATCAGTCACAGCTCGAATATTTGTTGCACCTGGAGTTCGTTGATGATCGCCCCGTGCATAGGGATCTACTTTTTCAAATGCTGCAGCAAACGTATCTTCGAATTTTTGTTGATCGGAAACGATAATCTGCTTTTTAAAGCCAGGTGTATTCACGTTAGCGAGGTTATTGTTTGTTACCTCAAGCTTTCGCATGTTTGTTAAACCACTTGATGCTGCTGCGTATAATCCTCTATCCATAGAACCTTCCTTAGTTAATAATTTTCTATAACGTTTGAATTTGTCGTTTCATGGCACCCAAAACTCCTAATCGCGTATCGCCTTCCGATGTTGCCGCAGGTTCAGTCTTCGTTGGTTCATTTTGTACTTCATCAATTGTCTCTATCCGTTGATCATATTTTTCACGTGATATTTCAATCTGTCTGGCGAGCGCTCTCACATCTGTTGCTGTTTGTTTAACTCCTTTTGCAGCTTGTTGAGCTGCTTGATTCGCAGCAGCGCGCACAGATGTAAATGATGGAGCCTCAGGTGCGACCTCTACTGTTTCAATTCGTTGATCTCTTTTTTCTTCTCTTGGATGTTGTGTTGTTTTTCGCGCAATTCGAATATCTTGCGTCGATTCTTGAGGAGCAACCATAGACTTGATTGATTCTTGGGTCAGTGAAAGCCGTCCTTCTGCAGCTGTTAAATCACTTAATAAACGTTCTAAAGAGTGTTGCCTTCTTGAAAGCTCATCATTTAAAGCTCTCCCTGCACCATCCGCATCACGGATGAGATTTTTCAGTGATGCTTCAAGCATTATCAGCTTCGCTGAACGTGTTGAAATTGAACCACTCAGTAATATGCGGTAACAAAGAAACATAATCGCTATTACTAACAGCCCATCACTGAATAATTTTAGTATCTCTAGACTCGGCATTGAGGCCTCTCTTTAATAAAAATTGCCAAAATTCAAACGCACTGATCTGACAAACTTTTGACAGAACGTACGACTCTTCAATAGGTAAGGTGTTGAAGTTTCCAGCTTTATTGAGCTTTTTCCTTGCCACACCTCTCAAATTGATTGAGCATATGAGGAAGATTGCAACCATCGCGCCAAGTGCAATGTGGCTGCTCATCAAGAAACATTGTTATGACTTATCCAGATCCTACAATTTTGTTACAACAACAAAATGCAAATCGACTTCTTGAAGTTCGCCGATCACCACGGTCTCTCTTGAGTCTGATTATTCTTTTTTTTATCCTCGTGGCATTCGCATTTGTCAGTAGCGAGCTATTTATTCGAGTTAAAATTATTGCGGATATTTTTTCGTTTCTCGATCCACGCTATTTTGCACTGCTACCTGGTTTTTTATTCCTCGAGATTCTTCGTAAATATCATAACGACCTCTATATTTTTGGAGCTCATCGATTAACGCATCTTCGTGGACGTTTTTCACTTTCTTACCATGTTCCCGTTGTAAAATATGGTGATATTCGCGCCATTAATGTGATGCAAGATTTTTGGGGTAGGATATTCAATTATGGTGATGTGATCATCGGAACTGCTGCTCATCAAGGCAATGAGTTAGTCATAAGTGGTGTTAAAGACCCTGAAAAACTTGCGTATCTTATCGATTCTCTTAGAGATTTTAGCATACGTGAAAATAGTAGCTGAAATGCTTAAGTAATTTCATGACAGTGCCGTTAATTATTCTAACACCGACTGTTCTTCAATAAGGAGAGGGATATGATTAACTTAATGGTTGCCGATGACCACACTGTTTTAAGAGAAGCACTTTGCGAACTACTAAAGAATCGTGGAGGCTTTAACGTTATGGCTCAAGCAGGAGACGGACAACAACTTTTAGATGTTGTAAATAATACCGTAGCAAAGCCTGATGTAATTATTCTTGATGTGGAAATGCCAAATCTGAGCGGCATTGAAACACTGCACAAACTACAAGAGATGGGGATACAAGTTCCTGTTCTTGTTTTATCAGCTGATGATGGTGCTAAGAATGTACGCTCTGTACTTTCTAATGGTGCAAAAGGTTTTATGCCAAAGAATGCTCGTATTGAAGAGCTTGAATTTGCAATCGATGCAATTCTTCAAGGCAATACATACCTCAGCCCAACAATCACATCATTCCTTATAAATGGGGACAAGAACGATCCACACGCTAACATTTCAGTTCTCACCAAACGAGAAGTTGAAATTTTAAAATATCTCGCTGATGGTAAACCAAACAGAGAGATTGGAAAGATTCTCCATATCAGTTCTCGTACTGTAGATACTCATAGAAGCAATATCTTGAAGAAGCTTAAACTCAAGACAAATGCTGAGTTGGTGAAAGTTGCAATTACTGCTGGACTTATAGACGTTTAAGAAAATGCAATGAATTGTACAAAAGAGGGCTTTTATAGCCCTCTTTTTTTATATTCTTTATACGAAGGAAGATCTGGAAAGCCCCCCCTATAACCTGGTAGTATTACCACCGATGACAATATTCATCCAAAAAAGGGCTTACCGTGACCAAATCTGATTCAACAAAAGAAGCAGAGTTTAGTGCCCATTCATCACGCGATAGAATACTTGCTGCAGCATTAAAACTTTTTGTCGAGCAAGGATACTTCAATACGAATATCCCTGACCTCAGCCGTGAAAGTAGATGTAGCGTTGGATCGATCTATCACACTTTTAAAAATAAAGAAGAAGTTGCAACTGCTCTTTACCAAGAAGGGATAAAGGCGTTTCGTTCTGTATTATATGATGCCCTCAGAACAACAACTGATCCTATTGAAACAGTTCGTGTGACTGTTAAATCTTTTATGAAATTTTCCGAGGTCAACCATCAACTTTCTAAATATTTATGGTTGTGTCGTCATAATGAATTTATGACTGGTATGATCCAACATCCAACTAAAATTGGGCTCGATCCACTCGGAAGACTTCTTACCGCCAATATTAAGAAAGGCATCAAAACTGGTGTTCTTTCAGATCTTAAGGCAAACGTCATATGGACAGTAATGTTTGGTATTCCGGCTGGATACGTTCGGGATTGGCTGGATGGATACAACACTGAAGCTCCTAGCAAAGTATCAACAGAACTTGCTGAACTATGTGTAAAATCTTTAAAAAAATAGTTAAATAGCACTTATGAATGAATTAAAGACGCTTGTGCAACAAGCTTTTGAAGATAGATCAAAATTACAATCAAAAGAGACACTCACTGCAGTCAGAGAAACAATCGAACTCCTTGATAAAGGTAAGATTAGAGTTGCAGAAAAAATTGGCTCTACATGGACGGTTAATGCATGGATAAAAGAAGCAATTCTTCTTTACTTTGCAACGCAATCAATGGAAACAATCGAAGTTGGTCCTTTTGAGTATGAAGATAAAATTCCACTTAAGAAAAATTACAAACAACTTGGGGTGCGTGTTGTACCGCCTGCAACAGCTCGCTACGGATCGTTTATTGAGTCAGGCGCAATATTGATGCCTAGTTATGTCAATATTGGGGCCTATATTGGATCCGGTAGTATGATAGATACATGGGCGACTGTTGGCTCATGCGCTCAAATTGGAAAAGATGTACATCTTTCTGGAGGAGTTGGGATAGGAGGCGTTCTAGAACCTGCAAGTGCACAACCAGTAATCGTTGAGGACGGTGCTTTCATAGGGTCTCGCTGTATTCTCGTAGAAGGTGTTATTGTTGAACAAGAAGCAGTCCTCGGAGCAAATGTTACTATTACATCATCAACTTCAATTATCGATGTAACCAAGAAAGAACCTACAATTTTTAAAGGTCGCATACCTGCTCGTTCAGTGGTCATACCGGGTACGATACCAAAGAGTTTTGAGGCAGGCTCGTATCAAGTAAACTGTGCACTGATTATTGGTCAGAGAAAAGAATCTACTGATAAAAAGACATCACTCAACGCTACACTTCGAGAGTTTAATGTCAGTGTATGAAAAAAAATCAACTCCTTTCCTTCGTACGATTTTTAGCTCTCTTTTTTTTATTCTTAAGAGTAGATCCGTCGTATTCTGAAGATGTGGTCATACCTCCCACCATTACAGCTTCAGCATCAAGCACTTCTACTGAGCCCTCACCACCTTCTTCGAATATAAATTTTGTAGCAGCCAATTGGCCAGATCAATCAACTGCACTAAGGTATGATTTGCAGCGCACAAGCTATTCCATCAATCCGTCTGAAGTAAACCGAATGTCTCTGATTGAGTCCGCTGAAAACTTACTCAATATGCATTGTCTAGAAATTTCACCTCAAAAGGGATTTGAAAAAAGCGACAGACCACTCTGTCGTGCACTCATTGAGTCTACTCTGGTTCTCGATCCAGTAAATCCAGCAGCAATTTGCGCCCGAGACGGCATGTCTTCTTCAAACTGCTTCACTGCTTATGAAGCAGTGTCCGCAAAAGTTGTTTCAAGCGACTCACCAGCTTTAAAAGATAAGGATGTTACCGGATTTATTGCAGCTAATAATCCTGAAGACTCATCACAGTTAGAAAGTGAGCTCTATACACTGACGTATGAATATCAACAAAAACCATCAAAGGTATTAAAGACAAAAATCCTCTCAAAGTTTTACGATGCTTTTGCCCGGTATTGTGTACAAATTGCTTATGAAGTTGATGCAACAAATATAGCACCAACTCCAACTGCCACACCTTATGGAACAATTAAACCCTTTGAGTCTATCGTATCGGCACTCAATACGCCGAACTCAGATGAAACGAAGACAAAAAACTCAACTCACCGAAAACTGTTCCCTCAAAATTGTTTTAATCTTCAAAAAATTCTGTTTTCATTATTTAACGATTCCTATTTTTTCACTTGTATCGATAAGGGTAATTATTCACCTCAATGTCGCAAAGCCTATGAAAATCAGATAAAAGGAAAAAACATTCGAGGTAATGAAATGGGTGGTGGTCTCGGTAAGTTTTGATTATAATTAATACTCAAGTAATCCAGCGAAGCGAAATCAAATAATTGTGCACTTTGTATCGCTTTTTCTAAGTGTTCAGATTAAGTTCTCTTCGATAGTATATTGTAAATACTCATATGAATTCTATAAAAGAATCAGCACCTTTAAGCACCATTTACCCAATTACCAAACGCTGGATAATGAAACAGACACTTTTGCTTTTGAGTGCTGCATGCCTTATTAATTTTGTTCTCTACTCTGTCAAAATTGAATTTTTCTCTTTTCATCCTGAAGCTTGGTTAACTTTTTATTCTTCCTTACTTATTTGGACTGTCATTCTTATATTTAGAATTATTTTCCTTGTTACCATAAGAAAAAATTTCTCTTATGAGATAGTTGATGACGAACTGAAAATTACAAGAGGTTTTCTTTTTAAAGAAGAGATTGAATATCCGTTAAAAAACATAACTGCTATTCAATTAAAAAGATCTTTTGCTGATTTTCTTTTCCATACTGCCTCACTTGTGATAATAGTCCCTGGGAACATTCCGATAGCACTCTCTCGGATTCCTGGACTATCGGTGAAGTCTGCTGCAGATCTTCGACGTTATTTACTTGACCGCAATTGATTCAATTTTTGTATCGACTACCATTCCAACATGTTTCGAGTAACCGGATTAAAACCGATGTCTCGTCGAGCAGCTCCAATGTCAAAATAATGATCTGTTGCCATCTCTTCTGCCAGAAATCTAGTAAAAGGTGGTTCTATGAATCCAAATGAAAACTTAGATATAACTTCAAGAAATCGTCCAAGTCTAATCGCAATAGAAGCAGGAATTTTCTTTTTTATAGGGGACAGTCCATTTCTCTTCAAAGCTGCTTCAATCCATTCCCAAAGCAATATTGGCTTCCCCTGAGAAATGAAATAAACATTACCACTAATAGCTGCATTTCTCTCAAGAGCCAGAGCTGCACAAAGATGGGCTTCAACACAGTCATCAATATGACAAAAATCTGCCAGATTTTTCCCGGATCCAACTTGTACTAATCTTCCAGCCTTAGCCTTTTTAATGATGAGGGCTTCAAGTGAAGTATCACCAGGTCCATAAATAAGGTGCGGTCTCAACGTAATAGTTTTTATTTCACTATCACGTCCTTCCCTTCTTACGTTTTGCTCTGCTTGTGCTTTAGTTTCAGGGTAAAAGGCATGAAAGATTTGAGGATACGGTATAGATTCATCAACATTCTGCAGATCTTTTCCAGATGCAATCACACTAGGTGAACTTGTAAATATGAATCGCTTGATTTTATTCTTCTTTACAGCAGATAAAAGGTTATCCGTTCCTGTCACATTTACTCGAAAAAAATCCTCACGTTTGCCCCACATTTCAACTTTTGCTGCAGTATGAAAAACGTCAGTAACACCATCAAAAAATGGATGGTTAATTATTTCTGGATTACTAATATCAAAAGCTAATTGTTCAACACCAAGGCTTACGAGTTCAGGATAGAGATTCCTTTGGATAGTTTTAACGAAGGCGCCTTCATGAATCAGTGCTTTTACTAAAGCTTTTCCTAGAAAGCCCCCTCCTCCGGTAACAAGAACTGTTCTAGCTTCAAACCGTCTATTAGGCTGCGCGCTGCTCATACTGATCTTCCTGGATCATTTGGCTAAGAACATCACGAAAGATCTTAGCATTATGACGGGCATCTACGGGGAAAGCTTCAAAGAGATAGAAAGCTGTAATGTTTTTTGTGGCTACAGAATTTTTACCCATCTCAAGAAGCTCTGCAAAAAGTTTCTCACGAAGTTCTGATGTCTTGGGGAAATTACCAGGCTTTGGCTCGATTGCAAGTCCAACTCGCCCTTTTGCAGGGGAAATTAGTGCTGTCCGGCGAACAAGTGGATGTCGATTAAAGACATTCTCTACTGGATCTGGATAATAAGTCTGCTCATTGGTGACAACAATGTGGGATTTTCTTCCGCAATAAAATAGATTGCCTTTCTCATCAAGATATCCAACGTCACCAATACGGTGCCAGAAGGAATCTTTATCCTTAATTTTTCCAAGTAAGTTTGCATCTATCCGATTAAGATAAGTTGGGCTGACCTGAGCGCCCTTAACAATAACTTCACCTATAACATACGGTGGGCACTGTTGAACTTCACTAAAGTTTTTAATCGCTGTAGGAACAGGTTGTATTATTACAATTTCAGTTCCTACAACTGCTTGACCTACAGGTGTTCCTTCTTCTTTATTTTTACTCAAAATTCCGCGCAGAGATGAGACATAATCCCCAGCAACAGTAGTAACAGGTAAACATTCAGTAGCACCGTAAGGGGTAAGCGCTGTTCCCATTGGAAGAATTTTTTTGACCCGTGCTAATACTTCATCAGATACGGGAGCCCCAGCCATTAGGACTTTTTTAATAGAATTTAGATACTCTGAGTGCCGAACACAGTAATCGCTAATTTTATCCCAAAGAGTTGGTGAACCAAAGGAAGTTTGAATCCCAAGATCTTGAATGATCCGAGTTACTTTTTCAGGATCTAAATCAAGGGGACGAGATGGATTCATCGGAGGGAACACACTTGTTACTCCCATTGCACATGAAAAAATTGAAAAGATCGGAAGCAGCGGTAAATCTTTTTCACCAGCAGTAAATTCAAAATCTTTTACAAAAATCTCTAACTGTCTTTCGATATTTTCATTACTAAAGACAACCCCTTTCGGCGTTCCCGTAGCTCCTGAAGTAAAAGCAATCATGCTTATTCCTTGTGGAGATTCAACAGGAGCTATTTCACCGACACTAAATCGCTTTAAGAATCCAAGTGAAGTGCCACCAAAAGCATGAAAATCAGTAGCCCAAATACTAAATTTTAGATTCGGGAATAATTTTTTACCACGAAGCCTTAGTAAGTGTGCTTTAGGCGCTCCAATTAAAACATGAGGATCGCAATCCTTAATGCATTTAAATAATTTTTCACGACCAACTCCTGGATCAACGAACGCAGGAACTGCACCAAGCAACATGACCGCGTAACTAAGTGCAAGAAAATCTTCGCCAGGTGGAACAAGCATTAACACCCTATCACCAGCAGTAAGCCCAAGATCTTTTAATCCTCGTGCATATTGGTTAATGCGCGCTTGCAACTCCCTAAATGATAATTGCTGATACTGAGTTACTGTTCCAACAAACTGAGGAGTAATAACAGCTGCAGCATTAGTAACCCCTACAGATGTTTTCATAAAGTTTGCATAGAGAGCATTAATACCAGGTCGTGGAACAAACGGTGAAAATGCTTGAGCAAATTCCCTATTCATATCACCTTCAAGAGATAGAAATTTTTCTATCTCAGTACAAACGATCTCTGGGGAATCTTCTATAACGAGATGTCCAGCATCCGGGATTTCAACAACTTCTGCTTTTGGAAAGTGCGCTGCAACTTTTCGCAGCATATAGGGATGAAAACATGGGTCCTTGAGTCCCCAAATAATTTTTATCGGTATGTTTTGCATCTCCGCAAAACCACGAGCCAGATTTTGCATTTCAACATACGTAGGATGATCTTCAGTAAAAGGAATATCAGAGACAAAATCCCAAATTGCTGTCCTTCTTGCAATCGTTTGATAGGGATAAAAATATCCTTCCTTAACCCAACGAGGTAGTCGTCTTACAGAGCCAGGTCCTGTTAAATATCTTAAAAACTGAGGGAAAATCTTGGTAAGGAATACGCCACTGAATGGATGCGCGCACATCTTAATCATTCGCGGAAGGCTTTCTACTTCAGTCAGTGTCGTGTTGAGGTAGATAATCTTTTCTACTTTATCAATATGACTTTGCAGAAATCTGGTTCCAATTGCTCCACCCCAATCATGCATAACGATTGAAAACTTATCGATTTTTAAAGATTGGTACACAAACTCAACTTCAGCAACCCGGTCTGCTGCTCGAAAATGTGAAGTTGTTGGATGATCTGAGAGCCCACAGCCAATGTAATCTATAGAAATAACTCGGTGAAACTTCTTCAAATGGGAAATAACATTCCGGTAGAAGAAACTCCACGTAGGATTGCCATGAAGAAGCATAACAACCGGACCGCTTCCTTCATCAATATAATGAAGCTTAAAACCTTTATAATCGAGAAACTTAGACTCGAACGGAAAATGTTTTTCAGGAATAAAATAGTTATCAGCCACTACCACTGTACTGCACTAAAAATTGAATTTAATCCACCACCAAAACCAGTAAGGAGTGATGTAGTACCAGGCGTAATCTTTCCAGCCTCAACTCCCATTGCAAAAGCAGTAGGAAGAGCTGCAGAAACTTGATTCCCATGAGTAGCATAAATTGAGAATTCTTTACTGTTATCTACGCCCACAGTATTAAAGAATTTATCGCCAAGCTGACGCCCTACTTGATGGCTTATATGTACTTGGAAATTATTGTTATTCCATCCCCATACATCTTGCATCTCCTTCCACACGTAGCTTCCAATAATGGCTCCGTTCGCTATGAGTTTTGGAGAATCAGTCTCCATTAATGGATTAAAATTATCGTCCTCCATATAGAAACAGAAATCGGCGTTTCCAACACAAAGATCCGAAAATTCTGTTCCAGAGTATGAAGCACAGCCCAGAAGTTTATGTGGTTTTGTAGCAATACTTTCATGTGCTAACACGAATGCTACCGCTCCTGAACCTAATGTAAACGAAGGAAGGTTTTTAAGGATCTGTTCACGTGACGGCATACGTCCTGCTGCAAGTTCACTATTTAATTTTGCAGAGCTCGTCTCGACTATACCTGACATTGTTTCGCCGGCAACCAGGATTCCAGCCTTAATCATTCCACTTTCAATAAGATTTCCTAATAGAACAAGACCATTCGAGAAACCTAAACATGCATTGGTAATATCCAACACCATTCCAGATTGATTTAAATTGAGAGCTTTATGAATTTTTGCAGCAGTTGCAGGTTCAAAATGATCTCGACTTACCGAGCAATTAAATAAAGTACGAATATGATCTTTATTGAATCCAACACCATCAAGAGCTTGCATTGCAGCAGGAATACTTGCCATGCTTGGGGAAACATCTCGATCATAGAAACGACGAGCTTTTATTCCGCTCAAACGCTCAAGGGTTCCAAATGGAACTCCCATGGCTTGATACAACGGAGCGAGCTTGTCTTCGATCTCGGAGCTGGTAACTTCGTGTGGGGGTGTATTAATCCCGAAGGATTCGATATGAACGTGCTTAAATTGAAAACTGGACATTAAGAGATAGATTGTATCGGTGAAACCATGTCTTATCAAGAATCGCTTCAAATACTTATCATCGATAACTACGACTCATTCACTTACAACCTCGTAGACCTCGCCTGGAGCACCACAAAGCAACTAGGTATTGAAAAAAGCCCCACAGTGGCTAGAAATGATAAGATTACTCTAAAGGAGATAAAAAAGCTCTCACCTACCCATATTATCCTCTCTCCAGGTCCTGGCAACCATACTGCAGGCGGCATTTGTCACGAGCTTCTCTCTGGTTATGCTAAGTCTATTCCAACGTTAGGAATTTGCCTTGGTCACCAGTTAATGGCAGCAAATCAAGGAACGCATGTTATTCGAGCCCCAAAACCTATTCATGGTCATCAAGAACTCATACATCATAACGGAACAGGTATTTTTAAAAGTATTCCCTCACCTCTCTTTGCTGCGAGATATCATTCATTAATGGTTGATGAAAAATCTTTGAGTACTACGTTTACAGTAACGGCTCGCACTTCAGACGATATTATCATGGGGATCAGTGCTCTTGAATTTCCCTGGCATGGAGTTCAGTTTCATCCTGAATCATTTCTTAGTCAGCACGGTTCAATCATCATGAAAAATTTTCTGCATTTAAAGGTCTACTCTCAATGAAGCTTACTAAGACTTTTTCATTGTTACCAGGATTTGCAATCGCTTTTGATGGAAACACAGAAAATCCTTATATATTCCTAGAGCCTTATTCTTCTAACTCTTATGACAGTAAGATCTCGAAAGAAGAAAATGACAAAAAATTAGATTCTTGGTTGCAATCTATAAGAGCGGAGATCAAAGTAGACAATGTTCCAACTATCTTTGGCTATATCTCGTATGAATATGGATATCACCTTGAGCCCAGTATTAAACGATCTGGGGTTAGTCCTTCTACTTTCCCCGACTTTCTATTCTATGCGTACCGAACAGTTATTGATTGTAAAAATAAAACTGTACACAAATTATCAACGTCAATACCTGATTGGAATGTAACTGACGCTCAGAGCACTGAACTATTAAAAGAGTGGTCATGCTCACGAAAGAATCTACATTTCCTTACAACATATAATCACGAAACTCCATTCATTGAGCAATCAATAGCTGAAGATTACATACGTGGTGTTACAGATATTAAAGAAAAAATTCTTGAAGGATATGTTTACCAAGTGAATCTATCGCTCCAAATAGAAAAATTAATTGATCTACTACCAATTGAAATTTTTTTAAACGTTACTTCAAAAGAGCAAGGTTG
This sequence comes from Bdellovibrionota bacterium, assembly GCA_044356295.1. Lineage (GTDB taxonomy): Bacteria > Bdellovibrionota_C > UBA2361 > UBA2361 > JBIKWN01 > JBIKWN01. The sequence goes on from JBIKWN010000007.1 coordinate 48,863, forward strand.
TTATTCTAGCTTTCTACAATTTAATGATACTACCAATAATCCAACTTCATTCATCTCTAATTCGCCTGAGCTTTTTATTAAGCGCATCGGTAATCAAGTAACAACTGCACCTATAAAAGGAACAATCTCACGAGCACGTGGGTATCTTGAAAATGAAGAGCGCCTTCACGAACTCTTAACATCGACAAAAAACAAAGCTGAGTTAGCAATGATAGTCGATTTATTTAGGAACGACCTTTCAAAGATCTGTCACCCTGGTTCAGTACAAGTTTCAGATTTTCCACAAACGATAACCCTCCAGTATATCCACCATCTTTACTGTAATATTTCAGGTCAAATACGTGATGAAGTTTCAGATAGAGTGATTCTTGATTCGCTTTTCCCAAGTGGCTCTATTACTGGGGCTCCGAAATATACTGCGATACAAACCATTGCTGACTTGGAAAAAAGAAATAGAGGTATTTATTGTGGAAGCTTTATTAGTTTCAGCAAGGACGGTTTTATTGCAAATGTTGCAATCAGGACTGCTACCTTGAGAAATAAGACACTCATCCTTCAAGCAGGAGGAGGTATTACTATTGATTCGATTGAACAAGAAGAACTTATTGAGGCACAGAAAAAACTATCTGCGTTTTATTCTTAGCATCTGAATGAACGACAGGTTTTAAAAATATCTGTATGTCTGAAATAAGATCCGTAAGATGAGAATGGCTTGTGTAGTCAATAGCCTCGAATGTAAGTAATTTATGAATAGCATCGGTCATAGGGTCCCTACGCTGGTCGTACCCCATAAAAAGACTTTTTACCTTAGAATGGATTCTTTCTTTTCCGTTATCTGACTTACAACCTGATTTAGCAGCTCTATATTCAGATAAAGCATGCCTAGAGTTTGCTACAGTGTCAGCAATTTTAACGACCAGTGAAAATAGATCAGTTTCTCGATTAGAATTATTTTCATTAGCTGCTTTTACACAGAGCATTCTAAATTCATCTGTCTTTTTTTGATTTTTCTCTTCAGAGCACATGTCTGTGGTATGTACAGTAAGTTGTTGTACTGAATCTACAATTTGTTTTCTTTCTTCCTCAGTGAGCCATGAAATATTTTCAAGGGTTTGATTCAAGAATTTTGCGTCAGCAGCCTCACGAGCATCTTCGCAGACATCATGGAGACCTGCTATCAAAAGGAGCTGTGCAAGTTTTTTTTGCTCGAGCTGTAAAGGATTTTTTTCAGCAAGGATAAGAATAACATCCCAAAGATGCGACTCGTAAGCAGCGCCACCAAATTTTCGAATCGATTTCGCAGGAGATTCTCTATGAACTATATCAGAGGCTTTTTGAACAACCGATGAAATATCATTTACAAGAGTATCATTATTTTTCAAACCTTGAGAGTCTCTAAAATAACGATTGAAAATGAGCGTTAACTTATTCATGCCATCTTGATGCGTATTTCTACGAAGAGTATTAAGCATTGTTTTTTTTAATTCATCTGATGTTTCAGATGAATTAAAAGTTTTAAGCTGCTCTTCTGTAAACTTTACGCCAATCAAAAAAGATTGATACTTTTTTGATAATTCAGAAGCTGCAAACGAGAATCCAGTTTTTTGAAATTTGTCTATAACCGCGCGTGCTGCACCGCTTGATGGTGTATCTTGCAAAGTAAAAAAACCAGTTGTAGCTGGAACAGCTTGTTGTAAAATAGTGGGGGGAGTTTTCGAAATTCGAAGGGGTCTGGAATCAGCACCTCCACCTCCGTATCCATCAAAAATAGAATCAAAAGACATGAGAAGACTTTAAAAAAATATAAAATTCTTACTGAAAAAAAACGGTGCAAGTGTACTACTAACGACCTACTGACTCTTAAATAACCTCGGCTATTCAAACAAAAACTTGGAAATCTGCTAGGAAATAATCCTAGAGCAGCCCAAAAAGATACAATTTCTTTACATCCTATACAACGGTTTTCAACAACTAAACGGACGTAGCGCCAAGTAAGGCGGGTAAAACATCGATTTGATTAAGGAAAATCATGTCCAAAGAGAAGAAAATAACGGATTTACAGCTTATAAAGGCGTTTAACCAGGGTTCAACTGACGCATTTGAAGAGATTTTATCCAGGTATCAAGAAAAGGCTTTTAATCTTGCTATGCGGTTTGTAAAAAACCAAGAAGATGCAGAAGAGGTGCTTCAAGATGTTTTTACAACACTGTACCGTAAACTGCATGCATTTGAAGGTAAATCTGCCTTCTCAAGTTGGCTTTACCGCATTGTTGTGAATGCTTCTTTTATGAAGCTTCGTAAAAAACGACAGACTCCAACATCACATTTAGAGGATCTTTCTCCAATTGTACAAGCAACAGTGCTTGAACGTGAAGAGATGATGCCTGAGAAAACAGATACATTCACAGTCGCACGTGAGATACGTGAGTCCCTACAGTTAGCTATTAGCAAATTACCAGATGAATATCGTTCAGTGTTTGTTCTAAGAGACGTTGATGGTTTATCAAATCAAGAAGTAGGTGAAATTTTATCTCTAACCATTCCTGCAGTGAAATCAAGATTACACCGTTCACGTTTGATGCTTCGAAAGAAACTGATCCGTTTTTATGAGGAGTTTTATGGAACAAAGTATGTTCCAACGGACGATATGAACCTGGATAGCTTTGATGAACTATAAGAGAAGAATTTAAATGCTTAAAAAAGAATAACTCTTTACGTGGAGTTCTTTCAAGATACGATTTTTACTTTGCAAACGTGTTCAGGAATAGAATTATTGTTTTATTGTTTGTTCTATATTTAAGAAATTTTTTTTAAACCAATAAAAAAGCTGTTGTCATAATTCACTTCTTCATTTAATTTGGTAATAGGTTATCAAATCTTGGGGGAGAGTATGAATTTTCTTACCATTGAGGTTTCAGATCCTCAGGTTTCCGGTGGTGCCATTACACTTTGCGGCGGTTCTTTAGACGGCGAACTCTTTTCATCAGGCTCTGCTGTTTTTGTACGGGGGGATAACGTAACGTTTCAAAAGAAGTATAAAAAAAACCTACCTTCATTACATCCTGTAGAACCTCTTCCCACAGAAGAGGTAAACCAAAATAGCGCTGTAACACTTAGTAACGATATTTTCGTTCATGGGTTTTGGGTTTTACATCGAACTATTGTAAGAGGATTCCCTGCTGTAATCTGTAGTTACTTCAATAAACGAACCCAATCTATTGAGCAGCGATATCAAAAGATTTTCTATAAACCTGGAAGATACTGCTGTGGTCCACGGTTCCACAAAAAGAGTTTTTATCCTTCAACGAAAACTTCTTCTTAAGTTGATTACATTGGTCTGTTTTAAGATGGAGTGTGGATTCTAACAACCAATACTCAATTATTCTTTGATTTTTAATACTTTTATAAGTTTATCTCTGATTTCAGCGTTATCAAGAATAATTTGGATAAATTGATTTTTTTCCTGGGCAGAAATCTGTGATTCCGAAGAGGTTTCTAGCAATACTCGATTAGCAATCTCCTCAACTGCTGCTTCAATGGAGACAAACTCTTGGTTAAGCATTGAATCAATATGGTCACTCCAAAACTTATCGAGATCCGACATATCTCGACTCGCTGTTGAATCAAAGGGCTTTGTTGTGAATTCAGTTTTACGAATCGGAGTAGATACTGAAGTGATTTTTTTTGTATTCTCTTTTTTATTCATTTCTATACACGCTTACTTTACTTAAATTATGAAGAATTGATGGCTCAGGCTGCAAGACAAGAGCTTCTTCTAAATATTGTTTCGCTCTTATTTTATTAAAGTTTCCACCTTTTTCATAAGAAAGAGCAGCAAGATTATTTCTTGCTGCTACATCGCTTGGATCAATCGCTGTGGCTTTTTGATATAGATGTTGCGCTACTTTCTTATTTCCTTGCTGGTCATAAAGATATGCATACCGATTTGCAAGTGGCTCATAACTTGGAAACCATTCATTCAGCGAATCAAGAATACTTTTAGCCTGTGTATATTTTCCTGCACGCAGATACGTACAAGCAAGCCCATCATAACCTTCTGGTGTCGCTTGATGTTCTAACGCCATCTGAAAACTTGCTTCTGATAAAGAATATTGTCCAAGCTCAAGAAATGCGACACCTCTATCAATCAGTTGCTGTGTTTGGAAATCAGGAGTTTCTCGAACATAGGTCCCACAACCTAATAGTGCGCCCATTACTATGACCAGTATGCTATGCGGCAAGGAGCAATTCATCTTCTACCTCCACATCTTTTTTTTCTATTGATATTTTCGATACTACTTCTAAATTCAAATGAGGCATAACTTCCGTATGAGTCATTACTGGAATTATACACCCATAAGCTCGCAACCATTCTGAGATAGGCCTTCGAATTGATTTTGGTACAAGCAAGCAATCAATCGAAGGTGCAAGATGTTGCAATGAAGCTTTCAATGAAAGTATTACTGAAACATCAATTACTCCATCAATCCATGGAAGCGATTCATAGCAATCATTTAAGAGAGCTACACGAAGAACATCATCAGGCATCTGAGTAGAACGCTTGCCTATAATTCCAGCACACAGATAGCGCTTCATATAACTTCTTAGTTCCTCGGATAATGGTTTATCGACTCCAGATCTGTCATGGAGTTCAGCGATGCCTTGTAAAACCACATCAAATGGGCGAAGCGATATTTCCTCTTGAGCTAGTGCACGAAGTACTTCAGTAAAGCGGGTAAGACTAACAATATGAGGCACCACCGTCGTTGCAAGCTCAGTCATTTGTGGCTCATGGAAATCCAATAACTTCCTCGCCGTAGTATCATCAATAAGCTCTGTTCTATTAGTAAGGCAAAAAACTGTGATCATTTCTTGCAACAATTCTATTTGATCAACGGTTAAAAGTCTTTTTATTACAACAACACCTCTCACTTCAAGCACAACATAATCTTCTTGATGTACTTCTATTGGAACACTTGAAAGTAGTATTCCCGAGCTTTCAAAAACATTCTTTCGTGCATTTTCTATTTGTTGTTTTGCAGGCAAACCAATTAAAACTTTAGGCATTCGTATGAGCAATAGTGGCACTGCCTTAGGTTGAAATGGTAAAATGATAGTATCGTTCATTGCTGGAATTACTTCTTGAGATTTTACAAATTGCAATAAGAAAAGTAGCCCTGCAGAGATAATAAGTGCAAGTTTAGGAAAACCAGGAATGCAAGCAATTCCTAACAGAATACATGCTCCTATTCGTAACATGATTTTCGATCGAACAACTTGATCAATTAATTCAATACTGAGACTTGCATTTTTACCCCCTGCTACTCGAGTTACAACTAATCCCGCTGCTAATGAATTAAGAAGCGAAGGAATTTGAGAAGCTATTCCATCACCGACAGTCAATACAGAGTAATGATGAATCGTATCAGCAAACGACATACCACTCATTATTCCAGTCAGAACGCCGCCTATGCCGTTAATGACAACGATACACATAGCAGCAATCGCATCACCTTTAACAAATTTCATAGCGCCATCGAGGGCACCGTAAAATCTGGATTCAAGTTGTAAATCTTGTCTTTTTTGACGAGCTGTTTGCATATCATACAAACCTGCTCGTACATCAGCATCAATCGCCATTTGCTTTCCAGGGAGCGCATCCAAAGTAAAACGTGCAGCAACTTCTGCAACTCGTTCACTCCCCTTTGCTACAACTATAAACTGTATCAATGAGAGCATAATAAAAATTATTATCCCTACTCCGACGCTTCCTCCAAGAACAAAAGAACCAAACGACTCAATAACATTTCCTCCCACACCATAGGTGAGGATCATTCTTGTCGAAGTTACATTCAGACAAAGGCGAAATAAGGTACTGAGAAGTAAAATAGTAGGAAGCGATGAGAGCTGCAATGAATCCGTTAATTGCAGGGTTACTACAACTAATCCAATAGCTATAATAAAGTTCAGAACCAATAAAATATCTAATAAAAATACTGGTAGCGGCACCAAAAGTGAAGCCACTACCAGCATAATGATTGCGGGAAATATATATTCTCTAATCGATACAAACGACGAAGTCATTTTATCCAACTCTAATATTTCTTACTGGTGCCATTTGAGCTTCATGTTTTGACTTCAAAACGTTCGATACCATCGACACTTCCATCATCTCCTTCTGCATTTGCATCTGCAGTCCAATCAAATTCGAATAATCCCCGGTTACACCAGTTGCTGCGGAGGAAGCAGCACCGGCAACTCCTCCTAAAAGTGATTTTGCAAACTCCATTGCTTGAGAGTAAGCAGTACTTACAGCTGGCTTAGGAGGAATTCTTTCCATCGGGTCAAACACTTGGGAAGGCTTTTCGAGCGAAACAGTAGTCATACATGATCCTTTAAAAAAATATTATCGAATATGGTTCGACAAGAATATTTTGAAAGTTTCTCAATTCGACCAACTATTTTTCCATTAATACAGGTAAACAACGCTCTGCCCAAAGGTAATCCATCTGCAAAAACATACGTTGTCATATTGTAAAAATTAGGAATTTTTAGATCTGTACCGCTTCCAATCCTTGAAAGATCTTCACAAGAAATCGTTTGTTGAAAAAGTGGCGCATGACAACGAATAGTTGGTACACGTGGTTCAATCACAAGAAGCGGATCCAACTCAACGGTTGATAAAAGTAACGAATCGTTATCGACTAATCCCCGCAGAGAAAAAATACTACTCGATGTTTGTTCATACAATGTATGGACAAAAAACTGCTCAAAAAGAAGACTTTGCTGAAGGGTTATGACTGCCGATAACTTTAGATGATTTTTAAACATCGAGTTCTCTGGAACAATATCTTGCTCATCTTGCTGCTCGCCATAAGTCAAAATATCAATCCAAGCAGAAGGAATTTCTTCAATTGAGTTACACACGAAGCCCCCTACTTCGACGAGAAACTACCATCATAAAAACGCCTATTATTGCGACAATTGCAGCTAAAAACGCATCCATCCCTCTAAAAATTCCCTTATCGCCAAATAATGTCTGATTAATTTTTTCAATGACTTTTTGATCAGTATGTATAGATTTTTGAACTGCTATATCTTCATTTTTAATAATTACTTCGATGGTATTTATTGTAATGCCGCTTGCTCCCGAGACGAGCTTCTTAATTTCATCTTGGGTTACTGCACATGTTCGTGCGCACTGCAGAACGACACTGGCAGAACTTTTAGTTGCGCCTTGTGAACCAGTAAATTCACTCATAACAGTATGAGGATCCGACGAATTCAGAAAAAGACGAACATCGAGGACTCCTCCAAAACTTTTTAATGTATCCTCTATGTTTCTAATTAATGATCGCTCTTGAATCCGGCGTTCTGATTCAGCCGAAGGGAATAAACTATCCCTTGAATCGTCACTACTACTTTTATCTGGAAGCAACCGATACTGAGATACTATTTTTCTTGCACTCATTTGATAGTCAGCTTCGACTAATAATCGAATTTGAGATGCTCCTTGTTGCTCTTGAGAAACAGGAATACCTGCATCTGATAATAGCAAAACGATACGATTGGCATCCTTGACGGTTACATCTCTGGCAAGTTCTTGACGACATCCAAGCAACGTCATCAATGAGATACATACTATGATTATTTTCATATATCTCCTGATTTCATTTTTTTTCTTAGCAGATCAGCAAGCTGATCGAGCGCACGACTATGAAGCCTACTTACCCACGATTTAGAAAGTTCGGGGCGAAGTTTGATAATTTCTTGAAAACTAAGACCATCAAAGTAATGTTTCTCTACAATAAATCTTTCTTTTTCAGGTAAGCTCCTGACAACTTTCCTCATCTCTTCCGTTTTTTCAAGTTTAAGTATTGCTGCTTCTGCAGAAGGATACTGCTCGGCTTTTTGTTCGAGCAGATCTTCAGGGTTTGAACCGTGCATTCGAATTGCTAAAAATCCACGAGCTGTGAATGAAAATATTTTACTTAAAATTTCCCGATCACTGTTACTAGCTTCAGCAATCGAAGTAACTAAATCTTCCTCGACTACTTGAAGCGAACGGACAGCTTTAAGAACATGATATGAGGTGCCTCGGACTTCTGAACTGCGGCGTATCAGATCCAGCACTGCCCCCCTGACTCTGCGATGGGCAAAACCCTCAAAAGACACCCCATGGGACTCATCAAACCGCTCAGAAGCCTCAATAAGCCCCATATAACCAGCTGAGAGATACTCATCTAGGTCTTCACGCTTTAAACCAAACCTTTGGATCACTGCCAAAACCACCCTTTTAACGAATGGGTCATATTTTTCGATGAGCGTTTCTCTTGGATCAGACATTTGCACTGCAAGCATACAAATAATTCGTAGTTAAGTTCTAAAAAGTTTCCTAAAAAATACCTAATATTTTCAAAAAGATATCTGGCTTTAGAAATTGAGCCTAAAAATAATTTGCATTATGCCAACTTAATTTTGCTCCCAAATATACAGACACTGGCTTTTTCGAGCGAAACCTACTCTTACACCGCAGAAGTAAAAGGAAGTTTCATGAAGTACATATCAAGGAAGGTTGTATTGGGAATTGGGTTAGCGCTCTTCTCTGCAACTGGACTCCTCCAAGCTGAAGAATGCAAAAAAGATAGCGTTGTCTTGCAACATCTTCACCGCACAGCTAATCAACAAGAAGTCAAAGATCTGAATAAAATTGTTCATTTTTCACATCGCTCTGGTCGCGCATTGGTTGGTGAATTAGCAAGACGTTCCAGTAACCACGGACAAGATGTTTCTTGTAATGAAGTTGAAAACGCTTGTCGTAAACTTGTTCGTGAATCTCGTAAAGGTGGATTTTCAAACTTTCGAAGAGCAAAAAGTTTTGCCTGCAGTGCTAACTATAAAGTGTATACAACGGGGAATAAAAAACGTTGGAAAAGTCCAATCAATGATCCTCTTGGCAAACAACTACGATATGCCATTGATTCATTAAATCTTTCACGTGCATGGCAGATAACAAATGGTTCTGAAGACGTAGTAGTTGCAGTCATTGATACAGGAGTCGATTATACTCACCCTGATTTAGCTCAAAATATTCTTCCTGGAAAAAACTTTGCGATTGGACTTTCAAGTGAAGATCCTCGGTCAAATGATCCAATGGATGATAATGGTCATGGAACTCATGTTAGTGGAACGATTGCTGCAGTGGGGAATAATAGAATCGGTGTAGCCGGAGTTGCATGGAATACTAAAATACTTCCATTAAAATTCTTAAATGAAAGTGGCTCAGGATATTTATCCGATGCAGTGCGTGCTATTAACTATATGGTTTATGCCAAACAAAATCTTGGTATGAATATAAAGGTTTCAAATAATTCATGGGGTGGCGGTAGTTTTAGCGATAGCCTCTATGCAGCAATTTCGATGGCAAATGATGCAGGTATTCTTTTTATTGCTGCAGCAGGAAATGATGCAAATGACAATGATGAGTATCCATCCTATCCAGCAAGCTATAAATTACCGAATGTAACTAGTGTAGCAGCTTATGACGACACACTTTCATTGGCCTATTTCTCAAACTATGGAAAGAGAACAGTTGATATTGCAGCACCAGGATTAAGAATCGCGAGTGCTTATCCAGGTGGATATGCATTTCTTTCAGGAACTTCCATGGCAACTCCACATGTAAGTGGTGCCCTTGCATTACTCACATCTGCATATCCATCGTTAAGCGCACAGGAACTGAAAGCAAGATTAATTGAAACTGCACGGTACAATTCTGAACTGAGAGGATATGTACGAGACGGCGCGCAACTCAACGTTCTCAATATGCTTCGTAACAGAACGTCTCAAAATTATGAGTCAGTTCGGCAATTAAAGTTAAAAGGAAAGCGCGGTGCTTAAGCACATCATATAAGCATCTAATGTGCGTGAGATGAAAGAATGATCTTGGTGAGGATTAAAGTCTATTTGGGCTCGGTTTCGAACAATAATTTCTGCTTTCATGGGCAGTGCCCCGTTCGGTCCAATTTTAAATAGACCAAGCACATCAAATTGATTAGATTGGTTTTCCTGAAAAAGAATTTCTTGTAATGTTCTTAAATCAGTTTTTGAATTTACTTCCATATGTTGGGCAAATTTAAAACCTCCCCGATCGTCTTGACCCATCATCATAGAAATCGCACCAATCGTAGTTGGCTTAAGTAAAGGATTTTTCGGAAGCAGTTTTTTGGATAAGTAATCAGTAAGTCGTTCAGGAGAGATATCGCTCTTACCACTACACACCTCATTTAAAAATGCCTCTCCAAGTACCTCCGGAGAACACTCCTCCTTAAAGAACGAAGGTGTTGCTAAAATTATACCTTTGGAAGTTCGCCGAATAGGTGCTACTAAAAATAAACTACCCTCTTCATGAAGAAAACAAAATTGAGAAATATTGATTAATCGAGGTGATGTATGTTCAAGATTTCTTTGTATTCGTATTTCAGATTCACCGCTCATCCTACTTTCATCGAGTATTCTTCTATACAGATCAGAGATAACTCTAAAATCAATTCCAATTTGTAGCTCGGTAGGCTTGTCAGGATTATGAGGCATAGCTGCTAATTGAAAAATTTCCCCTTCAGGGTAACCATCTTCCTGAAATTTCTGTTGTTGCGCTTTGAAAGAGTTTGCCATCTGACTACCCCTCGCTATTGGACAGAGCGGTGATTTGCCCCATCCAAATTGTTCTGGATTTTCGAGGTATTGTTGAATCATTCGATGAAAAACAATTTTTATTGGCGCAGAGTCAGCAGGTATTCTTGATTCATCAGAAGTCAAAGCAATTGGCTTAACACCTGTCCTATATATATCATAAACAGTATTCTTAAGGTCAGGATCATTGCCATGAGTTAATTCAAGGAAGTCCCCAAATCCTAGCGCTCGAGTATCTTTTACGACTGGAACAACTGCAAAACTCACGCTAGGCTACCTTTAAGAAATGGAATCAATAATTAAATTTTGGAAATATATCTTTGAAAATCAAGCGTATATCTATGGATATTGTAGCTTGCTCTGTTCACTTTTATTACTTGTCGGCACGTTCTTATTTTGCTCTAAGCGTATTTCCTGCCTAATTCTATCACTGTCATTTTTTTACGCTAGCACTGTCCCAAGTTATTTTATGCCTCTGGCACTATGTACGTGCTGCTTCCTTACACTTGTCTTGTTTATTCCACTTCCAAACCAGCGAGATTTTTATCGAAACTCAGATGCTGAAAGAGTCACTTCGGTAGATATTTTTATTCTACTCTTAGCTATAACAATTGGTTCATTTTTAAGGTTATATAACCTATCAATTATCACTAACGGATTTGAAGGAGAACTTTCTCCTTACTATGCAGCGTCTACTTCATTACATGGAATTTTTCGAGCTAATAAAGGAATCGATGGCCCCTGGGCACCGTTAGGGATACTTTTTTACCTTCCTGTCTATTTCTCTACACTTCTTTGGGGTTCAACAGTTTTTGCTATACGATTCTCATCGGCAATAGTTGGGATAGCGACCATTATCATTTTATTCTTCAGCCTAAAAAAACTAACAAACTCACGAATCGCCTCAATTGCATCTCTGCTCTTTGCTCTGAATTCAATGCATATTGGTTGGAGTCGATCAGATATCCATCCACACGGTGTCACTGCTTGGCCTGGTCTTATCCTCATCCTTTGTACTTTTAATTTTTTTCTTAACCGTTCATTAACGAATGCTTTTTTCTTAGTTTTATCGATGGGTCTTACGTGGCATCAGTATCCGTCAGGACAAGCACAGGTCATTATTCCATGGCTGATGCTTCTATTTATTTTGCTTCTCAGTGAGTCTAGAAAAGAAATTTTCAAGGTAAAAAAAATCTTTGGGATTGTTACAGTTATTTCGATAGGAAGTTTACTCTGGTACATGGGGCTTCCAATGAGTTACTACCTTGCAGATGGAAAATGGGAATTCTTAAATCCTTTTACGTTAACAACGCAACGTGCAAGCTGGGGTAATCTAGATACAAAAGTGACACTTATTTCGCAAATTACTTTCATTGCAAAGCAAAGTTTTTTTTACTTTTTTGATTTTCTTAATAGCCTTGTATTTAAAGCACAACATATATTCCATCAAGATTTTGTCATCAATATCCCGAATCTTTATCCTCGTACCTACCCAATATTTTTTGTTCCGTTCTTATGTTTTGGTTTAGTAATTTCTATTAAAAACTTCAAGGCTCCGTGGGCGAAGTTATTAATCGCATTTTTCATAGCTTCTATCATTCCAGGAATTCTTTCCGAACGTCCATATCCGAAAAGAATGTCTGTTGTTTTTTTAGTCCTCGATTGCTTCTCAGCAATTGGTATCTATACCGTCTTTCATTATTTCATCACTCAAAAACCTAAAATACGATATGTAATTGGAATTTTTAGTTTCGTCGCTACAGTATTTTTTACTTGCTGGCTTTCGTTTGCGTGGTTTTCAGGTCGGCAGTACCAAATTGGTCTCCAACCAGAAAGTGCAGTTGCGAATCAAATAGCTACTGAAATACGTCCCTCAACACTTTTGATAACTGACATCGCCAAGGATTATGATGAAGGAAAACTATTCTTTCTATTAATGGATACGATTACTAATCCAGCGTTACGGCCAATCTCTGTTCAAGCGCTCAACGAGAACAATCAGATTATAAAATTCCATTGGATTCACCACTGGACTAAATTTGCTCTATACGAAGAAAATATTCCTAGCGAAAAATTCAATACAGTGATTTTTCTATTTCTACACAGAAATCTTTCAACTCAAGCGATTGAAGATAGGATCACGGAACGAATGAACAGATGTTCCCAAACCGGAAGCACAAGTAAAGCATTGCATTTTCCAATTACAGGAACATTTTCTAATGAAATGTCAGCAGTCATATGCAGGAAAGAATGAATAAAATAAAGATAATCATCCTACTCTGTTTTCTTTATGTGACAGGGTGTAGCTTTCTTTTACCTCACCATAAAGACCCAAATAGTACTCAAAACACATGGTCCTCAATCAAATTTCTTGAATCAATTGAAAATACCATCGCCTATCTTAAAAAGACTAATAAAAATACAATAACTGGAAAAGATTTTTCTATTGATAAAGATCAGTATTTAATAGCTCTTCATGATCTTGCATCTTTTGTGAAAGATAACCCTCAACAAGACCAGATCTTAAATTATCTCGATTCCCACTTCCGTGTTGCATCAAAAGAATCAGATGCTTTCTTTACAGGATATTACACTCCGACAATTCACGGCTCACTTATAAAAACTGTTGAATTCATTTATCCAATTTACAGCAAACCTACTGATTTAGTTTCAATTCAACTCGACCCTTCAATAAGCTCAACCTTATCGAAAGAGACTCCTGTCATTAATCGCGGTCAACTAATTAAAAGAACGGTCAAAATCCCCTACTGTTCTCGTAAAGAGATTGAAACTACAGATTGCTTAAAGGGGAAAGCTCAAATTATTGCTTATGCAAAGGATCCATTAGAATTATTTTTTCTTCATATTCAAGGTTCTGGATCTATCAAACTTCCTTCCGGAGATTTGATGCATCTTTCATTCGCTGATAAGAACGGACATCCATATCGTGCTATAGGAGCTACCATGATCGCACAAGGCAAGCTCAAAAAAGGAACTGTCACAATGCAGTCAATGAAAAAATATCTTTATCAACATTCTGATGAAGTTACTGAAATTCTGCATTCAAATCCTAGCTATGTTTTTTTAAATCTTTCGAGAGATGTGCCTCGAGGCAACCTTGGTATTCCTGTAACGGCACTTCACTCCTTTGCATCAGATCAAGCTATCGTTCCACCTGGGGTTTTGGCACTTATCGATATTGAATCATCAACTTTTTCCCTAACTTCTCATCCAATGTTTAATCATGATATCGGTGGAGCTATCAGAGGTCGGGATAGATTCGACTTATATATTGGCTCTGATGAAAGGGCCTCTGAACTAGCAGGAAGTTTACAATCTTCAGGTCGCATCCAGTTCTTACTGCCACGTTAAAGATTACTAGTATAAAAATAGGTAGTACTAACAATAATATAGTAAAAATCTATACAATTTCCACTTTCGTACATTCAATAAAAATTAGAAGATCAACGTCTTATCAGTTGTATCCTTGATTTTTTATAAAATCATTCTTATGAGTACTCATTATGTTTAAAAGACTATTTCTATTTCTAGCTACCAACATTCTCATTGTCGTTACTCTTTCAATCGTTTTAAACCTGTTGGGAGTACAACCATACCTACGACAGGGTGGAATCGATTTTTCTTCTCTTGCTGTTTTCTGTCTTGTTTGGGGTATGGGAGGAGCATTCATCTCTCTCCAGCTTTCTCGCTGGATGGCAAAAATGGCGATGGGAGTCAAAGTTATCGACCCTCAAAATCCTGGTTCAAATGCTGCAATCCTTCAGCTTGTACATAATACTGCTCGTGTTGCTCAATTGCCTGTTATGCCTGAGGTGGGAATCTATGAAAGTCCAGAGCTTAATGCCTTTGCTACTGGTCCGTCACAGAATCGCTCTTTAGTTGCTCTTTCAAGTGGTCTTCTTCAACGAATGAACAAAGAAGAGATTGAAGGTGTCATAGCACATGAACTTGCACACATTAAAAATGGCGATATGGTTACCATGACTCTCCTTCAGGGAATTGTTAACGCATTTGTGATGTTTCTTGCTCGAATCATTGCTTTTGTAGCTTCTCAATCTGTTAAAGAAGAATCTCGAGGAATTGTAAACTTCTTTGTTGTTATTATACTTGAGATTGGTCTTAGTATGCTTGGAATGCTTGTCGTGATGAGTTTTTCACGTCACCGAGAATTTAAAGCAGATGCTGGAGCTGCCAAATTTGTTGGTTCACATAAAATGATAGCTGGGCTTGAAGCTTTAAAACGGTACTACAATAAAATACCAACCGATGACACTGCACACTCACTTGCAACCTTAAAAATCAGTGGTAGTAAGAGTTGGTTTAAGCTCTTTTCCTCACATCCAGAACTTGATGACCGTATCAAAGCTCTTCAAACTGGTCAGTATGCAGTTTAATTAGAACCTAAACGACATAAATTGGTATACTTTTAAACTGATACCTTGCTTATACTTATTGGGTTTAATGCATCGTATCTTTTAAATTGTGAATCAACTTAGCTCAGACAAATGTCATTCTAGTACTGAATTCTTACGTCGCCAGTTCTGGGTGCTGAGTCATCTGTTCTTTATAATCATTTCAACCGAGTTATTGTATATCTTTGACTCACTTTCGGTACAGTCAATACTTCCTTGGATAATGTTTCTGCTCATAACGTGTTCTTTGTTGAAACCTCAATCTAAAGCTTTTGTTTTACTTTTGATTACACAGATCATTTATGGAATATCAAGCTTACCGAATCTTCAAAATCATCGATATTTAGCTCTATTTATTAATATCGGTCTCTTGGCTCTGTATCAGAAAGACTCGTTTTTTAATCAACGATCAATATGGCTAATCTCTAGATCGCTAATCGTTGTGTATTTTTTTGCAGTATTTCATAAACTGAACTCTGCTTTCTTTGATCCAACCGTCAGTTGTGCTGCGCAATTTTCAAATCACATCAGGATACTATTTCCAGAAATTCCCCAACTTCCACAACTAGAGATTTATGGTGCTCTCATTGTAGAGGCTCTTATTTGCCTTTTATTATTTTCTCAAAAAACATGGAGAATCGCTGCTATTCTCGCCATCCTCTTTCACTTAACGTTATCGTTTGATTATATAAAGCTCTTTATCAATTTTAGCGGGGTTATGATTGGTCTCGTATCAATCATTACTATGGATCCAGATAAAACTAATTTTTTAGTAAATAAAAAGTTTTTACGATTAGTTCCAATTTGTTTAGCAATATCACTTCTTTCGATGAAATTATTTCACTATACTCAGCTTTTTCATATTATAGCTGTACATTTTGCTTTTATTGCTTTTTCCCTAGGAGTATTACTATCTACTCTTCAAACGAATAAAATGTACCCAATAAAATCATCCTTTATTGCAGTAAGTATCATTTTTCTTCTTTTTATCGATGGTGCGAGCCCGTATATTGGGATTAAAAATCGTGGCTCATTTAACATGTATAGTAACTTACTAATTTCTACAGAGTACTCAAATCATTTTCTCATTTCAAAGGGGCTTAACATTTTTGGAATTGACCAGAAATCAGAGTCAGCTCTTTTAAAAAATTTTCTTCCTATGAATCCAGTCGATCCTGAGCGTAGAGACCTCTGCCTTTGGTAAATACTTACAGTGTATGATCTCGCAGACCTCTTTCCCCTCTTCTCATACAAAATCTTTGCGCAAGGAAGTTCAAACTTATTAATGCGAATAAGATAAGCATCCTCTCAAAAACAAATATATCGCCGGGAAGTGAAATAATAAGCCATACTGGATAGAAATGAATCAGCACCCAGAAAGCTCCAGTAAGCATGAAAATAATATTTCCGTACCCTACTGCTAATTGAGAAAGATGCTCCCAATCAAATCTTGAGTAAAGTGCTCCGAGCCCAATCGCAATTCCCACAATACCGTATGAAAACGCGATACTACATATAACATATAAACCGATCATTGAACTTGTTCCTCCGCTGGCAAATGTACCGAGTAACATCGCAATAGATTGAAACGTCGCAACCACAAGAAACCAAGTATAAAATTTAGTATTTAAAAAATGACTAAAAGAAATCGGTGCTTTTACAAGATAGGTATAAAATGCACGACCTTCAATTGAAATAGATGGAAATACAAATCGAGTGCACAGTGCAAGCGCAATAAAAGACGCCATACAAAAATTAGATATAAATAGAAAATGGCTCCACCATTTTGAATCTGGACCAACCACCGAAAGTCCGGTAAATACCCTTAAGTTATAAATATAGATAGTAAAAACACCAAAAAGTAATACGCCTTGAAAAAGCTGAGCTACATCTCGTATAAGAAGAAGACCGTCCCTCATTACATACGATAACGATACTCGCTGAGATGCATTTGCGTAGTGTATCCATCTACGACCATAACTCGATGAGAATTGTTTTGTACGTGATTGGCTGCGGCTCTCTGCGTAAGCCTTGCCATGAAATCGCTCAAATACGATACCAGCTAGTCCCAAACCAATAAGTGCTGAACCAAATAATAACAACGCTCTTGTCAGGATAGGCGAATCACCTATCTTAAGAAAAGTATCCATACATTCAATAAGCCACGTCGAAGGAGACCATGAGATCGAGGCGACAGAGAAGATCTTTAGTAATTTACTGAGATCTTGGGTGTTACTTTTTGCACTAATCAGGATTTGAACGAGCTCAACTCCGTACCAGACTGCACCGAGAAATAATAAAATAAAAAATAAAAAGAATATCTTTGAACGTCTAAGGGGAGCAGCATATGCAAGCAGTGTTGCTGCAAGAAAACCTATCGTTGCTGGAATACAAAAATAAGGCACCAGTAAAAAAATCATTCCAAGAAAAAATTCAAGTCCTGCATGAAATCGAAATGCATAGGCAAGTATAATAGGCATCACAAAAATAAAAGAAACTAAACTTGTAGCAAGTGCAGTGACAAAAAATCTCTGAAAAAATATTTTTAACGAAGATAATGGGGAAGCAAGGAGCAATTCCAAATCTTCACTTTGATAAAATGCTCCGCTAAAGCTAACAATATTAGATATAACCAGAAGCCCAAAAAGTATCAGAAACATCAGATAGAGCGGCATTGTTGGAGACATATATGCAACAGAAAAAGCACTTTCGAGCTGTTTCAAGATCCAACCTGTTCCAGCATAACCACCAATCATTATCATACATGCAAGAAGCAGAACGACACCGTCTCTAAAAATTACTTGGGAAATTTTTTTAGATTTTAAAAATCTATTTTTACCACCTCTGAGGATCGGATAAAGAAGTATCATTGTGCTACCTCATCATTGGTAAGCGATTCTAAAAGCTTTGTCGCAAATGGGGGTATTGAAGGTAGTACTGGGATAGTTCCATCGCACATTTGATTAGGATTTCGTCTTTCAATTATTAAAGATTCTAGAGGTAACGATGACCCTTCAACTCTTTTTTTGAAGGGAATTCTTAATATGAAACGATTACGTTCCTCGAGAAGTACAATTGGTCCATCAACGTTATGCTCGACAGAGAAAGGATTCTGAAATAAATTACCTGAAATTTTAACATGAATTTGTTGAACACCTGAAAGTTCAATGTGAATAGATTTACCTCCCGTCGTTACCATTATATAAGCACGGTACAATTGCCCTATATCATTAAAAAAGAAACGATCTTTTATGATTTCTTTATTCCCTACCAAACTTGCTTCAAGTTCAATGCCTTGAGGTGCTAGGTTCTTTAATACGAACGGAAAAATACACTTACCTTCGTATGATAATTGATACTCAGCATTGAGGGAGTCTAATTCAAAAGCAATAAACGGCTGCTCGTGTTGATAGCGATACATTCCAGTCAGGACAAAGGCGATTCCTAAGAGAAATAAAAATATCGAAAAAATTGAGAGAGAGGCTGCTCGTTTCATTAGAATAATGCTACTATAGAGTTCACTATCGTGCATTTCCTAATCGACAGAATCTGTTACCACCGTGAGTATTCTAAGAATGTCTCACTTCGTGCTGCTATGCTTGATGCAGCTTATTTTTGCATGATGATAGGGTTCGGAGATACTTTTCTCAACAGCTTTGCTATTGCCCTGGGCGGCTCATCATTTCAAGTAGGTATGATGAGTGCAATTCCTCCCTTGGTAGCTGCCCTTTCACAAGTTTTAGGTTTGAGTCTCTACCGGAAAGGGATCGCTCGTAAAAAAATCATAACAACTGGTGTTTTTATTCAAGGAATGAGCTGGTTTCTGCTTGCTGCTTTAGCTCTTCTTTCTTCATCGTTCCCAAGTATCTCTTTATTCGCCTTATTGATTCTTTGGTCTCTCTATTTAGGTTCTGGAAATACCACAGCTCCAGTCTGGAATAGCCTCATTGGTGATCTAGTTCCAGTATCTATTAGAGGAAGTTACTTTGGATTTCGCACGCAAAGAAGTGGATGGATTACTGTCGCATGCATGATGTTAGGGGGCGGCTTGCTTTCTTACGCAAGAAGCTCTGGGTACGAACTTTACGGCTTTTGCTTAATATTTCTGATTGCAGGTATTGCCCGAATAATCTCTGGATATTGGCTTGAGCAATATGAAGAACCTGGCTATACCATCTCTAAGCAGGATCAGTTCTCATTTTTTCGTTTTATTAAAAGTGCCAGAAGATCAAATTTTACAAAGTTTTCTTTCTTTTTTGCTTTAATGAATGGTGCCGCTGCAATGTCTGGCTCCTACTTTGGTTTGTATCTTTTAAGAGATTTAAAACTTTCATACATAGAGTTCTCTGGACTTATGACTTTACAACTACTGATTCAATTTGGATTCATGAATCAGTGGGGAAAGTTATCAGATGAATTTGGAAATAAAAAAATCCTTGAATTTTGTTCTCTTGGAGTTTGTTTTTCAGGAGTTGTTTGGCTGGTATCGGACAACTATCTTTACATGTGTCTGGGTCAAATCTATGGTGGGCTTTTTTGGGCTGGTTTTAATTTAGCGGGGAGTAATTTTCTATTTGATGCTGTTTCTCCTCCCAAGAGGGCGCAGTGTGCAACCTATTTAACGCTGATTAACTCTTCATTTATTGCTTTAGGTACCTACATTGGTGGAGTTCTTGTTACCTATCTTCCTAATGATTTTTTTATCTATCAAGGATTATTCACGTCGACGAGTGTCTATTATAAAATATTTGTTTTTTCAGGTATCCTTCGTTTTATAGTGTTTCTGGTAATGCTTTCTCGATTCTCTGAGGTACGAGAAGTGTCTCCTACCCGACACCTCGATATTTTTTACCGCATAACTGGTATGCATGGGGTTGCTGAAGCAACATTTGAATGGATTACATCAAATCGCTCAAGAAAAACAAAATGAAGATTCTTTTTCTTGCATTTATTTGGCCTGAACCTACTTCATCTGCTGCTGGTCATCGATTCTTGCAACTTATTACAAGTTGTTTTGATTCAGGTCATGAAATAATTATCAGTTCAGCATGTCAACCAAACCAATTTCAAAGTAACTTGCATGAGCTTGGTATCAAAACCGTTCGCTTTGAAGCTAATGATTCCTCATTCGATGAATTCATTAAAAAATTTAATCCAGATATTGTTATCTTTGATCGATTTATGATCGAAGAACAATTTAGTTGGCGGGTAAAAGCACACTGCCCTGATGCTGTAAGAATTCTTGATTCGTGTGATCTACATTCTTTACGACGTCTCAGAGAATCTAAAATTAAAAATAATGATTCTGTAAAAAGTATTGCCCCGTCAGATTTGGTCGAAACCGATGCGCTGCGTGAGATCGCCTCTATCTTGAGATCAGACCTCACCTTAATTATTTCTAGTTTTGAAATTGAATTTCTTATTGAGAATTACGCAATTCCCAACTCATTAATAGCACTTCAACGTTTTTGGTATGATTCAATTCCTACAACAAAATTACTTGAAGAAAGAGAGCACTTTGTCTGTATAGGAAACTTCAATCACGCACCAAACAGGGATAGTATTAAAATACTTCAAACTGCTCTTTGGCCAAAAATCAGGCAAATCTCACGAGAGCGAGGTGTTAATAACCCACAACTACATGTGTACGGAGCGTATCCTACTCCTGAATATATATCATTGAACGATCCAAAAACTGGATTCTATGTTAAAGGATGGACACCAGATTCTATTGAAATGCTAAAAAATTACCGAGTTAACCTTGCTCCTCTGCGGTTTGGAGCTGGAATAAAAGGGAAAATATCAGATGGTTGGGTTGCTGGAACACCCTGTATTACCACTGAGATTGGTTCTGAAGGAATGCATGAAAATCTACCATTTGGTGGTTTTATAGAAAATGATTGGGATTTATTTGCACAAGCGGCTGTGGATGTCTATCTCGATCAGTCTCTCTGGCTTACAAATCAAAAGAACGGATATGAAATTATAAATGCCCTATATAATCCAAAAATAAATAATCATCAGTTTTTGCAATCATTACATGATTCGATGAAAAATAAATCTGAATTTAGAACTAGAAATATTATTGGCACATTACTTTGGTATGAACAATTTAGATCAACAGAGTTTTTCTCTCGATGGATTGAAGCGAAGAATAAACATTCGACTTCGCTCATGTCGACTTCGCTCATGTCGCCTACGCTCAAGGTCACGGGGTAGGAAATGTTTTGCCTTAATGGCAGCTATGCAACAGTGCGATACTCGGCAAGTTTATTTCTAAGCGTTCTAATACTGATACCTAAAAGCTTAGCAGCTTGGGTTCTATTCTGTTTGCAACTTTTAAGTGTTTCGAAAATTAATGCTTTCTCGACTTGATGTACTGTGAGTCCACTTCTAATAATTAATGGGTCTTCCGAAGCAGCTTTTGCTACATGAACATCTTCAACCAAATGATGTTGTCCATGAATAGATCCTTTTTCAAATGAATCATCTTCGGCATCTGTTTCACGAACATCAATTTCACGTATCGGTTCACGTATAATTTCAATTTGCTGGGACAACGTGGATTGACCTTGCGTACCAAGAAAGAAATCTGCTTGAGTAGGCGTATTACCATTACAAAGAATTGCTCCACGCTCAATTGCATTTTGTAGCTCTCTGATATTTCCAGGCCATGGATATTCTTGAAGAGCATTCATTACCTCACTTGGTATTTCAATATCTTTACCAAGGAATTGCTTAATAAAATGGTGAGCCAATAACTTAATATCATCTTTTCTATGACGAAGAGCTGGAAGTGTTAATGGGATAACATTTAAGCGGTAATACAAATCTGCTCTGAATCGACCTGCTTTTACTTCATCTTCAAGGTTTCTGTTTGTTGTTGCAACAACACGTACATCAATAGATATCGGTGAAGAACCACCCACTCTATCAACTTCACGTTCTTGTAAAACACGAAGTAGCTTGGCTTGAAGTGCAAGATCCATCTCTGAAATTTCATCTAACAGAATCGTTCCACCATGAGCTAACTCAAACTTACCAATTTTCTTATTTTGAGCACCTGTAAACGAACCTTTTTCGTGACCAAACAATTCACTTTCAAGAAGTGAATCAGGTAGTGCCGCACAGTTTACCGCTACAAATTGTTGATTAGCACGAGGACTGGAAGTGTGAATTAAGCGAGCAATCAACTCTTTCCCTGTTCCAGACTCACCTGCTATCAATATTGTTGCATCACTTTTTGCAACTGCTTCAGATACTTCAAGGATCCGGATCATTGTTGGATCATTGGTAATTATAGCTCTGCCTTTTGTTTTCTTTGATTTTGCTTTTATCTCTTTTTGGTCAAGTGACAGAACACGCTCTACAACTCTTTCTAAATCTTGGTGAGAAAACGGTTTTGTAATAAAGTCCGCTGCCCCAGCTTGCATAGCTTCTACTGCTTGGTTAACCGTACCATGCGCTGTGATCATTATGAGCGGAATGGTTGATTCTTTTTTTTGTAACTCTGCCATGAGTTCGTTACCGGTCATCTCTGGCATTCTTTGGTCAGTTATAATGAGATCAAAAGGCTGTTGCTCGATTGCTTCCAAAGCAGCACGTCCGTTTCCTACTACGGTTATGGCGTATCCAGATCTAGTTAACGTAGCCTTAATTGCAAGTTGCATCTGTGGATCATCATCAGCAACAAGAATTTTTAGACCGTTTGATTGATTATTACTCATTGTTGTACGTCTCCTTTACGTGGAAGGTCGATGGTAAACACTGCACCGTTATCGTTAGATGCAGCAATTTTCCCAAAATGCTGTTCGATTATCTGTTTTACGATAGATAATCCAAGCCCAGTTCCCTCATTTTTGGAGGTGATAAAAGGCTCAAAAATCGTTGGAAGTATCTTCTCGTCAATTCCCTTACCGTTATCTCTAATAACGATTTGAAGACCATTCTGGGTATCGCGTGTCGTGATAAGAATAGCTCCTTGGTACTGGGTCGCTTGAAGACAATTCAAAATGAGATTGTAAAATACCTGTCTGAGAGATGCCTCACAGCCATTAATATATGCGTTGCCTCTTAAAACAAGTTCAAAGACAGCACGATTTGATTCTGTGCGAGGAAAGCAATGAAGCTGCTCTTGTATTACGGAATGTATATTGACTGGAGCAAAACGAAGTTTTTTATCTTTCGAAAACTGCAAAATATTCGAAACGACATGATCAAGTGCATTAATACTTTGGTCAATTTGATCAATTAACTGTAAAGAATCTGCACGCTCTGAACAATCTGAACGAAGCAATGAAACAAAGATTTTTATTGCTCCAAGTGGATTTCTTACTTCATGTGCAATGGCTGCTGCAGTTTCACCCAACATTGATAAACGCTCTCGTCGTTTAATCTCTTCATCTTTACTTTTTAATGTCTCTCGAAGCACTTGAGTTTCATTAACTAATTCTTGATATTTATCTTGTAGACGTAAACTTGTTTCACTGAACTTTGAAAATGCCTCATTGAGTGCTTGAATATCTTCAGCAGGAAGAGGATTCTTCATAATTGGTTCTAATTGATTATGCTTTGACATACCTTATACTGCTCCTCGAAGTTGCCACTCTTTGTGTTCAGTCGCTGCGTTGATAAGCCCTAACCAAAAATCTGATGCACTGTACTTTTGATTTGCTTGCATGCGTATTGATCGCATTGTCTCAATATCATTCAACTGAATAGAAGACTCAATTAATGCGTACTGAGTCCAGCTATCAATAAATTGTTCTGGAAAATCTTTCTGTCCTTTTTCTATCCAAAATTTTACTTTATCCGGTTTATTTTGTTGTAAATTGAGTTCAGCAAGTTTCCTGAAAGTTTCGGCAGTTCTTTCATGCCCATACGGTACTGCTTTGAAATGATCCTCTGCTTCACTGATTCGGTTTAATGAATATGCACTTTCACCGAGTAAAAACTGAACTTCTCCTTCATCATCTCCGTCAGATTGATTAGATGCATCCGAAAGTACTGCATAGGTCTCACCATAATTTTTAAGATGATATTGTGCTTGTCCAATAAGCAGGAGCATTTTTGCTCTGAGTGGTCCAACTTCAGTTACATGCTCAAGGGCTTTCTTACCCAGCAATGATGCCATTTGATAATGCTCTTGCTGTAACTCAATGATACCTCTTGATAAATAGATTCGACCTTTATCAGTAGCTGTCAATGATGGCGATTCAAGGGCTTGTTCAAATAATCCTGCTGCTCGTTCATGTAAATTGAGTGCCCACGCAGATCGTGCGGCTGCAATTTTACTTTCAACAGTAATTTTTCTTTTTGGAAGCTTATCAAAGGTTACAAGTGCAGGATAATATTCTCCCCTACTTGCTAGAACCTGTACCGTGATCGCTTCCTCTGCATGTAATGAATAAGCACTACAGCAACGTATCAGTACACTGGTCAGTAATAGTAATCTTGAAATAATATTCATCACTGTGAAATCCTTCTTCACGCTGAAGCTACTTCTAAATTATTTTCAAATGTTTCATCATCAGACGATTGAAGATCATCAATGTCATTTACATTATTATCATAGGCGATGACTTCTATCTTCGATTCGAGACCTTTCTTTTTTATTTTCTCAACTAAAGTAGTTCGATTTAATTTCAGCAATTTTGCTGCTGCTTTCTTATTACCAGCAGTTCTTTCCAATGCTTTCATAATCAAAGAATTTTCAAATCCATCAACAAGAGCATTAAAATCAAGTCCGCTCTCAGGGATCTCTTCAATAGAAGTACTGGTAACTCCTAACGAGAGTATTTTTGGTTGAATGAGTTGATCAGTATATTCTTGTGCCCTCTGTAACGTTTCACCGCTGAGCATGTATTCTGGTAAATCAGTAGTTTGTAACGTTGGACCATCGGATAAAATCGCAAGTCGTTCCATGACATTTTCAAGTTCGCGAACATTGCCAGGCCATGAATATGCGCACAGTGCAGACATCGCTTCGTTGGTAATACTGAGCGGTGTCATTCCATTTTGCTCAGCAACTCTTTCAAGGAAATAATTACAAAGAAGCCCAACATCATCACCACGATCTCTTAATGCTGGTAATTCTACAGGTACTACTTGAAGTCTATAGTAGAGATCCTCTCTAAATCTGCCTTGTCGTACTTCTTCACGCAGATCTTTATTCGTCGCAGCAATAACACGAACATTTACTTCAACAGAACGTGTTGCTCCAACAGGCTCAACAACTCTTTCTTGAAGTACTCGAAGGAGTTTAACTTGAAGTTTTGGACTCATCTCTCCAATTTCATCAAGGAATATTGTTCCGTTATCTGCAAGTTGAAAACGTCCAACCTTACTAGCTATTGCTCCAGTAAAAGCACCTTTTTCATGTCCAAAGAGTTCGCTTTCTAAAATCTCTTCCGGAATTGCTCCACAGTTTACTGGAACTAGTTTTCCTGTTCGTCCAGAGGTTTTATGAATTGCTCTGGCAACTAATTCTTTTCCTGTTCCACTTTCTCCAAGGATAAGAACTGTTGAATTAGTTTTAGATACTTTATTGATGAGAGAGAAAACGCGCTGCATTACTTGAGATTCACTAATAATCCCTAAGTACGCTGCTTGTCGTAGTTTTACACTTTTCGATATGAAT
>JBIKWN010000089.1:0-6855 GCA_044356295.1 Bdellovibrionota bacterium
AACCTTTTTTAGCTTTTCAATAGTTGAAGGTTCTGCAGGGACAAGTGGTAAACGTACCATGTCAGATGCGATTATACCTTGAAGTTTCAAAGCAACCTTAACTGGGATTGGATTAGTTTCGATAAAAAGAGCACGTACAAGAGGAAGAAGAGCTGCTTGAATTTTTTTACCAGAGATAAAATCACCTTTCAGGTTTGCATTACACAGATCTGCAAACTGTTTAGGAGCAGCATTTTGAGAAGCACTTATGACTCCATGTCCACCAGATGCCATCATTGCATGTACGAGTGAATCTTCGCCTGATAATACGGCAATCTTATCTTCAACAAGGGCTAACAGATCGAGAACCTGATCCATATTTCCAGATGATTCTTTAACTCCAATAATGAGACCCTCATCTGCAAGGGTATTTATTGTTTGTGGGGTTACGTTTAAGGCAGATCGACCTGGAATATTGTAAGCAATGAGTGGAAGACCTGATGATTTTTGTATTGCTCGAAAATGTTCAATAACACCTCGTTGTGGTGGTTTATTATAAGGCGGAGTTACAACAAGCGTTGCATCAACGCCAATGTCTCGGTGGAGTTTGCCTAATTCAGCAGCAACGGCTGTACTGCTAGTACCGATACCAGCAATAATTGGTTTCTCTTTTTTATTGAATGATACGACAAATTCAATAGCTTGCTTATATTCTTCTTGTGACAAAGTTGCAGACTCACCCGTTGAACCACAAACAACATAGCCTGTAACACCTGCTTTTTTTTGTACCTCAAGAAGTGCTTCGAATGATGAAAAATCTATTTTCGATCCATCACTGGTAAAAGGAGTAACGAGAGCTGGAAATGATCCAAAAAGATCTTTACGAGTTATTGCCATTGGTATTCACCTTTAAAAACTTCGATAGCTGGGCCGGTCATTAAAATTGAATCTTTCAAAACTTCAATATCAAGCGGACCTCCAGGAAGTTGTATAGTACTTTTTGATGACAAGTTTTGGAACTGAAAAAAAGCGGCAGCCGTTGCGCATGCTCCAGTTCCGCAGGCTAGAGTTTTACCAGCACCTCGTTCCCAAACAATAACATCAACTGAGTTAGAGCTTGTTTTTTTAGCAAACTCAATATTAGCCCGGTTTATAAAACGTGAGTGATTTTCAAGTTGTGGACCAATATCATAGAGCTCTTCATTTGAAGGAAGAGCTTCAACTGGGATAATAAAATGGGGATTTCCTATATCAACAAAGTATCCTTTAAATGATCTACCTCCAATTTGGATAACTTCTTCTGAGTTAACAGAAGCGGTGCCCATATCTACTGTTGCAAGGTGACTTGTATCGAAATTTGAAGAGCGAACCTTGATACGTCTCTCTTCAACTGTAAACGTAATCTCATCTGAAGGTTCTATATAACGAATCGTGTGTCCAAAGACGCAACGAATGCCATTTCCACACATACCCATGGGCGAACCATCAGGATTATACATCCAAACGTGTCTCGAGTGGTCTACTTCAAGAGAATCACTTACAAGCATTAACCCATCTGAACCAATTCCAAAATGAGGATCGCAGAGTTTTTGAATCTGTTTTGTTGTGAATTGTTCAACGACAGTTGATTTTACAACTGATACAATAAAATGATTTCCCAGACCGTGCCACTTTGAAAAGCGGAAAGAATCCTTCACTAATAGATCTCTCTAGCCTGCGATATGATTGTAGCAGTTTTAGTTGCTTCATCATTGGTAACTTGAACAACGTGTGCAATTTCACCGTCGCCCCCTTCAGAATTTACAGCATATATTCGGTAAATAGTGATTCCTTGAGGAATATTTTTAATTGTATAAGAAAATGTTCTCGATGAATTATCAAGTTTGACCTTGCGAACAATATCCCCTCTCTCTTCTGCGTCTTGTTGCTTTTTTCTCAGGGCAACAAAATAGGTATCAGGAATGAAAGCTTCCTTTTCAAACTGCTTCTCTAAAGGAACATCGGTAAGGATTGCATTCTTACCACCTTCAGCACGCTCAATTTGATAACCTTCTAGTTCTTTGAGTTTTTTATTTCGCTTATCAACATCAGGACTTAACCAAGTAAGAGTTACTGAGTTATCAAGATTATACGTAGCTGAAAGTGATTCAACTGGTTTAGCAACCAGGTCTTCAGGTGATATAGGAGCAATGTATCTACCACATCCAGATATCCCCGCAGCTATAAACATTAACGTTAAAACTGCAAAACGATTCACAGATGTGTACATAATGTATCCTTTACTTATCAACGAAAGTCTTTAACCGTTTACTACGACTAGGGTGGCGCAGTTTACGAAGCGCCTTTGCTTCAATTTGTCGAATTCGTTCACGGGTAACATCAAAATTTTGACCAACTTCCTCAAGGGTATGATCGCTTTTCTCACCAATACCAAAACGCATCCGAAGAACTTTTTCTTCTCGTGGCGTGAGGGTAGCAAGTACTTTGCGGGTTTGTTCCTGAAGATTCATATTCACGACTGCATTTGCAGGTGAAACAACTCTTTTATCTTCGATGAAATCACCAAGATGAGAATCGTCTTCTTCCCCGATAGGAGTTTCAAGCGATATTGGCTCTTTAGCAATTTTTTGAACTTTTCTTACCTTATCAAGTGGAATCTCCATCTTGATAGCGATTTCTTCTGGAGTAGGCTCACGTCCAAGCTCTTGAACAAGTTGTCTTGAAGTACGAACAAGTTTGTTGATCGTTTCGATCATGTGAACAGGAATACGAATGATCCTTGCCTGATCAGCTATTGCACGAGTAATCGCTTGGCGGATCCACCATGTCGCATAGGTTGAGAATTTATATCCTCGTTGATATTCAAATTTATCAACGGCTTTCATAAGCCCGATATTTCCTTCTTGAATCAGATCCAAGAACTGCAACCCTCTGTTTGTATACTTCTTAGCTATAGAAACAACGAGACGGAGGTTCGCCTCAACAAGTTCACGCTTAGCTTCGTATGCACGAACTTCACCATCTTTAAGTCTAAATACTGTTTTTTCAAACTCATCAGCAGGCATCAACGTACGAGCTTCAAACCCCTGCATGTGTTCGTACACTTGGCCAATCTTAACGCCAAGGTCACGAGCATCAGTAGATTTTAGCTTGAGCTTCTTACAAACTTTTTTAAATGCAATCTGATTCGTAGATTGAAGATCAAGAACAGAATCAAGGAGTTCGCTTCCAGAAATCCCAGTTGCTTTAGTGATCTCTTTTAATGCACGTGAATGAACACGAAACTCTTGATATACGTTCTTAATGTGATCAACCATCTTATTGAATTGCTTCTGATTAAGGTCGAGCTCTTCAATTTTATTAGCGACTTTTTCTAGGAATTTACGATACTTTTTTTCGTGCTCTGAAAGAGTTCGTTTACCATTAACTCGTGCATCATTGTACTTTGCAAATAACTCAATAAGATCTTTGGAAAGTTTTTTATACGCAGGAGCTTTTTTAAGAAATTCTTTTTTCTTAGCTTCTTCTTCTTCACTTGTAGCAGCACGCTGAGCTTCAGCTTCCTCTTCAGTTGGTTCTTCCTCTTCTTTCTCGTCGGCACCTTCTGCTTCTGGATCTACTTCCTCTTCTGCAAACAGATCACGGTAACGAATTTCGTCGTTCTTAACTTTCTCCATCAATTCAATAACGAATTGAAGTGTTAATGGCTGTTGAAGGGTTGATACTTTTACCGCATCAAGACCAGCTTCGATTTTTTTCGCAATCTCAACTTCACCTTCACGAGTAAGTAAACTTACGTTACCCATTTCACGAAGATACATACGAACTGGATCTGAACTCTTACCAAGAGAAGCAGCATCAATTTCTTCAGCTACAGGCGCGGGAGAATCGCTCGCATCAGATGCATCATCAAATTTGTCTGCAGGTCCATCAACAAGTTCGATATCTTGTTCACCGAACATTGCCATGACATCTTCAATCTGATCTTCAGAAAGGTTTTCACCTTCTAGTGCTTCATTCAGATCGTCTAGCGTTAAATAACCTTTATCCTTCCCAAGTTCGATAAGGCGATTTACATCTTCACCGTCATCTTCACCACCTGATGCTTCGATTACATCTTCAGGCAATTCATCAAGATCAACCTGTGGTCGCTTGACGTGAATTCTGGATATTTTTTTATTTGGATCAACGATAAACCGTTTAATCTCTTTTTTCGGCTGGTCAGTAGCGCTCGCTTCACTACCTTTATCGCCCATAGCTTCTTGAGCTTTTTTTTCCTTATAACGCTTCAAACCTTCTCGGATTTGGTCTTTCGTAAGGACAGATCTTCCAGGGATTTTTTGACTATCAGCAGTTGATGATTTTACCACTTCGAGCCTGGCTGGAGATTTTTTTTCATGTTCATTAGTTACTTCTTTTGTTTTAATAGCTGTTGAAGACTTGGCGTGAGCTTTAAGAAACTCTTTAGCCGAAGGCTCTTTGGTTTTTGATTTAAGAGTCTTCACAGCAGGTTTCGTTCCCGCTTTAAGAGAAGAATTCTTGAGAACAATAGGTTCACGTTTTTTTGAAACTGCTTTTTTGAGCAACTTCACTTTCGACGAAACTTTATTCAGTTTTGAAATTTTAGACGATTTTTTCTTAAGACTTTTATCAGCCACGGGTTCTCTTATTTCCTAGTTGATGCCTATTTTTTGATCCTGATCGGACGATCCGTTTAAGGATACGTAAGAACCCAATATTATTGCTTAAATAGATGTTTTACGCAACGTATCCTCTATTTGGCGAAGAGCTACAACTTGCTGTAGGACTTGAGCTTTTTCAAGTGGATCAGTACACCCACGAGCTTTTTCAGAGAGGACATCAATCTGTCTTTGTCTGGTAATCGCCTGAATTCTCATTTTAACATCGTGAAAAGATTGTTCAAACTTATCAGGCTGCTCACTTGCCAATCTATAAGATTCTTTCCAAAGGTCGAGCCATGAGGCACCGTAGGTAGTCAAAAGAAGCCTTAGGTGGTCTTTCTTCTCAGCGTCTGTACCCGAAAGTGCCATAACCTCAGAGAGCTCTAAAAGAAAACCCTGCACCGCAGGACGAAGAGCTTCGAACACTTCAAAATCTTTTAGAATACGAGGAATGAAAACTTCCCTTTTACCAATTGCAACTTTTAGGATCTCTTTCTCATAGGGGGTAAGCTCATTAATTGCCGGAATTACTTCTTGAGGATTTGCTGACTTTTCAGGTTCAACGTCAGATTGAGCGACAAAGGATTGATTGCCCTTGGCATGAGGCTTGTCAGAGCTGTGAAATAGAGACTCATTTACATTTAATCTAAATGCCGCCCTTTTGATAAGATCTAATCGCGCGGTTTTTTGAGTAACAGTCTGTAGAACATCGCAAACTTCCTGAACAATAGTATTTAATCCTTGAGAACCAAGAGAGGAAATTGAAGTGACTTTTTGGAGTGATAATAAATAGTCTATGTATGCATCAACTAAATGCATTCTAGGGAACCCCTCAAGTACTTTTGAAGTGTTACTTCCGGAAGCACGCGCAATACTATCGGGATCTTCTTTTGGAGGAAGATACACTGCCCAAACATCAATCTGAGAACTTGCAAAAGTTTTAAAGCTTTTTCCTGCGGCCGTTCTTCCTGCGATATCACCGTCAAAAAGCATTACTACCCTTTTAGCAACTCGAGAGAGTTTTTTTACATGCTGTGCAGTAAGCGATGTTCCACATGTTGCGACAGTATTTAAAACTCCCCCTTGATGAAGGCCAATAACATCAAGGTAGCCCTCAACCACAAATACTTCTCCCTTATTTCGAATGGCATCAATTGCTTGAGGCAAGCCGTAGAGTATCTCTGATTTTTGATAAATTTCTGACTCAGGGCTATTTAAATATTTTGGTGGCTTTTCATCCTCCTTAAAGAGCGCTGGTATTATCCTTCCACCAAACCCTGCTATTTTTTTCTGATCTATATAGATCGGAAATGTCATTCTTCCACGCAGAGCATCGTATAAATTTCCACGATCATTTCTTTTTATCAAACCCGATCGAACCATCAAGTCTTGAGATATTTTTTTTGACTCAAAAAACTTTAATAATTCATTTCCAAATGGGGCATACCCAATACCAAACGTTTCAAATGAATCTTTTACAAGCATTCGCTCGCGTGCATATGAAACAACTTCAGGGACTCTCTTTTTTAACTCAGTTGTGAAGAACTGTTGCGCTAATGAATTTAATTCATAAAGCTGGGGACGAAACTCAGTATTCTCTTTCGGCTTATACTTTCCGCCGATTCTTTTAATTGGGATATTAAATTTTTCAGCAAGATATTCGACTGCTTCAGGAAATGTTAGTCCCTTCGTCTCCATAACAAACGAGATGGTATTTCCAGATTTTCCACATCCAAAACAGTGGTAATAATTTTCATCATCGCGAACATGAAATGAAGGGGATTTTTCACCATGAAATGGGCAAAGACCAAGATACCGACCACCAGTTCTTTTTAACTGAAGAGTTTCCTGAACAACATCAAGCAATTTAGCCTGATGTTTCACTGCCTCAATGGTTTCAGGGCTAATCATCTACTGTGCAGCTTGCTCGCCCTCACTGTCATCTTCGTAATCAATCGAGATCTCAAGAATCTCATATTCTCGCTCACCACCAGGTACTCTTGATTTTGCAACGTCACCTATCTCTTTCCCTATTAAACTTTTACCAAGAGGCGATTCGCATGAGATCCAATTTTTTTCAATATTGGATTCATCTGCACCAACAATAGAGAATACTTTCTCTTCATCAGCATCAATATCAAGAACTCGAGTTGTAGTACCAAAAACAACACGAGTGGGATTTGGCATTTTTCGA
>JBIKWN010000090.1:0-6749 GCA_044356295.1 Bdellovibrionota bacterium
TTTCGTTGTTCACTTGATTCCTCCGATTTTTGTTAACTTTAAAACTTCTTTCTTATTTGAAGTTCTAAAATCGGAGGTTTCTTTTTGCAACTAGGCTTCTACATAACAACTACTCGTAATGGTAAAATTTCACAGTCTACAAAAATTATTGTTTCAGGGGCACGTTGTCCTTCAGGCTTTTCATCTATTCTTGATTCAAAATCACCGATTACTGCCGGACTGCTGAGTGGGTTACAAGGACAACAAGGAGGTGAGGTAAAGTAGCCATAGGCGGTTACAACTGAGCAGAGTAAAGGTCCTGGTATTCCCAAATCACAGAAAATTGCAATTTACTATGCAAGTGTTCCTCAGTCCTAATGTGTAGTTCTTACAAAATTTGATTTGCTGAGAACTGTCCCATTAGGAAGAGTTAATCCTTGCTGTTGAAGAGCTGTATTCGATTTCTTAAAAATTATATTACAAGAATATGTATCAGCCCCGTTCTGTACCTCGTAAAACTGCTCATATTTAAATGTACCAACAATATATTTCATGAATTCTTGCCAGTGGTCTAAACCAGAAAAACAAAAAGTGTTTTTACTTTGTTTGTTTTCTTGAATGATCTTCTCGGCATCTCTATAGAAAGGATGTTGTTGCAAATTGAGAGGTCTGGTTATAAACCCTAGATCGCTGGAAAATAATAACGCAGGGATAAATAAACAAATGAGTAATGATCTAAGCTGAAAAAGGGGGAGGTTTTTTAGAGAAAGACAAAAACACCATAACGGAACCAAGAATAAAAATGGCATCAGTGGACGGGGATTAAATGGAGTGACCGAATAAGGATTAGTCACAATTATATATGAAGCAGTGACAAAAACCGAAAGTATTGAGGCGAACATGATGCTTTTGATTTGGTAAGTGAAATGATTTCGAACACAAAAACAAAGTAGCATCGAAAGGATTAAGCAGATAAAAATATATTGGTACTGATATCGTATTATGAGTTCAAAAAGATCGTAGATTCTTTTCATGAGTACTTCAAACTGAAATGATATTTCAGACTTAGAAACTATAGGAATAATACTTCGTGAAGTTATAAAGGCCCAAAAAAATGGGACTGCAGAAATGATATAGGTAGCAGGATGAGAGAATATCCGAGTTCTTTTAATATACAATTGGGAGACAAGCCAACATGCCCAATAGATCCAAACTTGTTCCCTTACGAACATACCAACGAACCAAAGTTGCCAAGGATAATGGTGACGCAAAGTAAAATAAACAATTCCTGCCATAACTGCTAGGTAAGGTATCTCTTGGTAAGGTTGATATGAAAGTCGATGAATGACTGGAATAAATAAAAATAGAAAAATAATTATTTGAAAAATGAAACGATTGAAGAATGTAAAATTTCCATACTGATGAAAAATCTTAACGGCAAAGAAAAGAAAAATAAGTAGATGTAAAAGAGGAAAAATATATAACGTGACAAATGGAAGTTGAAAAAATACGACGAGAGCGCCCCATATCTGAATATAAGGAAGCCATTCGCGATATTGATTGTAATGAATAAGTTGAGGCGCAGCTAAAAACCTCGTTGCAGCATCACCATCGAGTTCGGGATTTATTAGATTGGGAAATACTGAATAAAGGAATAAGAAATAAGTTATAGATATATAAAACCAAGGGGACGTAAGAGCGTTCCTGATAGTTTTCTCATTCATAAAAGTAAATGATTATAGGATTTTTCAGTCTAGGTCTAATTTCAAGGGAAATGGGCTAGTCTTTAACCCAGTGGTCCTGACGGTGAGTTCAGGTGAGAGCCAAAAAAATCAGTCAGAAGCTGTATATATAGTGTAACCCATTAAAGTTGCTTCAAAATCAAAGTAAATTTAAACTACTTAAAGTTAAAGGTTTCTTTTTATTAGAAAAACCGATAAAAATATCGAAATAAAACAATTTTCCAACGGAAAAAGCTATGCGTGTCGCCAGGTTAGAGGTTTTTGGATTCAAATCATTTATGGACCGTTTGGTTCTGCCTCTTGAGGCTGGAATTACCGGGGTTGTTGGTCCAAATGGTTGCGGTAAATCTAATATAGTAGACGCCATTCGTTGGATTCTTGGAGAGACGAAAGCCAGCAGTCTTCGAGGTGGTACCCTTGAAGATGTCATCTTTAATGGCACAGACAAACTTCGCCCTCTTGGGCTCGCTGAAGTTACCTTAACCCTTCGTGCACAGTCAGATAATTTTTTCGCTGATCTTGTTTCTCCTCAACGTGAAGTTGAGGAAGTTTTAAAATCACTTGAAGCAGAAATTCAAAAACAAAGTGATGACTTTGGTGGTGTTGATGCGCCGGGAGTAAGATTGCATGTAATTGAAGGCGGCAGAGAACACGCAAGCGATGATGAACAAGAGTTGGGAACAATTATTAACATAGATGGCACAGTTCAAGAAGTAGCATCAGCAACTGAAGGCGCGGAAGATTTAGAAGAAGCGCCTATTTCGACATCTATTCTTACAAGATTTTCATGGCTCAAATCAGTCAGTGAAGTGCAATTAACACGCCGATTATACCGTTCTGGCGAGTCTGAGTTTTTTATAAATCGAGTTGCATGTCGTCTTAAAGATGTAAAGGATTTTTTACGTGCAATCGGATTAGGTGCTCGTGCCTATACAATCGTTGCGCAAGGTGAAGTATCTAAAATTGTAAATGCTAAACCAGAAGAGCGTAGGTTGATTGTTGAAGAAGCCGCCGGTGTCATTGGATTTCGTGATAAGATTGCCGCATCAAATAGAAAGCTCGAAGAAACAAGTCATAATTTAACTCGCTTAACAGATGTTATCAGTGAAGTTGAACGACAAGTTAAAACATTAAAGAAGCAAGCGGAGCGTGCCGAGAATCGTCAATCATTAAAAGATGAAATTGCACGACTTGAGCAGTTGGTTTTCCAAGACAAAGCTCACAAATATACTGGCAAGAAAAATGAAGTTGTTACCGAACTTCAAGCTGCAACCACACTTGAATCAAGCACCGCTCAAACACTTCAAACATTATCAATCCGAGAAGACGCCGAAAAACTTGGGCTCTCAGAGATAGATGCAGAAGCCGATGCGATTAGATTGCAAATTGATGCACGAAGAGAAGAGCTGCTCGCAAGGGCTCGTCAAAAAAGCCAACGTCAATCTAAAATTGATGAGCTCAGAGCTTTTAACATGGCTCGTCTTACAGAGATTAAACGACTCGAAGAGCGTCGAGAAGTCTTAAAGACTCGATTTGAAAATGCAGATTCTGGTATCCAAGAGTTAAAGACTAAAGAAACCTCACTTCAGGTTGAAGTCGATAATGTACAGGTAATCTCTGAAGAAGACCTCAGAGGTGTTGCTAATAAGCTTCGTCAAAAAAGAGATGAGCTTAGAACAAAAGATAATGAGCTTCGTACCATACGAGATAAAGTTGTTTCAGCAACGTCAAGCATTGCTGCAATGCAGGAGCAAATTGTTGCTGCATCTCCACTTCAGCAATTAAAGAAAGCGTTAAATGACGGTACCGTTAATGAGCTAGCAAAGAATGCAAAAGTTTTTGTAGAAGGGCTTGTTGTTCCATCTGATCTTACAAAAGCAGTACAAAGTGTACTTGCAGAGCGTGCAGCATTCCTTGTTGCTGATTCCCCAAAAAACATTGCAGATCCATTTTTAAGAACGCTTTCCGGAAATGAATCAAAAAGCGGTAAAGGATCTGGGATAGGAATCCTTGCCTCGGGTGACGAGGTTTCAGAAAGAAGCCAGCCGTTATCTTTTGAACCTGAAGTATGTGGTTTGAAGCCAGTCCTTGATCTTATCCAAGTAAATGCTGGATTTAAAAAAGCTGCACATTTCATGCTTCGTGATGTTTTTGTAGCTGAAAACAGCGAGATTGCTTTTACCTTCTTTAACACGAATCCTTCAGCAGACATTACAATAGTTACAAAAGCAGGTGAAATTCACACTGCGGTAAGTTTCTATAGTCTTCGGCATGAGGGTGGACTGATCCAACTTCAAGCAAAAGTTAGATCTTTAGAGACTGACCTCCTTTCACTGCAAGAACAGCAAAAAGATTTAGTAGCAATTAGAAATGGTGTTCAGGATGAAGTCACCGCACTCGAGCAAAAACAAAGTGAGTTGCTTCGTGCAAGTGAATTACAGCAAAAAGCTCTCCGCGAACTCACCAGTCAGTTATCTTCAGTACGTGGTAGACTTCAAGCAGAGATACGTGCCGTTGAGCAAATATCTGGCGATGTCGAGAGAACTGCTTCTCAAATAAAAGAAGTAGAACAAAGAATTGAAACGTCTCGCCTTGAAGAGGAAAAACTTTTAGAACTTGCAAAAATTGAGCTTGGCTCTAACAGTGATGATGCAGCTCTTGAAAAAGAAATTGCAACGTTTTCTGACTCACTTAAATCTGTCGACTCGGTTAGAAAAGAGAAAAGAGTTGCGCTGTCTGAGATAGCTCAACAGCAGTCTGCTGTTCGTGCAGAGCTTGATGCTGCTCGCCAAACAGTTTCTCGTGCGCAATTTTCAATTGAGAAACTTGAACTGGAAAAGCAGTCTATTATTGATAGAGTACAAGCCGAGTACGGTGAAACGCTTGTTCTCAATTTTAATGAAGTCCCAAATGATGTCGTCTTTCTGTCTGATGAAGATGCAAAAAGTTATGAACAAGAGGCTTTGAAAATACGAAGCCGTATTGCTCGTGAAGGTGAAGTCGATTCTTCATCAATTGAACGGCACCTTGAAGAAGCAACAAGACTTGAAGAGCTAACCTCGCAACGAAAAGATCTTGATGAGGCATGTACTATCCTTAAAAAGACGATCACTCGACTTGAAGAAGTTTCAAAAGCTCGTTTTGTATCGATGTTTAATGCAGTGAGTAAGAATTTTTCAAGATTGATACCTCAACTATTCGGTGGTGGTAAAGGTGGATTGGAATTAACCGATCCAAGTAATCCACTTGAAAGTGGTATTGATATCTTGATGCGCCCTCCTGGAAAGAAACCGAAAAGAATTGACCTTCTTTCAGGCGGAGAAAAAGCGCTGTGTGCTACTGCTCTTATTTTCTCAATGTTCCTTGAAAAACCAAGTCCACTTTGTGTCTTGGATGAGGTTGATGCACCACTTGATGAAGCAAATCTAATGAGATTCTTAAGTCTTGTGAAAGAAATGAGCAAAAGAACACAGTTCTTGCTTGTTACGCACAATAAACGTTCTATGACAACTTCAGATAATCTGATTGGAGTCACGATGCAAGAGCCTGGTGCTTCAAAGGTTATCTCAGTTTCGCTTCAGGAAGCATACGAACAAGTTGCATAAGGAAATGCATGGGTACGTGTAGGTGAAAGCATTCAATTTTTTTGATATGCTCTCACCCTGATGTTAGAACAAATACTGTTACTTGATGATGCCTACCTCCTTATAGCTTCTGCAGTTATTACTGCAGCATTTCTTATAAAGCGTTTTGTCTCACCTAAAGAGACAGAAAGTTTAAAATCTCACCCAAATGTTCAAGAAACTATCGAAGTTTCAAAAGAGACTATTGCTGCTGTAAAAGAAGCAATTAAAGTTCAACAGATTAAGATTGATTCAGAACAGGTTGTTAAAGATTCTGCGGTTATCGTCGAACCAACTTTAAAAGAGGAATTTGAATCTACAACCACAGAACAAATCGAAACAGCTGCTTCAGTAAAGGATCGTCTTACGAAATCTAGAAGTAGTTTTTTTGGAACTCTTCGTGATTTTTTTCGTGGGTCTCCAACGCTCTCTGTCGATGCGCTTGAGGAATTGCAGTACCTATTAGTATCAGCAGATTTAGGAATTAAAACAGCTTCACGTCTTATTGAAGTATTAAAAAATTCACTCAGTAAAGGTGAATCAATCAATGAAGAAATTTTAATTGCTCGGTTGAAAGAGCAAGTATTAGCTGAAATCGACTCGTCCTCTGTTTCTACCTTAGAACAAATTGAAGGTAATAGAACTTCACCTATTATTTGTTTAATTGTAGGTGTGAACGGAGTTGGTAAAACAACGACCACAGCAAAGCTTGCTGCAAGAGTAAAAGAACGTGGTGCAAAGGTGTTGTTAGTTGCTGCTGATACTTTTCGAGCTGCCGCTGTTGAACAACTACAAACATGGGGTACTCGATTAGATATCCCAGTTGTATTCGGAGCCCCTGATGCCAAGCCTCAAACAGTTGTATTTGAAGCAATGAAGCGAGCAAAAGAAGAATCATTCGACCTTATCCTTATAGATACAGCTGGTCGTTTAAATAATAAGTCAAACTTAATGCAAGAGCTCTCTGGTGTAAAACATGCGATAGAAAAACATTTTGAAAACGGTGTTGATGAAGTTCTACTCGTCGTTGATGGTACAACAGGTCAAAATGCAGTGTCGCAAGCAAAAGAGTTTCATGCTGTTGTTCAGCTTACTGGTTTAATTGTAACCAAACTTGATGGCTCACCAAAGGGTGGGGTGGTTCTTGCTGTTAAAGAAGAAACCTCTGTGCCAGTCAGGTATATCGGAGTAGGAGAAGCGGCTGCTGATCTTCGACCTTTTGATGCACATGAATTTGTTGAAGCCCTTTTTGCTAAAGATGAAAAACTTCTTGAAAATGAAAGTGC
Organism: Bdellovibrionota bacterium; assembly: GCA_044356295.1. Lineage (GTDB taxonomy): Bacteria > Bdellovibrionota_C > UBA2361 > UBA2361 > JBIKWN01 > JBIKWN01. The sequence continues at coordinate 6,631 of JBIKWN010000090.1, forward strand.
TCATGCTGCTACGAGAAGAAGGAAAAGAAACGAAGCTGCGTAAATGTATACTAAAGAAGTTTTGTAACGCGAAGGTCGCGAAGTACGCGAAGGCTTAAATCAAAGCCTTCGCGTACTTC
>JBIKWN010000037.1:0-22586 GCA_044356295.1 Bdellovibrionota bacterium
AAGAGCTACGTCGATAACTCCAGCTATGAAACGTGCGGCTGCGTATGCGATTGCTGAGAGTATTCCTGATAAGGAGCTTCGTGAGGATAATATTATTCCTAGTGTGTTCAATCCTAATGTACCAGTTTTGGTTGCTGAGCGGGTTAAGAAGGCTGCGTTGGATGGGATGTGAGGTTTAGAGGGTGTTTTTACTTCACTAGTTTTTAAGTTCTCATCATCTAAATAGTTGCACTGAACTTACTATGTCTATGCCTAAGTCTATGTCTTCGTCTTAGTCTAAAAAAGCACAAGAAAAAGAAAGAGGCTAAGACCAAGACTAAGACATAGGCATAGACATAGAATCTCATCAAAGATCGACAACTTTTACGCCATTTCGTCGATTCTATCTTATGTTCCCACACGAAAAGTTTAGTCCTTACCAATTCAGCATTCAGTTCATCGCACTCACAAACCAACTAATCCCAACACTACCCCGCGGAAACGGCGAACTAGTCGATCAGCTACGTCGCGCAGCCACATCAATCAGTCTTAACATCGCAGAAGGCACAGGACGAACCTCCATAGCCGACCTTAAGCGTTTCTATTCTATCGCACGCGGTTCAGCACTAGAGTGCGCAGCAATTCTCGACGTACTATTTCACCTAAAATTAATCGAACGTGAAAACCACAATAAAGGACGAGAGCTATTGAAGAATGTTGTCGCGATACTTACGGCCATATGTAGAGAAAATAAATCTTAGTAAGAGATGTAATAATATCAGGTATTTACTCCATTTATATTCTTTTTTGATTGAATTCAAATACTTTTTGATATAAAATCAACATATGACCACCAAAACACTAGCAGAACAAATAAGGCACTACCGAGAGCAAATCCTCCAGCTCTCACAAATGCATTTTGCTGCACTAACCGGTATGGGCGTCGCCTCCATTAACAGACTCGAAAAAGGAGCCGATATCACCCCTGCCCACCAACTACTACTCGAAGGAATCCAAGAACCGAACAACCTACTACGAGCCCTCGAAGGCAAAGAAGACTCCCTAGGTCAGCAAAACATAGAAAGACTAAAATCAATAGCAAGCCAGATGCTAATTCAGCAATCATTAAACGATGTAATTAATTATCAAAACTTACATTACTCAAAAGAAACATCCGGCAACAAAACTTTCGACGTAAAAAAATTAACGGAAATGATTAAGTTCTTCTCCCTAGAAGGAGAATACAAAACAAAACTTAACAAACTATTATTCTACGCAGATTTTTATAACTTCAAAGAATCAGGAAAATCAATTTCTGGAACACGCTATGCAATCGGCGAATTCGGACCAATCCCAGACAAACAAGAACCCCTATTCGCATCCTTGATCCAATCCAAAATTATCAAGCCACGCGAAATGTACAATTCGCAGGGCGCCCCATATGAAAAACTTTACACCGTAGGTGACGTAGACAGAAAGGCATTTACAAAAAAAGAATTCTCTATTCTTGAATTGATAAAACAATTATTTAGCAAAATGACAGCAAAACAAATTGCGGACTATTCACATGAAGAGGAGTTTTATATTCAAGGAACACTTGGCGAGCCTGTCTTGTATGAAAAAGCTTTCACCCTAAAAAAATTCCAAACATTCCCCTGTCAAATTAGCGAAGAAGATGAATCTGTTAATCTATCAATCGCAGATTTAGCTAAAAAGTTTAGCTCACAAGCTTCCGATGAATCTTGGGAAAAAGTACCAATTGATGGTGCTAGCAATATAGATACATACCTATACGGAGCCGATAAGAAAAGTGAGTAGTGAAGTTTTCTGCGATACTAGTTTTTTTGTTGCCCTACTCGATCCAAAAGACAACCTTCATCTTAAGGCTGTAAAATTGAGCGAAGTATTAGAGCAAATTCCATTGTGCACGACCTATGAAGTTCTAACTGAAACGTTAAATTATTTCTCAAGATTTGGTGCTGACATTAGAAAAGCGGCTGCCGGCTTTACTAATGCCATTACAGATCACACCCAATATATTGTGATTCAATTAAATTCAACATACTATCAAAGCGCAATTTGTTTATACGAGGGTCGAACTAATAAAACTTATTCCTGCACTGACTGCATTTCAATGATAGTCATGAGAGAGCGCGGTATTAGAAAAGTTGCTACCTCTGATAGACACTTTGAGCAGGAAGGATTTGAGATATTGATGGTTGCGTAGCTCCTGATTTTTTTGCTTGTTGATATGTGAAATCTTTACCAAAAGCGCCTAAGGAAGTATTTGAGTCGTTTATATAATACGACACATTCATAAACCAATAAGTTGGTTCAAGCTGTTCGCTATATCTACCCACTCTGCGCCCAGATCAATCGTTCTAAAGGAAATCTTATCACCACTAGGCATGTCATATGATACTTCAATCAACAAGTGCGCCAAGCAGGCTCACTTGCAAAGGCAGAACAAGCATTAAGCTAGGACTTTAGCCACTCATCCCCGAATGGATATAAGGCATAGGGGTCAATCTTGTTGTCTTTCAAGTAAACTTCGAGATTTGCCAGGCCTTTCGTACATAGACGATGAAAAAACTCTACTGGGAAAACTAGTTGCCAGTTAATTTGATCGGCTTCACCCAACTCAGACATTGAGTGATAGTAAGGCGTTGCCCCATCGTTGCTCATTTCCATTCCGTATCCAGGTTCTCGAAAGTTATGTACTAGATGGTTTCGATAACTATAGAATAACTCGGAGTATACCTTTTCTTCGAGAAATTTCTTTTCTCCCTCTACAGCAATGGCACCTAATTCGCTCAGAGTTGGATCTCTTTCTGGGCGTATTATGTGACCCTTTTCCCATGAATCTACAATTGAGGAGAGATGGGCGTAAAGCTTTCCTTTTTCCTGGTTTTTTCGCTTCAGTGCCAATAGTAGTTGCGGGGCGCTAACTCTATCGGCGTCTGTCCAATCACAACATTCCTTCAGGAACTGAATAAACTTAACTCTGTTGCGGCTATCGGAGAATCGAGCATGTGCAATAGTATCAAGAAGGCATGAGTAAAGAATCTTTCTATTCTGCCTTGTAGGAACAGATTCGATTCCCTTCAATTGCTTATCGAAATAAGAGATGAATTTTAACGTTGAAACAGGTTCCTCGCCATCTTGAAGATGCAAAAGTGACGAGTTGTACACGAATCCTTCTGGATCCCAAGCGTGCCGTAGATCTTCACGACGTCGAAAAGTCTTTGGCTCAGAATAGCAATCGAGCCGTTCGAGCTCAGGCTGCGAGAGAATTATAAGTCGATCAAATGCTCTTTTTGCCTCTTTCAACACGCTTCTTTCGACTAGTGTGAATGTACCCGTCTTGGCTACACACACATATGTTGAAATTCCAACAGATTCTTCGACCTTTTGAGCGACCGAGATCAAATTATTGAGATCTTGTTGCTCGATTTCGCCACCTTGATCCTTAGCTTCCCCGATTATCAGAGATGGAACTCCTTCTCTATCGCTGTACAAACAACAAAAATCGATTTCACACTTACCAACCTCGGATGATAAATGAATTCCCACCGAGTAAGGCAGAATGCCCATCGAACCTTCGAGATTAATATTCAAAGCTTGGAGCGCCAAACCTACCGGAATTCCCCCTTCTTGGTTATCATCACGGGACAACAACCCTGATTTTCTGAACTTCCAGTCGTTCCCACCTTTCAAGTATCGTCCAACACGGAACTCCTTTGCACAAAACTTACATTTTGTGTTGGTTTTCAGTTCGTCTAGTGAAATCCAAGCATCGAGATTGCAATTAGGACACTCAATTGAGATGCCTGGCATTAGCAGATCTAAGTCGACTAGCCATTCAAAGATTGAGTGAGGGGTGGGATTTTTACCTTTAATGCCGAAGTCATCATACTCAATTAGCGGTTTAGCTTTCAGCTCATGATTTGGATGATTGCCAAATATAATTTTTGTAGCTTCACTACGAGTAACTGAATCACCAATTCTTAACTTTGAAATTAATTTTCTTACTCCTTCAATCTTGAGTGCTCGAAAGCCCTCAATCCCACCCAAGCGTTGGATGAGTTGCAGAACTACGTGCGAGGACTTACGAACTGCTGCTTGGAATCCAGCCTGTTCAAAAAGAGCGAGAAAAAATGAGTTAGGATCGTATGGTCGAAGAGAAACAACCTCATCGGTTGCATGACTCAAGACTGAAAGACCAAAGGGAGCAGGACGGGCACGATCATACGCCGTAAAGTAAATTTGCTGCCTTCCAAAGAATTCGTTCAGCTCTGGTATAAATGGAGTTGAATAACACTTGAACTCATCATGGTTCCGATACTGAATATCAACAGCAAAGTGCTGTCTATAAGAACAGTTTGCTCCATCAAATGGTTTGTCGGATATAGCAAAAGAAATTGAGGCTTTTCCATCTGATTCGTTTGCAAATCCCAACGTGTCTCTGGGTCGAGTGCTGTATCGATTGTCAAACTGATCATCTATTTGTTCGATTCTAAGAAGTGAAAGCTGAATTTTTCCTTTCGCAAATGCTGCCTCTACCTCAGTCTTAAGTTTTTCTTCAACTCCTTGTTCAACCGACTCACAACTCAAATACCCAATTTCACCACGAAACTGTTTCCCTCGGAGCTTTTCACAAATATTTTGAATGAAGAATGTAACGGATGGCTCAAAACGACCCCATGAGTCAACATCGATAAATATTGTCTTTGCTCCAGTGGCTCGCACGTTCCAGAACAGGGTCATATCTTTCACTTTGGAGACAGACCCGAATATGAAGAGTAGCCGACCGTTGCTGTGTTTAAATCCTCTGTTTGTGAGTAAACAATTAGTTAGAGATAGGTAAGACGGCGCTAGCCAAAATTCTTTTGGTAGCTTGCCGCCGTTCTCCATGTGGTAGTCCTGCACATCAAAAAACTCGGCAGTTACACTTTTATAGTCAACAGCGGAATTATCAGTGGCAGGGAAACATCCCTTAGTCATAATCAACGTGCCAAGCGAATCACGCTGGTCAAACTTGAAGCGACTAAGTTTTGTAATAGGGTGATTGGCGTCTTTCTTTACCTCTTCACTCAAACCTGGGAAAAAATGAACTGCCTCGATTACACTCGGCTCAAGTCTTCCGTGGTGATTTTTATCGAGAAGACACCATTTATGTTCATATTCAAGAATATTTCTAGGAGGTGAACCCTCTTTCGGATTATTTAGGTAAGAGACAGCATCTACAGCGTACTTTTTTGCTAAAACCACAGGTGACGGTAAATCATCCACCTGAAAAATGTAGTTCCTAACTCCGCCCCAAATACAAGTGTTCCAAGTAATGGCCTCTCTCAATTGATTAGCATCACCGTTATCAATAGCCCAGGCTATACGAAGAGGTCTGTACGCTATTTCGGCTACGGTATTCGCCATGCTTATAACCTATGCAGCTTCCGCCCTCCGATTAACATCATCAATCACAGCAAGTATTCGTTCTGCATCATTGGGGAACACACCTGCCAGACCTTCAGCGTGAAAATCTGTAAAAGGTTGCTCAAATAACCTATCAGGGTTCATCACCCCGTTCTTCACAAGATGCTCAACGATCTGATTGATGAAGGTAATCTGATCTGCTGAAAGATTTTTGCCTACAAGGAACTCACCGAATACTTCTTTGGCAGCGTCTCGATCTAGACCAACGATTGATCGAATGAACTTTCCTAACGATTGCTTGCCGAAGGTCTTTTCAAATTGTCCCCTGTCGCCTATGCCTTGATCTGAGAAAAGAATTTCTTCAAGCCCTTGGATATCGCCTAATGTTATTGGTTTATTGCGCATCAACCGTCTGATGGTGATGTGGTCTTGATGCTCTCTTACGAACCGCTCAACCTTGAGTCGATAGTTTTCACGATCTCTATGGCCTGGAATGAACTCTCGAACCTCAACCGCTTCACCGAACTTATCTTCAAAGTTAGTGTAGACACTACTTATACCGCTATCGTGATCTATAAATTTTATGAGTTCTCTTAGTTCCTTTCTAAGTCGCTCAACTGCTGGAACAGTTAGATTCTCCCAGTAGTCTTCGCTCTGAATGGTCTTTATGTAATCAAGCTTTGAAGCAACAGCAGGAATATTTTTCTTTTTCTCAAGCCCACGAGCAAGATCAACTACGCTCTCTTTATAGCCTTCTTGACGCTTGGTTACTTCGATAAAGGAAACAGCAAGATTCAAGCAGAGAAGGTCAAACCGTCTTGCGAACTCATCGTCAGTATCTGGATAAGGTAAGCCACTTAGGTGCTTTGAAATGTCGTGATAGTCATTGGGCTTTAGGTTATCCCACGTTTCCCGTTCAATATATTTTTCAACATATCGCCTGTGAGGTCTAACAACGAAGCTCTCTATATTGGCGGTTGCAACTTGAGTATGAAGTTGGTCGAGAAGTTCATTATGTAGTGCTTTTAGGTCATCATTTTTATTGGCATCAACATCTAATAATCGAGCAATCTGCAATCTTCGCTTGAATATTTTTTCTTTGATTGACTCCTGTGTTTGAGCTTCAATTCCTTTAGGATTTTTTCCAAAAAACTCGAAGTTTTCACAGTAATCAAATATGTAAAAGCACTGTTTGTCTTGACCTTGACCGAAAAGGTCTTCGCATAGACGAGTACCGCGACCAATCATCTGCCAGAATTTCGTTCTTGATTTTACACGCTTGAAGAAGACAAGATTCACTATCTCTTCAATATCGATACCTGTATCAAGCATATCGACTGAGACAGCGATGAATGGGTCTTTGGTTGAAACATCAAATACATCAATCAAGGTATCTGCATACTTGACCTGATTATCAATCACTCGAAGAAACTTTCCAGCAAGGTGTGGATAGTTGACGTTAAATCTCTCTTCTATAAAAACAGCGTGGTTGTGGTTCTTAGCAAAGATGATCGATTTACCGAGTTTGTCGCCACCTTCGATCTTGATTCCGTTCTGCATCAGGTGGGCTAGAACTTTATCAACCGTATCTTTGTTGAATAGCCAGCTATTTAATGCTGCTGGCTCAATTTCTTTAGGCATTGTGCCTGTTTCGTCATCGAAGAAAGTTTCTTCGTATTCGTCCTGCTCCTCTGGCGATAGCTCATCGTATTTTATTCCATCTCTATGAAACTTAGTAGGAACTACTATCGGTCTTGGTTCAACAAGATATTTGTCTGCAATCGCTTGATCTAGTTCGTACCAGTGAGTTGGAACATTATTTTCGCAGTTAAAGAGCCCATAGGTGTCTTTACCAACTTCTGAACGTGGGGTAGCGGTAAGACCAATCAACAAACTATCAAAGTATTCAAAGATGGCTTTGAACTTGTGATAAACGGAGCGGTGGGCTTCATCGATTATTATGAGATCAAAATAGTTGGTGCCGAATCGCTTTTTTCCATCAGTCTTTGATTCATCAATCAGATTCATCATTGAGTGATAGGTTGAGAAAACCAAGCGTGTATTCTCTTCCTCTGTTTCACTTACGATATTAATTGCCCCAACATTCGGCAGGTGTTCTGCAAAACGTTTTTTTGCCTGTTTAACAAGTGCAGTTCTATCAGCTAGGAATAAAACTCTCTTAATCCAATTCTGCCGCATTAGTATTTCTACCAAGGCGATGCTCATTCTGGTTTTACCTGTGCCTGTCGCCATTACCAGAAGTGATCGTCTTTGGCGTTCAATCTCAAGACGCTCTACAACTCTGGCGGCAGCTTCAATTTGGTATGGGCGATTAATGATGTCTCTATTAGGCTCTATGTCTCGGAGGGAACCTTTCGTTTTGCGCCTGTTGATCAGCAGTTGCAGTTCGTCTTTGGTTGCATACCCCTGAACAGGTCTTGGTGGATAAACTCGGTCATCCCAAACCCAGATATCGTATCCATTGGTGTAGTAAATAATAGGTCGCTGACCAGTTTCCTTCTCAAGGCAGTCTGCATAAAGCTCTGCCTGTCTTTGTCCTTCGATTGGGTCTTTGCTTGTTCGTTTAGCTTCGACAATACCAAGAGGCAGACCATCATCACCCCAAAGTACATAATCAACGAAACCCTCACCTTTGGAGTTTGGCATTCCCTTAACTGGATATTCAACATCACGAGCATCTACAAACTTATCCCAACCTGATTCACGAAGCATGACATCGATAATCCATTTACGAGTATCAGCTTCGGTGATGATTTGTGGAGTTTCTTTTACTCTCTGAATGTTTCGAGCTTTTAGCTCCTCAACTTCCTTTTGAAGTCTTGCGATCTCTTCTTCGTTTTTCTGGAGTTCTTTGCGCCCACATTCAAAGCGATCATCTTCTGATTGTAGACGAGCTTGAAGCTCTTCAATGGTGCGTTTCGATTCTTTGATTACAGCTGATGCATCAATCGAAGGAACTAAGGAAGAGTTGAAACTCGGTGAGTCTTGTACTTTCGTATAGAGTCTGACTGCCCAAGTCAGTACACCATGCAGAGATTTAACGATCTCAATTCCGTCATACTGACGAATCTGAACATCACTGTGTGCTGCTTGGTTTCCGATTTTGTGAATCAGTCTTATGTATTGAAAGAGACCAGAGGGAGAGACGAGCTTTTGAAATGTTGGTTCGTGAATCAGGGCTGAAAGATTGTCTTGATATGGTCTCTTTAAGGAACTGTCATAGTCATAAAGCCATTTGACAATCTTTTCTAATGCACGTCTGGCGTAGAATGCGGATGTTCTTGGTTGAGTTAAAGCGTACTGCTCTGCATGGGAGGCATCTTCCTTTAACTTTGACCATTGAAGGGGGATGAAGTCGAAGTTAGAGGGCATGAACCTCCTGACGTGTTCGTCTTCCCTGAGATGACAGACACGTATGTATGCCCTTCTCAGAAAAAAGAACTTTGCCAAGGTTGGCGATAAGCCTATCGTTCCACTGCAAGCTCTGACTCATTCTCGAATCTGCCTCCTGTAATTTGCAGGCTAGATTCACAAACCTTTCTTGTATCTCTAATGGAGGTAGCATTATCGGAAGCTGCTTGAGCTTAATCCCCGTTAGATGTGCAATTGTGGCACTGCTAGTATGCTCAATGAGTCCTCCTCGTTCAGCCAACACACGCATGAAGTAAGAAAGGTATTCAGGCAGGAGATACCGAATATTGGGACGAACTCTGTGAAGTGCCTTCTGGAAATACATTTCTTGTTTTTCCTCTCTCCATACCGCACACCTTCCAACTTCTCCACCTTCACAAATCATTACATCACCTTCACGAAGAGCGAACTCTTGTCTATCTGACTCATCGAAATCCATCTGATAAATCGCGCTCAAATCAAAGTAGCCCCACTTAACATTAGTGTTGCGAAGATAGGGTCTAGGATTGAGCCCAGTCTGCTTCTTGCCATCAAGCATCTTACCGAGCCTGGTTTCAGCTACATCGACTAAAGCCTTTTGATTCCAATTCATGGAGTTCTGACTTGGATCTCCAAACATTTCCAAAAACACTGATCGCAAAAAGGAATCAGTTAGCTCAATCGCCTTCTCACGCTTTTGGCGAATGGCATCTGCTTTTTCGAGGATTGCAGCGATGCGTTTTTGTTCGGGGAGAGGAGGGAGAGGAACTAATGTTTCAAGAAACTCTCTCCGATTGATGTGCTTCATGGTCGAGCCATGGGTATGTTTCATCATTGATCGAATTGAAGACTTCAAAACTATCTTCAAATAAGGCAGATGCACCTTGTCTTTGAATGGAACAACTTTGAAGATGTGTTGGTTCAACACTGCTGTGTCAGCTTCAGTCCATTCAAATACGTCAAGCGTGGCAGACCACGAAACCAGTATTGTTCCAGGGGCAACAAGATACTTTGGGTCAACAACTTTGTTGGTTCGATTATATGGCTTTGTTGGATCGCTAAGATTTTGAATCCTGATGATTCTTCGCCCTTCAGATTGCCAGTCTGATGGTTTGAATGCCATCCCGTTTATAAAATCTGCGATTTCACCGAGGGGGACTTGATGAGACTTCATGCCAACATTCCCCTTAAATCATTAAGGTCTTTTCTAATCTCTTCCTCAATTTGATCGAGTTGGTCCAGAATCAAAGCAGGTGCCACATATTCAACCTCTTCATGCTCGTGATGCCTGTACTTGTTTATAGACAAATCATAATGGTTCTCAACAATCTCACTCTTAGGCACAAAGAACGCCTTCCCATTCCTCTCCGTATCTTTCTTCGGATCTCTTTTCGCCCACTCCTCAAGAATGTCTGAAATATCATTCTTAGCAATCGGATCACGCTTATCATCCAAGCTGAACCCATCTGCTTCCATGTCATAAAACCAAACATGATCGGTTCCACCTGAGTTGGTTTTAGTAAAGATCATGATTGCAGTTGAAACGCCTGCATAAGGCTTAAAAACACCTGAAGGCATAGAGATGATGCCGTCTAGCTTGTGACCTTCTACAAGGCTTTGACGAATCTGAGCATGGGCGTTTGATGAACCGAAGAGAACGCCATCAGGCACAATGCAGGCGCATCTTCCACCTGGCTTTAGCTGCTGCAAAAAAAGTGAAAGAAAAAGAAGCTCGGTCTTTTTGGTTTTACTTAACGCCAAAAGATCGCTTGATACTTCATCGTAGTTAAGTGAACCCGTAAATGGAGGGTTAGCTAAGATCAAGGTATATGCATTACGCATTCCCTTGCCTGTCTCAGAGAGTGCATCAACTCTATCAATATGCGGATTTTCAACACCATGAAGCACCATGTTCATTGCGCCAATACGGAGCATTGAAGCGTCAAAGTCAGTTCCGCAAAACAGCTTGTTATTGAAATGAGCCTTCTTCTTCTCATCGTGAAAGATATCGGGATGAACTCTGCGAAGGTATTCCCCTATCTCAACTAGGAAACCACATGTTCCACAGGCAGGATCGTTCACGATGTCATCTGGCTTCGGCTGCATTAAGTCAACCATCAACTTGATGATGTGCCTTGGAGTTCGGAACTGACCGTTAGTACCAGCAGAGGCAATCTTTGAAAGTAGATATTCGTAGAGATCGCCTTTGGTATCTCTATCTTCCATCGGAATATCGTTGAGCAGGTCAACGACACGAGCAAAGAGTGATGGGGTTGGAATTACGAAGACCGCATCTTTCATGAACCTAGCGTATGCGCTTTCGTTGCCACTTGATTGGCGATTGGGAAGGGTCTCTTTAATAAATGGAAATACTTTATCTCTGAAAAGTTCATACATCTTTTCAGGTGAGCCAAGGTCTTTGAAACGAGACCAACGAAGGCTCTGCTCTTGATCGTTCTCTAAAAAGATTGGTTCTTCGATAGGTTTCTTTAGGAGATTAGCTTTCTTTTCACGGGCAGTATGTAGTTCGTCTAGTCTACGTACAAAAAGTAAGTAAGTAATTTGCTCTATAACTGTGAGGCCATTAGAAATTCCACCTGACCAAAAAGCATCCCAAACCTTGTCTACTTTTGATTTTAATTCACCGGTGATCATACTATTTATACCTAATTTAAGCGTCTAATATCGCATAAAGTTGTTTTACATTACAGCTATTTATATCGTTTTTTCGAGAGACCTTCATTGTGAAAAGATCTTGTTTATCGCGTGATGAAAACCACATATAGTATCAAAATTGAACTTGTAAGCCTTATTTACAAGTTCACCAGAGAATACAAAAAAATTAGTATTTAAAATAAAACAGCTGCGAAAATGTTAAGCCGGCCAATAAATCCGCTTTAAAGGCACCATCGCCCGAATCTCAGGGTCTAAATTATCATAATGCTCAATAACACTCTCAACCAAGTAATCTAAATTCATCAGTGTCAACGGAATTGTCGCCCTATCAGCTTCATACTGTGCATCTTTAGTAAACCCACCAGTACTAACATAAAGCCCTTTATCATCCTTATGCCGCCCACCAAGAAAACTTCTAATCTCCTGCGACCCCATTGATGCTTGACGGTGCTTAACTTCAACTATTATCCGAGGCTGCTCAAATCCAAACCCATCTGGTGAAGCAACAATATCCCGCCCTCTATCACTTCCAGCTGGCGAAATTTTGGTTTTATAGCCCATCGCACGAAGCATTCCTGCCACAAGTTCCTGCATTTGCTCCCAATTAAGCCTGATAAGCATGTCTTTGATAAATTCACGGGATTGCCCTTGAACATCTTCGAGTAGTTCAGATTTTTCAGTATCAAGTTCGTCAGGCTCGGACGTGATACCTTTAGACTGCGTACTAGTTCCTTTATTTGAGGAAAGCATTTCATCAAGTACTTCTTTTGAAACTAAAAAGAGCGTCGCGATTGAGCCAAGCTTATTTTTAGCCTGAATGCTTAAGGTGTCTCTACTTACAGAATCTGTCCATGTAATAGGCCTTGTATGCTTTTGTTCTGCCCGAGTTGAATCGAACTTGTAGGAGCCAGTTACTTTTCCTATCCAGTACATTCGAGTATCAGAATTATAGGTTACAACGAAATCATCATTTTGGATGTCCTTTGAAAATCGGTAGAGCATGCCTGCTGTAAGTATTGATTTTCCTTTGGAATATTCCGGGTAAGAATTAATGACTGCTTCTAAAATACTTTCTCTTGAATTAAAGCGAGATAAATCACCTACGTTATCCCAGCCAAGTGTAACTGTGCTGGTGAATAAAAATTGATCAATATTTTCAGCAGCTCTACCTGCTCGAATCATCCAATTGCTCTTATTCATAGTGTTTCTATCTCACTTCGTCATGGTCTAAACAAGACCTACTATATTCTAAGTTGATGGTGATTTCTTATCTTTTATCAACCAGTTCCCACAAAATAATCCTTGCAATCCATGCAGGTGCTTTTGGTGCATCAAGCTTAAGCCGCTTTTTGTCCTCGATAACTAGTTTGCGTTTAATCTTAAGAATTAATTGTGGGGTAATATTATTTGCACCTACATGTTTTAATGCTTGAATGATAGTTCCCGATATTGTCCCAGCCACTTTCATATTCTTGGGAGTTGTATTCTTGAATGTAATTTCACCGCCGTTTATTTTGACTTTTCTGCTTAAGCCGTCCGTCAGAAAGACGAGTTTACTAGGAACTTGCTCAGTTAGTCCTAGCAGATTTGCAGCGTACGCACCTGATGGCTGTATTCGTATTTGATATTTACGTGCTAGTGCTTCTGCGACTTTCGATAGCCGTGGCGGCAGTACCCCTAGTAATTTATGCCTTTCAGGGTAGTCATATATGCCATGTCCAATTCTGCGGAGGACTCCTGCATCAACTAGGCGGGAAAGGGATTTCCGAATGCTTGCGGAATTTTCCAAATCAAGAAAGTCATTCTGAGTAAACACCCAACCCCTCTTCTTGCCATAAATCCGACTTAGTATAGTAATTTTAGCTGGTTGCAGGGATTTTATGAGCATAGATTGTCACATATATTAGTAAATATTTGTGACGCTTGAAATAGTTTTTCGAGGGTTAAAATCCTGGCTTATAAAACCCTAGCCTAACTATGCAATCATCACAGGCCAAATAAATAATCCCTACTAAGCAACAAGCTTCATAGTATCAACAAAAATACCGCCACCCTGATCCTTAGGAACCACTTCAAGCAAAGAGTAAACTTCTGTAAAGACCTTTGGTTTTGTTGATATACGACTTTGAATAAACAGCCGAATATCCTTTTCAATTCCCCAAGCCATGTCTGTAGATTTATGAAGCTTTTTCTCCCACTTCATTACTGCAACATGAGAAACACAAAACCTTTGTGCAAATGCACTTAAGGTCATTTCAAAATGTCTTCTAATAAACCTAACGTGTGCACCTGTTAGGCGACCTTGGAGGGATACTAGTTGTCTCAGTATCTCACGATCCAGTGACTTATAATTGATCTTTGGCATCCACTCACCACGAACATATACAAATTCTACGTTACTTAGAACCACAGGAAAACCGACTAGATTATCAACATAACGTTTTACGATTTTTGTTTTCATATTCTTACTCTATATCAATGACAGTAATAATCAGCAGACCGAAATCATCGAAACTTACTATTACTCGGATATCTTTAATTTCATCAACCTTGCCTCTTAATGCATACTTCCAACAGCGATAATGAAAATCAAAAGCATCTTTCGATTTCTCGTGGTAACCATTGAGCAATACTTCAGTTACATCATTACGACTAACATCACGCTGTGTCATTCGAATTCTAGCGTGCTCCGTATAGAGATAATCGCCCGACTCAATGCATTTTCGTACCTTCAGAAGCAAATGCTTTTCTTTTACCGCTTTTTTCATATTGTAACCTAGTTACATTTTCTTGCATAGCTCTATTTAGAACCAATATCCCACTGCGGGATTGAAGTTTTCATTATTTAATTTCGACAATAATTTCAGAAAGTTTCCTAGATTATCGTTGGTACTTGTGGAATTTATTGCGAATGTATTCGTATAACGAAGAGCCAACTTTATTAGTTTTACTTTTATATTCGAAGTCTGTAGGGGGTTTATGGGTCTAGACTGATTTTAATTAAAAACGCGTCCTCTTAGAGTAAGAACCCCATTCTTGGTACAATTCCCAATAAATGCCCTCACAATCACAACCACCACATTGGCAAACCCCATGGCAAAACGCCCTCCAGATCGACGGTCTCTTCGAATCATCTAACGGCATATCAGGTCGACAAATCCTCGCACAAAACATCTGCGATGAACTTACTGATATTCTAAAACTCGATCGCATACCAAGCCATCTCATTCCACAGGTTCACATCGACTCCGAGTTTGGCTGTAGTTATAGATCGTTCTGGGCTACTAAAGGAGGCTTTTGCGATAAATTTCAAGCGCCATCAATCTTCATAGAAAAAGATTATCCCTTAAGAGCTCTCGTTGAAGAAGTTTCGCACTTTATTTTTGATTATTATCAATCTAGAAAAAGTTCAGATCCTACTGACACGCTACCTCCAGGTCATCAGTTTCAAAGTATCCGAGCAATCCCTATATACGATGAATCTCTTAATAGGTTTGTTACCCAAGAGCATGTTACTGAAAAATTCCAGAATCCAAACGCAAGGCAGATTCTAAATGATGTATTTCTTACATACCAAGAAGCACTTGCTCACACATTAACCCAACTGTATTTCAAAAATAAAATTGAAAAAGAACCTGCTTTAACTGCTGCTGGTCTACAAATTGGAAATGCGTTTGCAGTCATGATTTCGGATTCATCACTTCCAATTGCTCATATAAGTCATCAAGATCTAATCTACATTCCTCAATTTCCTGAAAATATCATAGAGCAAATCAAAGACAGAGGTATTATTGATGTACTTGCTGAGTGCGAGTACGAGCTTAGACAGCTTGCAAAAAGTGCAGAAGATTACTACTCACAACTTCCATCCCAGACTGGTAGACCTTTGTTAATGGATTTTGTTAAAGCAATTCCACATCTAAAGGGACTAGTAACTCACGGCTTTGGTTATACAATTGGTGATAGATGTGCTGATAGGATTTGTAAAAATCCAGAATCACTTTCAGAATTTCTTAAACTTGCTACTAATCCTTCCTATTCTTTTTCTGAAGCATTAGAGGACCTAATTACATTTAGCGAAGCCTCTTAAACTAGACTTTATTAACTGTACCGCTACAAATCCACAACCACTGCTAAATTAACAATCTGATACTGCAATGAACAAAGTGAAGCATTCACATACCTAACTCCGTTTTCCACTTCCTCCCCATAAGCCTCATGAATATGTCCAAACACATGAAGCTTAATATTAGGTCTCTCAACAATAGCTTTATGAAGCTCTTCGCACCCAACATTTCCACCTTTCGCTACTGAATCTAAGATCCCATATGGAGGTCCATGTGTAATAAGAACATCAGTATCAATCGGAATTTTGCTCCAAATTTTCTTTAATGGCATGCCGCGTTTTTCATTAAAAGCCCAATCAAAAAACCATGGCTGCCACGGGCTTCCGTAAAATTTCAATCCTTCAAGTTCAACTGATGAATCTTCTAAGTAAATTGCATTTGTAATTTCTTGTCTGGCCAATTCGGGAGTTTTTTGAAAACAAAAATCACAGTTTCCAGCTATAATAATCTTATGTTTATGTGGAAGAGTTTTTAGCCATTTATTAAAGAGTACGACTTCTTTTAAATCACCTTTATTGGAAAGGTCGCCTGCATGAATAAGTATGTCACCATCTGGTATAGACTTTATTTTATCGTGCAGTCCATGAGTATCACTAATAAGAACCAATCGAGGCATATAAAAAACTTCAACTTAAAAAATTACAGATAAATTTTAGAAACAATACCATAGATTTTTATTGTTTCTAAATTAAATAAGAAACTTCAAAAATTATTTCATCGATTACAATAAAATGTCGTCAATAAAGAACCTTCAGGTACACGAACGCCCACGAGAGAGAATGCTGTTAAATGGAGCTAAACATTTAACTGACCAGGAACTTCTTCAAACAATTATTGGTTCAGGTACAAAAGGTTTTGATGTTACCTATTTAGCCAAACAGGTACTAAAAGTTATCAACGATAATAATGACTCAGTTAGCATTGAATCATTATGTAAAATTGCAGGAATTGGTGCTGCAAAAGCTTCGCTTATTTGTGCCTGTCTAGAATTTACGAGGCGGCGTATTCGTCCTGAGGGGGTAAAAATCACCAATGCAAAAGACGCTTACTCACTGATTCAACATCTTGCAGATCAAAAACAAGAACATTTCATCTGTATCTCTTTAAACGGAGCACATGAGGTCATTAAAACAAGAGTTGTAACAATTGGCTTAGTAAACGCAACACAGATTCATCCAAGAGAAGTTTTTGCAGATCCCATCACCGATAGGGCTACTGCAATTATCGTTGCTCACAATCATCCGTCTGGGAATCTTGAGCCAAGCAATGAAGATTTAAAGGCGACAAAGATCCTGATGGATGCAGGGTGCTTGTTAGGGATTAAGGTTTTAGACCACATTATTTTCGGAAGACTTGGATACGTTAGTTTACAGGAAAAGCGACTGATGTAGATTCGGGCATTGGCAAACCCAAGAAACCTGAAAGATAATCAGCCCTAACGTCGTGAGTATAGAAAAGCTCCCTCGTTAGTTAGGAATAAATACAAACATGAAGAACTTTACAAATTCAGTCACACGCCTTATCGGACAAAATATTATATTTACCACTCTGCTACTTTTTCTAGCCACCCTCACGACTGTCAGAGCGTACGGCGACAATATTGTCGCTAGAACATTAAATAATAATCAATCATTATCAATTTATTCACATCGCTGCACTCTTTCACTCAAAACAAGCACCGCTTCACGCATAACTGTAAGCTGTTCAAAGTTCAACAAAACTCGTTTTCAGCTCAGACCTGCAAAGCATTCATATCTAACACCAAATCAGAGTGCCGTGATTAAGGCTCGAGCATGTAGCCTCGTTGTTAACAAAAATTCTGCTGGGCTCATTAGAATACGGTGCACTTCACCATCAACGCCTACAGTTACTGCTACTCCAACATCAACACCTACTCTTACTGCTACATCAACGCCTACACCAACAACGACTCCTACAAGTACACAAACGCCCATCCCACTTATTACACTAGGTGGTACAATTAGCGGGCTTTCAGGCAGTGTTGTTCTGCAGAACAATGGTGGTGATAATCTTACTAGTACAAGTAATGGAAGTTTCACATTTCCAACAGGTCTTCCTACAGGAAGCCCTTACAGTGTTACTGTTTTAACTCAACCCGCTACGCAGACCTGTATAGTTACCAACGGCTCAGGAACCGCGGGCTTTTCAAACATCACTAACGTTAACGTAACTTGCGTCGATAATTCGACAACTCTTTCTGCAAGCCTCAGTCTGCTTGCCTTAAGCGTTACTGGAATTACAGAATCTGGTGTTAGTGGAACACCAAGCTCTGGATTGCCAAGGGTGATTACGATTACTAATGTCGGATCCAACACTGCGCAAAATCTTAGCGTGAGTTTCCCTACTTTCCCATCCGGTACGACTTCTTCTACTACATGCGGAGCAACCCTTGCCGCTTCCAGTAGCTGCACAATCACAATTACGCCGGGTGCTAACGCAACTTCGAATGGTACTGCTGCGTGTACAAATGGAACTGCTCCAGTTCCCGGTATTGTATCCGTCGGCGGTGATAATTCTAATACTGTAACTACAAACGTTGTAGTTCTTGGATACGGTTGTATCTTTCAAGGAGGTCATGTCTATGCATTTGATGATACTAATCCAAGCTCAAATAGTGTTGGTGGTAAAGTGATCACAGTAGTAGACCAGGCAGCACCTTTTCCTAGTGGTCTTGCATGGTCGTCTAATGGTGTTTCGAGTACTGACGATAGCTCCGACATTCTTCCTGGAATCTCAGAAACCTCTACTACTGCAACCGCGTCACCTACATACAGCCTGGCTCAAACTACTTTTAACTCTACTTATTCTAATACTGGAACTTTTCCATTTCCTTCATCGGGATCATTTCCTAGCTGTAACGGTGGTACAGATGGTTCATGCAATAGTTCAAATATTCTGACACTCTACAATACGTATGTAACTAATTTCGGTGTTGGAGGATCTCCGTATTCTCTTTCAGCTGGACCAACAAACGTGAACTTTTATGCAGCAGGATTATGCACACAGACAATCAACGGATTTAGCGACTGGTATCTTCCTGCTGTTTGCGAAATGGGTCCTGCAGCTAATGGATCTGGCTGTTCGGTTAATCAAAACGTTGTTGGTAGCTTGTCGATGCTTCTTGGAGATCCAAGTGCAGGGACTCCGAGTACTAGTTGCGCAGCTGGTGCGAACTGCTTGGTCGGTTTCTATTGGAGCTCTACTCAGCTTTCATCTAATCCCCAGTCACAAGCATGGTATCAGTATTTTAGTTCGGCCGGCGGCTCGGTTCATAGTGGCGCTTTGAAGTTTAGCCCTATGGGAGTTCGATGCTCGCGGACTATTTCTTATTCATAGGGGTTGGTTGGCTGAGTAGCTTGGCGTTGCTTCATTGTGCGAACTTGTAGAGTTCACCTATGTGGTGTATTTTACATGAAGAGACGCAACGTTACTGTTAAAGAGATTTACAAGCATGGCTACTAAGAAAAAACGCAAAAGATCGGAAGGCGTTCCTGCGATTCCATTGTTAGAGAAAATGTTTGGCCCTCTTACCTTTGCTCGAGTAATTCACTCCATCCGCCTATGCCAAGAAAAATCTGCTACAGAATTTGCAAAGATTCTTGGGATATCAAAATCTCATTATGCGACATCGAAAAAGGTCGAAAGGCAGTCAGTATAGAACGAGCTGTGATGTTTGCCGAAATCCTTGGCGATTCTCCAGATCTATTTGTCGAGCTTGCACTTCAAACTCAGATTGAAAAAGCTGGGCTGGATTATAAAGTTACTATTGAAGCTGCTTAGATACTATCAATATACTTTTGCGTCTCATCCAACAGCCCATTCATATCCTCAAGCAAGCTTGCTAACTTCTTCTCAAGCTCCTTCACCGTAGGATCTAGCTGTTTAATAGTCTCAGCATTCAATAAATGTTTTATAAAAAGAATATGATCATTTAAAGATTGTGCAGTCGGAATTAAGTTAGCTTCTGCTTCATCTAACCTTTTTTCATACTTTGCATAATCCTCCTGTGCGGTTTTTAGATTATCAAGCGATATATTTCTAAGGTTTAGATCGTGAATTCCATCCGCCTCTTTTTTCCACTCAGCAAAAAGCGCTGTGCAGGATCCTTTGAAATCCTTCACTCTAGATGAAAGCTCCTCAGTATCAGTAATTAAAACATCATAACGTGATTTAAAATCGGCATACGTATTTGAAAGTGGCGTCTCTGGAAGTGAGTACTGAGTCCTGATCTTCATGAGGATTTCATCAAGGACTACAAAAACGCTTTGCTGGCTACTTCTTACGGCTGCGGCTGATTTCTTTACTTGTAGTCTTAGGGGTTGAGCCTGGCAGGTGGATGTGAATGCTAAGAGAACTATGCAAGTTTTAAATATATTTTTAAGGGCAGAATTCATCATATATCTTCAATAGTAAACTATTCGGTGAGCTGGCAAACCCCACAACTATGAATATTGGTAGTAAAACTACTGCTCCCTATATCCAAATACAAAACATCTTCATTTACCGATACGTTCCAGATGTTCCGTCGTTCTAAAATCTCTGCAATACCTTTCACAAACCCATCATCAAAGCTAAAAATTTTAATTTCTTCACTTTTATAGATTGTTTGATTGTGTAGTTGAGAAGTTAATAGCTCTGGGTTCTTATGTGTATAAATAACAACCCTTTCTACTTTCTTACTAGCCTTATGAAGCTTTTCAGCCGAAGGCGCTCCAACCTCCACCCAAAGCTCAACCTGCCCTGTTAGATCTTTTGCCCAAATCGCAGGCATTTCTGGATCTTGTAGTCCGGTCGTAAATTCCAAATTCTCTTGATACTCAAGACAGTAGGCTAGTACCCGGCAAAGAAGGTACTCAAATGTTTCAGATGGATGTTTCCCTACGCGAAGGGATAAGGATTCGTAGGTGTTTCTTGTTGAATCGGCAAGTGCGATTTCGAAATTATAAACGGTTGAGCCTAATGCCATGGGGTTACAATACCCATAGATGTGTTTTATTGATAGATAGGTAGCATCAGTTTTTCTTGCTCCGCGAGGAAACTTTAGCCATCCAATCCACGACATATCCTTATCAATCAGTATGTTACAAAGAAAGGGAGGATGTATGTCTATACAATCAATTAAAATCAATAGCATAGTAACTAAAGCTATAGTAATATTTACTATAGTTACCAAAGGTTACCGCCGATGGTAGTGTTTAAGCTTAAGGATTTCTCCAAATGGGCTTCAAAGGTTCATCTATTTGATTGGCACCTCAGTAAAGCCGTTGAAGAGATGAATAGAGGTTTGCTAGGAGACAGACTTGGCTCGCATATCTATAAAAAGAGGATAGGCATAAGTGGTCGAGGTAAAAGAGGTAGTGTTCGAACTATTCTTTGCTATAAAAAAGATCAGAGAGTCGTGTTTCTTTATGGATACTCAAAAAATGAGTCTGATAACATCGAAGAGTACGAACTTGATGCCCTTCGTGAGTTCTCAAAGGAGCTTATCTCCATTTCGAACGATGAATTTGATAAGAAGGTAGCATCCGGTAAAATTTTAAAAGTTCAGGAGACAAACTAATGAAACGTAAATCTCTCACACAAACTCTTGTAGACTCCGCAAAAACTTTAGGATTTAAAAAGGCAACTATCGATAAGTTAGAAGCTCTTAACATTCCGACGGTGACCGAATTGAGTCCCTCTGCTATTAAGAAGCTTCGAAAGGATATCAAAGCAAGTCAGTCAGTATTTGCCGCTCTTCTTAATGTTAATCCATCTACAATACACAAGTGGGAGCAAGGTAGTGTAAGGCCACAAAATGCAGCACTTAAATTATTACATGTTCTAAAGATTCATGGGGTTAGTGCGCTTCGAGACTAGAGAAATTTCATGTGTAGACAGACAGAGCTTAACCCACATCCATCACATGATACCCATTAGTATACTCCAACAACCACTGCTCATACCCCCCTTCTCCATTACCAGCTTCAAACGCAGCTTTAAGGGTGTTTTCAGTAAATAAAAGTGGAAGGTTTTTTATTTTAACTAAGCAAACTTCACCGTCTTGTGAATGCTCCCCTGTATCCATATCAATAAATGAAGTTTTATCGTCTGTGACTATCATTATCGCTTTGCTCATATCTGTATCTTTAGTAAATTCACTCAAACATCTATAACTTTATTAATTTTCACTAATATACCATTCTTAAAGATTGCTTTCATCCCGTAAACTCGTATGACAAATTCTCATAATCAAACTGAAGGTAAACTAATCGAATACATCGAGTCGCTCTTTGCTCCCCAAGACGATGCATTGCAATTTATATTTTCTGAGATGGAACGTTCAAACATTCCAAAGATGAATATATCTGCTACGGAAGGAAAACTTCTCTATATGATTGCTCTTATGATTGCTGCTAAGCGAATATTAGAGATTGGAACTCTTCGTGGATATAGCGGCATTCATTTAGCTCGGGCTCTTCCAGAAGATGGCACACTGATAACAATCGAGCCAAATAAAGAGCATGTCGAGGCAGCTAGGCGAAATTTCGATTATGCTGGTCTCTCAAAGAAGGTTTCAGTACATCAAGGATTTGCTCAAGATATACTTCCGGAAATTATCGAAAAAGAAGCATTGATTTTCGATCTTATCTTTATTGATGCAAGAAAAGATGATTATCCGCTTTACCTAGAGCTCACATTACCGCTTCTTAGAAAAGGTGGCGTGCTTATAGCTGATAATACATTTCGAAAAGTACTCGAAGAAACAGATGGAGGGCTTCATAAGTATAACCTTGCAGTTGCAGAATCGAAAATTCTTACATCTGTACTGGTTCCTACGATTCGAAGTAATGGTGTTGATGGGTTAACAATTTCGGTAAAGACGGGGTTGGAATAATATTATTATAACGCGAAGGTCGCGAAGTACGCGAAGGAATAAATCAAATCCTTCGCGTACTT
>JBIKWN010000038.1:0-22352 GCA_044356295.1 Bdellovibrionota bacterium
AAAGAGAGGCATTATGGATTCCTTTGTGAATTTATGGACGATTTTATTTCAGACAAGAGGCTTGCTTCATCGAGGTATCAAAATTGCAAGCTTCCATACCTGCAAGATTTTACTACAAGTTCCTTTGATCTTGCTCTTGTTGGACACCTACTATTTACTTATGCGAACGAAACAACTTTTAATTTAGATTTCCATGTAGAGTCACTTGAAGAGCTAACTCGAGTAGCTAAAGAAGTGCGTGTATTTCCGGTTGGAGGGCTCAATGGAGAAATTTCTCCGATCCTTAAAGTATTGCGAGTCCAATTGCAGACAAAGGGAATTTTTTCTGAAGTAGTAGCTTCACCAAATGATATGGTGAAAGGAGAAGGATGGAATCAAATGCTTGTACTTTCTCGAGATGAAGAAAGAATTCAATTTCCATTTCCAATGATCTCTCATCCAGATAATTTTTATTTTTCCACGCAAAAAAGCCCTTGGAAAATAGCCATCGACGATAACCAATTTCCTTCCATTGAAGAAGTTTTGGAAAACGAACAACGATGGCAAAAGATTTCGAACATATCCTTCGACCATATTTTTGATAGATAGCGATTTTTTATAGATAGCGTCTAAGCCTAGACAATCAACGGATTTATAATTGACCTAAACTGGTCCGGAGTAAAAGGTTTAGAAAGAAAACCTTTCGCACCAGCATCAGTAGCATTTTTTACGTCATCAGCAGTTGCATGGGCAGACATTAAGACAAAGGGAAGGGTATTGCCGTTGGCATTGAGGGATTTTAGAAATTCAACCCCATCAAGATGTGGCATACGAAGATCAGAGACGATAACCTGCCCGGTGCCCCCATTTTTGAGGTATTCTAGGGCTGACCTCGGATCGATGAAATCAGATACCGTAAACCCAAGCGCTGATAAAAGCAGCCTGAGCGCATTTAAAACGCCTGGCTCATCATCAACAAGAATTATGTGTGGTTTTTGAGTGTTCACAAAGACTGATTTCCTTTCCGAATTATAGTAGATTATTGCACGTGGCACTACCTGCAGAGAAATTTAAATATGGCTCCCTCCCTCCTATGCTTCAGCAGTATCTGGACTATAAGGAGCGTTACCCAGATTGTCTGCTTTTTTTTCAAGTGGGTGACTTTTATGAGCTTTTTTTTGATGATGCTATTACAACAGCACAGTCTATAAACATCACTCTAACCAGCCGTGATAAAAACAGTGAAAACCCAATTCCGATGTGTGGTGTTCCACTTTCAGTTGCTGATCAGTATTGTGATCGATTGATTCAACTTGGTTTTTCAGTAGCTATTGTTTCTCAGGTCTCTGATCCATCTGCTTCACAAGCTAAAGGAATGGTGACAAGGCGACTTGAAAGAATTATTACTCCATCAGTAAAAGTTCTTGCAGGGGCGGAAAGTGCTGCAGCGCAAGGTCTATTAGCCGCGATTGCACTTCGTGGAACTCAAGAAGCTGCAGTTGCTTTTACGGATGTGCAATCTGGAACTATCCAAATTAAAGATTCAATTCTTGTTTCTGAAATACCAAATGTTTGCGCCCTCTATTCAGTAGCAGAAATTCTTTTGCCAAAACAGATAGGCACACAGCCTCTCGATAGAAGAACATCATGGGTTCGCTCGTTAGAATCAGTTTTTGATAAAAAAAATATTAAATTTCGATTTTTTGATCTTGCTCCATCACAACAGTGTCAACGTCTTGAACACTTCACTTCATTAAGTCCTCTCGCAAAAGATGCTGTCATTTCATTGATGAGTTACCTGGACGAAGTTATAGTCGAAAGACAAGTTCCGATCGAGAGAATTGAGGTTGCAAAAGAGTCAGATCGCGTTTCAATTGATGCAACCACGAGAATGAATCTTGAACTGGTAAAAAATGTTCGAGACGGGAGTGAACGAGGAACACTTTATGAATATTTAAAATTCACTGTAACTCCTGGAGGAGCGCGATTTTTAAGAAATGAAATAGTAAATCCTCTCAGAATTGCTGCTGAGATTGATAGTAGACTTGAAAAAGTTCAAGCATTCTTGAATGCATCTGATGAAAGAAGTTTGCTAAGAAAATTACTGTCAGAAGCCCCAGACATTGAAAGAATTGCAGCACGTACGGATTTAGAAGTAGTAACTCCCCGAGAGTTGGCATCATTACGAGACATCCTCGAAAAAATTCCGCTTATTGTTCAGGTTCTAGAGTCTTTTTGGAGTACTCTCATTTGTCCTACTGAAAAGGAGTTAGCTTTAAAGCTTTTTAGTTCACTTAATGAGGCACTCGTATTAGAGCCGCCACTTTCCTCTGTTGATGGGGGAATTATTAAACCTTCTTATAATGATGAACTACATCGTTTGGAATTATTAGAAAATTCTAGTAATTCGTGGCTTGCAGAGTTTGAGCAAGAACATCGTGCTGCAACATCAATTCCATCATTAAAGGTTAAGTATACATCCGTTTTTGGATATTTTATTGAAGTATCCAATGCTCATCTGGCAAAAGTTCCGTCGACATATATAAGAAAACAAACCACCGCTAATTCAGAGCGTTTTATTACTGAAGAACTTAAGAAACAAGAAGCCGAGATTCTTCAAGCTCATGACAAGCGAGTCATCCTTGAAAAAGAGCTTTTTTCGATATTAAGAAATTCATTAAAAATGCATATCCCATTTTTAAAGAAAGTTCATACGATTGTTTCAGAGCTTGATTTTATCTTATCCCTTTCTGAATGTGCTTTTATACATCGCCTTACTCGACCAAGTATCACCACTGAGCCAGTGTTAGATATTAAACAAGGTCAACATCCTCAGATATCAAAAATTCTAGGGTCGCAGTTTATTCCGAATGATCTCTTAATAGAAGGAGGCAATCACGCCAATAATCCAGCGATCATGTTAATTACTGGACCAAACATGGGCGGTAAATCAACCTACCTTAGGCAAAATGCATTACTTGTTGTGATGGCCCAAATTGGAAGTTTTATTCCTGTTGAAGCTGCCACAATTGGAATTACTGATCAGATTTTTGCAAGGTTAGGGGCTTCTGATAATTTATCGGAAGGTGAGAGTACCTTTATGGTAGAGATGCGGGAAGTATCTTTGATAGCACGTAATGCAACGTTTCATTCACTTGTAGTAATAGATGAAATTGGAAGAGGGACTGCCACCAGAGATGGCCTTTCTATTGCTCAAGCTATCTTAGAGTGGTTAATTGTTCAAGTAAAAGCCCGTGTTCTTTTTGCTACTCATTTTCATGAGTTAACAGAGCTTGAATCTTTATACCCAGCAGTTGTAAAAAATATCTCTGTTGGTTCTACTGAAGTAGATGGCGAACTTATCTTTACTCATAAAATCATTAGTGGATCTGCGACAAAGTCCTTCGGTATTGAAGTCGCAAAAATGGCAGGTCTTCCTGCTTCGATCATTGAAAGAGCAAAGATTCTTCTTCAGAAGTTATTAGATAAGAATGAGGTAAAATCCTCTAATAAAAAAGCACAACTAACTCTTTTTACATCTCCAATTGTTGTTCAAGAAAAACACGCACCTCCTCTGCTGACTGATTCGCAACAAAAAATAATGACAACACTTGAGACAATTAAAATTGATACAATGACCCCCCTTGATGCACTCAATTCACTTTCTCAACTCAAAAAATATTTACTTATTGTTTTGTCTTTCCTCATTATTTTCTCAATAAGTTCTCCTGAAATCTTTGCAGAATCCAAAAAAAATAGTTACGAAGAGCTAAAGACTCAATATCTACGATTAAGAAATACGGATAGCTCTGTTAAAAATTACGATCTGTGGTTACGAGTTGCAGAAGACTTAGTTGCAGTTGCCCCAAGTCTTTCTGAGAATCAGTCTGCTCAAGCTCTCTATAATGCCGCTACAGCTTACCGTACGATGTATTCCGCCTTAGGTAAGGAAGAAAGTAAGGAGTTAGCAATACGTATTTATTTGCAAATTACTGATGAATATCCACGAGCACAGATTGCCGCAGAGAGCCTCAAAAGTCTGTATGAGTTTTTTAAGGACGAAGATCCAAAAAAAGCTCTGACTTATTTAGAGAGATTGAAAGATGAGTACCCAAATTCTGAACTCTCAGACTTTGCACGAATCGCTACACAATCTGATCCTAAAGCGAATTCAAGATCCTCTGATAGAAAACTACTTACCAATGATCAAAAAATTATCGTTATAGATCCTGGGCATGGAGGAGAAGATCTCGGAGCTGTTGGAGTGGGGGGATTATTGGAAAAAGATGTGACTCTTTCAATTTCTGAGGCGATTCAAAAAGTTCTCAATCAAGACCCGAATTATAATGTCCTTTTAACTCGTCGATCTGATGTATTTATGCCCCTTGAGCAAAGAACTGCTTTTGCCAATCAAAATGATGCAGATTTATTTCTGAGCATACATTGTAATTCTTCTGAAAAAGGAACCTTAAACGGCTTCGAGATTTTTACTTTAGATAATACAGGTGACGCAGCAACAAAAAAACTTGCCGAAAGAGAAAATAGCTCAGGAGCCCGAGCTAAAGAGCAAAATGACTTATCAATGTTTTTATCTGACCTGATTCAGACAACCAAAACTCCTGAATCAACCCTTTTGGCATCAATGATTCAGCAGTCTATTAAAAGTAATTTTTCAGATATTGAAAATTTTCCTATTCGTAAAGCCAAAAAAGCACCATTCTTCGTTTTAGTTGGTGCACATATGCCTTCAGTGCTCGTTGAAACTGCTTTTATCAATCATCAAGAAGATGGAGTCATGCTCTCTACTGATGAGTTTCGAAATAAGTTTGCAGCTAGTATTTCAGATGGGATACAAGCGTTTTTCCGGCATACGAAATGAATGATTCTGCAAAAGTAAAGCTTACTCTTATTCTCGATCAAGCATCACAGCAGGGGATCAAGATTGCAGTAGTTGGAGGAGTTGTCCGTGATCAGATTATAGGGAAAAACTACCAGCATACTGACTATGATTTGTGTGTCGAGGGGGATGCGTTAGATTTTGCTGAAGCGCTCCATGTGACATTAGGAGGTGATATTAAAAAATATCCCAATTTTCGCTCGGCTACTATTTTGATTGATGGATTGAACATAGACTTAGTCTCTGCTCGAACTGAATTTTATCAAAAGCCAGGTGCACTTCCTACAGTTTCTTGGTCATCAATTGATCAAGATCTTCCACGCCGAGACTTTACTGTTAATGCTATTGCTCTTTCTTTAGCGGACTATCTGAGCGGCAACAAAAATTACATAGATGTTACTGGTGGTATTTCTCATATAGAAAAAAAAGTCATATCTATTATTCATCAAAAAAGTTTTTTAGATGATCCTACAAGGCTTTTTAGGGCTGTGCGATATGAAGCACGTTTAGGATTTCATCAATCTGAATTAACATTGAGCTCTTTTCAAGAAGCTCTCGGATTAGATGTATTGACCACAATAAGTCACAAAAGAATTTTCAATGAAATTCAGAAAATTCTGGAAGAAGAGAATTGGTTAATAATGTTTATGAGAATACATGAACTTCATTTGAAGATACCTTTTCTACCTTCTCTTTCTTTTAAAGATGTAATAGTTATTCTGAAATCATACCAACAGAGTGAAAGATATACAGAGTTTCTAAAGCTTGTTTGTAAGCAGCTTCCAAAGACCGATGCAACGTCGCTATTGCAGCAATTAAGCCTTTCTCGAGATCTTCGTGTTCAAATTTTAGGATAGTAGTATATGCCTTTTTCAACGTTGCAAGAATTAAATCAATTTGTTTCCGTAAAACTTCAGTCGGAGCTTCACGGAAGGACTGTCTCATTTCTACCTATTCCGAATATTCCTACAGCAGATTGTGGGTCTGCTATTTTTCTGGAGCTTGCCCAGCTTCATAATATCGATCCTCAAGGGCTCGGTGAGAGGTTGCTACCACTGTTAGACTCTAATCAGTTCAACGTAAGTCATGGCTTTCTTAATTTTAGTGGTAATAATGATCTTTCATGGCTTTTAACTACTGAACCAAGAATCAAAAACCCCGCATCATTTCAGAATCTAAGAATAGGCGTCATGAGCGACAGTTTTGATGCTATGGGTAAATCTTCGATGCAATCAATTCGCATTCGTTCAATGGCGCTTTTTCAAATTTATCTTTTACTTTTTGTTGATAATAACAACCCAATTTCTCATTATGAAATAGAGCTTCTTGTCCGAGAGGGAAGTGTTATCGTAACAAAAGAAAACTTTTTTGATAGAGCTAAAGAATTTCTGCTACAGGATAACGTCTCTATTAATCCAGATCATATTTCTGATGAAAAACCTATATTTTTACATATCTCTCCAAAGGGGTTAACTAAAAAGCTTTATCAGTCTTTTATAGAATCTGAACGTTCAGAGCAGTATTGGTTAAAATTCTTATCTCTTGAACGAGTTTTCTATAATGCTCCAACACTTCCTTGGTCATCATCTTTTATTGATCGATTATTCCAAGATGACAAACAATTCCTCTCATCTCTTTTTTACTTATCCTCATCGCTTCAAGCAACAGAGCTTGATGATACGGTTCCATTTAATTATGAAAATGCCAATATTTATTGGTGGATAGGAAAAATTTTATCCAAATGTAAACAACAACAGATTTCTTCCCTGCCTCAAGAAAATAATCTCGAACTTACAGATGAAAATCGTGCTCTGATACTAATGTTAAAATTTTTTAATCAGTATATCTTTGAAGCGAAATATCATGGTAAGTTTTTTGACTTGTCTAATATGCTTACAGCCCTATTGGCCTATTCGGAAAGATCGATCAATCATCCGACCCACCGTGCAGCTCTAGAGAGACGAGAAGTCCGCTCAGATATTGCCTATATTCTGGCTGGTGTTTCAAAGCGGTTGGAATTATTCTCTCTCTAATGGTAAAAAAATCGAATGAACGTTGGGAAGTTCGCCTAGCCCTATCGCAATTAGTTATTTTAATTGGTGTCATCACAGGATGCCTTGCAATATCGTTCTATCTTGGCTTCTTCTCGGGTAAGAAGGTCGGTGCATCGGCTACCATGGAGAGTTCTCTAGCCACACTTCCTAAGGTTCCAATTACTGGCGATTTAGCAGCAGGTGATAATTCATCAGAAAATGCAGAAGAGGCAGTAACTGATGTATATGCAAAACTTAAAGCTTCTGGTGCCTCGAAAACCAACTCTGTCGTTGAGATTCCGATGCCTTCTGTTGAAGCTATTAAAGAAGCTGATAACGATATCACTGCTGAAGGGGAAAAGATTTTAAACGATTCTCTAGAAGCCATTGAGCAGCCTTCAAGTAATACGCCTGTTTCTAACAAAAAATCATTGGGACTCAATGACCCGTGGGAATCTGAGCCTCATGCAATAAAAAATAAAACGATAGATGACGTACTTGATAAAATGGGAGCAGAGAAGATTGTTCCTACTAAAAATGAAGCTATGCCTGCCAATGATTCAGTCATAGTTGATGCAAAACAATTGGCAGCATCAACAGCAGTACCAACAGTGATACCAACTCTTGTTCAAGCAACATCAACGCCAACACCAAAAGCAACGGCTACTCCAAAAGCCATAGTTACTCCTACAAAAACCAATGGAGCAGGTATTACCTTAGGAGTTAAAGAAAAAGGTTGGTTTGCACAGGTTGCGGCCCCAAAGACAAAATCTGAGGCAGACGGACTTGCTGCAAAGCTTCGTAGTAACGGATTTAGAGTTTCAATTGAAACAGCGAATATTAAGGGAGATCAATATTTCAGAATTTTAGTAGGTCCAGAAGATAACAGAACTCAAGCAGAGAATTTGATTGGACAACTCAAACGAGAGAGCTACCTAAGTGGGGCACCTTTTATCCGAGCTATTAAATAACAGGACTTTTTAGATATCTGTACTAACATATTGTAATTACAGCATTTTTTCTGTAATTTTTGGTGTAATAATCAAAAGTTCATGAAGAATTACGAAAAAGAACGCCTTCGAAGCTCCTAACTACATAATATTATAGGGATTGTTCATCTTAACAAAACTCTCCTTTGGTAGTTATGATCAGAAACAATAATTAATTTTCTTATGTTACCTGTCTTATGAAACCCACATATCCGATAAGAGATCTAATGTATACTACTTAAAAGAGTACCCGTTGAAATGAATTCTACTATTACCTCTTCTTCTGATGAGAATGCATCGTCACTGATTGAAAGTATCCTTTACTCTGCGGGTACTGATGTCGGAATGCGTCGTGAAGAGAACCAAGATTCGTACGGCATTATGCTCGGTGATGGATATCGTTTGTTTATCGTTGCTGACGGTATGGGTGGAGTAAAAGGCGGAAGCATCGCTTCGAATTTAACCATTGCGGTTATAGAGAAAACACTGCGGGATCGTGCTCATATTCAGATTGAAGATGTTGTTGATGCAATAGATAAAGCGAATGCTGAAGTTTACAAAAAAGGTAGTAATGATGAAGCATTGCAAGGAATGGGTACAACCATTGCTGCTTTGTTTGTTACGCCAACTGCTGCATATACAATTCATGTTGGTGATTCAAGAATCTATCAAGTTGCTCAAAGTAGCATACGACAACTCACAGAAGATCATACACTTGTACAAGAATTAGTTAGGTCAGGGGCTATTACAGAAGATCAAGCGGAACATCATCCCGTTGCTCATATGCTGACAAGATCAATTGGACCATCTGAAAAAATTGAGATTGAAGTCCATGTTATTCAACCAGTACCGAAAGCTGGTGATAAATTTCTTATTTGTAGTGATGGGCTTTTTAATCTTGTCAAACTTGCAGAGATTGCTGAGATAGTTTCTGAAGTTTCTACTGATGAAGCTGTTCAGTATCTCATAGATCTAGCTAATGAACGAGGCGGAACCGATAACATTACAATTCTTATTGTTGATTCCAATAAATATGCACCGCTCAAAAATTCTTCACCTAAAAAAAATATTGATCCAATAGAGGCTCCAGTAAGACTTTTAGAAGCTATAGAAGTTGTATCAGAGCCATCATCAGGAATGAAAGGGGGATACCATTCTACCAATGAAGTGGTTGAACCTAGAAAGGAAAGCATCAAGGAAGTCATCACTGATAAGCTTGAAACTGACCAACCAAAAGGACAAGAAATAGTACATCTTGTAGAAGCAGCAAAGGAAGAAAATGAACTGAATCCGTTTATTCCTGAAACAGTTGTGTCTGAAATATCGGAAGAGAATCTGGATGCAGAAGTCGCACAAGAGTCGCTCGAAGATGTGGACCTGCTCAACATTCAGCCCGCTATTTCAAGAAGATACATACTTGTTGGGAGTGGCTTTATAGGAGGTCTCCTTGCTTCATATCTTTTATTTGCGACCCTCTCTCGAAATCATTCAACACGTCAAGATGAAGAACCCTCGATTGAGGTTGCTAACGTTCTAGAAACAACTGAACCATCAAAAGTTCTTGAGCAAGTCACATTAGCACCATCATCACCATTAACTGAAACTGTAAAAATTGGTCCTGCTGAGAAAGCTTCTGTTATTAAGCGTCGTCGTGACCTTGAAATAAGTTTGCGTGATATTAATGTTCGACTAGAGCTTTTGGACGCAGAGAAATCTAGCGACGTTCAAGACTTGCAGCGAAATTCAGCTCGTAAAGCAGAAGAATTATCTGGTAAAATTGAACAATTAAAAACAGATATTGAAGTTTCTATTCGCCAACTAGCCACATGGTACGATCGAAAACGTCGTCTTGAAACAAGTGATAAAGTTAACATGGCTTCAGAGCTTGCGTCGACGATTCCTTCTATCAAGACAAAAAAGGAAGAGTTCGAAAAAATTACCTGGGATTATTTGAAAGAAGTAGAAGCGCTACGTTATAATCAGGCAGATCCACTGAGAGACCAAGTACTTGCCGATCTTGCTAAAAAGCGAGCTGATAAAATGCACGAACTTTCAGATGAAGTTCGTCGTGCAATTGAAAAGGCATTAGAAAGTGCTGATGATACCGTTGCTGAGCTCACATTACAGCGAAGTGCCTTGGAAAAAGAGCTTGATAATGTTAGACAAGAGCTTGATTTTGCCAGAACGATTATGACTAATGATTCAATAAAAATCGATTCTACTAAGCAAACTTTGATTACTCGAAAAAATGCAGCAACAACTGAGTTAAACGAGTTACAACGACTTCTCACCGATAATTAGTGTCCTTGTAGCCTTGCTCTATAAAGTCAAATTACAATGCTTTTTATTGCAATAAGCCGCTATGTATAGTGAAAAAGTCTAAAGCTTCCACCCCATTTTTTACATCTGAGCCGAGCTGCAATATTATATCTTTCTATGAAAAGAGCAGCCCTCATCAGTGTATCTGACAAAACCGGTCTTATTGAATTTGCTCAAGGTTTGCTTGACCTTGGCTTTATTCTTTTAACAACAACAGGCAGTAAAAAAGCACTCGACGAATCAGGAATTGAATCGATTTCGATTGAAGATTATACAAATCAAAAAGAGATACTCGGAGGACGAGTTAAAACACTTCACCCTAAAATTCATGGTGGACTTTTGGCCAAACGTTCTGATCCTGAGCACATGAAGACTCTTCTCGATCAAGATATCTTACCTATCGATGTTGCAATCATTAACCTCTATCCGTTTACTCAAAATCTCTCTGCTGATGTTGCAAAGAATCCTGCAAAGATGATTGAGTTAATTGATGTTGGTGGTCCAACCATGATTCGAGCAGCCGCAAAGAATTTCTCAGGGGTATTACCAGTGCTTGATCCCGCTGATTATCAAACGGTTCTTCAAGAGCTTCGAGAGAAAAAAGTTGTTGCCGAAACCACGCTTGCCCTCAGAAAAAAACTAGCGCTGAAAGTTTTTACATTTACAGCTAACTATGACCTGCAGATAGCAAAGTATTTATCCCATCTTGATGTAACTTCTACACAGGACTTATCACAAGGAGTAGTTAACTTTGAAACAGACTTTGAACTTGGAGAAGTCACGGGAGTGGTTCTTACTTCAGAGCAATCACTTCGTTACGGTGAAAATCCTCATCAAACTGCTGCACTCTATGCGTCTGCTGATAATCGATTTAAAAAGAACTTTGAACAGTTAAATGGGAAAGAGCTTTCTTTTAATAATTTACTCGATTTTGATGCCTCGCTTCAAATGATTCAAAGTATGCCTAATGATAAAAATGGAGTCGTTATTATTAAGCACTTAAATCCTTGTGGTGCTGCATTTGGAAATACAATTGCTGAAGCGATCGCAAAAGCCAAAAAGTGTGATCCAAGAAGCCATTTTGGGGGCATTATTGCTTCTAATAAAATAATTACTGAAGCTGCCGCTCATGATATCGCTGGTGAATTTGCCGAAGTTGTAGTTGCACCAGAGTATGAACCACGTGCGTTAGAGATTTTATGCAAAAGTAAAAATCTTCGTGTGCTACAGGTGCCTTTAAAAAGATCAGCTTCCTTTGAATTTCGCACTATTCAGTCAGGGGTTTTGGTACAAGCATCAGATATAACAAATTCAAAAGTTAGTGAAGCAAAAGTTGTTAGTAAGCGGACACCCACCCCAGATGAGCTGCTTGACCTGTCGTTTGCCTGGACGATGTGTGGTCATATAAAAAGTAATGCAATCGCTTTAGCAAAAGATTCGATGCTTCTTGGTGTAGGAGCAGGACAGATGAGTCGAATTGATTCAGCTGAACTGGCAGTGAATAAGGCACACACTCATTCGCATGATTTAAGCGGTGCTGTTGCAGCATCTGATGCCTTCTTTCCTTTTCCTGATACAGTAGAGTTTCTGGCAAAAAATGGGATTAAAGCAATTATTGCACCAGGAGGAGCAAAGCGTGATCCTGAAGTCATAGCTACAGTTGATGATTTAGGAGTTGCCCTTCTCTTTACAAGCGATAGGCATTTTAGACATTAAAATTTTAATATTTGCAGGAGCTATCCTATGAAAGTACTCGTTATTGGATCTGGAGGAAGAGAACATGCAATTTGTTGGAGACTGAGGCAGTCAAAGATAGTAACTCACGTTTTTTGTGCTCCTGGAAATCCAGGGATTGAAATGTCAGCAAAACTTGTTGATATAAAAGTTGACGATATAAGTGCGCTTATATCGTTCGTAAAAGAGAATGGTATTGAACTTACTGTTGTTGGACCTGAGTATCCATTAAGTCTAGGGATTGTTGATGCGTTTCGATTGGAAAATTTAAGAATTTTTGGTGCCTCAAAAGAAGCCAGTCAGCTTGAGTCCTCAAAAGCATTTGCTAAAAAGATAATGAATGATGCTGGTGTGCCAACTGGACACTTCAAAGTTGTTCAATCTAAGAAAGAAGCATCAGATTATATCGCACAATGCGGAGCACCGATCGTTCTAAAAGCAGATGGACTAGCAAGCGGAAAAGGAGTTTTTGTTTGTAAAACAATCGATGAAGCTCAGGAAGCAGTAGCAAGCTTATATAAGAATTCAGATAGTGGTTCTGTTGTTATTGAGGAATTTCTAGAAGGTATTGAAGTCTCGTACATTATAGCCACTGATGGGGAAAATATTATTCCCATGCAGGCTTCTCATGATTATAAACGAATCTTTGATCATGATGCTGGTCCAAATACAGGAGGAATGGGTTCAGTTTGTCCTACTCCGCGATTTAATGATGAGCAAGAAGATTTTGTATTACATCATGTGATGGTACCGGTACTTGCCCAGATGAAAAGACGTGGGACTCCTTTCTCTGGATTTCTTTATGCAGGCTTGATGATTGCTCCTAATGGAACGATGAAGGTCCTTGAATTTAATACTCGACTTGGAGATCCTGAAACCCAAAGTATCATGAGACAGTTTGATTCAGATCTGCTGGAAACCTTATATGAGTTAAGCGATCCTTCTTCGAATGTAGTGATTCAAAATATTCCAGCCCCAACATGGGCAGAAAAAGTTACAGTTTCAATTGTACTTGCTGCTGAAGGATATCCCGATGCTCCTAAAACTGGTGATGAAATTACTGGGATTCACTTAGCTGAAAGCCTTCCAGATGTTGTTGTATTTCATGCCGGAACAAAATTTGAGAATGGTAAGTTAGTTACTACGGGAGGACGCGTTCTGGTAGTGAGTGCCCAAGCGAACTCTCTTGAGTCTGCTCGTGCACAGGCATATAAAGCTTCAGATATGATTCAGTTTCGAGGACGACAAATGCGAAGAGATATCGGTATTAACTAAAAAATCGAGAAGTCTCAGCAATCACCAATAATTTCCTTCGTGTCCTTCGCGACCTTCGCGTTACAAAATTTCCCCTAGAAATGATAAGTCGCCTGAGCCCTCACCGTTCTTCCATAAAGCGGCAAATTAGACTGCACATGCTCCTCTGCTCCAGGTGATGCTAGCTCTCTATCAAATAGGTTATAAGCACCAAAACTTAGATCAAGATTTGGTAATACGTCATTACCAAGAACAGTAGCATTAATACTCGTCATTCCACCGATTGTTTCGTCTGAAATAGTTTTTCGCGAACCAGTAAACTGTACCTGAGGAGCGAGTGACCACTTCTCACCAATTAATGGAATTGATATCCCTGAAGTAACAGTAGATTGTGGAGCATTAGTAAGCTGTTGATTGGTATTACCATTTTCAGTTGAAATAAGTGATCCAGCAAAGAACATTTTGATTCCATCTTTGATACGAAGATCGTATTGAACTTCAATCCCTTTGCTTTGTGCAGAATTAAGATTTTGAAATTGAGTCATTGAATCATCAAGCTGTGTTTGAGTGATAATTTCGTCTAGCTCCTGGGTGAATAGGTTAAATGAAATTCTACTATATTTATTGATACGATGCTCAACTGCTAATTCATATGAATAGATTCGTTCTGGTTTTAAAGAAGTATTCTGTAATTGAAGTGCAGATCTGTAGTTTGATTCATAGAAGTTGGCAATACGAAATGCTCGACCGAGCATCCCTTTAAAGGTGGTATCATTGTCGAGGGTATAGAGTATCGCACCACGAGGGCTAAATTCTGGAGCTGATGTTGAATAATCATCACTTCTAATACCGCCAACTATTTTTAAATTACTTTTTAATTCGTACTCAAGTTGGCTATAGAATGAAAGAAGGGCTCTTGAAGAGTCGAGGTCTAAATATGATTGTGTTGTAGGTATAATATCTTTATTTGTCAGTGATAGCGTGGAGTGATCTTGATATTCAACTCCATAAATTAATGAGGCATCTTTAGAAAGTTTATTAGAAAGACGCAGCTCAGTCCCATACAAAGTAGACCTGCTTTGATCGTCATTAATCAAATCATTGTCACCTGAAGAGAAATCAAAAACTCCTTTATAGCTCACACGATCAGCATAAGCTCTAATAAGCATAGAGAAGTCTTTTGAGATATCTTGATTCGTATTTAATTCAACATGAGTACTGACATCTCTTGTTGTATTTAATGGGCTATTAAATCGAGTACCGTATGCTCCAGTAGGGACTGTTTTATCTCTTTCTTTAGTAAAAAATTCAAAATTTGTTCCATTTAATGAAGCTCGTAACGACGCCTTGCGAGCTAATTCATCATCTCTATTTTGAGCTACGCCCAAATTATTATTAGACTGATTAAACTCAGGAAAAAAAGTATTTTCTTCACCATCATTAGTGAGTGTCGATACAGATGCAGCAATTTGAGCGCCGTTATCAAGTTTTTTACCTAATTGCACCACGCCCTTTCTACGCCGGAATGTACCGTATTCGCCAGTTAGGACTGTACCATCAATAGCACCGCCTGTTTTAGTAATGACATTGATTACCCCAAGCAGTGCGTTCGTTCCCCATAAAGAAGAGCCAGGACCTTTAATAATCTCAATCCTATCTATATCTTGAATATCTACCGGAAACTCTTCTGCAATTGGTGCGTAGTCATATACTGGATCGTTAATTCTGTGACCATCAACTAAAAGTAAAATACGCGTGTTGTAATCACCTGGTCTTGCAATACCTCGTACGCCTAAGTATTCGTAGTTTCTGTCATTTGATACATAGAATCCAGGTACTCTCGTAAGAGTTTCAGCAAGTGTTCTATAACCAAATAATCGAATATCTTCGGAAGTAATAACTGTAACAGCTGCAGGTGCGTCACTTATAATTTCTGCTTTTTTGGAAGCAGAGGTTACTTTTATGTCCATCAATTCTTCAAGCGAAAGATTCGCTAAGTCAGAAGTCTGGGCGAAAGCATTAATAGTGGATGTAGTTAAAGCAATCCAAGTTACTAGAAATACAAATTGAAAGAATGTTCTAAAAAGTAGCATGAGTGGCTACTCTAGTAACTCAAGATCAATTCATCAATACGATTTTACCAAACTGCTTGCCTTCCTCTAGGTATTTAATCATTTCGATACCTTTTGATAGCTTTTCAATCCGATCAATTGGAATTTTAATATTCTGATTGTGGATAAAAGCCATCGAATCAATAAAGTCCTGTTTGCTTCCCATAGTAGAGCCAGTAAGGCTAACCTGTTTGGCGAAAAGTAATCTGTTATCAAAGGTCACTTCGAAGCCTGAAGTATTACCAACTGTAACAATTCGTCCGCCACGCCTAACGCTTTGAAGGCTTCTGGCTATTGTCTGAGCGCCAACATTATCTACTACAATATCAACGCCTCTTCCCTTGGTTATTTTCATAATTTCAGATGGCCATGCTGAGGTTTTTTTGTAATCGATAACGACTTGAGCCCCAAGTGATTCAGCAAGTTTTGCTTTCTTTTCGCCTCCAGCGAGTGCAAAAACCTGTGCGCCAAGAGCTTTTGCCATGAGAATCGTCAAAGAATTAACTCCACCCCCTGAGCCAACTACAAGTACAGATTCTCCAGCCATTAACTTTGCTTGTTTAAGAAGCATTCTCCAAACTGTTGTGCCTACTAAGATAGGGGCAGCAGCTTGCTCGAACGTACATGCTTCAGGCATACGAAATACGTTTTTAATTGGAACCGTAATGTACTCTGCAAGACCTCCACGAAGCTGTTCTCCAATAATCCGATATCCAGGACTTACACTATCTTCTCCTCGTCTTGTCCATTCATCCTCCGAGGTATTAACTCCTGGATGAATAATAACTCTTGCACCAGCTTTATATTCACTTGCGCCGTTTACTGAAACAATCTCACCGCTAATGTCACTTCCAGTGATATGTGGCATCTCAACATTTAATCCTTTCCATCCTTTGCGAACCCAAATATCTAAGTGATTCAGTGCTGCAGCTTTTATCTTAATGAGGGCTTCACCTGGCTGCGGTGACGGGTCTGGAAGATCGGCATACTTTAAAACATCAATATCGCCATGCTGTTCAAAAAAAATCGCTTTCATAAGATACTATTTCCTTTTTCTGTACATTCGAGTCATCCATCCTCGTTCAATTTTTGATTCAATAGGTATCCATCTTGTAGAGAGAAAAGAGCTATCAATCAAACCAGATTTCTCTTGCATTATGCCAGAGATGATGAGTATTCCAACAGAAGAAAGATTTGCATAGAAATCTTTTTCAAATTGTTGCAGAAGTTCTGCATAGATATTAGCGATAATAATATCGCTCGAAAAACATGGCTGATCGCCAACTTGAAAAGTAATATTTGCTATATTATTTAACCCAGCATTTTCCTTAGCATTTTCAATGGCGTCCTTATCATTGTCTACGGCGATTATCGAGCACTGTGGAAATATTTTTTTGCATGCAATTGCTAAAATCCCAGACCCTGTTCCAAAGTCAAGAATCATTGGATGTATTGCACTCTTTTGTAAATCAGAGATTACTTGCATGACTTCATCAGACTGTAAAAATGAAATAACAGTTTTCGTAGTAGCATGATGTCCAGTGCCAAAACCCATTCCTGGAATAATAAAGAGAGTTTCTTTATTTGATGCACCATCTGAGTATTGTGATAAAACGGCATCAGAACTTGTAACGGGAATAACTTTTAATCTCCCGATCTCAATAGGCTCTAAAAGATCCTTCGAAGCTTGAGTCCAATTCGTCTCTGGAATTTCTTCTAGTGTATAAGAGTCAAAAAAAGGATCAGTATTTTGACTCGCAAAAAAATGAGCATCTTTTGATGAGAAAGTATTTATACATACTTGAACAAGCCCGTTATTTTCTGCGTAAACTCCATCTGCACCTGCTTCCATTAAAGAAAATTCAATCTCAGATAGAGCTTCATCATCAGAGAAAAGCTGCTTGTTTTTTAATGAATAAGATATCTTCCAATACGGCATGCAAGTAACTTTAAAGATCTTATGAGGGTTTGCAATAGAATTTATAAGAGAAATCGAGGCGATCGTTTAAATTTACGACTTCGTTTCTGGAGTTGTAGGAGTTATACCCATCTCGTTTAGTGTTTTCTTCTCCATACGTTTTGCTACACGGGAAGAGACGCCTCCATACTTCTTTCTTTGAAAAACAAGTTTAGGAAGTGGAGCAGCTTCAAATACATCAACTGCTAGCTTGTAGTAGACTGTTTTAGATTCAGGCGAGAGCGTACCGAAAACTGCACACATCTCTTTTAATTTCTTCATGCTTGGACCGATTTCGTATTCGCAAGCTTTTAAATATGCCACCTGATCAATTTGGTTAATTACATCAGCCAAAAGGAATTTAAGAGCAACTTCTTCACGTGCTTGGGATCGTTCTTTTTTTACTCGAGAAGCAAGATGAGTAATTTCAACGAGTTGATCAACTGAAAATGGCTCAAATAATAATCCATCGGCGCCACTTAGTACTGAAGCAGCAACCATTGTTGATTGTTGATCTTGAGATCTTTTTACAAGAATAAATGCGCAGTCTTGTGCTTGAGGAAGTCCTTTAGCTTGTGCAATGAATTCTGTAGTTTCTGTATCATCAAATCTAAATGAGATAAAAACAACATCAATGGGCGAGACAGAAGTCTCGATTCTTTGCATCGCTTCTTTTAATTTTCCGTATTGAGCACCGCTTTTGAATGAACTTACAGATGACATTGCCTGCTTAAGGCGCATCCTAGCGTCAAGGTCGGAGTCAATAACAAGAGCGTCGTAGGTTTCCACAGTATCTACTTTTTAAACGAATCTAAACTTACTAAAGATACGTATCGTATCAATTGGGGAATTTCTAAACAGCTAAAGAGCTAGAATAAATAAATTTTTTATCAACCGACGTTCGATTAAACACAGAAGGGCGTTGTATACGGGTTTCTTGGAAATAGCCTTTCCTATTAAGGAAAAGAGATAATAAATACTTATGGTTAGATTGAATAGAAGATGCCTCATCTTCGGTAATTAAAGTAAACAAAGAGAAATAAAATGTACCCTGTTCCCCTTGGCATCTCAGGGCTTGCCCAATGTGGCGGTAGGGGAAGCTAACCAATGTGTTAGGTTGATTTTTTGCAGTGAAAACTTCGTTCAATTCCACTGCAACACAGGGCAACGCTCTTCCTGTCTTTGAAGAGGCAATAAGAAGTCCTGCCATACTAACCATGGCTAAAATGTACTTAGGGATTTCATAAGGATTAAATGAGGAGTCTTCAACTAATAGTTGGATAACTACTTCTGAGCCAGATATTCCTGACTTTTCAAATCCAATTCTTCTTAGTCCATTAGTAGCAAAAATAAGGGTACTAACTTTTTGGGTGTGCTCGGTTTTGTAGACTCTAAGTTCACAAATAGGCAGGGGGCGGCTAGGAGGTTCAAATCCCAGGCCAGAGATCTGTGATTTTAGGTCTAAGTTTGTCTCTGCAATATGTTTTCCATACTGCATTTCAAAGGGCTCGAAAGGAGAAGTTAGCTCAGGAAATTGAACTCGTGAGGTTTTTTCAGTTTTTATTTTTTTTTGCCACGCTCTATCGATAAAGATATCTGCGCCTGCAAACCAATCTGACACAGTAGTTCCTTGTCGATTATGATGGGCTACAAAGATGCCAACTTTTTCTAAGAGGGAAGACCAGCCATGGTTGAGTACATCTGATTTTAATTGTCGAATAATATTACGGATCTCTTTTCGAACATCGTACTCAGAGAAAGTATAGGAAAGCTTGGAAGATACCCTCAGGAAAACTCTATCGCTAATGTCTCTCTCTTCCAAAAGATTCGCAAACTGATGACGATGACATTGATAGATGACATCTGTTTTTTCGAAGTCTATTGTTTTAATGGTTTCAAGAGTAATTAATATTGAGGTCTCTTCTGTAAGAACTTTTTGAACAGTCTTTTCGACAGGGAAAATAATTCCAATACTTTCTAGTGCGCAAGGATACCCACATTCAAGGAGGTAAATCAGGCTTGATTCAAGGGCTTCGCGAATATGTTCTTTGTCTAAACTTGAAAATTCTTTCCTGAGCTGAGTTACGTTGTCCTTTTCACGGGATCCAATTGGATCTCGTGAAGAGACAGCATCTAAACAAAACTCCACTGGAACAGGAGAAATCGCCATTCGGGTTACTACCTGGAAAA
Organism: Bdellovibrionota bacterium; assembly: GCA_044356295.1. GTDB lineage: Bacteria > Bdellovibrionota_C > UBA2361 > UBA2361 > JBIKWN01 > JBIKWN01. Next base: position 19,464 of record JBIKWN010000038.1, read on the forward strand.
GTTTAAAGTATCAGCTTGATTTAAGGGTGAGTGAAACTCGGCTCTCAAAAGAAGAAGGTGCTGAACGCCCAAAAGAAATTATAGTAATCCAGTAATTGCTGCAACTAGTTTATCTTTTGGAACTGCACCGACGATCTGATTTACTTGTTTCCCACCTTTAAAGAAAACAAGATTTGGAATTCCTTTTACGTTGAAATCTGCAGGGGACTTTGGATTATCATCAACGTTTACTTTTACGATTTTAATTTTACCGTCGTATTCATTTGCCAACTCTTCAAGCACTGGGGCAATTGATTTACAAGGACCACACCAAGGGGCCCAGAAATCTACAAGTACTGGCACAGCAGACTGTAATACTTCACTTTCAAAATTTGAGTCCTGAATTTCGCTAACTTTGCCCGCCATTTTCTAAACACCTTTATCAATAAACTAGTTCAATATCGTGGTACTGATGATAGCGGAGTTAAAGAGTTTTACCCACCCCCCCAAAATCAATCCTAGTCGTTCTGGGGTGAGGTCACCCCAAACGCAATGTACCAACATTGTAAAAGTTTAAGGCACTTAAAATCAACACTCAACAATTTCAATAACTTGTCGATAAGTATAGGTAAAGAATTAGTTTAAGTTACTTGAATCTATACCCCCATGAGGGACGTCATAACTGATGAGTAGTTTAAGTAGTTTAAACTTTGACCGCTTAGGAAAAAGGAATAACAGACACTATGAGCCATAAAATATTTACAGTTGATTTCGTCGGACAGGATTCGAGTTTAACCCTCGCACTTAGCTCAAAAAAGATTAGTGATTCTGAAACTAGTTTCAATCAGTGCTACCTGAGGCTTGAAGATGAATTTAGTATACCGTCACTTCGAAGTCGCTACAGTGCTGAAGCTGAAAATCCTCTTCATCAGTTAGAACATCACTTAATGAGACTTTCTCAAAACGGTGAATTAGGAACGAGTGAAATTATTTTTGGATGTTACTCAGATCCATTCTTTCCTTTTCAAGGTAAGTTTGATGTTTCCATAAAAGCATTGGAGTTATTCGCTCGGTATGTTCCTGGGCATTTAACGATTCAAACAAGGTCACCACTTCTTGTTATCGCACTTCCTGTTTTAAAAAGATTAGGAAACAGAGTCACTGTTTCTGTCGCTGTAGAAACAAACGATGAAACTTCTGTTTACCGCTATACTCCTGGGCTCCCACGTATAGAAGAGCGCTTGAAAATGGTAACTGCACTCCGTCGTTTTGGGATTGAAACAGCTATTCAGGTTGCTCCGGTCCTACCCTATGGAGATTGGAAAAACGACGCACAAAAATTTGCTCAAACACTAATCGAACACGCTGATTTCATCACTGTGCTTGCATTTAATACATTGATAGAAAAAGAGGGACTATCAGCACGCGCAGTGAAAAATCAAACAGGTGCTGCTCGGCTAGCAGAGGACAGGAAGTTCCACTGGCTCAGAGCCGACAGCGCCAACCCCTTACTGAACGCGATTGAAGCAATTGATGGCGCTAAGTTAAAAGTCCCAACAAGAACTTTTCAAACAAATCGTCAGCTTACATTTTTTGCGGCATAGAAAGCATAGAAGCATAGATATAAGGAGTAAATTTTGTACAATCCTTCGCGTACTTCGCGACCTTGTATATAGAAAGTATCACTTTATTAGGGGTACACTTTTAAGGTGTGTGGGTAATGTGACAGTTCGAATCGTGCCCTGTTTGTAATAAACGCCGCGAAGCATGAACGTCACATTACTTTCTTTATCTGCTCGAACAGTCGCTAGAACGTGCACTAGGGAGAGATTATCCCCCTAGGATACGCACTGTTCGCATTCGCAAGTAAGAGCTTATAAAGCTTTTTTCCACACAGAATACATAAGGAGAATATCAATATGAAAAACGAAACGGAAGTATTTGTTGGCATAGATGTCAGTAAAGATTGGCTGGATGTTAATTCTGGTAGAGCTTGGCGAGTAGCGAATACATTTTCGGGTGTAAAAAAGCTGATAAAAGAACTCTCTAAGTTAAATCCAGTACTTGTAGTATTAGAGTCAACTGGAGGCTATGAAAACTTAGCACTTGAAGCTTTATGGGAGGCTAAGATTGAAGTTGCTAGGGTAAATCCAAGACGTACAAAATGTTACGCAAGAGCACTTGGTAAAGAAGCAAAGTCTGATGCTATAGATGCTGATATGCTAAGGTGCTTTGCTATGCAAACACGTCCTGCACCAACCCCAGCCCCAACTGCCGAGGTTAAAAAACTAAAATCTCTTATTAATAGAAGAACTCAACTGATTACTATGAGAACTGAGGAGAAAAACCGAGTAAAAAATCCTATCTCCTGCCCACCCATAAAACGTCACATACAAAAGATGATTAAATTTATCACTGCTGAAATTATTCAGCTTGAAGAACAAATTGATATCATTATTAAAAATTCCGAGACACTTAATGAAAAAGCCCAAGTGCTCCAACAAGAAACTAGTGTAGGACCTATTCTGACTATGACTCTTTTGGCGGAGCTGCCCGAGTTAGGAACAATCTCTCGGCAGCAGGTTGCGGCACTGGTAGGAGTTGCTCCTTATACTAATCAAAGTGGTACTTTTGAGGGGAAAAGACCCATCAGAGGTGGCAGAAAGCATATTAGACACATACTCTATATGGCTACCGTCTCTGCCGTGAGACGAAATCAAAAAATTAAACAATTCTTCCTCTCCATGGTCAGACGAGGAAAGCCTAAAATGATTGCTCTTATTGCTGCTATGCGTAGGTTGATTGTTACTCTTAATGCGACTCTTCGTGACTTTTATTCTAACAAAAATCTCAGAAATGCAGATTTGTTAGAAACACATGCTTGACTTCTTATACAGTCGCTTCGCGTTA
>JBIKWN010000008.1:0-71220 GCA_044356295.1 Bdellovibrionota bacterium
AGTCCTTCGCGTACTTCGCGACCTTCGCGTTACTAAAAATGTCTTTAATTACTTGCTACCGGACAGTAGTGCTCGAATGCTAGCTCACGCCTACGCTCAAGCTCACGGTCACGGGGAACACAGTGCCAAAGACGGGACTTGCAGTATTGTTTTGGGTTCAAGTCCCTGTGGGGAAATGATCTGAGAATAAATAAAAAAATATGGCCCCACAGGGACTTGAACCCCGGACCAATCGGTTATGAGCCGACTGCTCTGACCAACTGAGCTATAGGGCCATAGCGTTGGGATAGGGGATAAAAATAGCTTAGTTGGTCAGATATTTCAAATGCAGAAAGCCATTCTTCTGTTATTGAAATAATCAAGTGAATGCAGCGTGTTTAGGGGAAGAAAATCATTTGTCAAACCATGAGAAAGGGGGGTACAGTGATTACGATGAATGAGAATTTACTGCCTGCAATTATCGAATTAGCTGAAGTTGATAGTGTTATTGCCCGAGTAACAGGTGAAAAAAAGAAACTTGAAGCAGGTGCAGGAAAAAAGAAGCAAAGTTATTTAGACTTAATGAAGCTAGCTGATGCAAAGCTAAAAGCATTCAAAGACAAGAAAGCAGTCTATGACAAGGAAGAGCGATTTTTAAAAGAAGAGCGAGAGAAGATTACTGAGCGACGGAAAGGTCTTACTTCACACAACAATTACAAAGTACAACAAGCAGCCGAAAAGGAATTGGATTTTTCAGTTCGTCAAATCAATCTGAAAGAAGAAGCGTTACTCGCAACTATTCCTGAATTTGAACAGCTAGAAGCTGAATCAAAAGCAGCGTCTGAACTTGTGAAAGCAGATCGCAAAGAGTTAGAAGCTTTCCTTACTGAAGCCAAAGCCACGATGCCTTCGTTGGAAGAACGAATTAATCGACAGACTGCTCGCAGACAAGAGATTATCGTTACTATTGATCCCAAGCACTTGCTTTTTTACGACCGCGTTCGCAATCGTCATCCAATAGATCCAGTAGTAGCAGTTAATGCACAGCAAGGTTGTGCTGGGTGTTTTATGACCGTTGGACCACAAATTATTGTTAAGATTTCTAAAAATGATTCTCTCATTCAATGTCCTGGCTGCATGAGGATTCTTTATCTCTCGAATGAGCTAAAAGAGATCGCAGAAGCTAGTCACAAGTAGAATACGAAATAGCTCATAAGAATAACGAGGAATCATGAAGCTTCCAATAACAATAGTAATGCCTGCAAAAAATGAAGAAGAATCGATTGCAGCAGTATTGTGCCAATTAGCAACTTACAGTGATGATGTTATTGTTATTGATGGGCACTCATTAGATCGGACAGTACAGGTGGCCACGAATCTTGGAGCACGCGTCATCAAAGATAATAAGAAAGGGAAAGGGGATGCAGTTCGCATAGGCTTAGAGTACTCTAAAAGCCCCGTAACACTATTTATAGATGCGGATGGTTCACATGATCCAAAAGATATTCCAAAACTTGTTTTGCCAATATTAGAGGGTAAAGCCGATCTTGTTATTGGATCTAGAATGCGAGGTGGTAGTGATGAGTTATTCGGTACTATTTCTGAAGCTATTAGACTTGCAGGACAGGTTTTTATCACGCTAGTAATAAACTATAGGTTTGGTGTAAGAATGACTGACTATCAAAACGGTTTTCGTGCTATCCGAACATCTGTGGGGCAAGCATTAGTTATGCAAAGTAATTTGCCTACCATAGAACAGGAAATGGCGATGAAATGTTTACAGTACGGATATCGGGTGGAAGAGACTCCTTCTCATGAGTATTCAAGAACCGGTGGTATTTCAAAAATTAATCCCCTTGAACTGGGGCATCGATTTGTTCTTTCACTTATTGCTGGGGTTTTTGTTTTTCGGAAAAAAAGCCCTACTGAAATCATTACCACTCGTATTGAGTATCCAGATTCAGAAGAATTCTTAACATCACTTAGAGTTGCTTCTTAGGATAGAGGTTGATCTGGTCAAGAAATTTTTTAAACTCTGAATATGTAGCAAAAACGTTAAGTTTTGCGTCTTTCAAATCAGAAAACTTTTTCCCATATTTATACGTTACAAAAAGCACAGAATCTTTTGGAGCTTCCCAGCTTGAATCTGCATAGTAACCAATTACTTTTAGGTTATTGGACTCGGGTATTTCTTCAACTTTTTGACCAATTTGAATCATTCGACGATGGATTGGCCAAAGTCTTTGACTGACTCCCCAATCAGCTTGAAAATCTGAAATCGCTTGAGATTGATAGTGAGGAAAGAGTTGTGCTTGTTGTTCACTGAGGTTGATAGTGACGATTGTAGTATGAATAGGAAGAATTTTCTGATCTATTTGACTCCAAATTTTTTGGTCGATACCTTTTTGATATTTCCAAATACGATTTAATGTATACGTAGATAATGAAGACAGGTACATCACAAATACTACAATAGGTATCATTACCATTCGGAACCAAGATTTAGGTAAGCATTGAAGAATAACTACTAATACCAAAATACATAATCCAAATATTGGAAATGCTGGGACAAAAAGATACCGCCATGAAGCACCTGGTCGTATCCCTGTAAGGGCTCCATAAATACATGGGGCTAGGCTAGCAAGTGCATAGATGAATAGAGCAGCTATTGTAATGACAGCTCGTTTGGTAGGGAGTTTCCAATCTGACTTTGAGCTCAGGAATAGGAAAACAAATCCAATTAATAATGACTCAATTATCGTTAATAGAATTGTTTTTAAGCCAAATGGCAGCGTACTAAAGGCATAAAACTCTGAATTTAAAGAAAGAGTTTGCCACAGAAAATCAAAGAATTGAACGAGATACAGATTAACCCGTTCCAGTGAATAGTCCATAGTGTTTTGCGTGACAGAGTAATCCATCACAAATTTGATATAGAATAGTAGAGCAATACTTGATAAGGCTGTTGGAATAAGAACTCGTATCAGTTCAATTTTTCGAATTGAGTCTTTGTATAAAAGTAATTTTTCGAGAGTAAAAATACCAAAAGAAACGTAGAACATTAAGATTGTTTGCTCTCCAGAAAACTGTCCGCAGATTGTTACAAGTGAAAGAATAGTTATATGTAAAAACAAATTCTTTATTGGAAAAGTAAGCATATAGAGCTGAAGTATTAACAAGAATACTGGAATCGAAAAAAACCAGTTATTAAGCCAAAAAAGGACATTAGTATTTGCTGGAGCAACTAAATAGATGCAACTCAATATTGTTGAAATTGCGGGTGCTTTTAAATGTTTGTTAAGAACTGAGAATAGAAGAACTGATGAAATAAAGTGCCAGGTTAGTATGAATAAGTAGTAGGGGACATAGTTAAACCTGTCTACAGATCCAACAGCGATCTGAATAAGCCATGAGAAGAAAAAGATACGACTCTGATTCATTCCTATCCAACGATTTGTGATTATATCAATTAAAAATGAAAAAGGGTTGTTGCTACTTAGTCCCCGGCTAAAATTACTGATAGACGACCAATCATCCCTCACTAATCGTAAGGCGTTAAAACCAAATAGAAATACGAGAATGAAGAGAGCAAAGAGTAGAACTTTGAAATACCAATGATTTGGTTCTGCCTTAGATTCGTTCATATCATTAAAAATTAAAAAACTGTTATCGAGCTTTATTGGGGTATTTAGTTAATCTACGCAGTGTCTTGTTATTTTACAATACTAAGTCATATATTTTAATTGCCTAGATACTATGATTTGACAATTTCTCTGACGAATTTCCAATACGTAAAAAATCCCGATGACTTAGGAAAAAATGATAGGGTATCCCAACGGCGATTTGCAAAAATGATTTGTTGGAAAAATTTGCAATCCGACAAGATCGCTAGGAACCGGTCCTTACAACTGCCTGTAAAAGGCATAAATGCGACTATAGAATTTGATACATTGGTATCCAGTATTTTTTCTAACTCAATTGTCGAATTACAAAAAAAGACTTCTTTTGCATGTATGGACATACGCATTCGTGCATCATGAAGAGCTGCTTCACGAAAAACCTTGCTACGTTGAGGCTCTTCATAAAAAGTAGGTATGAAAATAATTATCGATTTTTTTAGTGTTGATTCAGGAATAATGAATTCAAGTGACAATTCTTCTTCGTTAATTAATATAAAATAGCACTCATCATTGAATGTAAAATCTTTTATTGGTTGTGGGTTTTTGATTTCACAAACGTCTTGTTCCTCAATAGTATAAGGTATTGAAGCAAGTGTTCTATGCCCACTATTAAAAGCGCTACCAGTGAAAAGCGAAATATTTTCTGGTTTTGCAAGGTAGGATTTACCTTTTGTATGAAGTCCTGCTACCCATCGCCACGACAATGTATTTGAGGCTGGATCAGCATCATACAAATGTTTCATAAAGAGCTGGGCACCGTACTGCCATGGAAGTTGTAATGTATGAATCCAGATCGAAGCGAAATACATTCTTATATGGTTGTGCAAATAACCAGTTTCTTTAAGTTGGATTACCCATTCATTAAATGTAGGTATTTCTGTTTGAGCATTTTCGGACAACGTTATCTCTTTAAGTATTGATGGTGAGAGTGAAACCGACAAGAAATGACTGTATTGGCTCCAAATGTGTGGATGCAGTTCTAGCCAGTTTTTCCAGTAGCTACGCCAACAAACTTCTTGTATAAATTTTTCTGCAATCTGTAAGGAATATTTCTCTAGAACTGTACTTATGACTTCTTCCTCGGAAATAAGACGTAAACGAATATACGGTGAAAGTGTTGATACCTCTTTAAGAGAAGGTGTAACAAAATTTCTTTTAGAACTATAGTATGGGATCTGGTTAAGAAAAGAATTTAATTGATTCAATCCATGAGACCGCGTTGGAGTAAATTCAAGTTTAGGATTCATGAATATTTTCAACAGCAGTTTTCCTCAAAAGCTTTGATGCATATTGTGCATCTTCAAAAGTCAGTATCCACCTATCAAATTTATTATTCGAAAGCTTCAGGGCAATAAGAATGTCTAAAAACTTTTTATTAATAGAAGAAGATTGAGATTCAAATTTAGATGACGAGGTATCTTTTAAAGCTTCATCTGGATGACGAACTATCAGATCAAAACTGCCATCAAATGTTCTAATAATACTTATAAAAAGTCGCCCTGTTGCACAACAAAAATTAAAGTATGTATTAATTAATGCAGGATTGAGGGCAGAGAGCGACCACATGTGTCCATGAGCTTTTGCTCGTTCAAACAGTGCTCGTTCAGTGTTATTTAAACGATGCGGTATTCGGCGACTTCCTTTTTTGGATGAGCTTCTCTTCCCATACGAAAGTCGCTCTACATCGTCTAAGGATAATCCTTGTGTGCTTTTTCTAGTCATACCATATCCTCATGGGATAAGGTTATCTGTGCAAGCACGTGCAATCAATAAGCTCACCAATGATTTTATCCACAATGCTCATAGACTGTGGGCTATATTTTACTGTAGTAAATAATGACATACATAATTCAAACGTATTACTATTGTCTGCTATGGCAAAGCACAGAAAGAAATCTGAACTTCCTCAGAAATACTGCGCTCATTGTTTGCGTCCATTTACTTGGCGCAAAAAATGGAAGAACTGTTGGCATCTTGTTATGTACTGTAGTGAACGGTGTAAAAGGACAAAGGGATGAAAGCTTGTCTTCTCTATCCTCATCAACTTTTTGAACCAACAGTACTGCCTTTTTCAGATCTCTATGTCCTGGTAGAGGAACCACTTTATTTTACCCAATACAGATTTCATAAGAAAAAGTTAATTTTTCACCGCAGTTCAATGAAAGCGTATGAATTAGAATTACAAAACGCTGGAAAGAAAGTTTTATATGTTGAGTCAAAGCATATTCAAAAAACCTCTGACATTAAAACGATACTACTAACTCGCAATATTACTGAAATTGTTTACTTTGAATTTGATGACTATTTGTTAACCAAACGATTAAAGAAAGCACTTTCTTCTATCCCTGCTGAAATTCTTTCACATCCATACTTTTTACTGTCGACTGAAGAAATTCAAAGTTACACCACCAAAAAAGATTTTTTCTTTTTTCACGATTTTTATATTGATCAACGAAAAAAGCACAATATTTTAATTAATCAAATGAAACCAGAAGGTGGTCAGTGGAGTTTTGATAAAGAGAATAGAAAAAAATTACCTAAAAATATAACTGTTCCGACGATACCCTCTTACACTGCTTCTATTGATGAGAATACTATTTTGACGGATTTTCCTGATCATTATGGTTCGATCGAGGGATTCCATTTTCCAACAACACGCCAAGAAGCCCGTCATGCGTTAAAGAAATTTGTAGCTGAACGGTTTCAAGAGTTTGGCCCTTATGAGGACGCTATAGATACGAAAGAAAGTTTCCTCTTTCATTCAATCCTCTCAATTCCTCTTAACGTTGGGCTTCTTTCTGTGCAAGAAGTACTCAATGAAGTTTTATCTGCAGATGTCTCTCTATCTTCTAAAGAAGGTTTTATTAGACAGCTGATAGGTTGGAGAGAGTTTATTAGACTTCTGTATCATAGGATTGGCACGCAACAAAGGAATTCTAATATACTGCAACATAATTATTCACTTCCAGCGAGTTTCTATGATGGAACAACTGGAATTTTACCTGTGGATACGGTTATTCGCCGAGTACTAAAAGAAGGATACTGCCATCATATTGAGCGGTTAATGGTTTTAGGAAACTTTATGTTGCTTTGTGAAATACATCCTAACCATGTTTATCAATGGTTTATGGAATTATTTCTCGATGCATATGATTGGGTGATGGTAGCAAATGTCTACGGGATGAGTCAGTTTGCAGATGGTGGATTAATGGCAACGAAACCTTATATTAGTGGCTCTAGTTACATATTAAAAATGAGTAATTATCCAAAAGGCAGTTGGTGCGAAATTTGGGATGCACTGTACTGGAGGTTTATCGATCGTCATCAAGAACGTTTGAAATCAAATCATCGCATGTCGATGATGATTGCAATGCATGGTAAACTTAAAAAATCTGGAGTACTTGAAAAACATTTAACGGTAGCGAATTCATTTCTTCAAAAACTTCATCAATAATATAAGCAGAATAAAAATGATTATCCTGTTTAACGAAGCATTATGAATCCTTTGATAATGCCCGAAACAACTGAGGGGAGTCTTAAAATTCTTTTTGGATGATAACAAACAGTCAATAGCCACTCGATTCCAAGAGTATGTATTGGTGTAGGAAATAGCTTTTTATCCCCATAGAGTGCATCGAAACTGCCGCCAACGAGTATTATGAGTGCATCTGGAAGGTATCGTGTTAACAGTTGCCCTCTAATCTCTTGCTCTGGACTATGTTGGCAAATAAATACAATCGTGGGGTTGTATTCTAAAATTTCAGTTATTGCATTTTTAATGCTTATTTCGCCATCATATCCACTGATATGTTTCCAAGGACACCCATATGATTGGTACGTTGTTCGATTCATCCCCCATACCAAAATCTTAGATTCTTTATTATGAGTGAGTATACACTGAGTGATATCAACTCCTCGTAATCGGGTTGTTCCCCAAAAGCGAGGAAGGATCTTAACTCCCAGTCCATCGATAAGTCCTTGTTTTATCTTGAATGGATTGGATTTTAGATTATTTATTACGATTGGATTAAATGAGTAAAGAAGACCACATTGAGGAACTTTTACTACACCTTGCCAACGAAGAGCCCACTTAAGAATCCTTTTATTTCTATTCTTGAGTTGAATTCGTTTCTTAATACTGAGATTTTTAGTCCATTCAGTATAGTTAATTATCTTGCTGTTATTATCTGGAAATTGAACGGGAATATCGCACTGATGAGCTGCAATGACAATATGTAGTCTATCGGTTGATATAAAAGAGGTATGCTGCTTGTTGTTGAGTAATGTGAGATGCCCAGATTGGAATAAAGATAATTTTTTTTCACTCGATGAGTACTGGAAAAGATTGAGGCTTCCTTCACAGAGATCAGCAGATTTAATTAAGCGTACAAATCTTGGATGAGTACCGTCTCTGGAACACCAAACCATGCGACCAGCAATAATATTTAGAAAAAATTGTTCATATTGAGTGAGTGGACCAATGCCCTGAGAAAGAGCAATAAGAGGCTTACAACAAATTCTAGCTACAAATAGTAAACTGAGATAAAAATAAAAACTTTTTTTTGAAGTTAAGGATTGAAATAGATTGCCATTTCCAAAAACTATAAGTTCTGCTCTGAACAAATATAAATAATTTAATAATAAGTTCTTAATGGTACGAGGGCTCAGAGACGTAATCACTTCATGGTGAGGAGCGATTTCATTCATCCAGGATTTTAAAACTCCTAGGCTCACCTCATCGCCCAAATTAGAATGGCCATAGTATCCAATACAAAATATCGTTGGGGAACGTTTATAAGGAATCGTCATGGTTGCTTTGTAGGAGTAAGAGGAGATTGGCTATATAATTGGACATATGTAAGATTGCCTATTATTGTTTGTGCTAATTAAATATGACAGCCAATAAAAAAAGAGTATTTTGCATATTTGGAACCAGACCTGAATCTATCAAACTCTTTCCGGTTGTCCAAGAATTACATAGGTCAAAATCCTTCTCTGCGGTTGCAGTTTGTGTGCACCAACAAGCTGATTTATTAAAGCATACACTGAAGTTTTTTAATGAAACTCCATTGATAGAAGTTCCTTGTGACCGTAAGGCAGGAGACCTCATAGAATTAACGAACATTCTATTGGCAAAATTTGGTGAGCTTTTATCTTCTGAACAACCTGATCTAATTCTTGTCCAGGGAGACACCTCCACAGCATTTTGCGCTTCTCTTGCAGCATTTTATTTAGGTATTCCATTAGGTCATATTGAAGCAGGACTTCGAACATTTGAACCAGACAACCCTTATCCCGAAGAAGCTCATCGCTCTATGATAACAAATCTTGCCCGATGGCACTTTTGTCCGTCTTCCATTGCATACGAAAATATTCTTAAAGCTGGCATAGACTCTAAAAATGTTCTTATGTGTGGAAATACAGTGATTGATGCCCTGCAAACAATTGAGGTAGATGTTGGTCTCGAAAAAGATACGATTGAAAATACTGCCCAGTATTTTGTGATCACTGTCCATAGACGTGAGAATCGGGTACACGTTCCCGGAACATTTGAACAATTAATAATAGCATTATTAAACAAGTTCCCATCGCATGATGTGGTATGGGTGACACATCCATCTTGGACGACGGATATGATTAATAGTGTTTTGCCTAATGAAAAACGTTTGATAAAACAGCCACCCCTTTCTTATGAACAATTTATTAGTTTGATCAAAGATGCAGCGCTCGTTTTAACTGACTCAGGTGGAGTACAAGAAGAGATAACTTCACTCGGAGTCCCTGGTATAATTTTAAGGGAGATTACTGATAGACCTGAAAGCTTGAATTTAGATTACATCAAAGTTTTAGGTTGGTCTGTTGAGCAGATTGTACAAGGTGCTTATGAGCTCGTTGAATCTCAATCAAAACAAAAGCATGCAGCAAGTCAACTATTTGGTGATGGAAATGCTTCTGGAAGAATTGTTTCCTTTTTAGAAAATCTTTATAGAGGATAAATTTTGAACTTTAGATTAGTCTTCTGAATTTTTGATTATTAATTGACCAGTCGAAATTAGAAACAAAAAAGCACATCACTTTAATGCGATCATTCTAAACTCAATAGCCTGAATAATATTCCAAAGAAAGTAACCTAGTATTCTTTTGAACGGAATAAACTTAAAGAAAGAATTGTTATTGTAAATAAGCGTGACTGAGTCGATTTTAAATTTTGCGTGTGTGTAAAAACCAAGTACATTATCAGGCTCAAAATACTGCATAGTCTTTGTAGTAAAGCCTCTTTTATGGGTAGGGTCTGTAAAGGTGTCTTTATGCATATAATAAGGACCAGTCACTATCAGAAGACCTCCAGGTCTAAGAACACGGTGTATTTCTTCGATGATAGATATAAAATTATCTACGTGCTCTAAGACATGATGGGCATAAATTTTATCAAAGGTATTATCGTTGAACATTGACCAAGGGGTATCTTCCAAATTATGGACTACGTCGACACCAGGCAATTTAAGGATGTCAAGGTTTACTGCACCTTGCATTATTTTTCTGCCACAACCAATATTTAATATTTTTAATTGATTATTCACGGTTATCAAAAAAAGTAAATTTTAAAGTTGCTGAGGTACATTGTGATATTTTTTGATGACAAGTGCAGTTGTAGTGCTCAAAACTATTAACCACCATGGTGAAAATGAATACAGTAACCACCCTCCCGTTATATTAATAAGTGATAAGTAGAGCAAGAAATTTTTCAAAAGGTCACATTCTAGACTTGAATAAAATGAATGAAGAGTTTTTCTGATGAGTAATGCAAAAAGTATAATCCCAAGAATCCCGTAATCAAAAAAGAGATTCAGGTATCCATTGTCGATATAGACATTGATGTCTCCTTGTAGTGATAATTGTGTATCAAGGAATCGTTTTTGAAAATCAATTGCAAACGGTTGCTTTTGAATATTTCCTGCACCAAGACCGAACCACATAGAATCAAAATGACGTAAGAAATAATGCCATTGAATCAGTCTTCCGTGAAGGAGCAGTAAAGATAGAATATTTTTCCCGAAAAATAAGATATATGTTGTGACCAAAAGAGCGCTAAAGAAAATGAGCCTACGCAAAGTCATGCCATGGAGTCTGTGATAGTTCTCGATAAAAAAAACGACCAATAGTGCAATACATATAGAAATATTTTGCGTTAAAAAAATACATGCAGCTAATGAAGTGAGTAGGGAAGTTCGGTGAAGTTTCGAGAGGGAAGACTTTTGCGAATAGAAATCAATAGCGATAGCACCAATTATTACCGCAAGACTATTTGCTGAAGGAAGAAAACTTTTCCAAAGAGGTAAACCAGCTGTAATAGTAAACGAAGAATCAAAAAAGAGAAGGGTATAAAGTACAGCCAAAGCAAACGTCAATCGACAACAAAAAAAGAAAGTAGAAAGTAGTTTTTCTAAAGGGAGTGCATGCCCGAGTACAATTCCACAAACAGAAATCAAAAATATACCATCTGCTTTTTCCAGAGACTCACTCGATGTATAGGCCCCAAGGTGTATCAGTGGCAGTAGCGCCAATGCCCAAAGCGTCCAATGTGCTTTGATATTCTCAATAATTTTTTTTAGGAAAAATGGTACTAATAATAATGTAAAGATAAAGCTTAATTGACTTAGTGAAGCCAGAATCGAAATTAATGATGGCTCACTACTTGCTCCAGACCCGATACAAAGTCCAGAAATACACGCTACAATAAAGCATACTTGAGCAAACTTTTGAATATTTAGAGACTCAATGAAATCACCGTTAGAAAGAAATCTCATAATTGACCAAAACGTTTTAAGGCTCTCTGAAGATAGCGTTGTAGCAAAGCATTAAAGTTCATTTTTTTAAGTAAGAGAAGTTCCTGTTTGTTGGATTGTGTTGAAATAAGGAAAGTGATGCATGACTCAATCGTAGCATTCCAAAGCTTTCTAATATTTTCTTTACGATAAGCACTTATATCTATGTTTTCTGGTGTTGGAGTTTTAAGTACTTTTAAAATGGTATCCATGTCGTATTGGCTGTCATTTATATGTATTTGATGAAAACCTGGTATTTCAAAGTACTGTGAAAGTGCACCATTGAAACTAGTGAAAACGTTACACCCACAAGCACGTGCCTCGAGCGGATGAAGACCAAAACCCTCTTCTGTATTATACGAGCTGAAATGCCATCTTGAATCATACAAAAGAATTTTACTTTTATTATACAGTTCCGAGAGGTCTTCTATGTGATTTGTCACTAAAAAAACATTAGAAACATTTTCAAGCTTAGGAAGAAGAAGTTTTTTAAGGTAGGGTGATATCTTTCGTTCAAAAATGAGAATATCGATCGGCCTATCATGTCCTTTATTGATAAAATGGTCATCGATGATTCCAGGAATTAAATAAAGAGGTCTAGCCGATTGGTAACGAGCCCAGTTTGAAAGGGTATAACGGCTTGAGCAAATAATTGGTGCAGATTCTGGGGGTCTTGCTGAACTTAAAAAGCTATGTGAGTTAATAATAATTCTATTTTCAGGAATTTTTTTGGAAAGATACGTTATATGTGGGCCCCAGCCTATGAGAAAAAAATCAGAGTCTTTAATATTAAGATCGTTCAAGAAAAGATAGCCTTCTTCTCGATCGATGTACGTTACAATTCGAGTTTTAATAGTAAGATCTAAAGAAGCAGTGCTAATCAGTGACCATAACCCTCCACACTGCCATCGTTTGCCGAGTCCGGGAATAAGAATATTTAAACAGAATTCATTCATTTTTTTATGTAGTTGTTTCTGGACTTATTGGAGAAAAAGTAAGAGCAAGGAAAAAACAGAATATACTTTGAGCTTGTATATGATGAATGAACGATTCTGACATGCCTGCAAGTAGCATAGAATAAACGCTCAAGGCAAAACAGGTTTGGTAAGAGAAATGGTTTATTTTGAATTGATAGAGAGTTCTTCGGATCGATGAGAAAAGAATGAAAACAAACAGCAAGAGCCCAATCAGACCGAGCTGAAAATAGTATTCAATAAAAATATTGTATGAACTCAGAATAGCGACTCGTGACGGAAGATAACTTTGTAGAAAAAAACTTGTATTGTTGAGTCCAGGACCAACCCCCCACAAAGGTATATCAAGTATATTATTAGTAAGAGCTTTCCAAGCTATAAATCTTATATCAACAGAGGTATCAGTGGTAATAGTAAGTACTCTTTCGGTCCATAATACCCCGTGTCCTGCAATATAATTTATAAAGAATGCTGCAGCCAGAGTTAAAGAAAGTGCCAGTAACACTTCATAAGATTTATACAGTAATAGATATCCAGCTATGAACAGGAAAATCAAAACGAACCCAAGCATTGGTCCACGAGAACCACTTGCAATTAGTGAATATATACCTGCAACAAGTGAAATTGTTATGAAAATTAACTGAATACGACTTAATGTATAGAACTCTTTGACGAAGTAAACACATACAAATACAAGACAAGGTAGTATAAATATTGCGAAGGCGAGTGGATTGGATGGTTGGAGCAATCCGAATGAACGATTAAATTCAAACGATGAAAGTAAGTTGTAATCAATCCAGCCATTTTTTTGGAATAGATGAGGATCTATCGCTTGTGATAAGCATGCAGCGCCTTGAATCACCATAGTGAGCATAGAACAGCAGATTAAAAATTTGACATGTTTAGGAGCAATAACAAAGTCGTTAAAGCAAAACATAAAGATTGGAAGTAATAAAAATCCGAATGTAGCAGAACCACCTGACCTGTCGATGACAGCATTATAAATTGAAAGAAAAATAGTTAGCAGAAATAAGAAGACAAAATATATTTTATTTCCAGACTTGTTTAAGTGAACCGTTGAAAAGCATTTATACACTGACAAAATAATGCAGATAAGTATTATGCAAGCAGAGATAGACTGTGGATCTTTAAAATTTAAAAGTGCCAGTATGACTAGTCCTGGAATAATCAATGAAACTAAATCCAACAAAAGATTAGCCCTTGATAGATAGTAGAATTGCTTTTGCGGAAAGTGCACCTGTTTCAAGAATGACATCTTGTCCAATTTTAGCGGGGGTGAGCCCGAGGTAGAGAGAATCTTCTTGCTCAAATATTTCAGCATCGCACGTTAGTATGCCTGAACTGAGATATCCATTGATTTGATTTCCAGTTTGACTAAATTCTCGAATCTGAACACGTGCAGTTTCTCGCGAACGAGCAATAATTTTTGCTTCTTGACCAACAGATTCTCTCAGGTACGACTCTAGGATTGGAGATGTAATGAGAAAAGATATTTTTTTCTTTGAGGAAACTCCATTCGAAGGTTTGAGCGCTTCTGGTCGAAACTGAAAAATTATAAAACATAGAAAGGCAACAATAATTATAAGAGAAGTCGCAACGGTTGCTATTCTGTTATACAACTGATTTTTCATAATATTTTTTTAATGTATAAAGTAAAAAATAAAAATTGGAATTATGCAAATGCAATGCAACAGGCACAGAATTGAAAGTGTTTTGGGTAGTGAGTAATTTTTAGCTAAAAGTTGATGATGTAAGTGGTTAGTGTCTGCGACCACTATTGATAATAGAGATTTTACTATTCCCCTGCCAACACCTCGTGAATATGCAATTCGTCGTATGCAGGTGCTTATGAGCTCAATCAAGGGAAGCCCAAAAATTAAGATATAAATAATGTACTGGTCTTTCGTGCCAAAATTTCCTGATTGTGCGGTTAGTATGAAGAATGTCGTAAGAGAAAAACCAATAAGCATACTTCCAGAGTCGCCGAGAAAAATCCTGGGGGACTTGAAATTCGATCGAGCTATCCCTAAAAGAGCACCAATGAATAGGGGAATAACTATCATTAATCCTGTATTCCCAAATAACTCCGAGTGAGACAATGACAATAAGCCCAACAAGGATATCGTAGAAATAAATATACAAAGACCGTTTAAACCATCAATAAGATTGATGGCATTCATGAGCACGAGATAAAAGAAAAACAAATTAAAACGTTCGAATACGTTTACAGTTGAAATGCCAATAAATGATGGATGTAAACAAACAAAAAGGCAGATAAGAATTTGGAAGAAAAGTTTTGTTTTCCATTCGAGCTCAAAACGGTCGTCAATCAGACCCAGTAATACAACAACGGAAGATAATAATAAAAAATTATGGTAGGAAAATGAGGAATCTAAAAGATCAGCGTGAGTTAACTTAATAATAGTTAAAGAAATAACAAGAGTAAGCACTATTATTACTCCACCAGCTCTCGTAACTGGTTGTGAGTGTAAACGTCTCTCAGAGGGGTGATCGACAATCAAAAATAAGCAACAGAGACGCTCAATAGGGGCAACGAGCCCCAAACTGATAACTCCTGAGAGGAGCGTTAAAATCAACATATCGGTTAAAGGGAGCATTGGCGGATAAGCTTATTTGGAATTGAATTGTAGGTAAAGCATAAGGTTGTTGGGGACAATAGGTGCTAATTGGATAAATATTGTCATTGCTTGGTAGTGTTTTATCAAACTACAATTGTATTCTGTGAATATAAAGAATTTTCTAGAAAGAGAGTACCTCGTTCCTGTTACAGGTGGATTGATAGTTCTGTTTCTTATTCTGCAGTTCTTTATTGGTGGCGATGATAGATTGCTCAATGATCCTATACCTCAGCGAATTTCAGTTCCTATCTATATTCGAGGAGATATGAATGGATGGGGGCTGACAGATCCTCTTCACAGTGTCAAAGATGATACTGAGTTTCAGGCGATAGTTGAGCTGCCTCCTGGTAAATACGCTTTTAAAATTGGTGATGAAAACTGGAAAGATATCGATCTCGGTGGTTTGGAAATTAATCAGAAAATAAAGATCAAAGAGGATCTTCCTTTGACTATTCTGGGTGCTGATATATGGATTATTTCAGATGAGAAAGCTCCATATATTTTTACCCTAACCGGTGAAACAACTGAAGCGATGAAGCTTACTATCGAGAAAGGTAAGTTTAAGGAGCCTTAATTAACGAGTCTCTTAGGATACGTAATTATCCAATGACGACATCTTTAAAATTATCCATAATTCTTTCTTGATTTAGTTTTTTCATTCGAGAAACAAATTCAGTACGACTCATCGTAACTTGTTCCTGAGTACAATACCTCCTCAGTGTAACAGTATTATTTTCAACTTCCTTAGCCCCAAGAATAATCATATTAGGAATCTTATGAGTAACAGCTTCTCGAATTTTTTTATTAAACGAGTTATCTGAATTATCAATCTCAACTCTCACTAAATTATGGAGAAGTTCTTTTTCCAGAGATATTGCTGATTCTAAAAATGCTTCTGAAACTGAAATAATTTTGACTTGAATAGGAGCCATCCATGTAGGGAATGCACCACCAAAATGTTCAATTAAAAATGCAATGAAGCGTTCATGTGTTCCTAGTGGTGCACGGTGGATAATGTAAGGATGGTGCTCTTTCCCATCTTGTCCAACATACGAAAGGTTAAATCGAAGTGGAGATGAAAAATCAAGTTGTGTCGTAGATATAGTTTCTTCTCTTCCTAAAAGAGTTCTTGCCTGAAAATCTAATTTTGGACCGTAAAAAGCAGCCTCACCTTCGCCAATGTCGTAATCTACTTTCATCTCTTTGGCGACTTCTTCAACTATTTTCTCAGAGTATGCCCAAAGCTCAGGATTCTCGACAAACTTCTCTTTATTTTTAGGATCATGTGTAGAAAGCCGTACTTTAATACCTTCAAAACGAAACATGTTAAAGTAAGAAAGAGTCAGATCGAATGTAGCTTTTAGTTCTGACTTTAGTTGTTCATTCGCGCAGTAGATATGAGCATCATTCATGCAAAGTGCTCGTACTCTGAGGAGTCCAGCAAGCGATCCAGACGATTCATATCGATAACAGCTTCCGTATTCAGCTAACCGAAGTGGTAATTCACGATATGATCGTGGTCGATGACTAAAGATCATATGGTGATGCGGACAGTTCATTGCCTTTAAGTAATAGGCGCTTTCCCCTTCAAGTTGCATCGGCGGAAACATCGAATCTTTATAGTATGGAAGATGACCAGATGTATAATACAGTTCTTCTTTAGCTAAGTGTGGAGTTGATACACGTTGGTATCCAAATCGTTGCTCAGTTTCTTTTGCAAGATTTTCTAAACTTTCTCGAATCACAGTTCCATGAGGAGTCCATAACGGAAGTCCAGGCCCAACTTGATCTGAAAAAATAAAAAGCTCTAGCTCTTTTCCAAGTTTTCTATGATCGCGCTCTTGAGCAAGTTTACGTCTTTCAATGTATTCGTTTAGCTGTTGTTTGTTTTCGAAAGCAAGACAATAAATTCGAGCAAGCTGAGGATTTTTCTCACTACCTCTCCAATATGCTCCCGCAACTGAATCTATGCAGAAAGCATCAGGAGGAATTTGACCTGTATGCTCAAGATGAGGACCAGCACACATATCAACAAAAGGACCGTTCGTATAAAATCCAATTGTCGCCTCACCCCGTTCTTTTAACTCCTGACAATATTCGACTTTGAACTGTTGATCTTGAGAGGATAAGAAGGCTATCGCATCAGAGGTAGATTTTTGCTCCTCCTTAAATTCTTGACGTTGACCGATGATTTTTCGCATCCTTTTTTCGAGATCTTTAAAGTCTTCTGATGAAACAGGCTGATCAAAAAGAAAATCGTAGTAACAGCCAGTATCAATTGGAGGTCCAAATGCTAGTTTGGCATTAGGTCTAATCTCGAGCACCGCTTGGGCTAGTACATGGGACAGTGAATGTCTGATTCGGTAAAGGCGATCCTCTGCCGGCGATTGGGCTGAATTTTGTTTTGAGTCCATAGAATTATATTATTTGAAAAAGATCTCTTCTACTTTAATAGCATCACCAGCGAAAACTGCAAGTTGAGTTTTGACTGCAGGTTTTGAAAGGTACTCGAGGTCGGACTTTGTATGGCATTCAATATGCAGGCTATTGCCTTCAAAGTGAAAAGATTTAGCTGAACGGAGCTTTTCTAGAAGTCCAAGTTGAAACTTCTTATCAAGTTCAGTCAAAAGAGTATTCCAACGAGGAGAATCATTTCCAGGCACGGGTGCATCGTCACTATCCATAACTGAAAGTATAAGGCTCCTTGGATTTCTTTGAGAAGGGGTGAAAATACTTCACTGAGGGGCTAAAATGAAAAAAGCACTGCATAAATATTTATGCAGTGCTTCCAATAATGTAAGGCATCTAGAACTAGATGTTACATAGCAACTTGAGCAAGCTCAGCACCATTTGCAGCAGCTACAGCTTGAGCTTGAATTGCAGTTCTTAAACCATCTTTATCGAGGTCAAGAGCTTCACAAACGAATCCAAACGTTAAAGGTGCGTCTGTCGGCTCATCATCAAAAAGCCAGTAATCAGCGCCTTCCTTAACCTCTCCATCACCAGTGATGAAGTCAGTTATTGCGCGTTGTAAAACAGCAGCAAGAAGACGTTTTTCAGGGATTTGCTCACCAGCAGTGGGAACATCAGAATTTGACCAACCTTTCATGTTTTTCCTTATCTAAACTAAACAGTAATAAAAATCTAAATACACACTCACAACACAAACGCTCAAAGAGCCCATAGCCGAAAAAATCGACTCCAAATCTTACTAAGTGACGACAAAAAGCAGTCAAGGGCTTCAAGGCTTTAGATACGAGAGCGAAAAAATCGCAATCGTGTCTGAACCTTAAGGCGCAAAGCAAAGATAATATTTATGTGGGGAAACTAATCGAAACTTCTGATTAGAACTATGTATCCGCTAGTGCCGTAGATTTATTAACGTCACTTGAGGCTACACAGCCCAATTCTCACCAGAAGAACTATTCGGTCTCCGTGTAAGAGTTTTATCGCCCTAGTACTCGGTAGTCAACGAAAAAATGCATATCGCTGAAAATAATTGTTTCTTAAATGCATAATTGTAAAATCTTCAAGCAGAAATCAATTTAAGAACGATTTTGTTAGATATGAATATATTGTAATTTTGAATTAACAACTAACCTCATGGTATTAAAGCTAAAATTCGATTCTTCTGAATTATTCAATAATCTAAAAAAATCTTCAGTTGAGAATAACTTCTGCTCAGTAGTGATATTTTCCCGAAATATAGTCAAAAAAAGATTTATGGATGCTCGCAAGGCTTTTCTTTATCGTATTTTTATTAAGATAGTTTCCGTCAGAGCGAAACTACTATTTTATTGAATTTATTCATTATTTTAACGAAAAACAACGGATTTTTACTGTTAGAAATGTATTCGTTGTGAGAGAATCAACCTAGAAAAACCAGAATGATCACAAAAATTGACAGTGATATTTACCGCGGCCCAGAGGTTCCTGCTGAAATAAGCGCTTATGTGGCTTTGAATCCCAATAAAAGACCTGGAAGTCTCGTCTTTGGAGGAGCTGTCTCTGGAACGGACGGATTAACTGGTCAAATCGCCTGCAAACTTGCTTTAGAGAGTTTTACTGATGGAGTAATGAGTTTTTTTGAAAGCCTTACTTCTGTCGGCTCAGCCCAGGATCAAGCTCTCGCTGAGTCGCTCACTGTTCAAGTACTTGAATCTTCCTTTAAGGCAGCCAACAACTCTGTCTATAATTTTGGACATTCAATGGCAGCAGGCGGAAAAATGGGTGCCGCCCTTATTGGTCTTGTTGTGCATGATAGTATCACTGCTGCAGCTCGAGTAGGATCAAGTGCAGTATATCTCGTGCGTGCAGGCGAAACTTTTCCTTTTTTTGAGAAAAAACCTCCTTCACCTGCTGACAATTCCAAAACTCTTTCGACTTCGTCTCTTATCGGTCAAAATGCAATTGTTCAGGTTGAACTAGCATCAATACCTGTTAAAAGTGGTGATGCTTTGGTAGTACTGTCAGAAGAACTCGATTCTTCTCAGGAAAAAGTGTTAGCGGATTTCCTAAATGAGTACGATTTTACCGACAAGCTTGCAGCACATGATCTTTGTCACTTTGTTTTTCCAGAGTTACAAGAAGTGCACTTTGCTCTCGCTATAAAACTTGGAGTTGATGCAATTTACCTTTCCGACGTAGTAAGGACAGATTTTTAGAAATTTTTAATGAAGATTTTTTTATTGAGAAAATAATTATGGATAAACAAGATTTTGAATTAGCAGTAACACTGTATAAAACGTTAGAAGAGAAACATAAAATTGCTAGAGAAAAACTTGGGAAGGCACTAACGCTTTCCGAGAAGATCCTTTTTTCTCATATTAAAGAGTGGCCAAAAGCTGAGCCAGTACGTGGAAAAGATACTTTAAACTTTATGCCTGACAGAGTCGCTATGCAGGATGCAACTGCACAGATGGCATTGTTACAATTTATTGTGACTGGGCGAGATACTGTTGCAGTACCGACTACGGTGCACTGCGATCACTTGATTCAAGCAAAAGTTGGAGCAGAAAAAGATCTTTTAAAAGCATTTGATGAAAACAAAGAAGTGTATGATTTTCTTTTGTCAGCATCACAGCGATACGGACTTGGATTTTGGAAAGCAGGGGCTGGAATTATTCACCAAGTCGTTCTTGAACAGTATGCTTTTCCAGGCGGTATGATGATTGGTACAGATAGCCATACTCCTAATGCTGGAGGACTTGGAATGGTTGCAATTGGTGTTGGTGGTGCTGATGCGGTAGATGTGATGGCGGGTCAACCTTGGGGGCTCCTCAATCCAAGACTTATCGGAATAAAACTTACAGGAACATTATCTGGTTGGGCTTCTCCAAAAGATGTCATTTTAAAGGTTGCCGGTCTTCTTACTGTAAAAGGTGGCACTGGAAAAATCGTTGAATATTTTGGTCCTGGAACAGAAAGTATTTCTTGTACTGGTAAAGCTACAATTACGAACATGGGTGCAGAGCTTGGAGCAACGACTTCTGTATTTCCTTACGACTCTCGTATGGCAAGTTATCTTCGCTCATCAAACCGTGCGGAACTTGCTGATCTTGCTGACACATATAAAGAGTACCTTTGTGCAGATCAAGAAGTTATTGCAAATCCAGAGAGGTATTATGATGAGCTTATTGAAATCAATCTCTCTGAATTGAAACCGCAATGGGTTGGACCTCATACACCAGATCTACTTCGTAAAGCTTCAGAGATGAAAAATGTTGTAAAGAATGAAGATATAGAAGATTCAATTCGGTTTGCGCTTATAGGAAGTTGCACTAATTCTTCTTACGAAGATATTGCGCGAGCCGCACATGTTGCTAAGCAAGCACGTGATCACGGATTAAAAGTTCAGATTCCATTTATGATAACTCCTGGTTCGGATCAAGTATTTCAAACTATTAAAAGAGATGGATTCATGGAGATATTTGAATCTATCGGAGCAACGGTTTTAGCGAATGCTTGTGGTCCGTGTATTGGTCAATGGTCAAGAGACGATATCAAACCGAATGAAAAAAACACTATTGTTACGAGCTACAATAGAAATTTTAGAAAACGAAATGATGGTAATGCAGAAACAGCAGCATTTATCGGATCTCCTGAATTAGTTACTGCAGTAGCATTTGCTGGAAAAATATCATTTGATCCGGAGCAAGATTCAATCCCTGATTCAAAAGGTCAGATGTTTACATTAAAGGAGCCAACTGGGGATGAGCTACCACCAAAAGGTTTTGTTTTAAGTCGTGAAGGCTACGAAGCTTCACTTGGAAGCGAAGCTGAGCGTAAAAAACTTCCCGTCGCAATTTCACCTACCAGTGACCGACTTTCGTTTCTTGAAGTGTTCAAACCATGGGAAGGAACAGAGTTAAAAGATCTTGTTATTGGAGTAAAAGCGTTAGGTAAGTGTACAACAGACCATATTTCACAGGCGGGGCCTTGGTTGAAGTATCGTGGTCATTTAGCTCGAATCTCTGATAACTGCTACCTTGGAGCAATTAATGCTTTTACGAATGAAACTGGAAAAGGAACCAATGTACTCACCGGAGAAACAGGAGTCTCATTCCCTGAGCTCGGTAAGTCTTATAAAGCAAAAAATCAAGACTGGATTGCTGTTGGTGATGAAAATTACGGAGAAGGATCATCAAGAGAACACGCTGCAATGTCACCACGATTTTTAGGTTGCAGAATTGTTGTCGCAAGAAGTTTTGCGCGAATTGCAGAGACAAATCTAAAAAAACAAGGTCTGATTCCATTAACGTTTGCTGATCCGGCAGATTACGATCGTTTATATCAAGATGATCGAATTAGTACTGAAGGGTTAACTCAGCTAAAACCAGGATCAGCCGTTTTATTGAAAGTGCGATCAAAGGACGGGTCGGAGCGAACTATTAAAACAAATCATTCAATGACAGATGAGCAGATAGTTTGGTTTAAAGCAGGTTCAGCTTTAAACACTTTAAAACCTTAAATTATGCCCCGCAAAAGCTAAGATTATTCTTGGCTCTTTCGACAATCCCTGCAGCAGGAGTAAAGCGAGAACCATATTCACGCTCAAACTTCTGCATGCCCTCGTAAATGGTCTTTGCTCCTAATGTGTCAGCAAAATAAAGAACACCACCTCTAAATGGAGGGAAGCCCATTCCCATAACGGTGCCAAGATTAATTTGTGAAGCAGCATCTTTGCCAGCATTACCAGCGACTCCTTCATCGAGGCATTTCACTGCTTCATTAATAAGACTCATGATGAGTCGTTCTTGAAGCGGTGTAATGTTTGTAACTTCCTTAGAATTTTTAGGTAGCTTTAAAAGTTCTCTTGCTGCCATTGAGGGGACTGATTTGTTATCTGCAAAATCGTAAAATCCAGAACCAGATTTTTTCCCAGTCTTTCCATGTGAAGAAAGTATTTTTGCATATTGTGGTGCTTTCATTCTGTCGCCGTATCCCGCAACCATGATCTCTGAAACGTGAGCAGCAACATCAAGTCCGACTTCATCAAGAAGACGGATTGGACCCATTGGCATTCCAAACTTCGTAGCAGCAGTATCGATATCTTCAATGCTATATCCTTCCTGTAACAAGAATGCAGCTTCGTTTAAATATGGAGACAAAATTCGGTTTACTAAAAATCCAGGAACATCTTTGACGAGTATTGGATATTTACCGAGTTTTGCAGTGAGTGCAGCGATAATACTAAGTGTTTTATCGCTTGTTGCATCGCCCATAACAATTTCCACAAGCGGCATTTTTTCGACGGGATTAAAAAAGTGCATACCAACAACGCGGTCAGGATTTTCAATTCCTGATGCTATTTTTGAAACAGAAAGAGAAGAAGTGTTTGTAGCAATTATTGCGTCGCCTGGAATCTGATTTGCAATATCATTTAATAATTTTGTTTTAAGAGTTAAATCTTCATACACTGCTTCAATTGCAAATCCAATAGTGCTGCCGTTGGTTAAATCTCGAGATGTTGTTTCAACTCTATTCAGAATAAAACTTTTTTCAGTTTCACTGAGGTATTTAACTTTTTGTAGTCCTTTTTGAATGTGATCTTTTCCACGGCTGAGCGCTGCATCACTAACGTCTTTTAGAGTAACAGCAAATCCAGCACGAGCTAAACTTCCTGCAATGCCAGCGCCCATCACACCTGCGCCAATAACGACTGAATTGAGTGACTCAATATATTTTTTACCAGATTTCCCGATCGCTTTTGCATTTTCAGAGAGGAAAAAAACGTTCACTAATGCTTTGCTCTCTGGACTAACAATGAGTCGGCCGAGTTCTCGTGCTTCAAATGGATAGCCTACCGTAAGGCCTTGCTCTAGACCTATAATGCAACTTTCTAAAGCAGCAGGAGGAGCTGGATAAAAACCTTTCGTTTCTTTTCGAATAGATTTTTTTACTTTATTTTTTACAAAGGCTCTGCCGAGCTTTGTAAAGGTTAGAATCCTATCGATGAAACTTGGGGCAATCTCTTTTGTTGATGAATTCTTTGAAGCAATTGATTCTGCACGTTCTAACAGTCTTGAACTTTGAATCACTTCATTAACAAGACCATAGTTTTGCGCTTGTCGTGGACGAAGTGTTTTTCCAGCAAGAATGATATCAAGTGCTTTTGGAAGTCCGATTAATCGCGGAAGGCGCTGCGTTCCGCCAAAGCCAGGTAGTATTCCTAATTTAATTTCAGGTAATCCGATTAAACTAGTTTTTTCGTCACTAATAATTCTATAACGACAAGCAAGTGCAAGTTCACAACCACCACCAACGCATGGACCTGAAATTGCTGCAACGGTGACGCAAGGAAGTTCTTCAATTAATTTAAAAACTTCTTGCCCCTGTTTCGCCAAAGCTTGACCTTCACTTGGATCGTTAACAGTTTGGATGATGGTAATGTCAGCACCAACAGTGAACATATCAAGAGATGGTCCAGTAATTATTAATCCTTTCGGGGGAGAGGCTTTTAATGCATTTAGAGTGTCTGCTAAAGACTTGATTCTAGTAGGAGTAAGAGTTGTGACCCGCTCGGATTTGTCGCCTAATGTTAATACGGCGACTCCAGATTCAAGAAAAGAGAGATGTACGGTACCGGTTGGCTGATTCATGTTATTGATTTAACTAGAGGAAAGTGGCTAGAGCAAGGTATTACTGTAAAATAGGGGAAATATTAAAATGTTTAACTAGCTGGGCGATTTTTGCCATAATTCCTCTATGTTATCCCAAGATACGAAAATCTCTATTCAGGTTGAAAAGCTAAGCCCTGTTCAAAAAGCAGCTCTTATTATTTATTGTGCAGTACCTTCGTTGACTCGTACAGTTGAATTAGACCAAGTTCTGAAAGGGTTGAGGGATTCTCATCAAAAATTGTTTTCTGTAAGTAGCTTAACTGAGCATGGAGCAGAATGGGCATACGAGGCTAGTCGACAACTTTTTCCTCCAGATTATGTAGCTATTGAAAAAGACGCTGAAGATGAAATAGATAGTTTTGCCTCAGATGGGTTGCCGCTTTTTGGTAAACTACTAGAAATGATTTCTAGTGATACAAACGAACTTGATGAAGGTGATGAATACTTAGATGGAGATGATATTGACCAGCTCATATTTCAGGGAAATAGCTCTAATTTTGAAGAAGAAATTGTTCAACAGGCGTCAAGATATAGAGTAATGATGCGTAAAAAATATGGAGTCCATGTAGGAAGGTTCCCAGAAATTCAAGATAAGTCGCCGCAGGTAAAAAAATCACCTGTCTCAAATCAAGATCCGATTATTGGCGCATCCTTCCAGACTTACCCAACTAGTGCTGATAAACCTGAGCATCGTACTATGCTTGGGGAGGATTTTGTTCCTGCCAAAACTACCCACCAGTCTGATGTTAGTAATACTGAGTATAAACACAGTTTAAGAGAAATATTTGAAATCTTAGCTAAATCATATGGAATTGTGACACCGCCTAAAAAAACTTCTCAGTTCATAACGACCGTACAAAAGGATCCAGATCTAGCCAATGCAAAATGTTCAATAAGTAGAAATTCATACGGTTTAATTATTAAGATACGAGACCAAGAATCAACAAAATCCGAAATACAGATTATGCTCGCTTCTGATGGAAAAATTTTAAATACGTATGGTTTAGAAAATCACGATACCTCTAAAGATACAGCATGGTGATTACTTCACCACCCCAACCTGAAGCTCAGCACCAGTAACAGGAACCTTAGAAAACTCTAACTGCTTTCCATTACTAGTAGTATCAGTGGCAAAGAAAAATTTCTTAGCTAACACTTGCTCTTCAATATACTTCTGATGAGTGGTAAGCGAATTCCTAATATGCTCTGGAGCAACCACCGTAACCTCAATATGGTCTGCCACATGGAATCCTTTCTCTTTGCGAAGCTGTTGAACACCACGCACGAAGTCCCTTGCAAGTCCTTCAGATTCAAGCTCGGCTGTAACCGCAGTATCAAGCACAACAACACCACTCCTATCTGATAAACTGATTGCAGCAACACCTTCTTTAGAAATTAAGCGAAGTGTGTACTCAGTTTCTAAGAGGACTTCTCCTTCAACAGAAACTTTTCCATCATTGGCAAATTTCCAATCTCCTGCTTTAGCAGATGCTAAAAGAGTTTTCATTTTTTCACCAAGGCGTGGTCCAATTGCACGAGCATTAAGAGCAAGTTGATACGAGGCAAAAGCAGAAAAATCCGTAGCAAATTCTACAGATTTAACATTGATCTCATCTTTAATGAGGAAATCGTACGGTGCGATTTTTTCAAGACCATTTCCGGCAACAGTAATTTTAGAAAGCGGTAGTCGTGTTCGCAGATTATGAGCTTCACGAAGTGATAATCCAGAAGAGCAAACTGCCCTTACCGTATCCATTGTTGTTGCAAGTTCAACTTCTGAAGGGAAATCACTGACCTTTGGAAATGAAGCCAAGTGCACACTCTCTTCACCAGTTAATGTACGGTAAATCTCTTCAGTAAGCATTGGAAGCACAGGAGCCGCAACTTTACAAAGGGTTACAAGAACCGTGTAGAGAGTATTGTATGCATCTGTCTTATCTTGATCTTTATCAGCTTTCCAGAACCTATCTCGACTTCGTCGAATGTACCAGTTATTAAGGGCATCAATAAATTGCAGTATTGAATTACACGAAGCTGCAAGATCGTAGGCATCAAAGTATTTTGTTGTATCAGCAACAAGTACTTGAAGTTTTCCAAGGATATATCTATCGAGGAGTGCCTTTGAAGAGCAATTAACTTCACCTTTAATTCCGTCGGTATTAGCGTACAGCGTAAAAAAGTAAAATGCGTTCCAGATTGGATTTATTACCGTTCTAACGATTTCACTGATTCCTTTCCCATCTTTATCGATGTTTAAGTCACCGCCTCTAAGGATCGGACTAGCAATTAAAAACCAACGAAGCGCATCGGATCCAACTTTTTCAAACATTTCCTCTGGATCAGGATAGTTTCGAAGACGTTTTGAAAGTTTTTCTCCTTTCTCATCCAACACAACACCGTGGCACATACAGTTTAAGAAAGGTGGTTTATCAAACAATGCAGTCGATAGAACCATCAATGTATAAAACCAACCTCTCGTTTGGGCAACGTATTCAACAATAAAATCAGCAGGGAAATGTTTCTCGAACCATTCCTTATTTTCAAACGGATAATGCATCTGAGCATACGGCATCGATCCTGACTCAAACCAGCAATCAAATACTTCTTCAACACGACGCATCGTGCTTTTACCAGTTGGATCGTCAGGATTAGGACGTGTTAATTGATCAATATAGGGACGATGAAGGTCTGTAACTTTTACACCGAAATCTTTTTCAATATCAGCTAAACTTCCGTATACATCAGTTCGAGGATAACGAGGGTCATCACTCTTCCAAATAGGAATCGGTGTTCCCCAAAATCTATTACGAGAGATCGACCAATCACGTGCATTAGCAAGCCATTTGCCGAACTGTCCATCTTTTATGTGTTCAGGGATCCAATTGATCTGTTGATTCAGTTCAACCATTCGATCTTTGAAATCAGTGACTCGAACATACCATGAGCTTACTGCTTTATAGATAAGTGGCGTATCTGTCCTCCAGCAGTGTGGATAGTTGTGCTCAATGGTGTCTTGTCTAATGAGCTGACCACGTTCCTTAAGATTTTTAATGATATCTTTATTGCATTCTTGAACTTGTCGTCCTGCATAGTCGCTGACTTCCACCGTAAACTTACCAGCGATATCAACAGGGCAGACAAGCTCAATATCATTTGCTTCGCAGACTCGTTGATCGTCTTCACCAAATCCTGGGGCCATATGAACGATTCCAGTGCCGTCTTCAGTCGTTACAAAATCACCAGAGATTACTTTGAATGAGTTTTTATGGTTCTTAAAATAATCAAAAGGAGGAAGATAGGTAATTCCAAGAAGCTCTTTCCCAAGAAACGTCTGAACAACTGTGTGACCTTCAAATTCTTTTTTAAAGCGAGCCAGGGCTGCGGTTGCTAAAATATACCGAACACCATCTTTTTCAATTTTTGAGTATTCAACTTCTTCACCAACTGCAACAGCTAAGTTTGATGGAAGTGTCCAAGGCGTTGTTGTCCAGATAAGAATTTTAGTTTGAACGCCGTCGCTGTCTTTTTCTGAAAGATTATATGCAACAGTAATTGCAGGGTCTTGTCTAGAACGATACGAGTTATCCATTCGAATTTCAAAATTCGAAAGTGGCGTTTCGCATGCCCATGAATACGGCATAACGCGGTAGCCCTCATAGATGAGTCCTTTTTTGTACAGTTCACTAAATGCCCATACAACACTTTCCATGTACGGCAGATCCATCGTTTTGTAATCATTTTCGAACGAAACCCATCGACCTTGTCTGTTAACGTATCGTTCCCATTCATGAGCATATTTTAAAACTGACTTACGACAGTTCTCATTGAACTTATCAATTCCAAATTCTTGAATTGCTTGTCGTCCTGAAACTTTTAATTCTTTTTCGGATTCCATTTCAGCAGGAAGTCCGTGACAGTCCCAACCAAATCGTCTATCAACTTTTCTTCCTTGCATTGCGTGATAACGAGGAACGGTATCTTTCACATACCCAGTTAAGAGGTGACCATAGTGTGGAAGTCCATTTGCGAACGGAGGCCCATCAAAAAATACATACTCTTTCGAGTTCCCAATTGATTTACCAGCAGGAGTATCAACAGATTTCTGGAATATTTTATTTTGTTTCCAAAATTCAAGTGTTTTTCGCTCTAGTTCAGGGTAGCTGACTTGTGATGGGACGTGGGGGTAGGGTGATTTCATAGGGGCTTACTCTACCATAGTCATGAAGTCGAATGAAGGTGATATGTGTTAGGTATCTAGGCGGAATCAAAATCAGAATCTTCAACTAATTTGACATGACAGCGAAGAAAGCATGTAAAAGAGCCTTACTACGAGAGAAATAATTGGTACAAGGTAACTCGGATTACTAAATACTGTCAGTAGTTTAACTCACAGGGAAAGTTACCCTGTACTAAAGACCTCTTCATGATTTTATTACAAAGAGGCAGGTTTCTATTTTCAAAATTTGAATTTTGTAATTCTTTACTGCTTAAAGATGGATTGATTTATGTAGGAATTTAAAAGTCTTTAAAAGTTGGGGTAGAAGAATTCTTTAATTCTAAGAATTTTCGTCCTTCCTCAGAGACAAAACCTGTACACATACACTGCCTTCGCATGTTAAGCGTAACGGGAACAGGGAGAATAGCCCAAAATTTCGTACCTTCGCTAGTTTGTTGTACGCATTTGGGTTCGCTGGGAGACCAAAAAAACTTGGTGCTACTCTTATCGCAGCTCCATGTTCCACTAGCTTCTTCACAGCTTTTTTGAAGGCTCGCGAGTTGGCGGAGAAAGTCTGCTCTCACATCAAGATCCATTTCCGCCTTGAAATCCTTCAATGTATTCTTACAGTCTTCGAATCCATCAGTGGGTCCGGGAGATTGTGTGACGCCGCCCGTTGGATACTCTATATACATGTTGAGTCCACTATGATAGCTATCAATTTTTCTTTCATCCTGTGAATGAGCAGTCAAGACTAATCCAAATGTAAATAACAACAAAAATCCTAGAACTCGAAATTTCATAAATCATCTCACTAAAAATTACCAAAAGAGATATGTGTATATACATTCTTTTGTGAGCAATTTGTACACTAAACAAAATAAATGAACATACGCTGAATATATCGTTTATTTTCAGAAAAACTTTAGAAATATTTGGCGAAAATTTATTGGTACAGGGTCACGACCATTAAGTTAAGAAATAACACCCTTCAAAAAACGACAATAATAATTGGTACAATAATAATTGGTACAAGGTAACTAGGATTATATAATGATTTCAGAAGTTTAAATCATATTGAAAGTTACCCTGTACCAAAAACCTCTTTTTTACTACTGCTTTCACAGTGCTTGGGCTTCTAGTGCATATTATGGCTATTTCTCGAAACGATAACCGCTCTCCATACATCCTAACATTGTTTGGAGTTCAGAGAGAAAATAATTGGTACAAGGTAACTCGGATTACTTAATAAAATTGATAGTTAGTAATGTAATAGTAAGATGGAAATTTTAAGAAAGTGTA
Source organism: Bdellovibrionota bacterium (assembly GCA_044356295.1). Classification (GTDB taxonomy): domain Bacteria; phylum Bdellovibrionota_C; class UBA2361; order UBA2361; family JBIKWN01; genus JBIKWN01. Next base: position 29,760 of record JBIKWN010000008.1, read on the forward strand.
GTCATTAAAGTTGGGCGCCACCAGGACCTATAAGTTAATTACATACAAAATAATCATCGGCAAAACCGCCCACTAATCTTATCCTGACCAGTTCGCACCCATTTGGTGGCGTTTCTTACCCCTACGTTTATACAAGGCTCAGTATCGCTGGTGTGACAACGCTCAATTTCGCACTGTCCGGATCCGTCTGAAACATACCTGAGGCTCCCTTCTACACAAGAGCACTGGATTTGAACGGTTGCAGGTACTACATTAGTTCCATTATACGTCCCAGAATTTTTGCAATCGTACTTCTTGTCTAGCGGAGTCCAATATTCAAACCGACAAGGAGAGCCGTACTCAACAGAATTTTTACACGCTGCAAGTTGTGCATCGATAAACGACTTTTCGATTGTGAGCTCATTACCTCCTACCTTGACTTCATACGACCCACAACGAGATGGTTGTGGGCTTGAACCTTCGATACAGAAATCCTCACCACTGGTTACAAAATCAGATGTATAAACCGTACAAGCCCGAGTGTCAGAGCCCACTTTGGGGCAAACTCCCTCGACAAAAACTTTTCTACATGACTCCTCTGCGTTCGCAGAAAAAGAAACTACCAAAAGTAACGTGATAGCAGATGTTATAAATACCTTAATCTTCATCTCTAATACTCACCACTACTTGTATTTGACTCTAATGAACTCCTTGTTCCGAAACATTTAATCTTAGTATCTGCGATCTCTTCTCCAAAGACACCAAAAGGCCTCTGAATTGGAGTGACAGGACCTTCTTTCCTCTTAGGCCCATGAAGATTGTAATTCGGATAATCGGCCCCCATGGAAAGATATGACTTTTCAGAAACTAACCATCTGGATAACTCTTCAACATCAACACAGTTATCATTGTCTACATCAGCATCTCTCATATGAGTTTTTAGATGCTTCATAAGAACACTCCCGTCTTTTTTCTCAAAAGCCAATTCATTGGAACCGCAAGCGGCAAAAAGTGCCAAATTTGAATCTAAAAGTGGATAAATGGGAATTTTAGGACAGAAGAATGCGAATGCCCCTGAATAACAGGAATCTAATAATAAGATTCGTCTTACAGAAGTTCTCTGAAATAATAGCGCGTTCAGTAATGACTCTTCTGAGATATTTGCCTGCCTCGAATAAGCTAGAGCCTCAACAGGATAAAAAGAATACCTTCCACCTTCATGAGTACCGTGGCCTGACATGTGAATGATTACAAGATCATCAGGCGCAGCCTTTGCTATTGTGTAGCGAATATTTGACACAATAGCGTGCCACGTTGCTTGTTTATTTATAATTGTCGTTACATTTCCCTTAGAAAGCTGGGAGGTTTGATAGAAGAATTCTTTGCCTAATGAAATGTCAGTAGGAGGAGCATTTAACTTCAGAGCCCGTGAAGTATAGTCTCCAACTCCTACACCAACATAATGAATTGTTTCGGCGGCAATCTGCTCAACAGGCAGAATTGAAATCAGAATTGATAGTAGTATGCTCTTAATATTCTTCTGGATCATTACTACCTCTTTTTATATCTGAATTTTCGTAAGAATTTTTATCAACTGATTTTTCAGCTGTCTCGGTTAATTTGATATCAGTAAAATCTTTCTGGGGAGATTGTGCATTTGACCTGTTTGCAAAGATGCTCTTTGATTTTGGTAAAACAGATAATTCATAAACCTGAGATGAAAAATAAGCTGAGCTTCCCTTCCTCTTACTCTTGAATGAAACAACCTTTTCGAATTCATCAACAGAGAAGGCAAAATATCCATTGATAATCTTACCGTTCTTAAGAATCGGACGAGCTCGAGTGCTCTTTGGAGGATACCAATCGTCACCCCAAGAATTCTGAACTATATAGTGTTTTTTTGAGTTAATAATAGTCCTACCAACTATCACAGATCCATGAAGACCGGTATGAATTTGGCCCTTCGGAGGCTTTATAAGACCGTCGGTTATGTAACTAACGCCTATTGGACGCCTCATTTTTAAATACCTATCAACAAAACTTTCAGCACTCGCACGCCATCTTTTGACCGAAGCAATATTTGGTGAAATAGATAATCCATGTGAAATAGTTACTGGATATTGTCTCAGCACTATCGTTGCACGAATATTAGGCTTTTTTCCTATTCCTGGTCTTATATTAGGGCTGCATTTTATTTCTGTTATTCGATGAAGCATCTCATTGTATGAATCAAGCCTTTTTGAATGAGTACCTTTTGCAACGTCCTCTTTCATCAGTTTCATAAAATTTTCATTTTGTTTGGGACTGTAAATTCCAGAATGAAATTTCAAAAGCTCATTTAAAACGCTTTCATAGCTTTCTTTATATGAACTTAAATGAGTAAACATGACTCTATTATCCCCCCTAACTTCAGTCGTCAGATACCCAAAAGACACACATTCACCGATACTTTTGAATGGAGACTGTAATTTAGTGTTAGAGAAGATTTTCTTACACCAATTTTCTATGATTAAAGAATCTAAACTGAAGGCATCGATATCTGATAAAGAATTTCGTTTCTTTAGCACTTCGGAAAGTTCAGATCCATCGAAAGTAGCCGTGGCCTTCTGCTCTAAGTATTTAAAATTAATTTCTGTTTCGGATTTATTCAAATAAAATGGAAATCTCATTCCCAAAAGGTCGGTATGTTCCGAAAACAACTCCAGCATAGAATCTTGTGAATCATCTGAAAGGCACATACCGCGTAATGTAAATGGCGGATTTGAATTTATTGGAAACGTACGTGAACCAGGAGGAATACCAACTCTGTTTGGAATATTAAGCCCAGTATAATCAGATGATTTATTGCTTAGAATTCTACCCCCGCTAAATCCATAAATAGGACTCCTAAATGGTAAACCTTTGTATCTATCAGGATCGGTCTTCCTCAGACGCATTCCTGCCATATGTGCCAACACAGTGTAGTTAATTTTTCTGCCTGATACAGCGATTGGAGTGCTTGGAGATCCTTCAAAAGCATTGTAAATGAGGTAGTCTCCATTTGATGACATTGTTTTCATTGCATGTTCAAGCATAAGACCTGCTGCGTACGCATAGCAGGTTCCATCGGGGCCCTGATCGGACACCGGACTTAGTTCATCTTTTAAAAAAATTGTTTGAGCAAAACAAATTGAGCTGGATAATGAAATTGCAAGAATAAAGTTTAGATTTATAAAAAATTTTCTCATGGCGCCAAACACCCTGCATAAGTCCACTGGCATGCATACTGACAAGCACCACAGGTATCACCGTAACCAAGATATTCCCCCGTGCATGAACCTGTTTCACTATCAAAGCATGCAGATAAACATTCCTGTTTACACTGTTCACACATTGGCCGGTTCTGATTTACTGGATTAATAGCATCAACGCACTCTTGTGATGGTCGATTGCCGTAGTATGGTTCTTGAAGATTACGCTCACCACCGCAGGTGAAATAAACTTGAGTTCTCAGTCCACTAATATTTAGTTCAGAGGGATAACTTCTATCGTTTAGTTGGTAAATGTGTGTTCCCTGTGGCTCCATTCCTGCTGATACGGGGTCAGTTGAAATCTTATGACAGGTCCAGTACCGATCCTCGACCTCAATCTGTTCACCAAGATCGTTTTGTTCAAAAACAGGGGTCCCAACTGGGGGAACAAAATAGCAACTTAAAACCTTCTGACCATTCGGGCAAACATTTGGAGCATCACACGCAGAGTTTGATTCATCTCCACAACTTTCTCCACTGTCTTCAGCAATACTAACAGGAGTTTGCCATTGATCTGTCACACCTGCTTGCTTATGTAATGCATAAGAAGCAGCCATATAGTAAGGCATCGATGAAATAAAACTTTGCTTCATTGGATCATCAACATCCGCAAAAGCACAGTGCTCTTCGGTATACTCCTTGCCGTCCCACGTAAATGTCATCAGACGATTTGCTCCACCTCTAATTTCACACAATGATGAAGCTGGATTAGACCCATCTATAATATGCTCTGCACTTAAAATTGCACCGTAATCAACGGGTGGAATAAGGGCTCTGCAATTTTTACTCAAACAGTCTTTAGTAAATAAAACTCCCGTTTCTGGGTTAAAACAGATCTCTCTTGTATCTGTAAGTGTTACCGGTGCATGAATTTCAATGTCCAGCATTCTGCATGCAGTATCAGCAGGAGGCCAATTCGAAAACGAAGGAATACTTTTTAGTGTTGGTAATGGACTTACTACAGGCGTGGCAACTGGAGTGTTCGTGGGATTACTGCCAGGAGGGATGGTTGAAGTTGCCTGGGGCGGCGGCGCGGTGACAGTGGGTGTTGATGAAACACCAGGTTGGGTTGTTGGAGTTCTGGGTGGAGTTCTGGTTGGAGTATTTGTTGCTGTTGGTGATGCTGAAGAAGGTGGCGAAGTCGTTGGATTCGCAATATTTGCAACAGTTAATTGTTCAAGGTTGCTAGAAGCAACCACCCCTCCTGAGACATCAAAAAACTTTGCGCCGAATGAATATTGTCCATTTTGCAAACTTGTGGAATTCCAAGGTGCTGTAAAACGCTTAGAGTTATACGCTATCATTTCGAAGTTAGTGGCAGAAACTAAGTAAGAAGATGTGGTGGTTGTCTGCAACGCTGCTCTGCTTACTGAAAGTAGTGACTCAACGATCCTTTGATTTGATTGGACACAAAGGGGATCGGATGAGCCCTCATTACAACTGATCGCACAGCGAGGAGAATTACTCGCAATTGGACAAAAGCAAGCTGTTACTGTCATCTGAACATCATAACTGCCAGATAAGCTAGATTGTGTAGGTAGGGGTAAAAAGCGATGCGCTCCTTTGAGACCGTACGAATTAAATCCAGGACAGGGTGCAACAATCAATGGACGGACTGTGGCTTGAGGAGATGAAGGAATACTGGTGGTTACAGGAAAGAGTGGCCCAATAGTAATTATGGGCGGCACAGGTTCATCTGAGCCCGGGGCCCCAGGTAAAGGCTCATCAAAGCCTGGAGGAACTCGAGTAGAAACAGGACGAGTAGAGACAGGAACTGACGAGGCAGTGGGTGAAATTGTAGTGTTAAAAGTCGGTAGTGGCGTCCTAGTGCTCAAAGGAGTGAGGTCAACTGTTGGGGAAGAATTTGGGACTTGAGTCGAAATTGCAATCGTCTCCCTTAACTCAGGCTGATTTTCGATCGTATCTGCAAGCGTGTTAAATGGAAACAATACCCAGATCAGCAGAGCAGAGAGCAGAGCAAGGGAAACTGGTAATCTGCGCAATTTTGACCTCAAATTAAACTGCAAGTTATATCCATAAAATTACATGTGCCATATCTGCTAGTCAACTTAATAGTAATCTCTGTTGGGGCCCAACTTTGGCAGGAACCCTGGATCATTTGAGGGGGGTAACGGTGACGGGTAGCGTCACCGTTAGTTCAGGTTCTCATCAGAGATAGATTGAAGAGCCAGGAGTATTGTTTTTTTAAAAATTGAGAATCATCAAAAATCAGGTCCAGGATCAATAAACCCATAAGTAGCAGTCTCGCCCGATTCCCTCGTTATCAATCAACTGTTTTTTCTGAACAGACCTAGCCCTAGAGGAGTAGGCACCATAATACCTAGTAGTAGAAGTCTCATTAGCATCGAATAATCATCAGTTCATGATAGAGATGGGATCTAGATTAAAGGGTTAACAACTCGAACGGATCCATAAAGACGATTATTTTGAAAATCCTCTGAGAGAATTAAATCTGCTTTTATGGACTGCGCCGTGGCAAGAATAAGAGAATCCCAATATGATAGTTTTCGATTAATCTGCTCTTTAATAGCTGCAAGAATAATCTCTTCATGTATTTGTACAACCTGCCACTGACAATAGTCCTTGATTATTTTTTGGCTTTGAGGTGCTGAAAGACCTCTTTTCAGAAAAGTTACGTGCAATTCGCTCAAAACTTGAGTGCTGATGTAGGGCCTTTCTAATTTATTCCAAAGATCTAAAACGATCCTCTGGGCTTTTTTCCTTTTTTCTCCAGCTGATGCATCGATAGCGTATACAAGTATATTAGTGTCTATAAAAACTTTGTTAGTCATAAAGATTCTCCCTTAAGAGCTTCTTGGAATTTAACTTCACACCTTTATTCAGAATATTTAATGCGTGCTTTTTGGATTTGAGAAATCCTTTTCGTCGCAAAATCTCGTTTTCTATAAGCTTACTAACCCATGCAGAGATAGATTCATCGTCTTTTGCCGCAAATTGCTTGGTTTCATTAAGAATCGTATCAGCGAGTTTAAGTGTAATATTTTTTGCCATAATAAAAGCACAGTAGCACAAAAACAGTGTAAAATCAAACACGCAAAAGGTACGGGTAATAGGTAAGAAAAATCAAAATACCAACTAATACCTAGTAGTGGATTCCCATTTGTTTGGAATATGGGGAGTAATTCTTGCAAGAAATTCTAAAGCGGAGAATTCGTGGGTTTTGTTATCTTTTTCAGTTAGATAAGTAACAATATCGTCATCAATCTGTATTTTAGAATTAGCAACAGGTCCTCTATCGATGTATCTTGCAGACAGGTTGCTATCAATTTGAGAAGCCTGGAGTGTTGTTTTTTTTAGAATAGAGAATCATCAAAAATCAGGTCCAGGATCAATAAACCCAAAAGTAGCAGTCTCGCCCGATTCCCCTTCACTTAACGAAACAACATCATCTCGCTCTTCAAGGTTATCGAATCGTGTAATCTCACCACTAAAGGCAAGTCGAATAATTCCAGTTGGACCACTTCTATGTTTACCAACGATTATCTCAGCAACACCTTTATCAGGACTATCTTGGTTGTACACTTCATCTCGGTAGATAAACATAATGATATCTGCATCCTGCTCGATTGCTCCTGACTCACGAAGATCCGACATCATTGGACGTTTATCATTTCGTTGCTCGAGTGATCGGTTAAGTTGTGACAGCGCAACAACAGGAACATTTAATTCTTTCGCGAGTGCTTTTAAAGAACGAGAAATATCAGCAATCTCTTGCTCACGACTATTTTGATACGCAGGAGAGCGCATCAACTGCAAGTAATCGACAACGATAAGAGATAACTTATGCTCACGGTGTAACCTACGACATTTTGCACGCAGCTCATTGATTGGAAGAGCAGGGGTATCATCAATAAAAATCGGAGCTTCAGCAATTTTACTTGCAGAACTGACAAGCCGAGGAAAGTCATGTTCAGCAAGATTTCCAACTCGAACTTTTTGGTTCGGCACTCGAGCTTCAGAACAAAGCATACGAAGCACTAATTGTTCTTTACTCATCTCTAAACTAAAAAGAGCAACTGCACCGTGGCAAGTAATTCCTACGTGTTGCAAAATCGATAATGCCAGAGCTGTTTTCCCCATTGAAGGACGAGCTGCGATAATTATCAGATCTGAAGGTTGAAGCCCTGCAGTTTTTGCATCAAGTTTTATAAACCCAGTAGGAATACCTGTGATAGCGTTTTTGTTATCAAAGAGCTCTTCAATTTTACGAATCGAACCTTGAACAACATCGCTAATCTTATGAAACTCCGACCGTGCACGTGATTCTGAAACAGCTAAGATTTCTTGCTCTGAAGTATCAAGAAAAGTTTCAATATTTGCATCGTCAGTATAAGCGTTACCAATGACATTACCAGCAGCGCGGATCATCTTGCGCCGCAGTGATTTTTCTTTAACAAGCTTTGCGTAATACAAAGTATTAGCAGCCGAAGGCACAGCAGTAGAGAGCCTTCCTAAATATTCAAGTCCTCCAATTTCATCGAGGCAACTTTTACTTCTTAACGCTTCACCTAATGTGATGATATCGATAGGCTTACTCTCTTTATCAAGAGTAGACATTGCTTCGAAAATTTTTTGGTGACTAATACGGTAGAAATCTTCAGCAGTAAGTACTTGAAGCGCCTCACTCATTACTTGGTTATCAATAAGCACTGCACCTAGGACAGATTCCTCTGCTTCGTTGGTATGAGGAGGCATGCGCCCAGGCGAAAAGCTCTGAGAATTTGAATCGTTAAGATCTACTGGACGTTTTTTGTTATTAGCAGATTTAGGATACGACATGCACTCTATGTTCTAGCGCCAAATCGATTCGGAATCAATCAAATCTACCCATTTTGCAGCAGATTTCATTTTATCTCCGGTAGCCATAGTACTAAAATCTGCCGTCACTGTGTCTGCTCCAAAAAATGAAGCCAGCGAAATAGGATAACTTAAATCCCTACCAGGTGTAACAACAGTTACAACCCTAAGAACTGAACTATTCGCTTGTTTTTCTTCGTCGATATTTGCATCTTTTTGTGGTGCATCATCTTTTTGCTGATTACCATTTGAAAAAAGATATGAATCGAATGCCCGTGTGTGATCGTCTGGGAGGTAACTAAAGTCTCGGCTTAATTCATTTTTCCCTAGAGCAAAGGCAATCATGTCTGCTGCCATTTCGACATCAGTTGTTACTTGGCGTTCAATGCCTACTGGGGGAAGTCTTTTTAAGATAACTTCAAATCCAGCACGATAGACAACATCAAAGAATGAATGTTGACGAGAATCATCTTCATTAGGAATAACTGAATAGTAACGAGCTACTTTCGGTTCAAGTCCACCAGAGAGGCTCTTTAAAAGAGCTGCAAAGTCTACTTTCTTATTGGTACGACGTGACGCTCGGTCAAGGTTGATACCGTCTACAAAAATCCCAATTTCTCTTCGCTGAGTGCGCTTAACAACGCCTTTTTTAACCTTCTCAAAGGACATAGAACTTCTTCCCAAAATAAAAATTCAATAGATTTGCATTGAAGCAGATACAGACCAATCGCAATAAATAAGTATGACCTTTAAACTAAAGGGTCTACAGAAAAAGAGGAAAGGTGAGAACCTGAAGAGCAGGGGTTAGGGAATAACCTGAACCTTTGCTCCGACATCAAGAGAATAATATATCTTTTTCATCTTCTCGTCATCTATGCGAAGTCCGCCAACTTCTTCAGTCCATACAGGTGCCGAGTGAATTGATGCATCGCTGTCGACAAAAAGGGCAAAATCTCCAAGAGCTCCGCGACGATAGCGCTCTTTGTCACCTATTGAGGGGACAGCTAATCCACGCAAGGAAAAGTACTCGTCTCCAGCATACCAAAGAGGGGAGCGCTGTTTATGTTGTACTGAATAGACACCAGGCTGAAGTGGAAGAACGCCTTCAATCTTTGACTCATCCACTACATTTGAGCCTTTCATTAAAACTAATTTGTTTTCAGCTAATTCAACTTTAAGCCAAATCGAATCTTTATCGGAAACAGAGTCAGGCATAAAGCCAAGAAGCGTTGCAGGAGAAGCGACTGGAGGAGCGACTCTATTTAAGGAAATATAACCACCAGCATACTGGGTTTTTTGAAGGTCGATATCTGTTGGACTTTTGTAGAGTGAGCATCCAGAAAATGCTAATCCGCTAAAAATCAAAACTGATAAAGAAAGAGTAAAACGAGCAAAACCAACATTGTTATTCATAAGAGTGGAGTTTAGCAGGGGAAGGGGGAAAAGAAGAAGTATTAAAATAATATAACAATGTTATGAAATATGCCAAAAGCGGGGCTTGGAGCTCTTCCCTTATCTAGTGGTTTTAGTCCATGATCTATCTCGCCATGAAAAGCCCTACTCGAAATAAATACAAAATTGTCCTTATACTGGCAGCCCTCTTCCTGCTTTCAGGATGTTCCACTCTATCTTCTATTGTTTTGTTTGGACCTGAGGATTCTAACCCTACCCCTCCAGTTCTTGTGTCTAAAGTCCCTGTTCTTAAAACTACCGAATCTCAAAAAACAACAATCGCTGCAAAACGTGCTTCAAAGCTTCCAGCAGTTGAGCTCACGATGAACCGAGCGGTTCAGAAAGAGCTCGATAATCTGAAATCTCAACCTAGAACTGTTGAGCGTGCTCTAGTAGGACGAGATGAACATGCTAATCAAATTGAACAGATTTTTAAGGACGAGGGAGTACCTGCTGACTTGGTAAATGTCGCTTTCGTTGAAAGTGGTTTTAACGAGAAAGCAAAAAGCCCTGCTGGAGCAGTTGGTCTTTGGCAACTTATGAAATCTACAGCTCAGTATTACGGTTTGAAAGTTAATCATTCTGAGGATCAACGTAAGGATGTTGTGCTCTCTAGTTTGGCAGCAGCTAGACACCTACGAGATCTCTATAACAACTATGACGATTGGCACTTAGCTCTTGCGGCTTATAACTTTGGTGTCGGTGGCATCGAAAGAGCAATGGCGCGGGGTAATACTCGTGACTTCTGGGAGCTTGTTCAAAAAGGTCTAGTTCCTAAGGAGACAGCTCGGTTTGTTCCAAAAATTCTTGCCGCTGCAATTATTATGAAAAATCCTGAAGAACACGGATTTGATTCTGTAAATATCGGTTAATGGCTACCCCAGTCCCTCAGATACGAGTCGGTCAAGGAATCGACCTTCATCGATTTTGTGAAGGAAGCTCTGTAACGCTTGGTGGAATTAAGATCCCATTTGATAAATCTCTTGAGGGGCATTCAGATGCTGACGTCTTGCTTCATGCGATAATGGATGCGCTCCTCGGAGCAGCAGGTTTAAAGGATATCGGCCATTTTTTTCCTAATACTGACCCTACATTACGAGGCATCAGTAGTTTAAAGCTACTTGAAAAGGTAAGACTTGAATTATTAAAAAGCGGCTGGTTAGTTGGAAATATAGACGCAACGATTGTGGCTGAAGCTCCAAAAATTAATCCTCATGTGTCATTGATGAAAGAAATAATATCGCGGGCTCTTTGTGTGGACTTGGATCAGATTGGTATCAAAGCTACCACTGCCGAGTCTCTCGGTAGCATTGGAAGAGGTGAAGGGATATTTGCATCTGCTGTCGCTCTCATTTACAAATAGGATAATGAAACAAGATTCTCTTTTAGTCCGTGGTATTAAACAAAAATTTAAAATTGGTTGCACTGCCGATGAGCGTGCATGGCCTCAGCTTTTAACTTTAGATATCAAAGTTGAATTTGATATGAAAAAAGCGATCGTGTCGGATGAGCTTACAGATACCGTTGATTATGTTTCGCTTATCAGTTTAGTTGAGTCACAAGCTTTGGAAAACGAATGGAAGTTAGTTGAAAAGCTTTCGTTTGATATTGGGCAAACGATTCTTGCGAAATGGAAGTTTGTTGACAGCACAACTGTTTCAGTTGCAAAGCGTATTAGTGAAAAATGTGATGATATTGTTTGCGAAGTTATTTGTTCCCGTTGAGCAGTAGCATTACACTGCGCCCAGTAACCCTAGCTAAGAATTCCAGTGTCAAAAATCCTTTGCAATCCATGCATCCAAGGTAAGATCGAAACGTCATCAACTTTGCGCGGATGATTTTCTCTGCACAAAATCAGCAGATCCGAATTCTTAAAATCATTTTTAAAGCGAGAGAGTTTATTAATTTCAACATCAGATACTTTGGTTGAAGATTTTATCTCAATGAGCAGAGTCTTTTCTCCAGGTTTTTGCATAATGAGGTCAATTTCAGCATCATCTTTTGTTCTAAGATATGAGCATGAATAATCTTTTCGATAATAACTGTTCAGACGATGAATTTCTAAAATAATAAAATGTTCGAATAAATTTCCAAATTCATATGATTGTTCAGAAACTGGTATGTCAAGCATAGTCCGCAGTGCTCTCTGGACTCCGATATCGAAAAAATAGAATTTAGGATTTTGACGTTGCTGTTTCCTTACTGATTCATGATGAGCCGGTAAGAATAGGCCGAGTAATGTCTCTTCTAATATTTGAAAATATCTTGCGACGGTTTTCGAATCTGTTTGGCAATCTCTTCCTATAGCAGCATAGTTGATAATTTTACCAGAGGACTGAGCCGAAACTTCAAGAAAACGAACAAATGGATCTAAATTTCGGATGATTTGTTCTTCTCTAATTTCTTCTCGAAGATAGGTTCCAATGTAGCTCTTAAGGAGTTCCTTTTTAACAGTTATATTTTGTTCGACGGAAATATGCGGTAGCGACCCAAATTGTAATACCTCCAATAAATTAAAATCCACCCCAAGTTCTGTAGAAGTAAACGGAAATAAATTATTCATCAATGCACGTCCACCTAGTAAATTGGCACCACCGTGTTTTAACTTTCTTGCGCTTGAACCAGTCAGAGCAAAGAGTAACTTATGTTTGTAGGACCCATGTTCTATGAGGCGATGAACCTCGTTAAGAAGTTTTGGTATTTTTTGAACTTCATCGATGACAACAAAAAGAGGTGATGCATCAGCAGTAGATAATTTTTCATCAATCCTATGCTGCAAAGTCTTAGGCGCACGACTAAATTGCAGATAATTTTCATCGTCAAGAAGATCAATCCAAAGGTGATTTCGACCCTCAAAAATGCTTTTTAATAATGAAGATTTACCTGTAGATCTTGCTCCAAAAAGAAAAAAACTATTTGATATTAATGGGTTACATAGCCTGCGGTACATGTGCCGAAATTATCGGCTATTTTAGGCCCTAATGCAAGGTTAAGAAAAAATGCGATGATATTGTTTGCGCGGTCACTTGCGAGCGTTTACTTCGAGTTTCTAGAATAGACTCGAAAGACCTTTCAACGCCCCACCTTTTTTACCAAGCCCCTTTTCAAGGGCTTTAACAGCAGCATCTTTGAGCGCAGCTCCAGCAGCAGACTTCATAATTTTTTGAACATCAGGAAGCACAACAACATTTGGAACAGTCCCTTCAATTTTTACAGGGATTGAAAGTGAACCATCAGGATTTAATGCTTTTTGAAGATCTTTTGCAGAAGCTACCAACATTGTTGCAAGCTCAGGTTTGATCGTGAGTGTTGAATTAAGTTTTGTTGCACCGCTTAATGCGTACGTTCCTGAAAGCTCAATCGAGTAAGGGAGTGCATCTAATATAACGTTAGAAAGAGTTGCGGTTGTTCCTTTCACTCCAAGAGAACCTTTCAAAGACAGAAAAGTAGTATCCGAAGCATCGACAAGTGTTTTAACGGCAGGAGTCATAGACATCGAAAGTGAGTCACCTAGAACGGGAATTGAAGTGAGTTTCTTGATAGATTCCCCAAGGATATTGATTCCTTTAATCCCACCATTTTCAACGACAAAATTAAAAGAACCTGATGCGCTATTCATAGCGTCGAGAACTTTTGCATCAAGAGAACCAGTCACACTTGTGATAGTACCAAATAATGTTACTGGTAGTGCTGGTGCTACTCCTTTCATAGCTTGTTCAATCGATATGCCTTTTATCTCGATATCTTTTGAAGAGAACAGATTAGGGACTAATTGATCGAAAGAAAGCTCACCCTTTACAGAGAATGTTCCATTAAACACATCTGCAACAAACTGAGTAATAGTGGCGGTTGAGCCATTTTTAGCAATAGAGCCATTGATAGTGCCAGGAACATTCAATGCAGAAAGTGCAGGAGCAATCTGTTTTAGGACTGTAAGAATTTTATCAATTGAAAGTACTTTGAGATCAACTTTGATTTCATCTTTTTCTGTTGGAGCAAAGATTTCTCTTAAGGCACCTTGAATATCGATTGAACCATCAAATATTTTTAATGATAGATTTGATGGAATAAGTTCTTTATTTTGAAGATTTACTAAAATGTTATCAGCTGCAATTTGTAAAGGTGCTTGTAGCGCATTAGCCAAGAGCTTGACGTTTGTAAGTGTTGAAGTACCTGTACTGATAGATGCACCAGAAGAAAAATGAATATCTGAAATCACGACCGGATTAGCTGTAAATCCGTCCATCGAGATTTTTCCATTTTCAACAGAGAGCCTTTCGAGATTAAGCGTAATTGGAATTTGAGGGATATCTTTTGAGCCAATATTTTTTTCGTTTGATAATGGCTTTACGGTATTGTTTTTGGTGCTCGGCGCAGTTTCAACCTTACCCTTAGTAACAGTTACATTAGGTTCTTTTAAAGAGAGCTCGTGTATGACGATTTCACCTTTAAGAAGGGGGAATAAAGAAGCAAGAAGAGTTGCATTGTTGAGTGTGATGACTGAGGGACTGTTTGGCTCGCCAATTGAGAGCATTTCAAGAACAAAAACGGTCTCGGGGAATACTTTTGCTTTAATTTTACCAAAGGTAACTTTTGTTCCAAGGCTCGTAGATAGTGTCTCCTCGAGCTGAGGTTTGACGCTGGCAATGAGTGATTCAGCCTTGTAGCTAGCAATGAAAAGAGCTCCACAAAAAAGCAGGAAAGCAAGGGCGAGAAACGCAAGTATCTTTTTCATGAAATATGTTCTAACAAATTGATATAGTTAACGTTTTTCGGTAGTATCGGTGTTTCTCTAGTCAAAAGTCAAACTCTTCTTCTAACTGCATGAATGCCCCCACGATTTTTATTTCAGCCGGTGAACTTAGTGGCGATATGCACGGCGGGGCACTCGTTGCTGCTATTAAAAAACAGTATCCAGATGCTGAATTCTTAGGCATTGGTGGCGACAGTATGCGAACCGCCGGAGTCCATCTGATTGAGCATTTTGCCATTTTTGGTGGAGTTATGGGTTTTGGAGCTGTTTTCAAAAAAATAAGACAGATTTATTCAATTTTTCGTTCATGTGTCGCTATTCTGAGAAGAACAAAACCTGCGATTTTAATTGTGATAGATTTCCCTGATTTTAATCTGCGTTTAGCTAAAGCATGTAAACGATTTGGAATCCCTGTTCTTTATTTTATTCCACCTAAAGTTTGGGCATGGCGGGAGGGAAGAGTGAAAACGCTTCGACAATATTGTGCGAGCATTGCTTCCATCTTACCGTTCGAAAAAGATTTTTATGATCGACATAATGCGAAGCAAGTGACATTTGTTGGTCATCCATTTTGTGAAGAGCCACAACTTTCTTTATTAGATAATGAAAAAACTGATTTAAAAAGTAAAATTTTTGAATCACTTGAACTTGATACACGTTGTCCAACTTTACTTGTGCTTGCTGGGAGCCGTAAGCAAGAGATAGAAATGCATGTTCCTGTTATTTTGCGTGCATTGCACATATTGAAAAAAAATATCCCTTCAATTCAAGTGATTTTTTCAAAAGCGCCCACCATCTCATCACTCACGATACCAAGTGATTATAGTAGTTGGGTAAAAACTTCAGATGTTTCTTCACGAGTACTGATGCAGATCTGTGATGTTGGTATTATTAAATCAGGGACTTCAACATTAGAGGCAGCATTTGCAGGGCTACCCTCACTTTGTATCTATATGACGTCACCAACAACAGCTTTTATTGGAAAGCGTTTGATAGGTGTGAACGCAATCTCACTCCCTAATCTTATCTGCAAAGATACCCTGACGGAACTTGTTCAAGAAACGTGTACTCCCGAGAATATTGCTTCAGAAGTAACGTCATTATTTACAAAAGAAGCCCAAGTAGTAGTTAAAAATCGATATAATGAGATAAAAAAGACGTGCAGTGTTCAAGGTATCGGGCAAGAAACTGCTTATGATAGAGTGGCGTCAATTGCCGATAAGCTCATGAGGAATCAGTAATGAAAAAAAGAGTGCTTCTTTATCTCAAGCCCTATACTCCTACATTTTTGTGGGCACTTGGTTGTATGGTGCTTTTTGGTGCGAGTGATGGTGTTGTTCCATTTTTGATTAAAAATGTACTCGATAAAGTTTTTCAAGCTCAAGATACGATGCTGTTAAAACTTATCATGATTGCGCTTGTTATTTTTGCTGTGGTACGTGCCGTTGCTGATTTTGGACAGCAATATTTAATGTCAAAAGTTGGTCATAATATCGTTCGCGATATTCGAAATGAGATTAATAGACATTTTCTCAAGTTGTCCCCTGGTTATTTTGTAAGACACTCAACTGCTGATCTTATTTCACGAACAACCAGTGATGTATTGTTGGTACGAGGACTGCTGACTGATTCGGTAGCATCAATAATACGTGATTCGATACGAGTTATCGCTTTGCTCATGAGTGCAATTTATCTTGATCCAGTACTGGCGGGCATAGCAGTAGTTGTTCTTCCTTTTGGATTTTATCCTGTATACAGAATTTCTAGGCAAATGCGAAAGCTTAGCCGTCGAGGGCAGCAAGAGATCGGTTCTTTGACTGCAACGATGCAAGAATCAGTAATGGGTTCTCGTGTCGTTCGATTATTTGGGCGTGAAGATTTCGAGATAGCTCGTTATCAAGCAGAAAATGAACGACTGAATAAAACATTTATTAAAAGCGAAATTATTAGAGCTCTCACAGGTCCCGTAAACGAAGTGCTTGCATCAATGGCAATTGGTGGCGTTATTTTGTATGGAGGATATTCTGTTATTAATGGTGTGCGAACGCAGGGAGCATTTATTGCTTTTCTTGTTTCTGTATTTCTTCTCTACGATCCAATCAAGCGGCTTACCCGAGTTTCTTCTTCAGTCGCTCAAGGTCTTGCTGGAGCAGAGAGAATCTTTGAAGTGCTCGATGAAAAACCAGATATTGTGTCTCCTGAAAATCCAAAGCCTCTTGGAACGAGCAACTCAATTGAGCTTCGAGATGTTATGTTCATGTATCCAAGCCAGGAAGTTCCAACCCTTTCTAAAATATCTCTTACGATTCCTGAAGGTAAAAAAGTTGCAATTGTTGGATTCTCTGGAGCAGGAAAGAGTACGTTAATTGATCTGTTACCACGGTTTATTGACCCTTCTTCAGGTACTGTTTTAATTGGTGGCGTTGACTTGAAAACAGCTTCACTAACAGAAGTTCGAAAAAGAATAGCTGTTGTTGGACAACATACCTTTCTATTTCACGATACAATTTATAATAACATTGCATACGGTCATGAAGATGCCAGTGAGGATCAAGTTCGAAGTGCCGCACGCGCTGCCTATGCAATTGATTTTATTGAGGCTCTTCCTAATGGTTTTCAATCAATCGTTGGAGAAGGGGGGCATTCGTTAAGTGGAGGAGAAAGACAACGAATTGCAATAGCTCGAGCTATTTTAAAAAATTCACCGATTCTTATTCTTGATGAAGCAACAGCTTCACTTGATAACCGCTCTGAGCGAGAAGTTCAGTCGGCACTTGATACGCTCGAACAAGGGCGAACCACTATAGTGATCGCACACAGGCTTTCAACTATTCAAAACGCAGATCTTATTGTTGTTATGCAAGAAGGGCGGATTGTTGAACTTGGAAAACATGATGAATTATTAACTAACAAAGGTGAATTTTTTAGATTGCATTCATTGCAATTTCGAGAGGTTGCTGCGTGAGTCGAAATAACAGCTTTAAAAACTTTATTAAGGTTTACCTTGCTCCTGTATTTGCAGCATTCTTGATAAAACTGATTCATCTGACCATACGATGGGAAAAAGACGATCTTAATTCCCTTCATTTGGATGGTCCTGCTATTTTTGTTTTTTGGCACGGTCGTCAATTAATGTTGGCGCCACTCTATGCGGACCGGAAGCAGCCTTTTCCATTCGCAATGTTGATAAGTACTCATGCTGATGGTCAGTTGATTTCAAAAGCAGTTTCTTGGTTCGGAATTAATGCAGTGTACGGCTCGTCCTCTCAAGGTGGCCCCGAAGCATTTCAATCAATGATATCAATGCTTGATGATGGCGCGTGTGTTGGAATTACTCCTGATGGTCCTCGAGGGCCTAAATATGTTGCAAAAAAAGGTGCAATTAAATTAGCGAGTATTACTGGTAAAAAAATTATTCCTCTCACATATAGCGTCGAAAAGTTTTGGCGTATTAAGAGTTGGGATGAAATGATTGTTCCTAAACCATTTTCGAGAGGTGTCTGTATGATAGGTGAACCTTTGACTGTCAAAGCTGACCTCGACGATGAAAGTGCAATAAAGATGTCAGAAACGCTTTCGACGCATCTTTCGAACGTCATGAATAAAGCTGATTCATATTTTGGGTGAAGCATACACAATGATGCTTTACAGTTTTTTTATTACTTTTATTTCTCCGATACTTGCCCTCTGGGTTGCCAGAAAACCACGTGGAAGAGTCAGAATACTAGAGCGATTTGGTTTCTGGGCGCCTTTATCATCTCATGAAACCTATGTATGGTTTCATGCAGCTTCAGTTGGTGAAGTGAAAGGTATTCGAACTATTATTGAGTTGTACCGAAAAGAGTTTCCTGCTGAGAAAGTACTCATTACAGTTACGTCTACGACAGCCATTGATGAAGCTTTAAAAATAGCAGACGAAGTTCGGATTCTTCCATTTGATTCGTTGCTTTTTTATTCTTTGGCGATAAAAAATTCAAAAATATCAAAAGTCATTATTACTGAGACAGAAGTATGGCCATCTCTTCTTAGGTTTTTACGTTTAAAAAATTGTAATGTTTTTTGGGTAAATGCCAGGATTGCTCAATCAACAGCTCATTCGATAAAAATATTTCAAAAAATCTTTGGGAGTATTTTTTCATCTGTTAAAAAAATTATTACTATAGATTCAACAAATGCATCACGTTTTCAAGATGCGGGGGTTTTGAAATCAGTTATTGCTGTTTTGCCAAATTCAAAATATGACAGAGTGCCGCTAACAATCGAAGAAGCGAGGCGAGTTGTTTTTGTAAAGCAGATTCGAGAAAAAGTTATTACAATAGGAAATGTCAGAATAGATGAAGCAGCAGATATTTTTAAATCATTAATTCAATTCTCTGAATATGCACTGATTTTTATTACGCCAAGGCATCCCGAAAGCTTTACAACTATTAAAGAAGTTTTAGAGACGGTCTTGGAAAATGCTCGTTCTAAAAATAAGCTTGTCGATTTTGATAGTTACCTAAACAATCCGCTAGACTCAGGGTTTGTTTTTGTTAATACTTTTGGTGTACTGGAAGCGCTTTATGCTCAGTCCGGTATAGCTATCAGTGCAGGTAGTTTCTTGCCTCAATATAAAGGGCATAATCTTTTAGAAGCCTCGCCGTATCAGACACTTCTTATGACTGGCTCATACAATGAAAGTAGCAGGGAAGTTTTTGAAGTCTTAAAAAAGAAAGAAGCACTGATTGAAATAGCAAATAGAGATCATATGAGTGATGTTATTTCGCAGTATTTAAATGATCCCAAACTCTTTGAATCTACGATAGATCGTTACAGTGCCTATGGGCTGTCTTTTCAAGGTTCGAGTAAACGTATATTTGAATTATTAAAGAGTACGTTTTAATGATACAGATTTTACTTTTTCCTCTATCGCTACTCTTTGAAGTTATAACAAGCATAAGAAACTTTTGTTTTGATATAGGGATATTTAAAACATATAAGTCTGCAATTCCTGTCATTTCTATTGGAAACATTACTGTGGGTGGTACTGGTAAAACACCACTTGTATTGTTTCTTGCTGAGAAACTGATCGCAGATGGCAGGAAACCAGTCATCCTCAGTCGTGGATACAAAGGAAAACGTAAAGGGCCTGCATTAGTAGTTACCGATTTTCCTTCAGAGCAGTGCGCGAGTAGTAGCGAAGCTACGACACTTTACGGTGATGAGCCCGTACTTATGGCGCTTCGTAAGCTATGTCCTGTGGTAATTGCTCGAAAAAGAGTCGATGGTGCTAAAATGATTGAACAAGAAAAGCTTGGTGACATCATTTTACTTGATGATGGATATCAACATCGTTGGCTTTCTCGTGATATTGATATTGTCTGTATTGATTGCAGCTGTGATGCATCAATAAAAGCATTCCAAGATGGAAAGCTTTTACCTTCTGGAATATTCAGAGAAAATAAAAAAAACGGACTGAAGCGAGCATCATATTTTTGTTTTTCTTTTAGAAGAATTATCCCTCCTCATTTAGTTGCAGAACAATATCAGAAAACAGTGAATGTACTATCCCAAGATCTGGGAGAAACCAAAAATTTTGCATCCTATTTTTCAGGGATGGAAGTCAAAAATAGTAAAGGCGATATTTTAAATCCTTGTCATGTGATTCCACTTGCAGGTATTGCAAAACCACAAGGTTTTCTTACCTCTTTAAAAGATTTAGGATTTTCATTTGATGATACAAGTTTGTTATTTAGTGACCATCATCAATTTTCCACTCAAGATATCTCACGAATCGATGATCTGATAAGAAGTGGTGTACCAATAGTTTGTACAGAAAAAGATCTAGTAAGACTGCCTGAAGATATTAATAAAAAAGTATATGTGCTTTACGGAACGCTAGCTTTAGAGACAACTCATCTGTCTCGTCCCATTTTTTCTTTTACTTCTGATGGGATTACTAACCAACTTTTCCTTTGAGACCCCGTCTCTTTTGCCATAGCACCAAAGAGAGGTTCAGCATCAGCTAAGTGTCGTTTCCTGCCATCTTCCATTATGACGAGCATGCTTTGTTTATAATCCGAGAGGTTGATATTCGATGTATTTATGTGGTGGACATAATACGCTGGATCAAATCCAAGATTGCGCGCTGTCTCTTCTGCAAGTTTTGTAAGTGCTTGACCAGTATCTGTTTCATGAACTCGGATAGTTTTAAACAATTTGCGATTTAGTAATCGTGAAGCCAGATCCGCTAAGACTGGATCTTTTGCATACTGCCAGTGTGACAGATGGTATCGCCACCAAGACTCCCTCATTGAAAAAATTGTTGTCAGTGATAATTCTTCGGGAGTACGAGCTGCTAACACTTCTTGCATACACTGATCAGCAAATGGGAGTTCGTTTTTAAGCTCTCGTGCTCTCTTTGCGAGAGCAAGATTTATTGTATCAGCGGCAAGTAGGACTCGATGTTGATAGATCTGTCTGTACATTGCATGACGTGACAGCGCAAAGTGCATCATGGCATCGAGCCGATTTTCTTCAAAAGCTAAATGTTTGTCATCTGAAATAACCATTGATTCAGTTAATGCCGAGACATTATATCGACCGTAACTAACACCTGCTAAAATGCTATCGACCAAACACCAGTTACCTCGATCCACATTCCATCCACCACCAGAGATGATTTCCCAGATCCAAGGAGGCAAATCATCTGATTCTTGAAGGATTTTTTGAATAGTTGTCAGTGTGTCTGTTCCAAAACTATTGCAGATAGAAGCTATCTCGTTATCTTCTGCGATAATTCGAGTGGCAATTGATTCATGTGAGTCCTCTAAGTCAGGAAACCACGTCTTGAAAGCTGTATGAGACCCTGGGGCAAGATGCCCTATATCGTGAAGGAGAGCTGCTGCACTGACTGCAATTGCAAAAGGTTCAATCTCTTTTGCGTATCGTTTCGATAGTTTTTCCATCAAAAGATTAGCAAGATTACAAACACCGATAGAATGCCCAAACCTAGAATGTTCAGAGAACATATAGACAAGCCGAGTATTTGCTGTTTGGCTGATATCACGAAGTCTTTGAAACCATTTGGTATCAATTAATTTCAGTGCGATTGAATGAGCAGGAATTCCAGTTTGAAATGAAACAGAGGTTTCAGTCACATCTGCAAAGGTAATAGTTTTGCCCGTAGTCATTTATGCAATCCTTGTTTGAGTTATAATTTCTAGTCCAAACGATTGCAATCCTACCAATGCCTTTGTTGATTGAGTCAGTAGTTCAATCTTTTTAACGCCAAGTGAACTTAAAATCTGAGCCCCAATTCCGTACTCCCTCATTTCGGACCCACGTCCTAGCTGTTGTGTTTGATCGATCATAGAAGTTGCATCAGGCTTTCTCAAATACAAAAGAATTCCACTTCCTCTTTCAGCAATTGTTTCTAGTGATTTCCTCAGAAGGTCACGTGAGGAATTATCTCCACCAAAAACATCAGTAATAGTAGATTCATTTTGAACACGAACTAAAATTGGTTTAGACGAATCTATTTCACCTAATACAACAGCCATGTGCTCTCCCTCTTGATATCGAGCACGAAAAATATGTGCTTTATAGTTTGGTGAGAAAGAAGATGGCAGTTTTGCCTCTGCAATTTGTTCGATAAGTGGTGTTGAAGCGATAGTCTCTTTGAGAAGCTCACTCAATGTAAAAAGAGGAATTTCGAATTGAGAAGCAATGGTTTGAAGCGCATCTGTTGAATAATAGTTGCCATCACTATCAATTGCTTCAACAAACAAAGCTGCATCACAATCTATTTTCTTTGTTGATTGTAAAAGTTTAGAAGATACAGCAAGTGCTCCTTCAGCAAGTCCTAATTTTTGTAATATTCCACCTTCTTTAGTGAGCACAGGGAAAATGTGTCCTGGTGTAATCAGATCTCTATTGAGTGATTCAGGATTGCCCAGTACGTGAATAGTTTTTGCACGATCAAAAGCACTAATACCAGTAGTGACATCGTTTCTTGATTCAACTGAAGCAAGGCTTAATCCAGAATCTTTATCCTTATTGATGCCGTGAGTAATTCTTCTGGGCGTTGCAGTTAATTGTAATTTTTCTGCTCGTGAAGGAGTAATAGCAACAGTGAATAAGCCGCTTGTAAATTTAGTAATAAAATTTACAAGTTGTGGCGTGATGCACATTGCAGGGACAACACAAGCTGTTTTAGTCCTCGTGCTTAGGTCATCAACTAAAAAAGAGAAGCCAGTATTTTTAAGAACTAGATGAGGGAATGTCTGAGCTATTGCCACAAAAAAATTATAGTCGGTTTTTTGTGAATTTCCTATTTTCGGTCTTTTAATATGCTGTAGAAAGTTTTGTAACGCGAAGGTCGCGAAGTACCCGAAGTTGTTAATGAAATCCTTCGCGTACTTCGCGACCTTCGCGTTACAAAAAGAAATATGAAAAACTCGCACCAAATCATACAAGATCGTGCCCTCCTAACTATCTGAAAATACTAATAAAAAGCTAAAAAATTTTCCCCTCAAGAGAACCTCCATACCGGTCGACTTCATTGGTATGAGCCAGGCAGTAGTGGAAACAACAATACAATCGCAAGCACCGATCCCTCTTACCGAAGAGGCAAAGGCGCTTATTCGTGCAAGACGCACATCTTTTACCGCGCGATTTATCGTGCTGAGGGAAGGCAAGCGTAGTCGCTCACATCGAATTATAGAGATGATGTCTTGGGATGACTTAACAACGGCAGAGGATCTCTACGCGAAGTTCCGAAAAGCTTTCATTGATAATAAAGACAGTATGATGCCTGTTGATCGTGATCTTAAGCGAGCTCTTGCTCACGCAGATCGTTCACTTACATTTTTTGTTAGAGAATATAATACTCGTTCTACAAAATCATTTATCGAATCATTAGAAGATTACGGTAAATCTAATCAATTGCTGTTTGGTGATGACGAGCAACCAAAGCCAGGTGGATGGAGACTGCCGTCTGAGTTAAGAAAGCTTAAGTAGATTCAAAGCGATTAAGCTCAACATTTTTTCTTACTGAGAAAGGATTAAAAACCCTGCCATTAATAGCTATATAGGTTCCTGCTGGAAGTGTTTGTAAAGCACCGATAGCACAACCAACATTAAATGGAGCGTCGGTGGTTTTAAAATTTGCTGGAGCAAGAGATCCAGTGAGTACTATAGTTTTGTGAGGAATTGTCGCAAGTACTCTTGCAGTCTCAACCATAGTATCGGTGCCATGGGTGACCAATATTTTATCTTCAGTATCTGCTGCTACACGTGAACGAATAAATTCCCTATCTTCGTCGGTAAGTTTAAGGCTGTCTTTTCTAAGGAGTGACTCAATTTCAAAAGAGAAGCCAGCTCCACCTTCTTTAAAAATTGTATCAATAGAAGGTGCACCGACCTCATATTGGCTTTTTGCATCAAAATATATTTTGTCGATGGTTCCGCCGGTCGTGAATACCTTAATTCTCATATGATCAGATTAGATTAAAAAGGCTTAAAATAAAGCATAAATAAATGGGCTAAGAGCGGATCCTTTTGTGAGAACAATAAGTAATCCAAGCAGTAAGAAAACCGAAACCATAGGTATCATCCACCAGATTTTCTTTTCGATAAGTAGCGCGAATAATTGGTTTACAGTACCTAACTTGCTCATAGCTGTGTAATTTAACCCCTTAAATAAAAATCAATCAAGCAAATGAGAATGATCATTCCTAAGCTCTAATCAGCGAGCTCAAAGGAATTTCAAAGAATTCATCCGATAAGGGTGGATACTACTACGCCGCTATAACTTTTTCTAGAGCGGCAGGAGTCTCAGAAGTAGTTGAAGTATCATTTTGCTCAATAATCTTCTGTACTTCTTCAATCAGGGAGCCAATAGCGTAAGCCCAAACATATTGACCGGCTTTCTTTCCAGTTAATGCCTCAGCTATTTCACCTTTGTCGTCTATACGATTTTTAAGGAAAAGTTGTTTGCCATCTGTTAGGAGGATCATGTCCTGAGGATTTTTTTGAAGCTTTGGCATTTTCTTCCGAAGGTAATCAATACCTCTTCGGAATCTGTTGACAGGTAGACCTTCGGCTTTCATGCGGAAAAGCCAACACAATAGTATGACATCAGGGTATGAATATTTCGCTCGACCACGGCTCATCTCTTTACCTGTTGTCGGCACAAGATTAGTTCTCGCATAGTAATTCAATAGGGCGAGACCTATCTTTTCATCTCCACTCGTTAGACGACGTAGAATATTTTGTGTATCTTTTGCTGTGAACTCACGTTCAAGTGTATGAACTTTCATAAACCTACTTCTTTTCAAATACCGTAACTGCGCTTAAACCACTTAAAACCTTCAAGATTAACTTGAACTAGGTTAAAGGTAAGTGGCTGTAACCCATTATGTCAATCGGCAATTTTTGAAATAATTACTTTAACTTACTTATAGTATTATGTTTTTCAGGACCTTAAGCAATTGGGAAAAATCCAAGGGCGACGGGAACCTCATCTTCGCTAGCAATTTCAAACGGTTGTCCTGATAATTGGGTCGAAGAGCCCCCGTCCAGATTGAGTGCATCGATACAACCAATATCCTGTTGAATCAGTCTAAGTTGAACTTCACGAATAGAAATTCCAAACAGCGGTGCAGTAACAGCATAAAAAATCACTCGCTTTTTCTTATCGATACAAATACCACTCCTCCTACCAGAGATATCTTCTTCCTTTAAACCTGCTACAAGTGCGCCATTAGATAGTAAGCGGGGACCTGCTTGAATCGCTTCAAAAATTTTAGTTTGAGAAAACTGATCTCGAGAAATAATAGAAACATTGTCTCGACTTAGTTGGAAAATCCCCGTTAATAAGTTACCGCCTCGTTGAACTTTTTGGATCAGTGCTCCTTTTTCAATGATGAGTCCAAGAGGCCGTGATTGTTCATCGAAGAATGATGCATTAATACAGACAGCTGCTTTTGCCAGTTTACACAGTTCTTTAACCGGAGCTTTACGTAAACCAAATCGTTGAGCTCTTATCACTTCGACTGTGTATTTTGAAAGTTGGGAGCGATATAAAAAAACTCTCGCTGAAGAGAGCATGCCAAATGAAATGGAAGTTGCTGCTGTGTCGAGGTCTTCTGAAACAGATTGCCAATTGCATTCTGGTGAAGAGGCATACTGTTGGGTTACTGCACTTTGTGTGAAAAAAAAGAAAGTAAATATAAAAGTGAATACCGTATAGTAAATACGGGTAGAGAAATTTCTAGTAAAGGCTGACCAAAGTGTCATTTCAGGGCATACTAGCATCCTAATTGACCGGAATGCCACAATGACGAAATCTAGTTTTTCTCCTTCAGAGCCAGACGGCTTTGATTTCTTACCGCCCCATATTTCTGAAGAAAAAAGTAAGGAAATCGCAGTCTATTCTCGAATCAAACGAGAATCGCTGTATCTTACAGCATTTTGGAATGAAACTAGAGAAAAATTAATTGTACTGAATAAGCAGCTTTCTTCTAAAAAAATCTCTCAGTGGAGTGTGGATGAAACTTCAGGATTAGTCGTATTCAATAGCACGTGTGACTCAATGAGTTCTTTGATGCCTCTCATTGATGAACTGATTGAAATTCTTCATCCATGGAGGAAAGGTCCATTTCAAATCTGTGGAAAACAAATCGATGCCGAATGGCAATCATGGATGAAATGGGATCGCATAAAAAGCTTCCTACCGGATCTTCGTGGCAAAGTCGTTGCCGACATTGGCTGTAATAATGGTTATTATCTTTTTCGACTAGCAGCACTTGGTGCAAAATTGGTATGGGGTTGTGATCCTACTGATAGATTTTTCTTTCAATACTCATTTCTGCAGGCTCTTGCACAAGAATCAAGAATTCGTTTTGAGCCGTTTGGAGTAGAGGACTGTATTTTTTTTCCAGAAACGTTTGATCTGATCCTTTGTTTGGGTGTGTTGTATCACCGAAGAGACCCGCTCGGGATGCTCGATGATATAAAACGATCTTTAAAGAAAGGTGGTCATGCCATTATTGAATCAATCGTGATTCCTGAATCATATCTTCAAGGAAATGATGGAGCTCTTTTTATCAAGAATCGTTACCAGATGATGAGAAATGTCTATTTTATACCGAGTGCATCAATGCTTGCCGCATGGATGCAGCGCGTTGGTTTTAAATCAGTTGAGATTTTAGACGAAAGTATTACTACTATAGAAGAGCAGCGAACAACTCAAAATGCTCGGTTTCTCTCGTTGAAAGATACTTTGATGAAAGATGACCCTTCCAAAACGATTGAAGGTTTCCCTGCTCCTCGAAGAGCGCTTATTAGAGGGTTTGTTTAAAGGAATAAGACAATCAGTATTATAAAGAGTAACAAAATTACCATGAGAGCCCCGATGATATACCAAACTGAATTCCTGATTTTCTCACTTGATACTAAAGTGACTTTAGAGGGATCTTCTGCAGCGGCAGCAGCCTGTTGTCTTTGCAAGGATCGAAGACGTTCCATTTGATTTTGAAATGCCTCTTTAGATTGAGGAGCAGAGGATGTTGTTGCTTTTGCTGTATTTTCTTGTTTTGACTTTTGACGTTCAGGGGGCTTTGGACGAAAGTGAAATTCTTCTACAACATCTTTTTCCCAATCTGGAAGGTCAGGAGGGAGCGTCTTGTCATATTGGGTACGCGATTCGGCATTGAGTAATGTATTATACGCATGCGTAATATATTTAAAGACCTCATCATCTTCAGGATCGGTACCACCAGGAATAATTTCTGAAAAAAAGTTTGAATCAGGATGGTAAATTTTAGCAATTTCTTTATACGACGCTTTAATCAGATCGCTCGTTGCTGTTTTTTCAACGTTTAAAATTTCATAAAAAGTTTTGCTTTTCAGCCGTTCAAGTTTACTCAAAATCTAAGCTCCTAGAGAGGTCTTCCCTTGCGGAAAACCTACGTTACAGACCACAATCAAAGTGTATGACGAAATCTCAAGAAGAAAAACCAAGAATCAATCTTTCATCAGGAACGCCATGGGAACCTATGAGGGGGTATTCCCGTGCAGTAGTAGTAAATGACCAGATTTTCATTAGCGGTACAACCTCAGTCGATGATCGAGGGGATGTGATATATCCAAATCAGCCGTATGAACAGACTCGATATGTTTTAAATAAGATCCGATCTATTTTAAGTTCACAAGGATTTCGGCTTGATGATGTCGTCAGGACCCGGCTCTTTGTCACTAATATTAATTTTTGGGATGAATATGCTCGGGCTCATCGTGAAGTATTTGATAGTATACGACCTGCCTCGGGAGTTGTTCAGGTTACCCGACTCACCGATCCTAGACTTTTAATCGAAATAGAAGCAGATGGAATTCGAGGTTTATCGATTCCGACCACGATTCAAATTACGAATCAATCACGTTGAGTGCTAAGGAGTATTTGAACTCCAAGCTTTGAGCATTACTTTGAGTCGACTTGAATCGGTTGTTGAGTAGGTAGAAACTGATTTTTTATCACTCATTTCAAGATTCCAAATTGTGGCTCCTCGGTACGAGTGGTACGTCCAGTCAAAACGGTAACGTTTAAAGATGTTTGTGATATCTTTAAGATAACGGGCTCCTGAGCCTTTTGGTGCCCAACGAGCTACGCTAAATTCTCCGATATACATTCGAGATTTATTTTTACGTGCAAAATTTTGAAGAGGTCTCAGTGAACGTGTAAACTTGGAAAGATTACCAAGCTTTGAAGGATACGTTGCTCCGAGCGGTACTCCAAGTACACCTTGGTGGATAAATTTCCAAGGATCATAAAAATGAATAGTGTAATAAACGTTTGGGACAGTGAGTTTCTTCATCCCAGCAAACCTTGTTAATTTGCCATAAATTGGCGTCATGATTATTGGAGTCGTCGGATCGATCGCCCGAATTATTTCTGCGGTTTGTTGAGCAAGATCATTCCATGACAATACACCACTTGGGAGTTTTTTTGTCTGTGCAGGCTCGTTAAGAATATCATAAGCCCAGATAGTACTATTTCCATTATATCGGGAAGCGATTATCTGCCATGTTTTTACATAGGTACTTTGAAAAGAAGCGTTTTCAAAGAGGCGATGGGAAGCTTTGCTCCCTCTTGAAGAAAAACCTCCAGGAGGCGAATGGAGGTTCAGTGCTACTTTTATTCCACGAGCTTGGAGTTTACCAAGAGTGACATCAAATTCATCCAGTGCTGCGTTAAGCCAAGCTAAATATGAAGCTTCATTCGATGCATCAAGCGCAGAAGGATTTCCCCAAATTAATGTATACCGAACAAGGTTAACATTCCAAGCTTTGAGCTGATCTGCAGCAGCATCTTCAATGATTCCATGAAAAACAACTCCACGTCTTATGGTTAGGTCATCGGCATGTGAGGTGGGAAGAACCGAATTATTGAGAGTAAGAAAAAAAATAATTAAAAAAATTATAGGTTTGTATGAGAGAGACGTTTTATTGGAACTACAGAGGTGAGACAAATGCATACTATTTAAAAATCAAAGCAGGTAACTATATATCTTAACAGTAACACAGATACAAAATAGATTTCATTAATCTAAGTGATAAAGATTCTGAGGCTTAGAAGATCGTCCGAAAAAAGACAGTGTTATTAAACGTGTACCCTGTCTGGAAACGATTATTTTTTGGGAGATTTAAAAAGAAAAAACCGGTCTGGGAGCTCATCAGACCGGCAAAGAAAGTACAACTTTCGAATACCTCGCTAGGTGTGCAAAAGTCAATCTTACTGTCTGTTCACGATGACTACTCTCTCTAAGACCCATGAGCAGTGTGTGTGTGGTAACGGGGCAGTCTTAGAAAAACTATCACCGCATACTAACAGCAAGAGAAGCTCTGAAGGTAGTTAAAGCAATAGTGATGCCAACCCTTAAGGGCTCGCTGAAGGTCCTAAAATGGAAAAGGGCCTTAGAGGGTGTCAGAAATGATGAAATTGTGGAAAATTTTGCCCTATCGTGATAGGTAAAAATTTTCTTTTTGACTTATTCTGCCGCTTTAGTATCTTTAGCCCCCCATGGATTCAGTACAACTTCGCTCACGCCTCCTTAAACTCCTTCAGAAAAGCCGAAAAGCTGTTCGTTTATATTCATCAGTCGATACCACATTAGTTGGTAAGTACCTTGTTAGTGGAGACGGTCAAATCTCAGAAACTAAGGTTCGTGAACTGCAATCAGACGAGTGGAAGAGAGTTACTACAGAACTCATGAGGGATCTTTCCTCTGCTCTTGAGAACCCAAATCCTAAACGATTAGTGCATGACCTTTATGCGCTTCGTGATCGCTCTTATTCAGATTGGCGATTGGCAGAAGCTGAACTTCATAGACATCAAAAAGATTTAGTAACTGCAGCTGAGACAAGTGATTTTATTAAAGCATCAGTACTATCGATAAAGCTCATTCGAATGAAGGCTCACTTTCAAGCCAGTCAAGCGGTATATCAAGAAATGCAAGAAGTGCTTTCAAAATCGAGTGCAGTTTCACCAGCTCAAGTGGTTATGCTCTCTGAGGATATGAAGGATCAAGAAGTGCTTCTTAAAGAGGGAAATCATCAAGAAGAGTTTCAACCACGTATAGCCAATGTAATTCCACTTCGACAAAAGCGTGTGCTTGGTGCTTAATTTTTATAACGCTTTTTAACCGCTACCCAAAGATCATAATCGCAATACCAATAATGGTAATTAAAGCACCACATAATTTTCGAAAAAATCCGATCTCGCCAAATAATTTATTGCCACTAATAATAGTAAAAATAAGGTTAACCCTCATGAGAGCTGCGAGTTCTGGGCCTGTAATAAAACGAAGTGCATTTAATTTTAAACACATAAAAACAGCTTCAAAAAACCCTCGAAGAGAAAATGCTTTTGCATGAGACCTTAATTCATGCAGCGATTTTCTTTTCAACATCAGGGTTGGTAAGAGGAAAAGCCCAGCAAGAATATTCATGAAAAGTCCGCTGACAATAGGGGAACCTGCACCTACACTGAGTCGATCAAAACAGGTATTAATACTAAAAAAGAAAGCTGTAAGAAGGCTATAAACGATTGCTTTTTTTGAAGGCAGCGCTCTTCCTGATGTCATAATAATAAGATTTCCTGCCACAGCAAGGATGACACCGATTATCATTGGGGTTGTAATTGGATCATTGGTGATAAGTGGCGATGTTAATAGGGTAACGACAGGATGAAGCGAAATAAGAGCGGATACAGAAGAAAACTCACCGTGGCTTAAAGCATGCATCTTAAAACTTTCTGCGAACATGTCAGAAAAACTTCTTAAGAAAACAAAAAGAAAAAAGCCTGCCCCAATATGAGGTTGCTCCCATCCTAATGCTACTGCAACCAAAAGAAGCACAAGGTAAAATGGGATTGCAAATGCAAAAGAAGCAAAAGCAGAGATGGTACCATCCACTGTAAAGCTTACCTTTTTACTGATGGTGTCTTTGGCGCTCCCTGTTAATGCTGCCAATATCGCAAAGCTATATCCGATCATGTCTTAGAATTTTTAAAAAAATTAATAATCGAGCTGTAAAAGTAGACCTTTTAAATAGCGACCTTCAGGATGGAAAACAGATTCAGGATGGCAGCATGCCTGAGTAAAGCGGTGAATGATTCGTGCAGGGCGACCGACTTCTACACAAGCACTTGTTACTGCTGATTCAAAACTTGAAGCTGAAATAACTTGAGAGCAAGAAAAAGTAGCAAATAGTCCATCTGGGGCGACTTTTTCAAGAGCAGCTTTATTAAGCCTGGCATAACCTTTAATTGCAGCTTTTTCTGCCGAAACGTGTTTTGCAAAAGCAGGGGGGTCGCACACTACAATATCAAAAAGTTCTTTTGATTCTTTTAAGTAATCAAACACATCTGAATCGATTGCTCGGTGGGATGTACCTTGATTGAGCTCTATATTTTTTTTACAAAATTCAATTGCATGTTTAGAACTGTCAACCGAGACCACATCTGAGGCGCCACCTTTAATTGCAGCAACTGAAAAGCCTCCAGAGTAGGAAAATAGATTTAAGACTTTTTTATTATCACTGAGCGTTGAGATAAAAGCTCTGCTGTCTCGTTGGTCAAGGAAGAATCCAGTTTTTTGACCATCAAGAGGTGATACGAAAAACTGCATTCCGTTTTCTTTTATGATGATTGCATCAGGTATAGATCCATAGACAACTTCGTTCTTACCATCTTGTACAGTGGTTTGGCTTTTTAAAATAATTGCTTCAGGTTTAACTGTTTCAATCAAACAATCGAGAATTATTTGTAGGTGAGGTAAAAGCCCCACGCTGTGAATCTGAACGACAAGAATTGCATTGAAATAATCAACAATTAAGCCTGAGCATTCATCGCCTTCGCCGTGAATGAGCCGGTATGCGTTAGTTTCATTTCGGTTCATCGGCAAGCTTTGTCGAAGCCGAAATGCATTTTGGATCCTTTTAAGAAATAGATTTTTTAATGAAATTTCAGAATTTTTATCAAAACTAAGGATTCGAACAGCGATTGAACTTTCTTGAAAATATCCTAACCCCAAAGATTCTTTCTTGTGACTCAATACTTCGACGTAATCACCATTCTTAAATCCTGAAAGAGGTGATTTAATCGCTCCTGAAAAGACCCACGGATGGCGTCGTAAGATTGGAGCTTCTTTTCCTGGTTTGAGTTCGATAGCCTTATACATAGATGGCTAATCTTATACTAATTCGACATGGTGATGCACTTCATCCGGCTGAGGCGATGATACAGGGTCTTTTGGATTCAGAAAGACCTTTAACTCAGCTTGGGCAGGAGCAAGTCTTACGGTCGGCCAGTGAGATATCGAAGAAATTGGTACAGACAAAACCGCTACTCATCGTATCGAGCCCCTATGTTCGAGCTGTTCAAACAGCGGAGCTTATTATGAACCAACTTAAGAAAGATAATTTTCATATTACTGAAATGAAGCAAAATGCATGCTTTGTTCCCGACGAAGACTCTTCTTTAGCAGTTGATGTTATAGGTGAGTATGTGGATGAAGGTAAGAATGATCAGGTTATAGTCGTTTCACATCTTCCTATAATTTCTGAGATGTTTAGTGAACTTTGTAGGCGAGTAAAGCAGGATAAGAAAAGTAGTGCGTCATTTAGTACGGCTGAGTGGAAGTTTGTGGTATTATAACGTGTCAGAAAAATCAAAACCGTGGGGATTTTTCTTAAACAACAAAGAATCCATCGCTATCTCAACTGAATCTAACACTATGGTAGATATATTCCGATGAAACCAGACATCCGTTACACAAACCGCCATTCAATAGAATATTTGCCCAGCTGGAGTAATCACCAAAGCATCTATCTTAACGAAGAACATAAAAATATTTATTCAAAAACAGAGCATCTTGAAGGTTGGCAAGCCGTTGGAGATAGCCTAAAACTTTTCGAGATGGGCTACTACTGCGGAGATGTAATACTAGAAATAGGAATGTACGGTGGGCGTTCTGCAACTGTTGAACTACTCGGAGCACTCAATAATCCTAATAGAATATCACCGTAATATTACGGCATAGATATTTCACCTGAAGTAATTGTACGCACAAGAAAAAACTTAAGAGCACAGGACTCAGAAAAATACGCCGTATTATTTGGCGGAGATATCGGAAGCTTTGAATCCCAAATTGATATTACTCCAACAATGGTTTTTCTTGATGGAGACCATTCATATAAAGGAGTAAAATCGGATTTAAATGTTCTCTCACGAATGCTCGTTGAAAATACTCCAGTCCTTTGTCATGACTATGCAGGGCCAGAAGTTATAGATCCTAAGGTTTTTGATAATTTACCAGATAACTACGAAGTTACTCCTGACGTCATGTGGATAGGTGTTCAGAAAGCTTGTCGTGAATGGGAGCAAGACGGATACGCAGTTTTCTTGGGTACATTCGGATGCTCTGGTTTATATCTTACAACTTCTAAATGTACAGGTAGTAAACAAGGATTAAGAAGTAGTAAGTTTACTAATATTCAGACTGTTTTAGATGAACAGTATACAAAGATGTTTACTTCGATTGGGTATTAAAGATCCCATTTCATTTCCCTGCTCGTTGGTTCTATACGAATAGTAGGTTATAGAATAACTTTACCTTTTAATTCGATATGGAATTGAAGGAAATAAATTGTAGTTTTTAATTCCATCAGAAAGATAAAAAGCAGTTGATTCAATATACCCATCTGTTGATGCATACGTGTAAACAGTGTGAGAGTCATAGCGTATAGCTAGTGCAGCTTGTCTAGAAGTAAGCAGAATAGGTGATACTTCTATAGGTTGTGTAAGAAGTGTTACCTGTTTTTTCCATTCCTTATTAACAAGAGTATAAAGAGAGCTCTGATTATCTGAATCAATTCCAACTACAGCTACTTCGTTGCCAAATGGTACTGCGTGAGTAATTTTTATATTTGGTAAGAGAGGAATAGTGCTCTTTGATAATGATTTCGTGACACCAAAAATTGAAACCTTTTTTCCGACGAGTGAGGCAATGAGTGATGTTGATTGACCTTTCGGAGTGTAACAGAAAAAAGATGGATTTTTCGAGACAGGCAGCAAGCCTAGTTTTTTATTGCCAAGGAATATTTCAATTCCTTTTGCGCTTCTGCGAGTTCGTGCAACGACAATCTTATTCTTTAACATACACCCATCAATAAATGTTGTATTTTTTACTTTTCTTGGTGCGATAGAGAACCTTTCAATTTTTGAAGGATTTGACTTTCTTTTTGGTTTCTCTGTTAAAACTGTTGGTGCAAGCTCGCTGTCTTTAAGTAATCTAAGAGGCTTTCCAACGACTGTTACAGCGACACCTCTGGCTGTTAGTAATGAGAGACGATTAGAAAGAATAAAAGAATCCGCTTCTTGGGCCCCTTGCTTATCAATATAGATTGGGTCTGTATTGATTGTGAAAACATTTTGCAATTCGTTATTGATGAAAATTTCGACAGTATACGTATTTCCTTTCGGCAGAGAATTATAAGGAAGTTGCAAAGGAAGATCAGTTGACGTGAATTGTCTTGAAATCTGCACTATATTTTGAAAGTTTTTAATGGTTACAACGCCAGCAAAGGAAGCAAGACTGTTGCCATTTTGATTTAGAAGACTATGTGAAATTGTAAGAGTTTCATCTTGATCAGAAACGTCAGCAGGAGTACTCGAGGAATTTGTTATTGTGCATTCGATTGATGAAGAAGAGGACTCAATTGTGTTATTATCTTTTGTTTTTACAAAAATAGTTTTAGTTGTCCCTCCAAGAAAAAGATGTCGAGGAAGAGGGTATGAGTTACTTTGTGTTTGAATAGTTGTCGTTGTTCCCAAAGCATTCTGAAAGTTAATTATATAACTGACAGGTCCACTAACTGAGGAATTATCGGTGTTTTTTGTTACAGCATCCCAAGCTATATTTAGATTTTCACAAGTAGCATTACTGACTGCTTGTGGAACAGATTGCATTGAAGCTTGAAGCGTTATATTTTTTTGTTCAATGACTTGAGAGAAGGATGATTTCAATTTCATATTGATGGTACTGCTCTGAACCCCATTCGGAAGCCAAGTAAGCTCGCTGGTTGTAGAATCAAAATTTGCACCTTCTGGTAAACCTGTTATCTCGACACTTAATCCTGTATCTAGTAGAAAGCTTGGTTGCTGTAAAAGTTTGGTTGAAAATTGAACACCGACGATTGCTTGGAAGGAACTTGATGAGGTAAAAATTGAGCCTGTTTCAGTTGCTCCTCCTTGAAGAGCCTCTTCAGTACATCCGGTGCTGATCCTTGTTGCCTGGGTATTATTGTTTTCAACTGTAAAATACTGCCGAGTAGGGCCACCTAATCCATTTAAAAATCTCAAGCCGTTTGGTGAACCAATTTCATTGCCAGTTATAATATTATTTTTTGCTCTAAATGGATCCAGATCCCATCCAACGAGATTTGGAAATAAGGTAAATAGTGGATCCTCGGGTGATAATGATTGAAATGAGTTGAGTTCTCTCTGCCATGGATTTCCTAATGCGTTAAAATACCAACTGTTCATGTCACCACCACGCTCATCGACATGAATTCCGTAATGACTTGCAAAAGCTATTTTATTATCAATTACTTGATTATACTGACCACCACCAACAAGGATACCTGTTGAAACCCCATCAATACAGTTACCTGAAACTGTATGTTCATTTGTTCTATCATCTAAATAGATTCCTACTGATTCATCATCATCAGATTCATCCCAAAAAAATCCCCTCGACGATCGTATGACATTATTTTTTATTAGATCTCCGCGACCATTTGGATTTTGTCCTGTTCGATAAATTGCCCCAACGTCGTTTATCTCTTGTGACGCATGCGAGATATTATTTCTTAAAACTTTTGTATTAATTGAGCTTCCTGATATTTGTATACCAGCAGCATTTGTGTTGGAAATACTGTTATACATGCTCTTAACCCCATTACCCCCAAGAACCAATGCAGGAAGAAAGGTTCTTCGAATTAAGCCTAATTTTGAAAGATTAGAATTGAAAATCTCTAGCTGGCTATTATCGGAATTTGAGACTGTACCTTGTGTTACAAAGACTCCATCACCACAATCTGAAATGTTATTCCCATAAATAGTTACTTTAGTTGAGTCAGTTGCTGATAAACAATAACTAGTAGATCCAAGTAACGAAAGGTTTGAAAGAATGACTTTTTCTGAATCCCATACATTCAATATGCGGTCACGAGCATACTTGAAATTAAGATTCTTAATGATGACATTTGATGTTGAGGATACTGTTATGAGTCTATTTGATTCAGAGATGGTAATGTCATTGAGTGTTCCACCATCTGGTGGATAGATATACAGAATTTTTGTTTCACGATCGAAGTAATATTCACCGGGCTGATCGAGGAACTGAAGTGAATTTTGTAAGAAGAATCGAGCCTGATTAAAAAGTGTGGTTGTAATTGGTGTTTCTGAAGTAGTAGTCAGTGTCACTCTTCCATTTGCACTATTTATACTTATATAACTATCGCTTTGGGACCATTGTTTTATCCAAAACCCTGTTGCATATACTGAGGGATCAGTAGAAATTGTTTTCAGTGAAGCATCATCTGTTGAAAATGTTGTATCTGAATTTCTTGATGTAATCTTAATCCACGGTTTAGCTTCAGTGACGTTTGGGTACCGTGCTAAGGTTAATGGAGCATTATTGAAATAGAGTTGACTGGATGTACCAGAACATCCAGAACAAGTTTCTCCCATAATTGAATTCCCAAGATTAACAGATGAAAGATTAATCGCTACTATTGCACTTTGAGCTGCAACAGGAACTTCACTGATTCTTGACGCTCCTGTATGCAAGGGAAAAGAAGAAAGTTTTCTACCTCCAAGAAACGTTGCTTTTTGGTCAGGACCTCCTCCGTCAATAATAAGCGGTTTCTCATCTGTACCACTTTGATTTGTTGAAACATAGATGTCGCCTGTGTTGATGTAATCACCGTATAAAATACGAATAATCATTCCATCAGAAGAAAGATTTTTTCGTTGTGACCAAACATAGAGAGCTGCACCTAAAGTTTGATATGGTTTTGCAATAGAGCCATCACCTGAATAATCACTACCATCTAAGGCAACATACATTATGTTGTATCCAGCTGGTGGAGCATCAAATTGCGAAATGTCGTAAGCATTCGCTCGCTCGACGAAAATAGTTGATATGATTATGAATAAAGAGAAAAGTAATCGCATTCTGCACGGCAAAGATTCGGCAGAAATAAGAAGATTTATGATATTTGACGGCTAAATAAATCTACAAAAAAATCGTAAACTATAGGGGACGCTCACCTTTGCAAGTATTTGAATTGATTATCTTATTCTGCCCGAGATAGGTGCATTAAAGGTGAGCGTCTCATTAGTACAAAGCGTCTCATTAGTACAAGGTAACTTGGATTTTATAATACTTTTTTTTTGTAGGTTAATTCATATTGAAAGTTATCCTGTGCCAAGATCTTTAAAAAATACAAATACGATTCTCTACCATTTTCCTTTCTGGTAGCGTCACCGTTTTTTCTTTTTTATGTTATGAAGAAGAAAAGGGGCTATCTGAGATCTGTAAAAACCTTTTGAAAAACCCCTTTGAAGCTCATCCCCTTAACCGGAAGTCGGAAGAGGGGGGAGTTTAAAGTTCTCGTTCATTGCTTCGAGATGTTTTTGACAAACATCTGGTATGGTTTGTGTCCAACCATCGAACCAATTCGCGGGTTCAGAGTCTTCGTCAAAGTATAAGGCTGCTTCACCCCAAAAGAACTCTAACTCCTCAATCAAGACCCCATCGATCCAATTGGAGATTTCAGTCCCCTTCATTGTGTCATGATCGGTAAACGTAATCGTGAACCACATATCACTGCGGCCCGCTTTGAAAGCGAGATAGTGAAGCACTATCATCGTTTCTGACGGATCTTCCAGGCTTCGCACTGCTGCGATTGTACAAACACCTCTTCGAGGTGCTTGGTTTTGGTTTAGTGGGAATGTTTTACCATTCCAATTGATGAGGCAGGCGATCGCAGGATCCCCTGTTTGAGTGATAATTCTATTCTCCATAAGGTGAATTTGGGCTCTGCCCACTCACCACCGGGTGTAGAACACGGAGGTCAATGAGCAGTCCCAAAACCTGATATTTCTCAGATAGCGCGCAGATTATACCAAGCTTTTCCCCCTTAACATACTGCTTGACGACTCATTCCCTGAATTGGAATGACGAAACAAAATCCAATCTTGGAAAAAGAGTAGGAGAAATTAAAAAACAGTAAAGCAGCATTAAAATATAAAATAGGTACAAGGTAACTCGGATTATATAATATTTTTAGTAGGTTAAATCATATTGAAAGTTACCCTGTACCAAGATCTTTTCGGAGTTACCTTGTACCAGTTTTCTCTCTCACAGTGCTTTTACCAACCACCACCAAGTGCCCGATATAACTTCACGATAGAAGAAAGATAACTACGCAAAGCAATCGAACTTCTTAATTCTGAATTAAACCTAGACCGTTCAACATCAAGAACTTCTAAATAACCGGTTACTCCGTCATCATAGCGAGCTCGCGATAAGATATTTGCATTCTTTGACGCCTTGACTTGCCCTTGACGATTTTTATATTCATCGTGAAAAGTATTTATCTCGGTTAAGGAATCCTGCACTTCTTGGACTGCTTTTATTACAGCATTTTCATATTCTAACTTGGCTTGTTTAGTCCTTGCCTCTTGCGCCTGCAACCTAGAACTAAATCGATCCATATTTAAAAGCGGAGAAAACAAACTTCCACCTACGCTCCAGGATTGTGCATCAGCATCAAAAAAATCTAATCTAGAATTACTTGCCAATCCAAGTGTTCCTCCTATATCAATGGACGGAAATCTATCAGCCCACGCAACACCTTCTCGACTAAGATTTGATTTAATCTGATTTTCTAACGCTAACAAATCAGGCCTTCGCACTAGCAGATTAGCAGGAATACCAGTTGGAATTTTTTGCGACAGTAATTTTTCGCTTAGTACTAAAGAGCGCGCAATTGCTCCTTCAGTACGTCCTAGCAAAATAAGCAATGCATGCTCTGTTAATCCAAGCTCACGCTTAAATCCTTGCAGCGATGCTTTTACATCATATTCCTCGATCTGAGCTTGATTAAGATCTAACTCGGGGATAATCCCTTTCTCTAACCGCTGCTCTATTATCTGCCTTGCATGAGTTCTGTTCTTTAATGTTTGTTCAGCAATATTTACTCGCTGCCCAATATCAATCAATCTAAAATATAGATCCGCAACTTGAGAAATCAGCGAAATAGTTAACGTATTATATCCATAAGTTGTTGCAAACAAGTCCGCGCGACCAGCCTGTGTAGCGCTACTATATTTACCCCACAGGTCTACTTCGTAAGAAAGACTTCCAAAAAGTCCATATGAATTTATAGGCTTAAAAGCAAAGCCTAAATCTGATCGATTTGCAGAGCCAACAATATCTAAAGATGGAAACTGATCGGACCTAGTAAATCCAAGCACTGCACTAGATTCTTCAATTCTAGCAGCCGCTTTTTTTAAGTCCTTATTGTTTTCAAGGGCTTCTTTTACTAGAGCTTGAAGCTGTTGGTCTTTAAAAATATCAAACCACTTAATATTTGCAATTGATTCGCCTTGTTGATGTTGCTCTGAAAAGTTAGATGGAAGTTTAACTTCAGGTCTTTCATAGACAGGAGTAAACGAGCATCCAACACAAACAAGACTAAATAGAAGATATAATTTATTGCTAATTTTCATCAAACTATCCTCTATTCTTCTTACTAAGCATTTCTATAAAAACATATAATGCCGGAATCATTATTACTCCTAAAATTGTTGCAACCAACATCCCAGCAAAAACTGTCATTCCCATTATTTTTCGGCCTTCCGCGCCAGATCCAGTCGCTAACACTAACGGTACAACTCCTAAGATAAACGCAAATGCCGTCATGAGAATCGGGCGGAATCTTAACCTTGCTGATTCAAGTGCTGCTTCCAAAACAGGCTTTCCTTCCATTGCTTGCATTCTTGCAAACTCGACAATCAAAATTGCGTTTTTTGCGGCCAATCCAACAAGGGTAAGTATTCCTATCTGAGCAAATATATTATTTAAATATGCTTCGCCTAAAATTTGCCTAGAAATCCAAAGCCCACCAAATGCTCCAAGAGCAGCAAAAGGAGTTCCTAAAAGAACACTAAAAGGCAAAGACCAACTTTCATATTGAGCCGCAAGTATTAAGAAAACAAATAAAATTCCTAACACAAAAACTCCACCTGCAGCTGGGGCATTTTTTTCTTGATACGACATCGCATTCCACGCATAGGACATAGTATCCGGAAGCACTTCCTTAGCGACTGACTCTAATGCGTTGATAGCATCAAGCGAGCTATATCCTGCCGCAGGAACACCATTTAATTCGGCTGCTCTGAACAAATTAAATCTGTTTGTATAATCTGGGCCTGTAATTTTTTCCGTTGAAAGCAGTGTACTAACTGGCACCATTGCGCTTGATGCATTTCGAACATGGAATAATTTTAAGTCGTCGATTGAATCCCGATACTGAGGATCGGCTTGTATATAAACTTTATACAGTCTTCCAAAACTATTAAAATCATTTACGTAGGCTCCACCTAAAAATGCTCCTAATGTTTGATTTAGATCTGGAAGGCTTACTCCTTGCTTTAAAGTTTTTTCGCGATCAATATTTGCAAAAATTTGCGGGCCTGATGCTCTATACATCGTTGCTATACGCCCAATTTCTGGTCGCTTTCTAGCAGCTTCAATAAATCGCATAGATTGTTCGGCCAAGTATGCTGGATCTTTCCCTTCCCTATCTTGCAACATAAGGCTAAATCCAGAACCGGTACCCAATCCAGGAATTGCAGGAGGACCAAATACAGCAGCTGCCGCCGTAGGCACTTGCTTAGCAAGCTTTGCATTCAAAGTCTTAATAATTGAAAAACTATGTTCGTCTTTTGATTTACGCTCTTCCCAAGGTTTTAGCCAAATAAAGAAAAATCCTGTATTGGTTCCGTATGCTCCAGTTAAAAGACTAAACCCTGTTACTGTTGTTACAGAATCAACCCCTGGTGAATTTTGGATAATCTGCTCGACTTCCTTAGCGGCTCTATCTGTTTGCTGAAGCGAAGATGAGTCAGGCAGCTGCACGTTTGCTAATAGGTATCCTTGATCTTCTTCTGGTATAAATCCAGAAGGTAAGGAACCTCCAAATGAATACACTCCAAAAAGTACTACACCGAAAATAACAAACGCCCGAACTAATTTTCTTGCTAAAAATCCAGCAAGGCCTGTGTATTTAACAGTTACAAAATCAAATGCCTTATTAAATCCGCCAAAAAACTTTCCAATTATCCCGGTTGACGGAGACGAAGGTTTTAAAAGCATTGCACATAATGCAGGACTTAATGTTACAGCACTAAAAGCCGAGAACAAAACCGAAATAGCAATTGTTACAGCAAACTGTTCGTAAAATCGTCCCGCAATCCCACCCATAAAAACAACTGGCACAAATACGGCACATAAAATAAGAGCAATAGCTAACA
>JBIKWN010000091.1:0-6593 GCA_044356295.1 Bdellovibrionota bacterium
TCACGGGGGGTATAACCCACTGATATTTATCATTAAATTATCAGCCCCCAACATCCCCCAATACCTTTGAAATGTCCTTGAGACATTGAATTCATAATAAATTTAGTAAGTTATGAATTTTATTCACATTTTGGAAGCTGAAATATATACTGTGTTTTATTTTAGAAATTAGTGAACCAATTTGTGGGTATAGGCTGATTTGAGTTGTATGAAAAACAGCAAGCCTAAAGTTAAACTCACTCTGGTTGAAAACAAGGACGCAGCTCCTAATAGTATTCGTTTGTTATCAGAAGAAGCCAAAGAGAAAGTCATCATCCGCTCACGGACGAAAGCACGTAAGCTTGCTAAAAGTATCTTACGTCGTTGGAATGCTCGCTTAGACCTTAACGAAATTGACAGTATCGTAGACCTTTCACTATGTGAAGCAGCCGCTCGTTTCTCACCTGACATGGGCGCAAGCTTTATGACATTCCTCTTTTATCACTTAAGAGGAAACCTCATCCGAACAATCTCTTCCTCTGCAAACTCTAATCTTGTTCCTTTTGCTTTTGATGGAGAAGGAGACGAGGATCTTATCGCAGGATTTTCACAAAGTTATGAAATTGCTGACGCACTCACAGGATCTGAAGTGCAAAAGCCTGATGAAATTCTTATTCGAAGCGAAGCACTTCAACTTTCAGTTGAAGCAAGAGATAAACTCGACGGACTTGCAAAAGAAGTTTTAGAAAGAATTTTTGTTCAAGAAGAGCAGTTAATCGATATTGCATACGACTTAGGATATTCACGTTGCCATATCTCTCGTGTAAAGCGACGTGCGCTTGAACATATGTATGATTATCTTAGTAACGACCTTGACCTTGATCCAACGAAGAAACCAAATTTCGATGATGAGCCAAAAGAAGGTCGTGCAAAAGCGAAGAAAGATATTTATCGTCGAAAACCTCGTTCACAGGCGTTTCTTAGTCGAAAAGTAGTGAATGGCTAAAAGGTATGATACAAATCCCTAGTTGTGACTAAGGGTTTTCTTTCTACACTTAAAACTCATCCTCTTGCTTTAATTCTAAGCCTATTTTTTGGGCTACAACTCTTTCATATTTTGTTAGTTCCAGTATGGGGATCTTCTGAAGCCCGAGAAGCGCATGTCATCTGGAGCATCTTGCATGGAGATCATTTTTTCTATCCTTCGAGGAATGGAATAGTACCTTCAAAGCCACCACTATTTCACTGGATTGGGACATTCGTTGGTTTTTGTTTTCAGTCGAGTTCAATATGGATTC
This sequence comes from Bdellovibrionota bacterium, assembly GCA_044356295.1. Lineage (GTDB taxonomy): Bacteria > Bdellovibrionota_C > UBA2361 > UBA2361 > JBIKWN01 > JBIKWN01. Next base: position 1,278 of record JBIKWN010000091.1, read on the forward strand.
CTCGATTAGTATCTCTTTTGTCTTCAATCGGTGTGTTATTTTTAACCTTTTCCTTAACTAAAATTTACTCAAAAAAATCTGAAGAATCTGAAATAGAGCAAAACAGTACTGCATACCTTGCTGTCGTCATTCTTCTTACCAGTTGGATATTCTTTGCTCAAACGGTAGATGCAAAAGTTGATATGCTTCTTTGTTTTTGGATTATTGCTGCTACGTATGTAGGAACGTCTGCTCTGTTTACTAAAAAATTATCAATTATTACTGGTTTTTTATGTTCCTTACTTTCCGCTGCAGCAATCCTTACCAAAGGTCCACTTGCAGTGGTGATTATAGCTTTATTCGGTTTGATTACTTTTTTTGAACAACAAGAAAAATCATGGAAGATTTTTTTTCAATTAATAGGATATAGCATTGTCGGTGTTTGTCTTGCCTCTGTTTGGTATTTGTTAGGAGTCAGTAATGACGGATTTATCGAGCGGCATCTCTTTTTGGAAAATATAACTCGACTCATTGGTTCAGAAAAAATGAACAAAGAGGCTCCTTGGTTTTACCTTATTTCAGTTCAAAGAACTTTCTTCCCATGGATTTTTGTTCTGTATTTTTTATTGTATAAAAAACAAAAAAGGCATGTAGGGATTGACTGTTTTTTTGTGCTCTTACTTCTTTTAAGTCTCGCTGCTGGAAAACGGCACTCTTACATATTACCAGCTGCCCCGTTGTTTGCTTGTGGTCTGGCAGTGATGCTTACTAAAGCAAAGTATTTCAATTCGAAAATTTTTGAAAAATATCAGAAGTCATTTCTGATTTGCCTTGTAGGAATAATTTTACTTACAACAAGTGGAATGTATATAAAAGCTATTTCGAGGAATTATCCATTGCTTGCATCATCACTTGCTCAACATACAAAAGATCAACAGATAGTTGTAGTAAAAGAGTGGTGGGATGAGTCATTTGATGTTGTGCTTTATCTGCTCCAAAAAAGAGTCGTAGTTCTAACTCCAGATGCATTTCCAGAGTTTCGAAAAAATCATCCACTCGATCAATCGTATTGTTTAGTAAACAATCCACTCACCAATATGTTTCAAAAAGAATCACCGGTAGCACAATGGGAGAAGCCAACAAAAATTTTTCTTTTTAGATGTTCGAGTGCGACCGAATCATAAGATCCGATCGTACGCTATAACTCACTTTTTTTTCGAATCTGCCGCATGGCCTCAAAAAGCACAATTGAAACCGCATTACTCAGATTAAGTGATCGAACACCAGGCTCATCCATTGGAATGGTGCAAAGTGATTCTTGAGGTATTTTATTTAGAAAATCTTGCCCTAATCCCTTAGTTTCACTGCCAAAGACTAGGAAATCATCCGAATTAAATTTAATATCATAGTAGGGGATAGTTCCTTTGGTGGAGAGGTAATACAGCCGCTTAGGTGAACAGGTATGCTCGAAAGAGCTCCAATCCTCGTGTATTGAAAGATTCACCAGAGGCCAGTAGTCGAGCCCAGCTCTACGAACTTTTTTCTCTGAAATTTCAAAAGGAATCGGTTTTATTATGTGAAGCGGTGCATTCACGCTTGCACAGCTTCGCGCAATTGAGCCGGTATTTTGAGGAATCTGAGGATGAACTAATACAACACTAACCATACGGATGTTAAGTATATGGAAAATGCAACAATAGTCGAACGAACCATGATCACTCCCGATCTGATGATTTTAAAGATAAAGCCAGATGCTGGAGTCCCTTCTTTTTCATCTGGTCAGTATATCGCAATAGGGATGCCAGGTAAGTACCCACGAGCTTCTCATCTTCCAGCAGAGGCAGAACCGCCTGTGGATCCTGAAAAAATTATTAAGCGTGCCTATTCCATAGGGTCTTCGCCTGATGAGAAAGATGCACTTGAACTCTATATCGCTGTTGTTCAAACAGGGTCACTAACGCCCCGTTTGTTATGTACAGAAGTAGGGCAGCGAATCTTTGCTGCTCCAAAAATAGTTGGAACATTTACTTTGCATGATGTACCAGCAGATAAAAATTTAGTGCTTGTTTCAACTGGTACTGGTCTTGCTCCATTTATATCGATGATACGTTCGAAGTCGACGTGGCAAGATCCAGCTCGTAAAGTAACTATTCTACATGGAGTTCGTTTTAAAGGTGATCTTGGTTATCAAGATGAAATTAAAGATTTAATTCAAAAGGGTTTACCAATTACATACTGTCCTGTCGTTAGTCGTGAAACACCAACTGCTGATGAGTTTAAAAAAGGATATGTCCAGCATCTTTTTAGTGACGGCTCTGTTACGTTAAATCCATCAACTGATCATGTATTTATGTGCGGTAATCCTTCGATGATTGATGAAGTTGAGTCACTTTTGTTAACGAAAGGATTTATACTCCACTCTAAAAAACATCCTGGGAATCTCCATGTAGAAAAATACTGGTAGCATTAGGATTTTTTTTTAGATTTGAACACATCCTTCGCGTACTTCGTGTCCTTCGCGTTACAAAAAAAATTGAGCTAATATGGCGATTTAAACCAACAAGAGAGCATCTTCTTCCTCTTGCATCCTACCAGCAAGTATTTGAAATGTGCACAGATCCCCATCTCTATCAACAATAACAGTTGAGTTTTCAGGAATATTGCCAGTTAAAATCTCTTCTGAAAGTCTGTCGATTAAAAGATTAGATATTGCTCTTCTCAGAGGTCGTGCACCGTATTCTGGATCAAATCCTTTTTCAATTAATAACTTTTTTGCCTCTTCGCTTAGAATTAAATCACGATGTATGGAATTCATACGTTCATAAAGTTGAGCGAGTTCTGTTTCTATCACTAAATTCATCTGTGGAAGTTCAAGATGATTAAAGACAATCAGTTCATCGAAACGGTTGATCATTTCTGGACGGAGGAATCCTTTCACTGCAGCAAGGGCTGACTTTTTATGAGATTCATAGTCAATAGAATCATTAATATGAAGATGAAATCCGACTCGGTCATCTTTCAGTGGTTTCGCCCCAAGGTTTGAAGTCATGATAATGACAGTGTCTTTGAAATTCACAACTCGGCCAGTGCTGTCTGTACAATGTCCATCTTCGAGGATCTGAAGAAAAAGATTCATAATATCTGGGTGGGCTTTTTCAACTTCATCAAGAAGTACGACAGAGTAGGGTCTTCTTCGAACTTGCTCAGTAAGTTGTCCACCTTCATTATAGCCAACATGTCCAGGTGGTGCTCCAATCAGTCGAGACATGGAAAATTTCTCCATATACTCAGACATATCGATTCTGACCAATGCGTTTTCATCTTGAAAAAGTATCTTTGCGATATTTTTAGCGAGTAATGTTTTGCCGACACCAGTTGGACCCAGAAAGAGAAAGCTACCTATAGGTCGTTTTGGATCTTTTAGTTGAGTACGAGCTCTCCTAAAACATCTACATACAGCACTTACTGCTTCGTCTTGACCGATGACATTTTTCCCGATCTCTTCATCAATAGAGAGAAGTTTTGTTTTCAGATCATTGGTTAATGATCCAACAGGAATTCCCGTGCTTGCTGAGACTAAATCAAAAATTACTTCTTCAGTAACGATAGCGGGATCAGATTGTCTTTTTAGATCATGCGTTGTTTTAAGTTCAAAAACTTGTTGTTTTAGTATTCGAATTTCCGCATCTAAAGCATCTTTCGATGGCAGATCCTCTCTTCTGACAGCTATTCGGAGTTCTTTTAATTTTGCAAAAAGTTGCAGTGTTGTTTCGCGGTAGCGAGGATCGTAATTGTCGTATCCTAAATTAACCCGAGCACCGGCTTCATCAATAAGATCAATAGCTTTGTCGGGTTGAAATCTATCAGGAAAGTAACGATCCGATAGCTGTACTGCAGCTTCAATGGCTTCATCAGAATACGTTACGTTATGATGTAATTCAAAACTAGAACGTAGTCCTCTAAGGATTGCAATCGTTTCTGTCGCTGTGGGTGGTTCTACTTTCACACGTTGAAATCGTCTTTCTAGAGCAGCATCTTTTTCAATATATTTTTTATATTCATTTAAAGTAGTTGCTCCAATTATTTGTAATGAGCGACTTGAAAGTTCAGGTTTCAAAATATTTGAAGCATCCATCGCGCTACCACCTGGGCTACCAGCCCCGATGAGGGTGTGAAGTTCATCAATAAATAAAATTATATTAGGGTCACTTTTAGCTTCTTTAATAATAGCCTTAATCCGTTCTTCAAATTCGCCTCTGTATTTCGTTCCAGCGACTATGCTTGATAAATTAAGTGTAATTAGCCTTTTTTCTCTTAGTTCTGGAGGAGCATCATTTGAAGCAAAATAATGAGCCAGCCCTTCGACAATTGCAGTTTTTCCTACACCTGGTTCACCTACAAGAACTGGGTTGTTTTTAGTGCGACGTAGAAGAATTTGAACAACTCTTTCAATTTCATTATTTCGTCCGATAACGAGATCTATTTTACCGTTTCTTGCTAAATCAGATAAATCACGTCCGTATTTATTTAAATTTGGAGTAGGTGGAGTGTTCTGTTTTTTTACTATGGGATGTTGTTGTGGGGGTTCTTCAGGATTGGAATTACTTGCGTTGTTACAAATAGTGGTAACAATTCTTTCTCGAGACGCTTTATGAGATCTTTCCGCCATCATGAGTCTCCTTTAACAACATGAAATCCTTCATTTTACGAAAACGATAGATTTCACTTCATTATGTATACAGTCTGAAGAAGATGAAAACCCAGAAAAAACGGAAAGAACCTAATTGTAAGCTACGACATCGTTTGGATGTCATATTTGCGGGTTTTGATGCTCAAAAAAAATATCAATTAACGAATATAAAGAGAATCAATTAACGTACTATATTTATTGATAATAACTTTACGTTTTACTTTCAGCGTTGGTGTGAGCATACCGTTTTCAACAGTAAGCTCATCAGGAATGACACCAATTTTTTTTACTTCCTCAAACGTAGCAAGCTCTTTGTTTACCTCTTGTTGTATAAGTTCAAGAATTCTATTTTCGGGATGTGGGGCGGTCGCAATGGCACTTTGATTCAGTGACACTAATGCTATGCAAAAAGGTCTTCCATCACCAATATAAATCGCGTGATCAATGAACGGCGAGCGCGTCAGTAAGTTTTCAACTTTAAGCGGTGGTACTTTTTTACCACCAGCAGTCACAATAATATCTTTTTTTCTATCGGTAATAAAAAGAAAACCCTCATTATCGAGGCGTCCGATGTCGCCAGTGTGAAACCATCCTTCGGAATCCCAACTCTCTTTTGTAGCAGCAGGTCTATTAAAATAACCTTTTGT